>JACPKR010000004.1 GCA_016186945.1 Deltaproteobacteria bacterium | reverse complement strand
TATTTCAAGAATAACGTTACGACTATCGCGGGGGTCGGAAGGTAGGAGCAATAGTGTCAGACGCTCGGCGATTTCGTCGAGTTTTTCCTGAAGCTTGTCCAGTTCAGCCTGTGCGAGCGCCCTGAGGTCAGGCTCTCCGCTTTCCAGCATTTCCCTGGCATCGTCCCATTCCTTTTTCACAGCTTTGTGTTCACGGTAGGATGCGACGATTTCTTCTATTTCCGCTCTTTCCTTTGTTAGCTTTTTAAGCTGAGCACTATCAAGATTGGGATCTAGGAGAGAGTCTTCGATGTGAACGTAGCGTCTTTCGATGGACTCAAGCTTGGCAAACATGCTTCCTCACGAAGGGGAGGGGTCCGGCGATGGTGAGAAAACCGTCGCTCCCCCAAAAATTGGGGGACAGGTTATTCGGTCGCCTTTGTTTTCCGAGCCTTCGCTGGTTTTTCAGCCTTAGGTTCCGTCTTAGCCTTGGGTTCCGTCTTAGCTTTCGGTGCTGCCTTGGTTTTGGGAGCGGCTTTAGCTTTCGGAGCAGCGTTTTTCACTTCAGCCTTCGGCGTTTCAACTTTTTCCGCAACAGCCACCACTTGAACAGCAGCCTTTGGCTTTTCGGTCTCCGCAGCTTTCGCGTATTTTTTCTGGAATTTCTCAATTCGACCGGCAGTGTCGATCAACTTCTGCTTACCTGTGAAAAAGGGATGGCAGTTGCTGCAAATCTCGACCTTTATTTCTTTCAATGTTGAACGCGTTTGGAACTTGTTCCCACAGGCACAGACAACATTGGCCAATTGATATTCGGGGTGAATGTTAGCTTTCATAATCCAATCCTTGTTTTAACCATTCATGGAAACGATAAAATCCGAGTTCGTCTCGAACTTATCCAATTTACTTAGCAAGAAGTCCATAGAATCAACGGGGTTCAGTGGTTGAAGAAGTTTACGAAGGATCCACATACGATTAAGAACATCCTTCGGCAGGAGCAACTCTTCTTTACGTGTTCCTGACTTGTTAAGATCAATGGCCGGGAAGATGCGCTTCTCAACGAGCTTACGGTCGAGGTGAAGTTCCATGTTACCCGTTCCCTTGAATTCTTCGAAGATAACTTCGTCCATCCTGGAACCTGTATCAATCAAGGCCGTTGCGATGATAGTGAGTGAGCCTCCTTCTTCGACATTACGAGCGGCACCGAAGAATCGCTTTGGTTTATGGAGAGCATTGGAGTCGACACCACCGGAGAGGATTTTACCGGAGGGGGGCACAACCGCGTTGTAAGCTCGGGCTAATCGAGTGATAGAGTCGAGGAGGATAACGACGTCCTTCTTGTGTTCCACAAGCCTCTTGGCTTTCTCGATCACCATCTCGGCAACTTGAACGTGTCGTTGTGCAGGCTCGTCGAATGTCGAGCTGATCACTTCACCCTTCACCGAACGTTCCATGTCGGTCACTTCCTCAGGCCGCTCGTCGATAAGGAGAACGATGAGAACGGCTTCCGGGTGATTTTTTTCGATTGATGCCGCAATTTGTTGCAACAAGACGGTCTTACCGGTACGGGGAGGAGCTACGATTAGAGAACGCTGACCTTTCCCGATGGGAACCAGCATGTCAATAATGCGTGTAGAGTAAATCTTCTGATCAAATTCCAGGCTAAACTTCTCCATCGGATAAAGAGGAGTCAGGTTGTCGAAAATAATTTTGTCGATCTCTTTTTCCGTGGTCTCGTTATTTACTTTTTCAACCTTGAGTAACGCAAAGTAGCGTTCACTATCTTTAGGAGGGCGAATCTGACCTTCGACAGTATCCCCTGTGCGAAGATTGAAGCGTCTGATCTGCGAAGGAGACACATAAATGTCATCCGGACCGGGTAAGTAATTATAGTCAGGGGCTCTTAGAAAACCGAAGCCATCCGGTAGTGTTTCGAGAACACCTGAGCCGTAGATGACACCCCCTTTTTCGGACTGTGCCTGCAGGAGGGAGAAAATCAGCTCCTGTTTACGCATGGAACCCGCACCGATGATCCCAAAACCTTTCGCCATTTGGGTAAGATCGGAGATTCGACGGAGTTTGACTTCATTTAAATTGATGACTTCGGGTGTGTTTTCTTCGCTAAGAGATCGTTGGTTGGCTTCTTTGGCCATAAGGTTTGCTCACTTTGGTAGGTTGATTGTTAAAGGTAAAACAATGAAGGATCCAATTATCCAAGATTGTTAACTTATAGTTGTTGCTGAATTAATTTAACTTAGGTCAGTTTCCTGATGCGTTGCCATTCATGCTACTTTGCTTGATCATGGGCTGTCAACGCGGCGTTAAGTTTATTACTTCTTGTCTTGTCAAATATCAAGAACATTTTGCCACGGCTCAGGTTCGCACACCGGCGATTTGCCCCTGAATGCCAAACAACGTTATAATAAATTTAGGTACCCCACTAGAAAAAAACTAGAAAAAATTAGTTGGCCTATGAAGTTAATCCTAAACATCTTAATATTGTTTGGTTTTTTGATTTCTTCCAGGCTGTCTTCCGCCCAGGAGATCAAGACCGAGCAGCGCTTCCAGGACTTATTCATCACGGCTGGTTATTCGACAGCGTTTGGGGCTGCGCTCGGAGCTGCTTTCCTGGGTCTTTCCAGTAACCCCTCAGGGAAGATGCGATACATCGCTGTGGGCGCTTCCCTTGGGTTCATTGGAGGAAGCGTCCTGGGCACTTATATTGTGTTTTTCCCCATGTTTACGGGAAGGACTCAGATTGGTTCCTCCTCCCCAGCACGGGGTTATGAGGGGCCGCCAAAGGATCGCTCTCTTATTATTTCTCCTGTGTTCAACGACCGCCGCTTGGACTCCGTCCAGGCTAATTGGTTGATTGCCAAATTTTAATTTAAAGACTTTCTTGAGGGAAACCAGCTGCGCAGTTTTCCCTCAAACTCCCTTCCTTGCCTGTCCCTTGAGATCATATTCAAAAGCTTCGGTAATACGAACAGGAACGACATCACCCGAGATAAGCGCGTCTCCATCCTCAATATAGACGAGTCCGTCGACGTCCGGGGCCTGGGTCGCCAGGCGACCAAGCAGGCGAGCTTCGTTTTCCGGATCAGTTCCCGTGATAAGAACAGGGTAAGTTTTTCCTACGTGGGTTTGAAGCTTCTCCCTGGAAATTTTTTGCTGAACTTCCATAATTTCTGCAAGTCTGGCTTCCTTGATCTCGTCAGGAACTTGCTCCTGCATGCGTCCCGCCACGGTCCCTTCTTCCTGAGAATAGGAGAAGCAACCCAGGTGCTCAAAACGCATCTCTTTTACGAAGTCACGCAAAAGCGCGAAGTCTTCATCACTTTCACCCGGGAAGCCGACCATGATCGTTGTGCGAATCGCAATCTCTGGCACTTTTTGCCTAACCCTTCTGAAAACGTTTGTCATCTCTTCACGTGACAAGATCCGGTTCATCTTCTTAAGAATCTTATCGCTGGCATGTTGAACAGGGACATCCAGGTATTTGACGATTTTTTGTTCGCCTGCCATGAGGTCGAGAAGCTCATCGCTTATATTTTCCGGGTACATATAAAGCTGGCGAATCCATTGCAGACCATCGACTGCTGCGAGAGCCTTCAAAAGCTCGACAAGTTCATCCTTGTCTCGATCGCGTCCGAATGCGGCCAAGTCTTGGGCAATGAGGACGACTTCCTTAACCCCCTGATTGACCAGGTCGGTGACTTCCTTCACAACGCTGGAAATCGTCCGCGAACGGAGGCGCCCGCGGATGGCGGGGATAATGCAGAAGGAACAGTTGTGTTGGCAGCCTTCCGCAACTTTTACGTAGGCCGAAAAGGGGGACAAGGTGTTCACGCGCGCTAATTCTTCGTTGTAGAGAGCGTGCGTCCGTTTCGCGATGACCGTCCCTTTTTCGGGCGGGGAAAAAAGATAGGTGTCAATATCTGTGAACTGGTCCGTGCCGAGGAAGAAATCGACCTCCGGAAGGCCCGTCGCGAGTTGTTTTTTATACCGCTGCGACAGGCATCCGGTCACGACAAGCTTCATGTCCGGCTTTGTTTTTTTAAGTTCTGCCATCGACAAAATAGTGTCGATACTCTCTTCTTTCGCTGACTGAATGAAGCCGCAGGTGTTAATAATCACAGCATCGGCTGATCCCGGTTCTGCCGTATGTTTCCAGCCATTCTTAAAAAGGGAGCCTAGCATTACCTCGGAATCGACGAGATTACGTGCGCAACCGAGGGAAACGAGATGCACTTTTTTTTGCAGTGTCCGGGCTGGTTTCATAGTAAAAGCACCTGTCCAAAGAATTGAAGGGAAAGGGAGGTCTTACATGAAAGGCCTGGTTTCGATCAATGGGAATGTTTGCAAGCTTGAGGACGCAAAGATTTCCGTATTCGACAGAGGGTTTCTATTCGGAGACTCAGTGTTTGAGGTTCTGACGTGCTTCCATGGGAAAATTATCAAGGCTTCCCGACACATGAAGCGACTCGCATATTCCGCAGAGCAAATTGGTCTAAGTCTCCCATGGACTGAGGAGGACTTGCTGGATGAACTTCAATCTCTAGCGAACGAGGTCGATGCGCCGAAGCTCTACCTTCGCCTCATTGTCACGCGAGGAGAGGGTCTCCCGCTTTTACCAGCTGACGTGCCTTGCAATAAGGTCATTTTTGCTCTCCCGGCCCGACGTATCCCTGCTTCGCATCTACGAGAAGGGGTGAGCCTACAAACCGTGTCGTCTTCCCACTCGGCAAGAGGCCCAAGGGTCAAAGCAAGTTTTTACCTTCCTGCTATAGTCGCCATGAAGGAGGCTGCTAAGAAGGGGTTCAGCGACATTTTGTGGGTCAATCCGTCTGGTGAAGTGACGGAAGTTTCGACAGCCAATATTTTCTTCGTCCGCAGGGAAGGTGATAAGGTTTTCGTCGATACTCCTAAATTGCACTCCGGGCTTTTGCGAGGGACGACTAGGGATCTTATCATAGGTCTTTTAAACAAGGGTGGTTTTCATCCCCACAAGTCAGTCATCATGAAAGACCAACTGAAAGCTTATGAGGAGGCCTTCATAAGTTCGACTGTTCGAGGAATCTACCCTGTACGACAAATCGACGATCTTTCCTTCAAATCCGCAGAGGAAGGAAGTGTCTGTCGCGCCGTTATGAATTTGTATTACGATTGGGTAGCAGAGGAAGTAGGATTCCCAGTCGACTGGAGTACAGGGAAAGCGCTTAAATAGATGTAGCAGGTTTTCCTTTTGCTTGCTTGCGATTCACATTCTTTGCTGTTTCAACCACCTCTTGCACTTTTTGTGCTTCGCTTACGGAGCTATGTTTCTTCATCTCTTCCATAACGTTGTGTCGCGTTGTGAATTCTCCGTTATTGAGGATAATTTGCTTACCAAGGCGATTGTTGAGGTTGAAGATCAAAGGTGCTTTCAGATTTGCGGTCATGTTGTTGGGATCAGACGGAATGGTGATGATGACCGACACGACGGCGTCTTTTTCATCCTTCAACTCGAGGTCGCTGACTTCTGCTTCTGTAACTTCGACGAAGTAGTCGGGTTTGAAGAGCAGTGGGTTGATGATGACAAAAGCGATCGCCCCGTCGTCAAGTGATTGAAACCATTTGAAAGGGGATTCTTTGTCATGATCCAGCAAGATAAATTTTTTCAGCTCCGGAAATCCAATCAACCCATGAGGAAGTTCTATTACATCTTCCTCGTTTACCTCGATGGCTCCAAACCTTACTGTGCTAACCTTTATCAAAGCGACTCCTCCCTTTTTGTTGCGTGGGAGCTCGAAACTTGATTCATGACGATTGGTCTACATTTTCTATTCTATCGCAAGACTTAGGGGTTCCGCAAATTTCCCGTGTATTGAACGTATAACCAAAAATCAGTCTTTTTTTCCATGAAATCGTTTCTTTAGCCGCAGATTGCTCTTTTCCGTCCGTCTGATTCCCATCAACGCAGCCGCTTCTCCTATCGCTTCTCGACTCATTTGCGACGCAACTCGGTTCTCATCTTGAATCCTACGGTAAACTTCTTCTCTATGAACGATCGTGTTCGGGTTAGCTTTAATCCCGAGTCTGACCTGTTTTCCCTTGATCTGCATGACGATGATTTTGATGTCGTCACCAATCGCGATTCCTTCACCTAGTTTCCGTGTTAGAACAAGCACCTACCCCTCCCTGGGTAAAAGTGGTCTCAGTGAAATTCACTGCAGAAAGTTAAAAAGCGACGGCTGCAGCATTTTACTCGATGTCAATAACACGCTTTGCAGAACCTGTTCACTGCGCTTGAAATCGGAGGAAGCTGAGAACATGTCCACATCCTCGATGACGGCAAGCTGTTCTTTTTCAAGGTCTTCCTTCAGACCGAGCTGCTTTTCCGCTTCACTCAAAGTGTTGGTAATGGCCCCGACACTAGCTTGCATGCTAGCTGCCTTATCTATGAACCGGTCTATCCTCTCCAAGCTCTGCTGGATGGTTTCTTTGTTATTCTCCTCCATCCCTCGCTTAAGAATCAAGAGGCTGTCAATCATCTGCGTAGTATCTTCCGACCGTCCGCCCGCGGAAGCTTCGAAAAGTTCCCGTCCCGAAAAGTTTATCCGCTGAGATTTTCCCTCTCCTGTTTGGAGAAAAATCTCCCCGTCATCGCCTAAAAAAACTCCGTCACGATCAAACGCCGGCGCACTCGTGCGAAAGCCGGAGAAAACATATTTCGCTCCGAAACGCGAGTTGCCCATCTGAATGATACTGTTAACAATTTCCCCTATCTCTTTGGCAGTGGATGCACGCGCATCCGGCCCGAAAGTATCGCTGGCCATACCAATTGAAAGTTCTTTCGCTCGATTCAAATTTTCCTGGATCGTCGACAGAGCGCTCTCCGTTACTGAGAGAAAGCCTTTGCTAAATTGCAGGTTATTATGAAGACTCTGCAAGTCTGCAAGGCGATTCGTGTGTTTGAGAGCCTGAGAGGCTCCTACCGGGTCATCGTGGGGTAAGTTGATACGCCGCTGTGACGAGAACTGCTTCAACACCTTGGCGTTCTGCTCCTTGGCATCTTCAATCCGATTCGTGGAGATAAGGAAACGATGTCTGTCGGAAACTCTCACTAAATGTTCCTATGCTATTTTAAGGAAAGAACTGTTTGGAACATCTCATCTATGGTTGTAATCAGCTTGGACGATGCTGTGAAAGCTGCCTGCCATCGAATCATATTGCTGGCTTCCTCATCCATGGACACCCCTGCTACACTTTCCCTGCGCCCCGTAACATCGTCGAATAGAATCCGGTCGGCTTCCATACTATGCATCGCTCGCTTCGCCTCCGTCCCCAGATCCCCGACATTATTCGCAAAATATTCGTGAAATGTTGCTGTTCCGTTGGCGAGGAAACGATGGTTACGCAAATCCAGCAGCTTGTTTATATTCACGTTGTCACCGACTGCTTCCGGCGTACTCGCAGCAGCAATTGCGTTGACAGAATTCTGGATAGTCGACTCTATTTTGATATTTTGCGCAGCGTTATGAACATCCTTCAGTTCTTCAAAAAAATTCCTACTATTTGCCGCGCTGAACTCGCCAATTCCAAAACCTTCCTTATGGACTCGGTTCACTTCCTTGGCAAAATTAAAGGCAAGGTCGTTGTTCTGTGCCAAAAGTTTCCCGATCGTATGATCCCGGGTGTCGATGATCGCTTTCAGTGAACCACTTGCGATTTTGCGGCTGACGTCCTGAGCCATGTTCCCGTCGGCGTCCGTGACGACAAGGTCATACATGCCTTGGTCATTGCGCCGTGTTCGGAATTGCGAAGCGTACCCCCTTTCTACCAGAAGCGTGCTCCCTGCCCCACGAAGTGTGAGCATTCCGAACTGATCATGATAGTAATTGACGTCCATATACTGACTGAGGTCCCGGACGAGCCTGTCGCGCTGATCTCTCAAATCGTTTGATATACGTTGCTCGCCATATTCCGTTTCTTGAATTTTGAGGTTCAACCCAGCTATATTCTCCAGAAGCTCGTTGAGTCTGTCGACCGAGGCTCGCAATTTTTCATTGGAATTGTCCCGAAAGGTTTTCAAACTGCGGTCCATTTCATTGAATGACTGAGCCAGGCTTTCACCTCGTTCCTTCACGGCAGTCCTCACGGTCATCTCTTCAGGCTGACCAGAAAGGCTTTGTAGGGCATCGAAAAAGTGATCAAGCTGCTGCGACAGATTCGTGGCAAGCTCCGGACTAAAAAGACCCTCAAGTTCTACATAGGCATTGTATTTTCCCTCGCTCTCGCCATGGGCAGAGCCAGCCCCATTTACCTGCCTTTCGATAAAGCGATCATGCGCTCTGCCTATGGAGGCAACATAGGCTCCACTTCCCACAAGCAGGCCCTGTTTCAGAATAGGGTCGCGCGCGTTAATTTTCACAGCCTGGCGGGAATATCCTTCTGTCTGTGCGTTTGCAATATTGTGAGCGGTTGTGTCAATTCCCTGACGTGATGCAAAGAGGGACTGATCGCTGATGTTTAGAGTTTGGTTAAGCCCGCTCATTAGACCTCAACGTTAAGTTGGATCGCCGTGTCGACGGAGACTTTTTTGCCCTTCGCCCCATAGAAGGAAGAGCGTTCACGCACAAGATCAGTCCAGAATTGCAGGCTCTGCCTCTGGAAGCTGAGAAGTCTGTCGAGGACAAGCTTGTTGCGTTCCATGTGCGGACGGACTTCTTGGGATAGGGCCACCATCCTGTGAACTTTTGTTTCAAACCTTTGGAGAAGCTTCTGATAGTTGTCATTTTTCGGCTGAAGTGTGTTCAGAACGGACGCTTCCTTAGCGACGGCTTTCAAACAGTCTGACAGGTTCCTAAGCTCGCCTCCAAACGAGGCACGGATGCTATCTCCCAACTTCGCATAAGCCTGCTTAATTTGAGAGGCGATCTTTTGCTTCTCCTGTCCCACATGTTCCAGAGCCTCAATATCTCGTGACAGTGCAGCGGCATGCTCCTTTTGAATGTTGTCAGGAAGCACTTTGAATGCTGCCATCAGTTGCTCGACATCAGCGATTAAAGTCAGCACTATCGCCGACCATGACTCCCAAGTTTTGCTTTGCGATTGGCTCATAAGTCTATTCTCGTGTTGCTAGACGATCCCTTACTGCTTCTTTCAAAATGCCGTCAGCTACCGCACCGGAGTCGATGCGATAAAGTCCTTTACTGATTTTCTCTTTGAGTTCCTTTACCTTGTCTTCACGAACGTCGGGTGTGTTTTTGGCAATGGCAAAAGCTTTCTCATAGGCTTGTGTAAGTTCCTTCGACCCTTGGGATAGGTTCACATCGTAATCCGTTGCCGTTGTGTCCGCTCCGGTGGTTTTTTGCAGGCTTTTTGTTGCGCTGGTTTTCTTAGTCTTTTCGCTTGCCTGGGTACTCTGTTCACGGTTTACGGAGGGAGTCGCTGCCTCGTTGCTTACTTTCATAATTCCATCCTTTTCCCAGGATAATCAATTAAAGTTTTTTGGGGGGAGGCGTGGAGGGGAACTTTTTTTCAAAAAAGGTCCTCTCCACAAATTCTTTTTCCCAAAAGGAATTTATTAACCCTGACATTATTTTCCATTTTTTTGTCCGACCAGGCAATGACTCCAGGTGGAAACTTTTTACCTCCTTAGGGCGGGGCAAGGCGAGGGGGTTTATAGGCATGCCGTCCCTGCATCTGGTTGAGCTGGCGTTCGATATTATCGGCAAGGCCGGAAACGCCCTGTTTTGACATAAGCTTGGCGTATTCCGAATCCAACATACTCGCGTAGATTTCCTCAGCGTTTCCTCCGTCGATAAACCCCGATTTGGTCACGCTTTTACGCATAGCTCTCATGACGATGTCAAGGAAGAGGGCTTCGAACTCCTCAGCAACTTCGTGAAGCTGTGGATTGGCGATCGGTCCGGTATCCACTCCCACAGGTTTAATGTCCACGGGCACCCCTTACATGAACTCCAGATCTCCGTTTAAGGCCCCCGCTGTGTGCATAGCCTGAATGATTCCAACAAGATCGACGGGTTTAACACCGAAGAGGTTGAGCGCCTCGACCAACTCACCTACGGTAGCGCCTTTTACGGTAAGCATGGACTGATCGGCTTCCTCTTTCTGATCTTTTTGGGTGACTTTGATGGAGAGGTCACCGTGAGAGATTGTAACGGGGTTGATCGTCACCTGACTGCCCAATACGACGGTGCCTGTCCTTTCATTGAGGACAACGACTGCTCGCCGGTCGATGTTGACGCTAAGTTGTTCGACCTCGGAAACAAACGGAATAATGCGGTCCCGGAAGTGAAAAGGAACCTGTATATTGACGGTAGTGGGGTCCTGGGAGTCTGCATAGAATCCCTTGAAGTGTGCGTTGATGGCTTTAACAATTCGATAGTTGGTCGTAAAATCGGGATGTTTCAGACTTAACCGCACAACATCCTTATGTGCAAAATCGGGGGAAAATTCGTTTTCCACAACCCCTCCTTGGGGGACTCTCGCAACGGTTAGGACTCTCGCACCCTGCCCGTCTGCTTGCCCGATGACAACCGCTCCCTGAGCAATGACATAAGTTTTACCGTCCCCTGCCCGCATGTGGGTTTGAAGCAAGGTGCCTCCTGCCAGGCTTTTTGCATCGCTATTTGCGGAGATCCTGACATCGATTTTGTCACCGATGCGTGCGAAAGGGGGAAGTTCCGCAGTGGCGATGATAGAAGCCACGTTTCCCAGTGCAATTTCGTTCTCACTGGCCTTCAGCCCCATTTTTCGCAACATGGATGCGGCACTTCGTCGAGTCGTCGCAGAGTTTGAATCTCCCGTTGCAGTAAGTCCCATGACGAGTCCGTAACCGATGAGCTGGTTAGACCGCACGCCCTTGACGTTGACTAGGTCTTTTAGTTTTGTTTGTGCAAATAAAGTATGGGCAACTACGAAAGTAATGACGGCGCTAAAAATGTTACATTTCAATCTCATTGCGTGGTCGTTCCTTCAGGAGCTTTCTTCTCTAACTCTCCCATTTTTGCTTCTTGTTCCTTGATCACTTGGTCCTTGGCGGTTAGGGAATCTTCCAGCTCCTTGATCTTCGTTTTGAGTTTTTCCATTTCTTCTTTCTCATCCTTGCGTTCTTTCAGAAGTTTGTCTCGTTCCTTCGCGATAGTGCCTCTTTCAGAGCTGAACGTTTTCAGACGATCGTACATATTTTGCCGTAGCTGCAAAAGCTGTTGACGTTTTAGGTTAAGTTCCGAGGCTTCCTTCGACTGCGCTTCGGTAAAGCCACTGATGCGCAAGGTATATTCGTCCTCCCATGTTGTCGAAACGCGCTCGACGCTTTCCTTGGAATCTGAGGATCGGAATTTCACGTCACGCAAGTCTTTAGTGGTAACTCCTTCCAAGCTCACAAGTTTCTCGTAGGGGATCCTAGCGGACACTTCAACAGCTTTGACTTCAAAGTCTGTCTCGGAACTTCTTGTGTAAACCGCAAGCACGTCCCCGTTGGGATACGTCTTCGCAATCTTCATGTTGAAGCTACGAAGGAGACGCTTAGACTGATCGGTTGGGGGTTCAAGCTCAGGAAAGTCTTTGATGAGTTCATCCTCAGCAGCCTTCTTTTCCTCCTCTGTTTGTTCCTTGGCCTCAGCCGTCTTTCCTTCGACAGGAGGGATCACTACAGCGATAGCCACGACATTCCCTATCCCATCGGGGGCTGTGTCTCTATACAAGTCGTTCTTTGCATTCTCGACATTAAACAGACTGCCATTTAAACTAGGTTCGTCTGTTTCACGAATATCGAGCTGAGTTTTTTTCCTATAGAATTGCTGTGGGTACTCCTTAGCTGGGACGGGACTTCCTACTTTCTGAAGGTTTTTCGGCTCGACCTGTAACGGTCTGCTACCGATTGTCCGCATTTTTGCGAAACAGCCGGTCAAGACCATCATGAGAATCATTAGCTCAATTTGTAATCGCTTGCACATGGGAGTCGGAAATCACCTTTGCTTGTAAGACTTTTTTTGTCACAGGATGCAGCACCTGGATATCTTGCCCGACGATGCCGTCTTCAAGGGCCTTCACATGACTGGAAATGGAAATCGAAGATAGATCCAGATTCACCCTCACCACTTGCCCGCGTTTGATTGCAATCTTTTTTTGAAAATAACTAAGCAGCACGACCTGGCCTTTGATGAGAGGACGTTTTGCCACTAGACCCACAACATCTTCGGTGTTCTTGAGCAAATCACCTTGCAAACTTCGATCCTCTTTCCATATCCATTCCAGATGGTGAGGGCTAAGCTCCGTGTCACGGTTCAAGGATTCCTTCGCAACCAAAACTTTCCGTTCCACGTCAAGACGAGCTAGCACTTGAAAATGTTGCTCCCGAGAACGGTCCCTGACAGGTCTCAAAACAACTTCCAGTAAGGACACACGTCGTAATTGGCGAGGGTCGCCTAGGCCCTTTGTCAAGAGGCTGTCCAATGCCGGGAATTCCAACACGAAGGGTTGGGAGTCAGTTTCCACCTTGTCTTGAAGCGTAAGTCTTGAAAGTACAAGACGACGGTCTTCGAACTCCAGGTTTCTTGCCTGAAGGATGTCCTCCAGCGTCTTACTCACTTCTTCTGCCGACAGTTCTTGCTTTTCATGAGCCTGGGTGTCGAGATTCATATTCGGCAACTCCGTGCCCCATGCTCTGATGCTGAGGAGTAAAAACACAAGAGTGCTTGGGGCAAGGAGGTGGTTTGGAGGAAACTGCGCAGCTGGTTCATCCAAGAAATCCGGGGGAGGCGACGCTTCACTCGCCCCCCAAACCCCCCTCTCCCTATTTGCCCCAAGTGGCTTACGCATTACACGATTACCTTATGCCGTTGGTGGTTTGAAGCATCTGGTCACCCGTCTGAATGACTTTCGAGCTAATTTCGTAGGCTCGCTGCCCAGTGATCATGTTGACCATTTCTTCAACGATATTGACGTTCGAGCTTTCCAGCTCTGCCTGACCGATTTTCCCCATGCCCCCTTGGTTGGGCGCACCTACGATCGGTTCCCCACTCGCTCGGGACGTTGCAAAGTTGTTGCCCCCTAGGGAGACAAGTCCCGTAGGGTTGATAAAGGATGCCAATAGGATTTGCCCGAGTTCTTGGGTTTCTCCCTCGATTTTAATCGTTACAGTGCCGTCATAGCCGACGGTTATATTTTTCGCATCCGCAGGGATGACAATTTCGGGAGATAGAGCATACCCATCAGCGGAAACGATGCGACCCGTGGCGTCCTTGCTGAAGTGCCCGTTGCGTGTGTATACGACTTCCCCGTCATCTTTCTGTAGGCGGAAGAAGCCGTCTCCTTCAATCATGAAGTCCAGGTCATTCCCCGTCACTTGAATGGCACCTTCTGTAAACATCTTGTCGACGGAAGACAACTTGACTCCCGTGCCGATTTGAATTCCACCGGGGACAACGTTTCCCGTTGTCGCACTTTGCCCCGGCGCTCTAAGGGTCTGATAAAGGAGGTCGTGGAAGTTAGCACGGGAGCGTTTGAAGGCTGTCGTGTTAACGTTCGCAAGGTTGTTGGCGATCGTATCAATGTTCAGTTGTTGGGCTTCCATGCCTGTCGCTGCTGTGAGTAATGAACGCATCATGATGAGGTCCCCCCTTTGTTACCCTTTAGTGTCTCCGAGAGTGTTGCTTGATTTTTCCATCATAGAGTCGTAGTTCTTGATTGCCTTCTGGTAAGCTTCGTAGGAACGATGAGCAATGATCATGTTCGTCAAATTCTTGATCGCGTTGACATTGGAAGATTCCAGATAGCCTTGCTTAACTGTGGGAAAGGCGACCACGCTGTCATCTTCCTCTGGGCCGTGGTAGAAGTAGTGGTTCAGGCCGACCTTCTCCAGGAGCGTATTGTCCTTGAATGTATGAACTTGCAGGCGGTCGATAAATTCTCCGTTCTGATAAACTTCTCCCAAGTGATTGATCTCTACTTTTGCACCTGACAGGAAGATATTGCCACGTTCTCCGAGAACGGGGTGTCCCCATTTGTCGACCAGGCCGCCTTCCGTGCTGAGTGAAAACGAGCCTGCTCGTGTGTAGCGGATACCGGAAGGTGTATGGACAGCAAAGTAACCCCCTCCTTCGATCATGACGTCGAGTGGGTTTTTGGTTTCAGACGGGCTGCCCTGTAATTCGTTGCGGCTCACTTCCGCAATCCCGACATATTTGTTTTCGTTTCCTCTGAGGGGAAGGACGTCTTCAAGCGTGATGCGGAAATTTTCTTCGGGAAGCGGTTCCGTATAATACTGGTTAGGCTCAGGTGTCAAAAGTTTGAAGGTTACATTTTCTTCCTTAAATCCGACGGTATTTAGATTCGCAAGGTTATTGGCAATGATTTCAAGGACACGTTCTTGCGCCAAGGCTCCCGACAGTGATGTGTGGACGTTTTGCAGCATACCTTTCCTCCAAGCTGATTAGGAGCAAGAACCGGGCCAATCTCTCTTGTGTTTGTAACGACAGAGATTAACGTGAAAAGTAGGAAGTATTTGGGCTTTGCTTAACCATGCTTTTCCCTGGGACGTTGGGAAAAATCAGAGCAATGTCAATTTCCAGGCGTCTGAAATTTGACGCTCACTCCTTTTCGACACGGTAGTGGAGGTAAAGAAAATCATCCATCTCGTGAAAGTTGAGAAGCTGTAGACGGCGAGGAGAAAGCAAAGGTGTTCCGAGAAAGCGAGCGATCCCTTGACCCAGAAGAAGGGGGGCTAGGGTGATTTTGACCTCATCGACCAGATTCTCATCGTAGAAAATCTTGTTTATCTGTCCTCCTCCGAAAAGCAGAACCTTCTCGGCGCCGAGTTCCTTTAAATGTCCCAAAATGTACTCGCCTGGTTTTTTGTCCTGGTAGTTAAGATTCATAACCGTATCGCCATGTAGTTTGACTGGCGTGGGGGAGACAACGAGCCGGGGGATGTTTTTTTGCTGCCAGAAGGGCAGCGACATATCGAGGCCTTTCACAGTAAAGATGACCCACATGGGGTAGACGCCCAGGCGGTTTTTCACGGGCCGGAGTTTTCCTGCCGCGCGGACCGATTCGGCCCCCAGGATGACGGCGTCGCAGGAGGCGAGTTCATCATCGACAAGTTTCTGGTCGTAAGCATTGCTCAGACCTACTGTGACCCTGCCGTCGTTATCCTCTAACGGTTCGGCGGCAATTTCCCCGTCGACGCTGATGGCCATAACATTGACTAGAAACATGAAGCCCTTCCTTTAATTAGTCTTTGAGAAATAGAACTTGTGGAGAGGACCTTTTTTGAAAAAAAGTTCCCCTCCACGCCTCCCCCCAAAAAACTTTAAATATTGAAGTTTTTAAAAAGGGGCTTGGGGAAACAACTTTTTTCAAAAAGTTTTTCCCCAAATTGATTATCCTGAATACTACATATAGGTTCAGTCCTTTCAGTTTACCGCATGGCAGGCAGAAGGGGAAAATGCACCTTGCACGTTTCACTTTTTTCTTGTAAATTCCGCCCCATCGAGTAAAGACATACTATCCTACAAGCTAGGTGAAATGGGCAAAAAGCCCTGTCGTTCTTGAATCTAATACACTTAACTTATTGATAATTGTTTATAAAAGGATTGGAAATGGCCCTTACAAAGGAACGGAAAGCGGAAGTCCTCAACACGTATCGTTTGCATGAACGAGACACCGCATCTCCCCAAGTTCAGGTTGCTTTAATATCGGAGCGGCTGAACTATCTCACGGAACACTTTAAAAACAATGAGAAAGATCATCACTCACGGCGAGGTTTGATGCAATTGGTCGGCCAGCGGCGCCAACTGCTCAATTACCTTAATCGAAAAGATAGCAGCGCCTACAAAGATCTCATCACCAAGCTTGGTATTCGTAAATAAAGTAGTCTTCGCCGGCTCTTATGTTAAGATCAACTAAGCCTTACCCCCCTTAATACCGGGTGCTGAGAGTTCGAAAATTCTTACTGTCACCCTTAAAGGAAAAAAAAATCATGTCTATTTCACACGAAGTTAATATCAACGGTCGAACCATTAAGTTCGAGTTTCAGAAATTCGCACGCCAGGCAAACGGCTCCGTCATGGTCAGCTCAGGTGACACCCAGGTTCTTGTCACCGTATGCGCCGCAGACAAAGCTTCCCCTGGCCTGGACTTTTTCCCCCTCGGTGTCGACTATATTGAAAAAACCTATGCTGCGGGCCGAGTGCCCGGTGGCTATTTCAAACGCGAGGGAAAGCCTTCCGACAAAGCAGCCTTGACGGCTCGTTTGATCGACCGGCCTTTACGCCCTCTCTTTCCCAAAGCATTCAAAAACGAGACTGTCATCACAGCGACTGTCCTTTCTTATGAGCACGGGCATAACCCTGGCCCCTTGGCTCTTGTCGGTGCCAGTACCGCTCTGATGATCAGTGATATTCCTTTCGCAGGCCCAGTTGCTGCCTTAAACATTGGTCGCAAAGAGGGTCAACTTATGGTCGATCCTCTTGAAGGCGAGGCAGGTGAGGGAGACCTCTTCCTCACAGTCGCTTGCAGCCCCGATGCTGTCTTGATGGTGGAAGCGGGTGCTAACGAAGCTTCAGAAAAGGAAATGCTGGACGCCATTCAGTTTGCACACAATGAAATGCGGCCCTTCTTCGAATTCCAGAAAAAAATACAGCAGGAGATTGGCAAGGCAAAAATGTCGGTTCCCGAAATGCAAACCGATACAGAACTTCAGACAAAGGTCAGGGAACTCATTCAAGGCCCGCTGAACGATGCTCTCGGGATTTCCGATAAGCAGGAGCGCAGCAAGGCTATCAGCAAAGTCACACAAGACGCGATCACCCAGTTGAACCCTGAGAACGACTCTGCACGAGAACAAGCCATCAGTCAGCTTGCTGGCAAGCTGCGTTCAGAACTCATGCGCACAATGATACTCAGGGACAAGCGACGCATCGACGGAAGGGGTCTGGCGCAGATACGACCCATCAAGTGCGAGACGGGTATTCTTTCACGACCACACGGTTCTTCCCTCTTTACAAGGGGTGAGACACAAGCTCTTGCTTCCGTCACTCTCGCTGCGGCCGAGGATCAACAACGTCTGGAATCGCTCTGGGACACGGAAATCAAGGACCGATTCATGCTGCACTACAACTTCCCTCCCTTTAGTGTAGGGGAAGCTCGCATGCAGAGGACCCCGAGCCGTCGCGAAATCGGTCACGGAAGCCTTGCACGTCGCGCACTTTATCCTATGGTGCCTAGTGAGAACGATTTTGCTTACACGATCCGGCTGGTTTCTGAAATTCTGGAGTCCAACGGAAGCTCCTCCATGGCAACCGTCTGCGCAGGAACGATGGCCCTTCTGAAAGCAGGGGTCCCTCTCAAAGACTCTGTGGCAGGTATCGCCATGGGACTCGTTAAGGAAGGCGAACAAAGCGCTATCCTGTCCGACATCCTAGGTGATGAAGATCACGTGGGCGACATGGACTTCAAAGTCTGCGGTACAAAAAAAGGAATCACAGCACTGCAAATGGACATCAAGATAGGCGGCATTTCGCCTGAACTCATGATGCAGGCTCTGGAACAGGCACGCGAAGGCCGCTTGCACATCCTCGGCAAAATGGCTGAAGCAATCGCCGAACCGCAAGACCTAAGCTCCCTTGCACCCCGCATGTTCAAACTGAAGATCGGTTCCGACAAAATCAAAGACTTGATCGGACCAGGAGGAAAGAACATCAAGAAAATCAGCTCTGAAGCTGGTGTTAAAATGGATATCGGCGATAACGGTGTGGTCACGATCGTCGCGCCCGACTCGTTATCCGCTCAAGCTGCTAAAACCCTCATCCGTGCCTATACAACAACCCCACAAGTCGGGGAAGTTTACCTGGGACGAGTGGTCCGCGTCGTAGACTTCGGAGCCTTTATTGAGCTGCGTCCCGGAGTTGACGGTTTGTGCCACATATCACACATGGATGATAAAAGGATCGAAAGCATCGAAGACGCGGTAAAACTCGGAGATGAAGTGTTAGTGAAAGTCATCGACATCGACCGTCAGGGAAGAATTAAACTCTCCCGACGGGATGCCTTCGGTATGAAACCCACATTTTCATAGCCCCACGCCGATGATCATTCTTAGATGGCAAGCTGATTGCGAACCGGCTTATCAGACCGAACTCAGTGCCGGTGCAGACCTCAAGGCAAGAGTGACGACAAGCATTCCCCCGGGAGCGGTTGTGAAAGTTCCCACAGGTGTGTGGATTGACCGCGTGGACTGGGAAAACGTTCCCGCAGGAGCCGTTCCCGAAATTCAAGTCCGCGCTCGTTCCGGCTTGGCGTTCAAACACGGCATCACTCTTGCCAATGCAGTAGGAACAGTGGACGCCGACTTTCCTGATGAATTTGAAGTCTTATTGTGGAACGTCTCCACGAAACCCTACGAAGTTAAGGCAGGTGACAGAATCGCCCAACTCGTCTTGGGGTTGAGCTATCGCTTGCCACACTTGGTCTGTCTGGGTAAGAGAATGGGTGGATTTGGTTCCACCGGCAGGGCGAAAAGGGAGAGGGAGGTTTTTGGGGAGGGCGAGGGAAGCGTCGCCTCCCCCGGAATTCAGGGAGGAGCCTCCACTGTCATCCCGCGGCTTGACCGCGGGATCCAACGGCCGCCTCCCCCGAAAAAGTTGGATCCCGCGGTCAAGCCGCGGGATGACAGTGGAGGAACCAGCTGCGCAGTTTCCTCCAAACCGCCTCCTTGCCTCAACCGTTTCGTAAACGAAGATCTCGAAGGCTATGCATCAGCAAGTCCTGTTCCCCAACATTCTCGATAATCTTCTCCAGTGCTCCTAAGGCCCACTCGATATCTTTCGCCTCCCGGCATATTCGTGAAATCGTGTTGAGAGGAAGCGTGGAGTTGGCCACTCCACTCAGCAGGCTACGTTCAAGCCAATAGAGCGAGTCAGAGGCGAGGCCAGCACGAAAGAACACCAATCCAAGACCAAGAGCGGCCTTCGCATTTCCGGGGTCAAAAGAGATAGCCTTACGGAAGAAGGTGACAGCTTCCTCCTGGGCAAAACTGCTCAATGCAATTGTTCCTAGCCCGACATAGGCATCTACATTTTTTTCATCACATATTATGGCTGACTCAAAGGCACCTATAGCTTCTTCCAGCTCACCGTTCTGGTGCAAGATGTCTGCTTTCGTTCTCAGGAGAAGACCTCTCTGCTTATCTGTCAGCTCATGGGCCTTCATGAACTCATCCACGCCTGCCTGCTTGAGAATTGAACTGACCTGGTCTCCTTGGATCTGCACCACGAAGTTGCGAACATTCTCGTCATTCTCACCCGCCCTTCTTTTTAGTACAGACAGAAGTTTGCCGATGCGATCAACCCATTCACCTCCTTCACCCAGGAAGCTCGCTCGTCTCAAGACCTCGCGTTTCTCCAGGAGAAAGGAGCGATCGCCAGCAAGTTGAAATAATACAAAAGCAAGAGAAGTCGGGGACAAATCATCGGCAAGCATTCCGTAGTCGCCCACCAAGTCCTTGACTGAAGATGAAGGGACGACGACAGGAATAACCCCACATGCCATAGCTTCCAAAACTTCAAAAGGAAGCCGAGGTAGTCGATCTTTATCATGGCCTGGGGCACACAGCAGCGCGTCACTCGCCAGAAAGACATCCTCGCAAAACCCATCAATCTCCTGATGAATGAAATACACTGCATCGCCCACCCCCCAGTCGTAAGCCATATACTTGAGGGTTTTTTCGTCCGCCCCACAACCTGCAAAAATCACTTTGATACGGGCAGCAAGGTCTGCGTTCTTTTGTCGCATCAGAACCAGGCTTCTGAGCAAAGCCTCAGGTGCCGGGTTAGCTTCTAGGTCGTCGTAAAAGAGAACCACAAAATCATCTTCCCCCACACCGATATAGCGTCGAAACTTCCCCTTGGAACCTGACTGGGGACTAAACCTTTCCCTATCGACCAGGAGGGGAACATTGGCGATTCTATCCGCTGAAACGCCTTGAAAGAGAAGGTGGTTCTTAGATTTTTGACAAGGAACGAGAAAAAGATCTGTGTTTTTGAAGAGGTCTTTCTGCAAAGATTGGACATTCTTAAACTGTTCGTCCTTCAGAGGTTTAGTCTCACTCGAAAATATGACCAGTGGCTTAGCAAACCGCTTGCTGAGTTGCAAAGCCTGATAAGTGCTTAAACGCGCTCCTTCCAAGCCCAGCAATAAGTCATAATGGGCAGCCTCTTTCTCCAAGCCTCGCATAAAACCTGGCATGTCTTCCACATGCTGGTAAATCCTAACCTCGCAAAACTTGCTGATACTGTCGGGTATTTTTGCACCTTCCAAAACAAAGAGAGTCAGGGAAAAACGGCTCGCAAGTGGCTGAAGGGTAAGCAAGATTCTGGGAATATCAAGGGTTCCAACAATAACGGCAATTTTCCCATCCTTGGGCATCGTCTCCTCCTCTCCTGTCATCGGACAGAAGAAAATCAACTTGACGCAATGCGTCAGCCACTGGGGCAAGGAGGTGGTTGGGAGGAAACTACTGTCATCCCGCGGCTTGACCGCGGGATCCAACTTTTTCGGGGGAGGCGGCCGTTTGGGTCCCGCAGTCAAGCCGCGGGATGACAGTGGAGGCTCCTCCCTGAATTCCTTGGGTGAGGCGACGCTTCACTCGCCCCCCAACCCTCCTCCTTGCCCCAAGTGGCTTACGCATTACCTTTTTCGACCGGGGACTGCCTTTATGTCGAAGGTTCTGAAAAAGGGCACTTTCAAGTCCCTGCTCTCTATGGACAGTCCGAGGTTTAACTCGTCGGATTCAAGTTGAGCGGAGGCAGCTATTTCCACTGTCACTAACTTGTTACTGTGAGGAGGAATACGCCCCAGACGAAGCTGATCGATTGCTCCTACAATGATCTGTCGCCCTGACAGATTAACCAGATCCACAGCTTCGATCTCAACCGGGAACCCGCTTGAGTTGCTGACCGTGATCAAGAGCTTTGCTGCCTCAGCAACTTCCAGAACACCAGAGAGACTTCCCCCCTTCTCCTCAATCAATTGGCTCTGGGCCAGGAGGATCGCAGGGTCCTTGTGCTTTACCCCCACTTGAATAGGCCTCAGCGACCCTTGCAGGTACGCTGCTCCCACAGCCAAACCTGTCTCATAATCCACAAGAGGCTTTTCCCAAGTCGAGGGTATGGAAACCTTCACTACGCCTCGATTCGTCTCGCCTTTCCTAATCGTTCCAAGGAGTACCTCGACGGTATCTTCGTCGAAAGAGCGCACAAATAGAGACGTTTGTTCAGCATCGCGCGATCCCTCGTTGACCACTTCGTAGTACAATTGGACATCTTCTCCTGGGAAGACGCTAGCTCGATCGAGCGAAAGATTCGCGATGCGAAGTTTAATGCTCGGGCTGCGAGGTTCCTTCAACCAATGAATGGCAAAATGTTCCTTTAGAAAGGAATCCGCTTCTGTGTTCCATTTGCTTAGAACTTTCCGTATCCCTGAAAGCAAGGAGCGCCTTGGACTCGAGGGCGCTCTGGTGTTAAGGCTGTCAATAACATGAAGGGCGAGTTCGACTTCATGTTCTCTAGTCTGTGGGCTTTCTCCATCGTCTAAATAGTAGCTTTTTGCAATCGAGGGCGTTTCGGTGGCATCACCCTGGTCAAAGTCGGAGGGATTGGCGCCGCTCTTGTATCGAAGATGGCTGAGGAACTTCTCTCTCCGATAGCGCAAATCTCCGAAGAGGTTGAGGTTGACACTATTTTTTCTGACAGGCTGCAGCCATATGTCAGGAACGATGCCTACATCCTGAATCTTGCGCGCCTTAGGCGTGAAATAACGAGCGACGGTAAGTTTCAATGCAAGGTCGTTGGGAAGTTCAAACACCGTCTGTACTGTCCCTTTTCCAAAACTTGGCTGACCTATGACCAGCGCTTTTCCATGATCCTGCAATGCTCCTGCCAGTATTTCACTTGCAGAGGCTGTGTTTTCGTCGACAAGTAAAACGATGGGTACCGAGAGAGGCACGACATCTTTCGTCGCCACCTCTGATTCAACGGTCTGCCCCTCGGTCATCACGATCGTTCCCTTGCTGATGAACAGGTCAGCGATACGCACGGCTTGGTCTAGTAAGCCTCCAGGATTGGAGCGTAAGTCGATGATCAGTCCGTCCACTTCCTCTGTTTTCATCATCGCTAAATTCAGTTCATTGAGAAATTCTAAGTAGGTCTTCGCTGAGAACGATTCGATCTTCATCATGATGACATTTTGTTTTTCAGGCGACTCAAGGCTTAGAGATGAGACAGGATCCATCTCCACAAGCTCCCTTTTAACAAAGACCCGCTGAGGAGCAAGGGAGTTATCTCGGAGAAGAAGCAAGGCCATCTCCGACCCAGGGTCACCCCTGATAACCTTGATGAGATCGCGTAACCCCAATCCAAACGTCGGCATTCCATCAATAGACAATATTCTGTCATGCTCCCTAATCCCTGCACGCTCAGCAGGACTCTGGGGAAGAGATTCCATCACGGTTAGCATTTTGTCCCGTATGCCGACAAGAATCCCTAAGCCACCGAAACTCCCCTCTGTCCCTTCCTTCAGTTCCCTATACTCCTCCTTCGACATCAACTTAGTATGCGGGTCAAATGAATCTGTAAGCGCACTGAACACATCAAACATGACATTGCTTCCGCTCTTTCCTTCCGCCTCCTTCTCGCTTTCTAGAAACTCAATCAATTTCACTATCTGTTGCGTAAATTCCAAATCGTCATCGTCCGATGGCTTGGGCATTGCTAACGCACGTTCTCCCCACTCGATCATCAAAGAGTTGCCCGTCTCCCTAACCGAAAAGCCGTAAGCACCACTCTGATTAAGGTTCATAAGAGTCTGCACCAGTAAGCTTGCGTAGTGAATGTTCGCAGCATCTACGTAGTACGTTTTCAAAATAGACAGAAGAAGCTCCCCAAATAGAGAGTCATCCCGACTTCTGTCCTGTTCCCTATAGCCAGAGTTTGGCTGTTCGATTTTTTTCCCAAACAGAATTTCGAATAATGGCACGAGTCCATACAGAAAGCCCATAAACAGGATAGCGAGGGGAATGATTTGGGGAATTCTCTTCAACAAGGGTATGCTCCCGACTTCGTATCGGAAGTTAAAACGTTTACCCAAGCCTTGTGGCAAGGAGGTGGTCCCGCTTGTTGCAAGGAGGTGGTTTGGAGGAAACTGCGCAGCTGGTTCCTCCAAGAAATCCTTCCGTATCTTTAGACGCAATAGCCGAAATTAATCAATACAATCCGCATCTTAAATGTTTTTTATGAAAATCAAACAATTTTTGCCGATTATAACAATGGAGATTTTATGGTTGCAAAATTACCGAAGAAATTATGCAGATTCTTCCTTAGCTTATCTCTCCTGCTTTTCCCGGCCTTCTATTCTGCCGTTGCTTTTTCGTTGCCCGATAAACTAAGCGAGCTTGAAATCAAAGCGTGGACAGAGCATGACGAGTTTCTTTCCGAACTTGAAAATGAGGTCGTGCGGGTGATTCAGCTGCAGCCTTCTTCAGCTTATGCTCACTATATCCTCTCCCACATTTTCATTCGCAAATTCTCCTTACAGCCTTTGCAAGAGGAATTTGCGAAAAAAGCGCTGGAACTTGCGCAGCAAGCGTTAGAACTTGACCCTCAGACTGAGTTTGGGTATGTCGCGCTTTCGCATGTTTTTGAAGCCCTGGGGCTACGTGACAACGCGAAAGAAATCCTTAACAGTGCGCCAACGGAATCATGGCGTCTGAAATTCAGCAAAATAAGCCTTGCGTTAAGCATGGGGAAGGAGAGCAACACGTTGTCCGAGTTGGAAACGCTTGCGAATGTCTATCCCGAAAGTCGAGGGCTGATCTTACCATTCCTCCTTGGTCTAATGGCTGATTCTCTTGAGGGAGTCTCTCTTCAGGATGCTCTCATTAGAATTGAGGAGACAACTCACAGCTCACTCGCAAGTCAGGCACTAGCCCTCCGCTTTATCGAGACGCAAGAGTATGACAAGACAGAAGCTATCTATGTGAAGCTTCTGACGGCACCTAACAACCCTGAACCAGAACTTAGGATCAACTACGGAATCTTCCTGTCTCGCTTCAAAGAGCAAGATGAAAAGGCAGAAACGCTACTCCGTCAGGCGTTACAAGATCGTGTTCCCGATGTCGTGAAATCCATCATTCATAGTCAACTAGGTGTGATAGCGGTGAAGAGAAATCAAGTTGACCTCGCATCACGGGAGTTCATACAGGCGCTTCACCTAAGTTCCGACAAAACCAACACTCTGAAAGTCGCCGTCAATGCCTTCGTTAGCTTGAAAAAGATAGACCGACTCCAAGAATTTTGCGATGTGGTGAACAGTGAGTTCCCAGGCAACGCTGCGTTTTACGCTATCCTTGGCCAAGTCTATTCGGAGGAGCTGAAACTTCATACCCGGGCGATTGACTCCTATAAGAAAGCCATCGTCCTTGAACCTCGGAACTCAGCTTATTACAACGCCGTTGGATTATCTTTCTACCATCTTGAAGATTTTCTCAATGCACTGGATTTCTTCGACCAAGCGATTCAGCTGGACCCTACGGATGCCGTGGCGCTCTATAACAAAGCGTGTATTTATTCATTGAGCGGCTTCCAACAATTGGCCCTCAGTCATTTAAAGAAAGCGATTCTGATTGATCCGTCCTTACAAGACGTTGCGCGTCACGACAGGGACTTTGAAAAAATTGCCGATCTTCCCCTCTTCAAAAAGCTAACGACTCAAAATGCGGGTTTGCTTGAAAATTTGCCTGTCGATCATGCACCCTCACCCGTTCATAAAGAAGACAAGAGGATGACCTTTCAATAAACCGCTTTATCCCTTCTTCCCAGAAAGGATCGTCGGTCTTAAGGTCTCTGACATGTTTCTCAACGCCAGGAGAACCAAGAATGACAGACATCGGCAGTTTTTCGTATTCATATTCGTAGGGAGGCTGACGCCAGGCGAATCCTGTGAAGGACATGCAGGAATGGATAATCGCAAGACCTAAGGAGAAGCTGTTGACGGCTCTGGGGTTCAAAACATGAATCTGGAGACCGTAGCAGACTTCGTTTGCCCATTTGCCAGAAGTAGGCATGAAACAGGTTGGACGCAGATGAAGACCCGCGAGAGTCATGGGGAAGTATTTATAGATATCTCCGACCAAGGTATGTGGATCTTCCACGAACGGAGATCCGATGAGTTGGAAGGGAAGACCTGTCCCTCTCCCCTCAGACAGATTCGTCCCTTCGAGCAGCACCATTCCTGGGTAAACAGTCACTGCATCGAGTGTAGGCAGATTGGGCGAGGTCAGAACCCAAGGTCGATCGGAAGGCCATCCCATCTCAGGTTCCCAGTCTCTCAATCCAACCCAGTCGAGTTCACATCCGATTTCCTGATTAAGAAAACGTGCAACTTCCGCAGCCGTCAAACCATGTCGCATGGGAATGAAATCAGGGGCAACGAAGGAACGATAACTGTTATCGACGCAACGACCTTCTAAAACGGTCCCTCCGATGGGGTTGGGGCGATCCAAGACGACGACCTTCTTGTCCCACTGTTTAGCAGCTTCTAGGCAGGCCCGTATGGTCGCCTTGAAGGTATAGACTCGGCAGCCCACGATTTGCAAATCAATGATGATCGTGTCCACGTTTTCAAGCATTGCCTCGGTGGGTTGCCTACTTTCGGAGTATAAAGACCAGACGGGAAGGCCGCTAAGAGGATCTCTGCCATGCTCGGATTCGATCATATTGTCCTGGACTGTAGAGCTAAGACCGTGTTGAGGGCTGAAAATTTTGACGAGTTTGCTTCCCATCGTTTCCTGTAATAAGGGGAGAATATGACGCAGGTCTTTGCTTACTGAGGCTTGATTGCAGAGGATCGCACATTTTCCCCAATTTTTTATTTTTTCCGGTGAGCCTAGCAGGCATTCCAGCCCGATTTGCATTCTCTAACTCCTTATCTAGTACCTGCTTCTCATTATGCCACAGCGTTGGATTTTGGGGGAGCTGGTGGGGTTTTCTTACCTTTTTTCTCTTCTTCTTCCTCTGCCTTAATCGCTTCGTCTTCTTGAGCCTGCACGAAATCCGCCAATCTCTTTTCTTCCTCAGGCTCGATTTGGACGATACGCACGGCTATTCCGGGGTTAGTCCCTTGACTTTCTGCTTCTGCGGGCAAGACAACTCTGGCCATCTTTCCGTTGAAAAAAATCGAATCCCCCGGGGATAGCTCCAGCCATATTTCCATGATACTGGAACTTGTGAAGGGGAAACGCCCCGGCTTCTCGAATTCCAGAAAGAACCCCCGGGTAGAAATATCTCGTGTCTCCAAATCGTAACGGACATCAGACCCAATGGATCCAATGATCACCTGTAGAGGTTTCTGGAGACTAATACGAAGGGTTCGACGATGTTCTCTTCCGCCCATGACCTTCACTCCACGAGGGTTCTTTCCTTCGTATCGTCAAGGCCATGAAAATCTTTACTTTTTCTTCGCCAACTCTTCGTCGATCATCCGCTTAAATTCGCCAAACCCAAGGGCTCCCGAGACTTTTCGACCATTTATGAAGAACGTTGGAGTTCCCGTTACCCCAAAATCCCGCCCAGAGTTGAAATTTCGATCGATCAAGGCCGTCACTTCCGCCTGATCACTGCTGAGACATTTTTTGAATTTGCCAAGATCGAGACTGATTTCCTTTGCGTATTTTTCAAGGTCCTGGTCGGAAAGAGCGCGTTGATTGTCGAACAGTTTATTGTAGTATTCCCAATATTTCCCCTGCTTTTGCGAACACTTAGCAGCTATGGCAGCGGGTCTGGCGCGTGCATGGATGCTGTCGAGAGGAAAATCCCTCACGATCCATCGGATCTTCCCTTTGTATTCGCTCATAACTCTTTTTGTATCCGGAACCACTTTGCCGCAGAAGGGACACTGGAACTCAGAATATTCAACGACAGTTACGGGGCAGTCGTTGCCCTTGCAGTTAACGGGTTTTGTGTCCGACACCTCCGGCCCGTAGCGCACATGGTCGTTGTCCCAGTATGTCAGCTGATAGACAGGTTCCTCAGGCTGAGGAAGCAGAACGACCAGATCACCCGACTGAATCGCGTTTGAGATGATTCCCTCGTAAATTCTTTGCTTCTCTCTTTCACCCAGATAACTGACAACCTGACTTCGCTGTTCATCGGCAGAAAGCTTACTGAGCTGGGGATGATCTTTGAATTTTATCAGGATTTCTGCGATTTCCTTGTCGCTGACTTTGATCTTATCCGCCAAATACTTTTCCTTGGCTTTTTCCACCGAGGTTTTTTGGTCCGTTGCGATTTTCGTCCAGAATCTGTCTAAATAGTCCTGGTGAGCCATTTCCTGAACGCGGTCATAAGCTTTCTTGTCAAGTTCATAGAAGGTGGAAATATCCTTCTTTTTCGCATCACCAAGAGTCACTGTTTCGCCATAGACTTTGTAGGCTGGTGACTTGTTTGCCTGAGCCTGACTCGACACCGTTAGGAACGATGCCAGAAATATCGCGATCGATAGAACATGGTGAAAACTGTTCATGAGCACTCCGTATGTGAAAATCTTTTGTCCAAAACGTTATTGTATAGTATTCAAGATAATCAATTTTGGGAAAAACTTTTTTTCAAAAAAGGTACTCTCCACAAATTCTTTTTCTCAAATACTATAGGTTAATTTCGTCGTATTGAAAATAGAGAGGTGGCCCCCTTCCACGACCTATGGCGAAGGTCCCCTCCTTGCAGCAGGGAGTCCCGTTTGGCGGAAAACAAAATATCGCGGAAGTATTTCCTTTGGGTCGATATGGAAATGACGGGACTTTTTCCGGAAACCGACTCCATCCTCGAAATCGCCGCAATCGTGACCGATAAACACCTGGAGATACTCGATACTGCTCCTGAGTTTGTCATTAAGCATGAGGCTGATGTATTTGCTCGTATGGATAAATGGAACCAAAAACACCACTCCAAATCCGGACTATGGGAAAAAGCCATCCACTCCTCAACAAGTATAAAAGAAGCAGAGGATCAGCTCCTGAATTTCTTAAGCAACTATTTCTCGTTGAAGGAAAAAGCAATCCTTGCCGGGAACAGCATCTGGCATGATCGACGGTTTATCATAAAACACATGCCCCGTCTGGATGAACTCCTTCACTACCGGATGGTCGATGTGAGCAGTGCTAAACTTCTATGCCAGTCCTGGTATCCAAAAATTAAAATCCCGAAAAAACAAGATGCTCATCGAGCGATGGATGATATTAGAGAAAGTATTGAGGAGTTGAAGTTTTTCCGTCAAACCATCTTCAAGGCCCCCTCCGAGAACACATGAAGTTTCACACCTTTCAACTTGGCCCTCTCTCTGTTGCCTACCTTGACAAGTGTTCTAAACTAGGCAAGGAAGAATTAAAAGATCTCCCTATGGAGGAAAAAAGGCTTGTGGAAAGCTACAGACATCAGGGAAGACGGGATGAATTTCTGAAAGGCCGCTGGCTCCTTCATGCATTGAACCCGGAGATGGGCCCCGTCTTGAAAGATACTGGAGGAATGCCTGTCTGGCCCGAAGGAATCCGAGGGTCCGTCTCGCACAAGAACGGACACGTCGTTGTAGTCACATCATCAGAGCAAGGGTACCCTGATCTGGGGATCGATATTGAGATTCCCGCAAAAATCTCCCCGTCGATTCAATCGCATATCTGCCACACCGACGATCTTGCGTTGCTTACTAATTCCGAGCGGTCACATCAAGACGTGCTATCACTCATCTTTTCCGCAAAGGAGTCTTTGTTTAAATACTGTTACCCACGCTCACAGACCTGGTTCGGTTTTCAAGACGCTCGGATCATTGAAATCGGGTGGGCAGAAAAAAGTTTCTCTATCCAACTATTGAAGGCTCTACCCAGTTTCCCCTCAGGCTCAAAATTTAAAGGTTCCTTCACCTGGATAGAATCGCCACAGGAACGACTCTTCGTCACGGTTTTGTGGGGTCTTGTTTTTCCGTTCAGACCCTCTTTCCTTTCTCCTGACTGCGGACGTACTCCAGAAAGCTTGCCCCATCTTCCATAATATTTTTGTAACTCTGTTGGTTATAACGAGACGAGGAATCTGTTTGTTTGCGGCCATAGTTGTTATTGTTACGAAAACCTGTCTTCTGGCCTCGATTCTTACCGTACTGGGAAGCCTGGTCGCTTGGCCCACGCATCGCATTTTTTTTCTCTACGATCTCCCAAGCTCGTAGGACAAGTCCCTCTGCTAGAAGTTCACTTGCCAGATCGTTGACCCCTATGCCTTCCACTGCTGCTTTCTCTGTAAGTTTCCGAAGAAGGGCAGAGGACAAATGAAGGGAAAGGACATTTTCGTTGTCCTTTTTAGGAACGTTTGAACTTTCCGAAAGCAAATCTGTTCGACTCAAAGTTTCTCCTTATTATTTAATTATCGTGAACAAAAGTGAAAAAGGACCGGAAGCCGCTACACTAGATTCGAATTTAAAATTAAACTATAGTATTCAAGATAATCAATTTGGGGAAAAACTTTTTGAAAAAAGTTCTATCCCCAAGCCCCTTTTCAAAAACTTCAATATCTAAAGTTTTTTGGGGGGAGGTGTGGAGGGGAACTTTTTTCCAAAAAAGGCCCTCTTCACAAATTCTTTTTCCCAAATACTATATATATGTAGGTTCTCGGAAACTGTTCGTCAGTTTGTCATTGATGCCCTAAGCATCCTGTTTAAGTCAATCTAAAAACCAAGGTACGTCTCCAACATGTTTTCTTTCATTTTGAATCGACTGTTAACTCTAATACCCGTCGCCTTAGGTGTGGTTATAATCATCAGCTTGATGATTCACTTGGTCCCGGGAGACCCTGTGGACCTCATGTTGGGGGATTTTGCGACGGCGGAAGCAAAACAGCTTGTACGTACCCAGCTGGGATTAAATCTACCCATCTATCAGCAGATCTTCAAGTATATTGAGGGCCTCTTCCATGGAAATCTTGGCAAGTCCTTGATTTACAACCGTCCTGTGCTCAGTTTGCTGCTGGAACGTTTACCGCCGACTCTGGAACTCGCCTTGGCCTCGCTTCTGGTCGCTATTGTTATGGGCCTCCCCCTGGGGGTTTTAGGGGCTTTGCGAAAAGACCGCTTTTCGGATCATTTGGCCATGACCTTCGCCCTCCTGGGGGTTGCCATTCCCAACTTTTGGCTTGGCCCCATGCTGATTTTGCTCTTCTCAATTCATATGAACATGCTTCCGGTTTCCGGGATGGGAAACTGGACGCATTTTATTCTTCCTGCTCTGACGATAGGGACTTCCCTTGCCGCAATCATAAGTCGTATGGCACGCAACTCCATTTTAGATACGCTCAGGGAAGATTACGTACGCACAGCGCGGGCCAAAGGGGCTCACCCTTTCTTTGTGATTTTTAAACACGTTCTCAGGAACGCCTCGTTACCTCTTGTCACCATATTAGGCTTGCAATTCGGTGTCCTTTTAACGGGAGCCGTCGTAACGGAGAAAATTTACGACTGGCCTGGGCTGGGGACTCTCATTCTCGATGCGTTGGGAAATCGAGACTATCCCCTTGTCCAGGGCTGTGTCCTATTTTTCTCAAGTGGATATCTTATTGTCAATTTAGTCACGGACCTTTTCTACAAGGTGGTAGACCCAAGGGTGAAGTTCTAATGCGTAAAGCAACGCTTAGTCATGTTCCCAAAGCGGGCCGACACTTACGAAAGGCGCTTAGAAACCCTCGTTTTCTGTTTGCGTCACTTATCCTTGTTTTATTTTTTGGATCAGCACTACTGGGTAATTTCTTAATCTGGGTTGACCCTGAGGAAATCAATTTAAGCCTTCGCTTATGCCCACCGAATGCTGCGCACCCGTTTGGTTGTGACACACTCGGGCGGGACGTTTTCAGTGCTGTAATCTTAGGCTCACGTATCACGCTCTATATAGCTGTTTTGACGGTTGCGCTATCGAGTATTTTAGGCGTAAGCCTTGGATTGATTGCGGGCTACTGGGGGGGAATTACCGACATTCTGATCATGCGTCTTGTTGACATACTTATGGCCTTTCCTGGCATACTTCTTGCGATGTCCCTCTCGTCGATCCTCGGACCAAGCGTTCACAACGTCATTCTGGCGATAAGTGTGACGGGGTGGACGGGAACAGCGCGTCTTGTCAGGGGGCAAGTCTTAAGTCTGCGTGAGCGAGACCATGTTCTTGCCTCACGTTCCCTGGGTGCTGGATCCTTCCGACTGCTCACCAAGCATATACTCCCCTTCCTGTGGACACCATTACTCGTGTCTGCAACATTTTCACTATCTGGCGTGATTATCGTCGAGGCGAGTTTAAGTTTTTTGGGCCTCGGAGCAAACTCATCAACCCCGACGTGGGGAAGCCTGCTTTTTCAGGGCAGGGCAGTTCTAACCGAGGCACCGAACTTAAGCATCATTCCGGGAATGATGATTGCCGTAGTAGTGCTGGCTTTTAATTTCTTAGGGGATAGTCTTCGGGATATCTTTGATCCTCGAGAGAAAGGCTCCGAGAGGAGAAAGTCCTGACCCCTCGTGGCCTACTTCACCATGTCTTTCAAAGCCTTAAGTGCTCTGACTTTGACAACATTGCGTGCTGGCTTTGCTTTGAATACGGTTTCTTCACCGGTGAAAGGATTGACTCCTTTGCGAGCTTTTGTCGCAGGCTTGCTCACGCGAACAATCTTCATAAGACCGGGAACACTGAACACACCTGGTCCTTTCTTCCCGACATCCATGCCGATCAACTCAGAAAGACTGCCGAACACTGTATCCACTTCCCTCTTGGAAAGGCCTGTGCTCTCCGCCAAGAGTCGCACAATTTCACTTTTTGTGCGTGCCTTGTTAGCAGATTTAGCAATCCTGGAAACTGGTTGAACCTCTTTTGTTGTCTTCATCGTTTTCTTTCCTTTATTTGTCGATGTTTTTGATGCGGTTCGTTTCTTAGCCCCTTGAGCTTTCGTAGTACCTTTTTTTTGTGCCCTTTTTTTCTGTTTGGCCATTCCTTTTCTCCTCTGTGGTGATGATTAATATTGAATTATATATGCGAAAAAGGAAACAGGCCAAGAAAAATAATGCTTTTTCATCCAGCAAAAAAGTGAAAAATGAATCCTACGGCAATCCAATTGTCTTTTTTTCGTATCAGGGAATCTACAATCTGACCTTCTGACTCGCGAGGGGGAGTGTTGGAAACCCTTCTTTTGTGCCATTCCACCCTTACCCCCCAGTGCAGGCTGTAGAACATATCCATGCTTAGCATCAGATCATAATCCGGCCGCATAGTCATACTGATTTTCTTTCGCCCTTCCTTCGTGTCTAAAGCCAACTCGTCTATGCGCTCCAGGTAAGTTTCGAAAGCTCCCTCAACGCGCAGACCGGGGGTGACATTCAACACCAGACCCAAATGTATACCGGGGAAGTGGATCGACGACACCCTGTGCAATTCATCATGATAACGACCTTCTTCCAAGTAATATCCGAGGGACGACCCCAGAACATATCCAAGGTTTCCTACGATCGGTAGATGAAACGTGTACTGCACTTTTCCCAAAAAAGCTTGGGAAGGAAATTGCTGGCCCCTTACAGGATCCAAGCCCTCCAGTTCCCAGGTCCCTCGGCTCATCCCAAAAGTAATGCCGATATTGTGGTCCCAACGAGTCGGCATCAATATCCACCCCTCCCCACCTCGCTCCTGGAATACCGGTGCCTCAGGAATAACGCCATCCTCAGAAAGCCCCTGCCCCCGCAAGGTCTCTGTCAGGCCTGATAACGCTAATACAAAGCAAATTGTCCACCCCTTGACCCTCATCTTTAAGTTCACTCCCTCAATTCACTGTGCTAGTCTTCTCAGCCATCATTGATCCAACCATGAAGAAAATGAGATAATATGCCTAATTATTTAAACCTTATAGACGCCTTGAAAGCAAAGCCGGAACTTTTCTGGGGCCTACTTGCCCTGATCGTCTCAGTGATTGTGCTCCTCCTGCTTTCTTATTATGTTTTATCTTCCCGCAAAAAGACAGAACAGCCAGGTGAGAAACGTGATGAACTTGCAACAGAAGCAGAAGAGCGAGCTAGCTTGCCCCAGGATATTGAGGAGATACGACATCTCAACTCCCAAGCCTGGCTTCAACGCCTGAGAAACGGACTCAGCAAAACAAGAGACTCCCTACGCTCCCATTTTGAAACACTGCTCAACTCAAAAGCAAACCTCGATGCTGACACTCTCGACTCCATTCACGAAATCCTCTACCGCTCAGACATCGGCGTTAGAACAACCGAAAAACTTATCTCCCACGTGAACAAAACACTGAAGGAATCCTCGGTTCTGACGTGGGAACAAATCCGAGATATCCTTTCGCAGGAAGCTGAGAAAATCCTCAGCATCACACCAAACACCGCAACCGCAGCAGAAAACGAACCCCTCGTCATTCTCGTGGTCGGAGTTAACGGTGTTGGGAAAACAACAACCATCGGGAAACTCGCCGCCCATTTCCTTGCCGAAAACCATTCGGTCATGCTATGCGCTGCCGACACCTATCGAGCAGCAGCTATCGACCAACTGAAAATCTGGGGAGACAGACTTGGAGTGAAGGTGATCGCCCACCAGGAAGGGAGCGATCCCGCAGCTGTTGCCTTCGACGCGATCAAAGCAGCGAAAGCACGGGGGACCCAGATCCTTCTGATCGACACAGCCGGTCGCCTCCACAACAAACAATACCTGATGGACGAACTCGGAAAAATCAAGCGCGTCATCAGTAGAGAAATTCCAAACGCCCCCCACGAAACCTTCCTCGTCATTGATGCGACAACAGGACAGAACGCCTTTCTCCAAGTACGAGCGTTTAAGGAGGTCGTCAACCTGTCGGGTATCTGCGTGACCAAACTCGACGGGACAGCGAAGGGCGGGGTCATTATAGGCCTCTCGGATGAATTCCAAGTGCCCATACGCTACATCGGTGTAGGGGAAAAGGCTGCCGATTTGAGGCAATTCAACGCCAAGGAATTCGTGGATTCCATGCTTTCCTAGAGCATCAACTTGGGGCAAAAAGGGAGAGGGGGTTTGGGGGGGCGAGGGAAAAGCCTGCCCTGAGCAAAGCGAAGGGTCGCTCCCCCAGGACTTTAGTTCCATACTTGACAAAGCGAACCAATGTTTTACTTTGCTTGAATTACGTTGGAGGAACCAGTTTCCTCCGAACCACCTCCTTGCCACAAACAGCTTAAGGCACAAAGGGCGATTAGCTCAGTTGGTTAGAGCGCTACGTTGACATCGTAGAGGTCAGAGATTCGAGTTCTCTATCGCCCACCACTTTTCTAAAACATCATCTAGAACAATCAATAGTGGAACTTTGTCATCACTTCTTCGGGAACTTCGTTATAACGAGAAAATTTCATGGAATAGTTGGCTCTCCCTTGAGAAACCGACCGTAAGTCAGTTGAGTAGCCAAACATCTCAGAAAGAGGAGTTAAGGCATCGACAATTTGAAGCTCCCCTTTTTGAGAAAGCTGCTGAATTTTTGCTCTCCGCCCGTTGAGATCCGTGATAACGTTGGACAGATAGGCATCGGGAACAAGAACTTCAAGAGACATCATCGGCTCAAGAAGTTTAGGCTGTCCTTTCTGAAGGCACTCTCTCAACGTCAGCCCTGCGACTATTTCAAAAGCTGATTCGTCGGAGCACTCTTTGTCTACCGACGCACCGAGAAGGGTTGCCTTAACTCCAACGACGGGAAACCCCGCAATGGGACCTGCGGTCAGGGCATTGCGAAGACCTTTTTGAACCGCCTTCGCGTATGGTTCTGGCAAATTGGCCACCTTGTTTTCAAACACAAGTCCGGTTTGATCGTCTGTTGGCTCCACCTTGATTTCAATCCTGGCATATTGTCTTCGTTCACCGACGTGCCGGTCCCATACTTTTTCCACCGTACTGGAAAAGGAAATTCCTTCCCTATACGCAACCTGTGGTTTTCCAACATTGGCTTCTACGCGAAATTCCCGTTTCAAACGGTCGACAATGATTTCAAGGTGCAGTTCTCCCATCCCCCCGATGAGGATCTGGCCAGTCTCCTGATCCTCCTTAATTTGCAAGGTAGGATCTTCCACCTCAAGCCGTCTGAGCGACTTCTCCAGACGTTCCATGTCCGAGGTCTGTTTCGCCTCGATAGCTTGAAAGATGACGGGTTCGGGGAACAAGACCGACTCATAGCGTATGGGGTGCTTAGGATCACAAAGAGTGTCGCCTGTTGCCAGCATTTTCGGCCCGACAATACCTACAATATCCCCGCAAATCACTTCCTTAAGTTCCTTGCGTTGAGCAGCTTGCATCTTGAAAATTTTTTGAACCCTATCTTTTTTCCCTGTCCTTGCGTTGAGAAAGACTTCCCCGCTCTTTAACTTTCCTGAGTAAATGCGTACGTATGTCAACAGTCCGACAAAGTTGTCGCTCACAATCTTGAAGGCAAGGGCCGAAAAAGGCTCGTCTGGACTTCGTCTCCTTGCTAGAGCTTCCTCCTTGTCATCTGTAGTCAGACCGATAACGTCTCCCAGCTCCATGGGGTCAGGCAGATACTTGACGATCGCGTCAAGGAGAGGCTGTACACCTTTGTTGCGAAAGGCGCTCCCACACAAGACGGGGATTATACGAATGGAAAGTGTCACGCGACGGATTGTTTTGTCTATTTCCTCTGAACTGATGCTTGATCCTTCAAGGTATTTTTCCATCAAGGACTCATCGAACTCGCTTAGCGTTTCAATCATTTTTTCGCGTGCCGCCTGAGCCGGAGCTTTCATATCCTCGGGAATCTCGACTTCATCGTAGTGTTTGCCCCATTCTTCATCTCCTTGCCAGATGAGAGCTTTTTGATTGATGAGGTCGATTACACCGCGAAAATTTTCCTCGATCCCGATGGGAATTTGCAAAGGCAGGGGATGGGCGAGAAGTTTTGTCTTAATCGTTTCGACTGAGTTCTCAAAACTTGCCCCCACCCGGTCAAGTTTGTTGACAAAGCAGATCCGAGGAACCCTGTAGCGATCAGCCTGGCGCCACACAGTTTCTGTCTGAGGTTCCACCCCATGTACTCCGTCGAGTACAGCAACAGCCCCGTCCAAAACTCTCAGGGAACGTTCCACCTCGATTGTGAAATCGACATGACCGGGGGTGTCAATGATGTTGATGGTGTGGTCTTTCCAGGAGCACGACACGGCAGCCGAGGTTATGGTAATTCCTCGTTCCTGTTCCTGAATCATCCAGTCGGTCGTAGCCGTCCCTTCGTGAACCTCTCCGACCTTATAAATGTTTCCCGTGTAGTAGAGGATACGTTCTGTAGTGGTTGTCTTCCCTGCATCAATGTGGGCCATGATCCCGATATTGCGCACGCGCGTTAAGTCTGCCATCACTCGCCCTTAACAGAAAAATCCCGTGCTTCGCTAAGAGAATGCACGGGATTTCTTTAACAGATTACCAACGGTAGTGGGCAAAGGCTTTGTTCGCATCTGCCATCTTATGAACTTCTTCACGTCGTTTAATGGTCGCTCCTTTTTTCAAAGCTGCGTCCATAAATTCACCAGCAAGTTTGCTTGTCATACTGTTTCCCTGTCGTTTCCGTGCAAATTCGATAATCCAACGGAAAGCGAGGGCCTGGCGACGTTCTGGCCTTACTTCTACAGGTACCTGATAGTTGGAACCGCCCACGCGTCGTGATTTCACTTCGAGCAGGGGTTTCGCATTATCAATAGCGAGTTTGAAAACTTCCAGTTCGCTGGCACAGCCTTGAAACGTTTTCATTCCCTTTTCTTTGATGATCTCCATGGCGCCATAGAATATCTTCTCTGCGCAAGAACGCTTGCCATCAATCATCATGCTACCCATAAACTTTGTAACGATCTCTTCTCCATAAACTGGATCGGGAAGGATGACTCGCTTAACAGCTCTTCTTCGACGTGCCATATCTGCTTAACTCCACTTAACTTTTTGGTTTCTTGGTGCCGTACTTGCTACGACTCTGTTTTCGATTGTTAACCCCCTGCGTGTCGAGGGAGCCTCGTACAATGTGATAGCGAACACCGGGGAGGTCTTTCACCTTCCCCCCACGCACAACAACAACACTGTGTTCTTGTAGGTTATGCCCTTCTCCACCGATATAAGAGGTCACTTCCATACCGTTTGTTAAACGCACCCTAGCGACTTTACGAAGGGCCGAGTTAGGTTTTTTTGGTGTAGTTGTATAAACTCTCAGGCAAACACCGCGTTTCTGCGGACAGCGTTGTAAGGCTGGACCTTTGGATTTTGCTCCTTGGTCTCTACGTCCTCTTTTAATCAACTGGTTGATCGTTGGCATTGATTTCCTCTATTTTTTCTTTTATTGCCGCTGGCCTATCTATCAGAGCGACCGAATTATAGCAACGGAAAACTACATTCCGCTCGTCGTTGCACTTTCAGCCACCTCTTCATGAGTCTCACTTATGGCGCTAGTCTCTTCTTCTTCCTCAATCTCACCGCTTTCCTTGGCTGTAAGGTTTTTGTAATGCTCACTGCCTGTTCCTGCGGGAATGAGGCGACCCATGATTACGTTTTCTTTGAGTCCTCTCAGATTATCCATCTTGCTTGAGATGGAAGCCTGTGTCAGCACCTTGGTTGTCTCCTGGAAGGAAGCCGCAGAAATGAAGCTTTCCGTCGTAAGAGAGGCTTTTGTTATCCCCAGTAGGACGTGTTCCCATACGGCTGGCTTCAGGCCTTCCTTCTCAAGCCTGGCGTTTTCCTCCATGAGTTCGTTCTTGGAAACGGTCTCCTGGGGAAGGTAACGCGAGTCCCCGGTTTCGAGGATCATGACACGTCTCAGCATCTGCCTGATGATGACCTCGATGTGCTTATCGTTGATCTTCACGCCCTGTAGTCGGTAGACACTTTGGATTTCATTTACGAAGAAATCCGTCAATGCTTCCACACCCATAATGCGCAAAATGTCATGCGGATTAGACTGCCCATCCACTAACGCCTCGCCCTTGCGGACATAGTCACCTTCACTCACTAGGATGTGACGGCCTTTAGGAATCAAGTACTCTGTGCTCGCCCCCTTATTGTCCGTAATGACGAGTTTACGTTTTCCTTTCGTATCTTCTCCGTAGGTAATCGTCCCATCGCTATCTGCCATTACTGAGGCTTCTTTCGGCTTTCTCGCCTCGAAAAGCTCAGCTACACGAGGAAGACCACCGGTGATATCTTTTGTCCTGGTTGCTTCACGAGGAATCTTTGCAAGAATATCCCCCGGCTGCACTTCCAAACCTTCATCCACGTTAACAATACAACCGATCGGTAACGAATAGGAACTTTTCCCGCTTTCTGAAAGAACGATCGCTCCCTTGTTATCAACAATTTCGATAGCGGGTTTAAAGGTCTCCCCTTTGGACTCGATGACAACCTTACGAATGAGGAAGGTGACGTCATCAATTTTCTCCTCCAACGACCTACCTTCGACAAGTTCCTTATATCTGATCTTTCCTCTCGCTTCGGAAACGATAGGAACAGCGAAGGGATCCCATTCACCGATTCGATCACCTGCTGCGATTTTGTCTTCATCCTTCACGATAAGACTCGCACCATAAACAATCGGGTAACTATCGCGCACGCGACCGCTGTCATCTATGACTTGCACTTCACCATTTCGAGACAGCACAACGAGCTTATTTTCCCTGCTTCGGATGCAGCGAATATTTTTGAACCGAATCGAACCTGAAAAACGGCTTTCCAAAGTGCTGGTCTCAACTTTGTGTGTCGCCGTACCACCAAAGTGGAAGGTACGCATCGTGAGCTGTGTTCCAGGCTCACCGATAGATTGGGCAGCTATCACACCGACGGCTTCACCAATATCCACCCTATGACCAGAAGATAGGTCGCGTCCGTAGCAAAGCGCACAAACTCCTCGCTTAGATTGGCAGATGAGGAGGTTGCGCACCTCAATTTCTTCAATCCCTGCTTCCTGTATCTTGTCGCAATCCGCCTCGTCGAGAATTTTCCCGACTTTTGCAATCACTGCTCCGGAAACTGGATTTTTAATGTCACTACTTACTACTGTTCGTCCCAGGACGCGCTCAGCCAGGTTAAGCCTTACCTCGGCACCTTCTCGCACATGGGTAACCTTCACTCCTTTGCTAACTCCGCAATCGTCTTCCGTAATAATGGCATCCTGAGAAACGTCTACCAGACGACGAGTGAGGTATCCAGAACTGGCAGTCTTCAATGCCGTGTCAGCCAAACCTTTGCGCGCACCGTGAGTCGAAGTGAAGTACTGAAGTACCGTCAATCCTTCTCGGAAATTCGCGGTAATCGGAGTTTCGATAATCTCACCTGACGGCTTCGACATCAGACCCCGCATCCCCGCCAGCTGGCGAATTTGTTGGGCAGAACCCCTGGCTCCGGAATCAGCCATCATGAAAATACTGTTGCTGGAAGGAACCCTACGAGTCTTCCCTTCCTTATCTATAACTTCCTCTTCGGCAATGTTGCTGAACATTGACTCGGCAATCCGTTCCGTCACGTTCGCCCAGATATCAACAACTTTGTTATAACGCTCACCCTCGGTTAAAAGCCCTTCGGAATACTGTTCCTTGATCTTCTTAACTTCTTCTTCTGCCTCGTGGAGAAGCTTCTTCTTTTCTCCTGGAATAATCATATCTCCGATAGCGATCGAAAGACCTGCTTTTGTCGAAAAGGTGTAGCCCATCGTTCGTAATGCGTCTGCCATCAATACGGTCTTCTTGGGACCGCATACACGGAAACACGTATCGACGAGATCAGCTAACTCCTTTTTCCCGATCACTTTGTTGTAAGACTCGAAGGGGAGTTCCTCCGGGATAATGTCAGAGAGCAAAGCGCGACCGACAGTTGTCTTGACGAGCCTGCCTTTCAACCGTACCTGCACGGGTGCCTGCAAGCCTACTTCACCGTGGTCATACGCTGAACGAGCTTCTTCCAGGCACGAGAACACATGGCCTGCTCCCAATTCCACCAGGTTTTCCTTTGTAAGGTAGTAGACCCCAAGAACGATATCCTGAGACGGTACGACAACTGGAGAACCTGAAGCCGGGCTGAGAATGTTGTTCGTCGACATCATCAAGACCCGGGCTTCCATCTGTGCCTCGATGGAAAGCGGGAGGTGAACAGCCATCTGGTCACCGTCAAAGTCTGCGTTAAAAGCGAAACATACTAGCGGGTGCAGGCGAATGGCTTTGCCTTCAATCAAGACAGGCTCGAATGCTTGGATACCAAGCCGGTGCAAGGTCGGAGCGCGGTTAAGAAGTATAGGATGTTCCTTTGTTACCTCTTCCAGAACGTCCCAGACTTCTGGATGTTCTTTTTCTACAAGCTTCTTCGCGCTCTTGATTGTTGAAACAACTCCGTGCTCTTCCAATTTGCAATAAAGAAAGGGTTTGAAAAGCTCGATCGCCATCTTCTTAGGCAGACCAGCTTGATGCAATTTCAGGTCGGGCCCGACAACAATGACGGAACGTCCGGAATAGTCAACCCGCTTACCGAGCAAGTTTTGACGGAAGCGTCCTTGCTTTCCCTTAAGGAAGTCGGAAAGTGAGCGCAGGGGACGTTTATTGGGTCCCGTGAAAACTTTCCCCCGACGTCCGTTGTCAAACAAGGCATCGACGGATTCCTGGAGCATCCTTTTTTCATTGCGCACGATGATGTCAGGAGCGTTCAACTCAATGAGCCGTAACAGACGGTTGTTACGATTGATCACCCGACGATAGAGGTCGTTCAGATCCGACGTCGCAAAACGGCCACCGTCCAGAGGAACAAGAGGACGTAAGTCAGGTGGTAACACAGGAATCACATTTAACATCATCCACTCTGGCTTGGCCATGAAGTGGCCACTCTCGTCACGAACGTTGAACGATTCGATAACTTTAATCCGCTTTTGCAGTTTCTTACGCACTGCTTCAGACGTGGCTTCGTTGAATTGCTGCTTTAATTCCTCAAGCTGGGCGTCAATATCAATGCCCTGCAGCAATTCTAGCACCGCTTCCGCTCCACCTCCCACACGGAACGCTCCGTTACCGAGTTTGGCGACGGTTTCGTCGTATTCTTCCTCGCTCAGAACCGTCCCTTTTTCGAGATTGGTTACCGCAGTGTCCCCTGGATCGAGGACTACGAACGATTCGCTATAAAGAATTCGCTCCACATCTTTCAAAGAAATGTCGAGGATGGTCCCAATACGAGAGGGCAGCGACTTCAAAAACCAAATATGCGCAACGGGCGCAGCCAAGTTGATGTGCCCCAGCCGCTCACGACGAACACGAGAGTGGATGACTTCCACCCCGCATTTGTCGCACACGATACCGCGGTGCTTCATACGCTTGTACTTGCCGCAGATACATTCGTAGTCCCTTACAGGACCGAAGATTTTTGCGCAGAAGAGACCGTCTCGCTCAGGTTTGAACGTTCGGTAATTGATGGTCTCCGGCTTCTTTACTTCCCCGTAAGACCAGCTACGAATCTTTTCCGGAGAAGCGAGAGAAATGCGTACGGCACTGAAATTCAAAGTGTCTGTTGGTTTTTCGAAAAAATTTAATAAGTCGTTCAAACCGTTCTCCTCGAAAGGATTTAATGAACATTCTGCGGAACAAAGACCTGTCCGTCATCTTTTAGCAAATTAATATCGAGAGCCAAGCTCTGCAGTTCCTTGATCAGTACGTTAAAGCTTTCTGGCAATCCAGGTGTCGCAATGTTCGAGCCTTTGACTATAGACTCATACATGCGTGTACGTCCCTGCACGTCGTCGGATTTCACGGTCAACATCTCCTGGAGGGTAAAGGCAGCACCGTAAGCCTCCATCGCCCAAACTTCCATCTCTCCCAGCCGCTGACCACCAAACTGCGCCTTACCGCCCAAAGGTTGCTGTGTCACGAGGGAGTAAGGACCTATCGAACGAGCGTGAATCTTTTCATCAACCAAGTGATGAAGCTTCATCATGTACATCACTCCGACGGTTACCTTATTGTGGAATTTCTCGCCGGAAAGTCCGTCGTAAAGCTCCGTCTGTCCGATCTTTTCGACACCTGCAAGTTCCAGTGCTTTTTCAATCTCTTCTTCATTCGCGCCATCGAAGACGGGGTTGGAGATAAAAATTCCGTCCTGATATTTCGCGATGAATTCCCTGAGTTCGTCATCGCTGCATCCTTTGACGAACGCCTCGATTTCACCCTTTACATGATCTCCTTCCCAGACTTGCATGATAAGCTTTTCTAACTCTTTGCGATTGAAAGCTTCTTCCATGATCTGATTCAACTTGACACCAAGGTGGCGCGCTGCCCAGCCCAAGTGAGTTTCTAAAATCTGACCTACGTTCATACGAGATGGTACACCGAGAGGGTTCAATACGAGGTCCACGGGATGCCCGTCTGCCGTGAAAGGCATATCCTGCTCGGCTAGAATCCGCGAGATCACACCTTTATTACCGTGACGACCCGCCATCTTGTCACCGACTCGAAGCTTTCTTTTGATGGCCACGTAAACTTTGACCATCTTTATAACGCCCGGAGGAAGTTCATCCCCCTTACTCAACTTCTTAAGCTGCAAGTCTGTCATGCCTTTGATCTGGTTTATTTTTTCCTTAAGGTTGACAAGGACTTTGGAAAGCAGCTTGTTTTTTTCCGCACTGGAAAGCGTCAGATCGTACCAGCTAACGTAGTCCAAAGCCACAAGTCGCTCTTCTGTAAGATCATCACCCTTCACCAGGAGGATCTGGCCGTCTTTATCTTTGATATCCCTGCCGAGTTTTGATTTCTCAGAGATCTTTAGGATTTTTCGTAAGGCTGAATCTTTAATGATGTTGATCGTGTCACGTTCGTCCTTGCGTAACTTGGCAGCTTCGCTTTCCTCTATCTGTTTGCTTCGCAGATCTCTTTCCGCACCTTCACGAGAAAAGACTTTACAGCCAATCACCGTGCCTTCCACCCCGGGTGGGACGCGAAGGGAGGTATCACGAACGTCTCCTGCCTTTTCACCGAAAATAGCCCTCAGCAGTTTTTCTTCCGGGGAAAGTTGTGTTTCACCCTTAGGTGTGATTTTCCCGACGAGTATATCCCCAGGATTCACTTCCGCACCAATGCGGATAATTCCGGCCTCATCTAGGTCAGCGAGAGCTTCTTCTCCAACGTTGGGAATATCGCCTGTGATCTCTTCCTGACCAAGCTTCGTGTCGCGAGAAATACACTCGAATTCTTGAATATGGACAGATGTGTAAAGGTCTTCCTTTACAACTCGCTCAGATATAAGAATAGAGTCCTCGAAGTTGTAGCCGTTCCAAGGCATAAAGGCGACTGTTACGTTTTGACCTAGGGCAAGCTCACCCATTTCGGTTGCAAAACCGTCAGCTATCACGTCACCTTTCCTGACTCGCTCTCCGACTTTCACGATAGGCTTTTGATTTATGCACGTATCGAGATTCGAACGTGTATATTTCTTAAGACCGTAAATGTCTGCGTCAGTTCCTACTTCAGTCAGTGCGGTTTCTTCTTCTCTATCAATTTTTACGACAATCCGTTCCGCATCCACGGAAGCTACAACGCCGTCTCGTTTCACAACGACCGACGCTCCGGAGTCCCTTGCAACGATGCGCTCCATCTCGGTTCCCACGAGGGGAGCCTTAGTCTTGATGAGGGGCACAGCCTGCCGCATCATGTTGGAACCCATCAAAGCTCGGTTCGCGTCATCGTTTTGAAGGAAAGGAATCAGGTTTGCAGCAACAGACACAAGCTGGGTTGTGGCAACGTCACTCATGTCAACTTCTTCACCAGGGACAATCTCAGGCTCGCCGCGTCGACGAGCACTGACATATTCGCCTTCAACAAGTCTTTCCGACTCACTCGCTTGGGAAATGACGTGATCCTTGTGTTCTTCCGATGCACTGAGGTATTTGACCTTACCAATATCTTTTGGATCGCCGTCTTCCGTGCGAATGACTTTGTACGGAGTTTCGATGAATCCGTACTCGTTTACACGGGCATAGGACGCCAGAGAGGAGATAAGACCGATATTTGGACCCTCAGGTGTTTCGACGGGGCAAATACGTCCGTAATGAGTGGCATGGACGTCGCGGACCTCAAAACCTGCGCGTTCACGACTCAAACCTCCCGGTCCAAGAGCCGACAAACGACGTTTGTGGGTCACTTCCGAAAGCGGGTTTGTCTGATCCATGAATTGGCTTAACTGAGAACTTCCGAAAAATTCCTTGACCACTGCTGAAGCTGGCTTGTTGTTTATCAAATCATGGGGAAGCAACGTTTCAATATCTTGAATCTGCAAACGCTCCCTTATGGCCCGCTCGATGCGCAGCAAACCTATCCGGTATTGGTTTTCCAATAACTCGCCCACAGCTCGCACACGTCGGTTGCCCAAGTGATCAATGTCGTCTATATCACCTTGGCCCGTCTTGAGCTTCAAAAGATAATCGATTGTCTTGAGAATATCTTCCTTCGTCAGGGTGCGGTGCTCAATGGGTAGTTCCAGGCCCAGCCGCTCATTAAGCTTCAAGCGACCAACCGCGCTCAGGTCGTAACGATCAGCATTGAAAAACAAGTTGTTAAGCAAAGCCTCTGCAGACTCGACGGAAGGAGGGTCGCCAGGACGAAGACGACGATAAATTTCAAGTAAAGCTTCTTCCTTGCTTTGAACTCGATCGCTGAGCAAGGTGTCTCGGAAAGTGCTTTCGACGTTAATTCCGTCGATGAAGAGTATGTCGAAGGCCTTGATGCCATTCTTAACGAGGACGTCTAGCTCATCTTGTGAAATCTCCGTGTTGAGGGCGACGAGAACATTACCATCCTTATCGAGAACATCCTGGGCGATAACTTTCCCCAGAAGGTACTCATCTTCGATGTGTTGATGTTTCAACCCAGAGGATTCCATTTGTCGCACCGCTCCGACCGTGATACGTCGGTTTTTCTTGACGAAGACTTTTCCGGTCTTAGGATCCACAATGTCTTGCGTCGCTCTTTGACCCCTGAGAAGTTTATATTCCAGCTGGACTCGGAACTTCCCCTTTTCTACGGTAATATGTTCTTTTCTATAAAACTGATTCAGCAGCTCTTCCTCAGAAAAGCCCAGCGCTTTTAGAAGGATTGTCGCGTGCATTTTGCGACGACGGTCGATACGGACATAGAGAATGTCTTTGAGATCAAACTCAAAATCCAACCAACTGCCCCTGTAAGGGATGACACGTGACGTATAGAGGATTTTACCTACAGAGGAATTTTTTCCCTTGTCGTGATCGAAAAAAACACCAGCTGACCGATGCAACTGAGATACGACCACGCGCTCGGTACCATTGATGATGAACGTTCCATTCTCCGTCATAAGGGGAAGTTCACCGAAGTAAACTTCCTGCTCCTTGACATCTCGAATCGTCCTGACGTTCGATTCTTTATCCACATCCCAAAGGACCAGTCGCACAACAACTTTAAGGGGCGCAGCGTAGCTCATCCCTCTCTGGCGGCATTCTCCAACGGCATACTTTGGCTCTTCGAAAGAGTAGCTTACAAATTCCACCGATGCGGTATCCGCAAAATCCTTGACGGGAAAAACGGAGTGGAAGACCGCTTGCAGACCAACCATTTCTCGCTTATTAGGATCTATATCCCGCTGGAGAAACTTTTCGTAACTCATCTGCTGGATTTCGATCAAATAAGGATGCTTGATGGAAGGGTTGATTTTCTGATAATTCTTCCTGGGTCTCGCAAAAGTCGCGGCCAACGAGGTCATCATACGCTCCCGTCACAAAGATACACAAAACCTGTGCGCCCTTGCTCACAGGTTTTCTGGATTCTTTAAGGTTTGTGAATAGATTTTATAACAAAGCACCCGAATTTACTTAATTTCGACGGTCGCGCCTTCTTTTTCGAGAACTGCTTTCATTTTCTCTGCTTCTTCTTTGCTTAGGCCGTGTTTCAGTTCCTTGGGAGCGCCTTCGACCAAGTCTTTTGCTTCTTTCAGTCCGAGTCCTGTCAAGCCTCTAACTTCCTTTATAACATTAATCTTCTTGTCACCGAAGGCTTTAAGAACGACCGTGAATTCAGTCTTCTCAACAGCGGGGGCTCCACCTGCGGCTCCTCCACCAACGGCACCGACAACGACCGGGGCCGCTGCGCTTACGCCGAATTTGCCTTCCAAGTCCTTTACCAGTTCCGCCGCTTCCAACAGGGTCAGGCGTTCCAGGAACTCAATAACTTGCTCTTTAGTAACAGTTGCCATCTTTTCCTCCAATGTTTCACCAATCGTCAGCCGGAAGATCCGTCATGCCGATATTTTGATTCTATTGAGATTTCTTATCCCTAATCGCTGCTATTGTCCTTACCAGATTGCCAGCAACCCCATTCACAACACCCATCAAGCGGCGATGAGGAGCAATAAGGCTTCCGAGCATCCTAGCGAGCAGAACTTCCCGACTTGGCAACGTGGCTATAGCGTCGATATCGTCAGTCGACACCAAACGGCCATCTATCACCCCGCCGGTTATTTTAAAAAGTTCTGACTTCTCTTTTGTAAATTTAATAACAGTCTTCGTACCTTCTCCGACGTCTTTCTTCAAATAGACGACACCGAGAGGGCCTTTGAGTTGTGGAGCGAGTTCCGCAAGTTCGGGCACAGATTCCATAATAGCTTTGCGAGCGATACGGTTCTTTACAACCTGAAATTCGCAACCTACTGCGCGCAGATCGACGCGCAGATCTCTCAATTCCTCGGCTTTCATCCCGCGATATTCCGCAATGATAGAGGCTTTAGACTGTTTGAATCGCTCTGCGATTTCCTTACCAAGCTCTACTTTTGCTGATCTCATCTTTGCCATGGGCGACTCCTTTTTCCTTTACGTTCGATAAGGTGTTGTATCGACTTTGACCCCCGGACTCATGGTCGCTGAAAGAGAGACCTTTTTCAGGTAGGTTCCCTTTGCCGTAGAGGGTTTTGCCTTGACCAAGGCTTCGATCACAGCATCGACGTTTTCCTTTAATTTTTCGGAATCCATATCGACCCTACCGACAGCCGTGTGAACAATTCCCGCCTTATCGACTTTGAATTCGGCCCGCCCGGCTTTAAGTTCTTGAATAGCCTGTTTTAACTCAAATGTAACGGTACCCATCTTCGGGTTGGGCATGAGACCGCGAGGTCCTAGCACTTTCCCCAATTTACCGACAACACCCATCATATCGGGGGTAGCAACAACCTGGTCGAAGTCAAGCCAGCCGTCCTGGATCTTCTGCGCTAAGTCTTCACCGCCGACTTGCTCAACTCCGTAATCATTCGCTTCGATCGCTTTTTGTCCTTTTGCGAAAACAACGATCCTTACGACCTTGCCGCGGCCGTGAGGAAGCGCGACTGCTCCTCGGACGTTCTGTTCAGCGTGTCGGGGGTCAACACCCAGATTCACGGCAAGATCGACGGCTCCGACGAACTTACTGTAGGACATTTCCTTTACAAGAGCGATAGCTTCCTGGAGAGGATAGTTTTTGCCACTATCGACTTTCTCCAGAACTTTTCTATATTTTTTTCCTCTAGCCATTTCAAATCTCCGTAGTGCATGCGAACCGCGCTAGCGATTCTCCTACTTGAAGGTTATTCGGCGACTGTCAGGCCCATGCTTCGGGCTGATCCCATGATGATTTTCATAGCAGCGTCGATGTCATAAGCGTTCAGGTCTTTCATCTTCAGTTCTGCGATTTCCTTGACTTGTTGCTTCGTCACTGTACCGGAGGCTGCCGTTCCTGGAGTCTGGGAACCTTTTTCCACTTTAGCGGCCTTTTTGAGGAGGTCCGATGCGGGGGGACTTTTCGTGATGAAGCTGAACGTCTTGTCAGCGTAAATGGAAATCACGGTCGGCAGAATTGATCCCGCCTGGTTTTTGGTGCGGTCGTTGAAATCCTTACAGAAGCCCATGATATTCACACCGCGTGGTCCAAGCGCCGTTCCGACCGGGGGAGCTGGGCTTGCTTTTCCAGCTGGAATCTGCAATTTGACGATACTGGCAACCTTCTTAGCCACCTTCATCTCCTCTATATCTTCAGAGAATGTTTGTCCTTTGCGGAAGTCGCAGGGAGGAGTTTTTTATTACAACCTCAAAAAAAGTCAAACGGTTTCTTAAGATTTCGCAATCGCGAAGTGTCTTGTCGAAGCCATTTAAGTCTTGGCCACCTGGGAAAAGTTTAGCTCGACAGGGGTTTCTCGACCGAAAATACTTACCAAAACCTTCACTTTCATCTTGTCCGCACGAACTTCTTCGACCACTCCGTCGAAGTTGGTAAAAGGTCCATCCGTCACTTTCACCGACTCACCTTTGGTAAAGGTCATGGCTGCGCTTGCTTCAATCTTCGCCTGCGCGGCAAGCGTGCGGTCAATCAGATGCAGAACCTCACGAATGGGCATGGGACGAGGATTTCTGCGGTTACCCACAAAACCCGTCACCTTGGGAGTGTTGGTCACACACGCCATGCTCTGATCACTGAGGGTCATCTGGACGAGTAAATAACCTGGGAAAGACGTTTTGTCTATTTTCTTTTTCTTACCACTCTTGAGAACCTTCTCAACCGAAGTCTTGGGGACGTAAATCTCGCCGAACTGCTCCTCTAGGTGAGCTTTGCCGACCCTCTCGATGAGAGAATTTCTCACCGTCTCTTCGGAACCCGAATAGGTGTTGACGATGTACCATTTAAACCGAGGATCCGTGAATTTGTCCTTATCCACAGTTTCCTCTCGGGGATCCTGGGCTTTCAATGTACCGGCGTTGTGATCCACCACGACATCCCCTTCACCCTTTTCGTTTGCTTTTAGATTTTGCTCCGCCAAGGAACCTTCCTCAATGTCGCCACCCCAGAGCGCGGGATTTAACCGTATGCTCTTAGGGTAGAATAAACTGTAAAACCTTTGCCCACAAAATATCGAACGCGGCGAGAATAACAGAAAAGATAGCTACCACTACCGCCACGATAACAGTCATCTTCTTGGTATCTTCAAAACTTGGCCACGTTACCTTACGAACCTCGCTGATGGCGGACTCATGATACTCCCTTCGGGGAACAGCCGCCCGTAACCAGAGAGCTGCCGCAGCACCTATGGCAAGCCCTCCGATATTGTTCACAGAGGGGAACCATTCATCGTATCGATCCGTCCAACCTAGCTGAATGCCTAAAGTTGCAATGAATTTGAAGCCGACATAGGCCATGATGATAGCGAAGATCACGTAACAAATATTGAGCCAGGTAGCATCATCTTTGCCCATGACAGGCACCTCAGGTTGAATATGTTTCTCGCTTATGCGCAGGCGAGGAGGGACTCGAACCCCCAACATGCGGATTTGGAATCCGCCGCTCTACCATTGGAGCTACTCGCCTTCGCAGATTTTTATCGCATCTACTTACTTACTCAATCACTTGCGCAACGACACCAGCACCTACCGTACGACCACCCTCGCGGATAGCGAAACGAACTTCGGCGTCCATGGCGATAGGGTTGATCAATTCGACATCCATATCGACGTTATCCCCCGGCATCACCATCTCTACAGCCTCAGGAAGTTTCACAGATCCTGTTACGTCCGTTGTGCGGAAGTAGAACTGAGGTCTATAACCCTTGAAGAAAGGGGTGTGTCGACCGCCTTCTTCTTTTGTTAGAACATAGACTTTTGCCTTGAATTTCGTGTGAGGCTTAATCGTCCCTGGTTTTGCTAAAACCTGTCCGCGCAAAACATCTTCCCTTTTTACACCGCGGAGAAGAACACCGACGTTATCGCCGGCCTGACCTTGATCGAGAAGTTTTCTAAACATCTCAATCCCCGTGCAGGTTGTTTTGACCGTTTCGCGGATACCAATGATTTCAAGCTCATCGCCTACTTTTACAATCCCTGTCTCCACACGACCCGTTACTACGGTACCGCGTCCAGAAATTGAGAAGACGTCTTCAATGGGCATGAGGAAGTCTTTGTCCAAGTCCCGCTTTGGCACGGGAACATAGGAGTCACAAGTTTCGATCAGTTCGACAATTTTCTTTGCCCAAGGGTCATCGACTTTATCAGCTTCCAAAGCTTTGAGAGCAGAACCGCGGATGATGGGGGTCTCGTCCCCAGGGAACTGATATGTGTTAAGAAGCTCGCGGATCTCCATTTCTACAAGTTCAAGGAGTTCCTCGTCTTCCACCATGTCTACTTTATTAAGGAATACAACAATCTTAGGCACACCAACTTGGCGGGCTAGCAGGATATGCTCGCGAGTCTGAGGCATGGGACCGTCAGAAGCACTGACAACAAGAATGGCGCCGTCCATTTGGGCAGCCCCGGTGATCATGTTTTTGACGTAGTCGGCGTGACCCGGGCAGTCAACGTGTGCGTAGTGACGTTTGGGACTCTCATACTCAACGTGTGAGGACGCGATCGTGATACCGCGCGCCTTCTCTTCTGGCGCCTTGTCGATCTCGTCAAATTTTGTAAAAGCGCTTCCCGTAACAAAGGACATAACCTTTGTAATGGCAGCTGTAAGTGTTGTCTTTCCGTGGTCCACATGGCCAATGGTACCTATGTTCACATGTGGTTTTTTTCGCTCGAACTTTGCCTTAGCCATTTCTTTCCTCCAAAGAGTAATGACTTCTGTCATCACTGATATCATTAACTAAACATGGTAACATGATGTCGAACGCCTTGTATCCCAGAATTGAGCAAAAAATGCTACCGAATTTTGTGGAGCCCGAGACCGGATTTGAACCGGCGACCTCGTCCTTACCAAGGACGCGCTCTACCACTGAGCTACCCGGGCGTCCTTATCTGAACGACACTCCCTTGAAAGGAAGTCCGGAAACCGTAGGTTTCTGGCCGTCGGAGACAATGGAGCGGGAGACGGGATTCGAACCCGCGACCCTTAGCTTGGAAGGCTAATGCTCTAGCCAGCTGAGCTACTCCCGCTTTGTTGACTGGTGGAGGGGATAGGATTTGAACCTATGAAGACGTACGTCAGCGGGTTTACAGCCCGCCCCCTTTGGCCACTCGGGCACCCCTCCGGTTATTACATGGAGCTGGCTATAGGAATCGAACCTACGACCTGCTGATTACAAATCAGCCGCTCTACCAGCTGAGCTAAGCCAGCCCAAGTCCCGACTCTTTCGAGAGAGATGGTTTTAATTATCCCAGCTACCTCAAAAGGTCAAGAAACGGTGGAGTGCGAAAAACTATGCAAGAGTATACCCGCTGCAACACTGACATTCAAAGACTCGACTGAACGTTTTGCGCCGGTGATGCCAATAAGCTTGTCAGCCTTCTTTTTCACTAGCGCTGACACACCGTCCTGTTCGGCGCCAAGGACTAAAACAACTTTGTCAAACATGCCAACATTTTTTTGAAACGCTTCTCCCTCCCCATCTGCGGCGAGGATCCAGTAACCAAAATCTTTAAGAATTTCCAAAGCACGGACCAGGTTCGGCACCAGAACCAAATCAGTCAGAGCAAAAGCTCCCTGGGACGTTCCTACCGACGCTTCTGTCAACAGAACTTGCCGCGTTCGAGGGACAATCACTTCTCGTACACCGAAGAAGGCAGCCGACCGCACAATCGCACCCAGATTTCTGGGGTCCACAATATGGTCAAGGGCAAGAACCAGATCAGCCCCCGCTCGTTTTTGAAATCGTTGCTGGGCGGTTTGGAAATCAACGACATGAACTTCTACTAAGGCAGAGACTGGTCCCCTGTCTCGCTTGTCCATCTCGTTGAGAACTTGAAGCGGGAGCTTTTGCTGGGAACAATCGCTCAAGAGCCGTCTAACTTTTCCCTCTGCTGATTGTTTGCAGAAGATTTGACGAATGCGATCAGGCCTGAATTTCACAAACTCCGACAGGGCTGAGAGGCCTTCTATGGTAAACTGGTTTCCGTCCTTTCGGGTTTCCTTCTTTTCCTTCACGCGTAATATTCCCGGATGGAGGAACGGATTTGCCTGACCACAGCATCCGAAAGATGATCGCCTGTCACTTGCACCAGGAATTCAATTAAGCTTTTGATTCTAATCTCGAAAAATTCGTACCGCCCTTTGACGAAGGAACACTGACTGTAGATACTATACGTCGACTCAGGGCTGATATTTCCGGACGGGTCGAGAAAAAAGACAGGCATGTCTATGTTGAAGGAACTGACAAGACTGCGCAAATCAGCGATCGGGAAAAGCATACTCTCGTCCTCGAAAGCTTTCTGTGCAATCTTGACAGCGATTTCATACGCTTTCACAAGCTTGCGGATGGCAAACAACTTGGGGCCGTACTCGTCGAAAGTTCGCACCTTGGCTTCCTCTATCAGGCAAACTCCTCTATTCACAAGGTCCATGAGAGCACTTAGGATGTAGGGACGTTGAAGCTTCGACTGATTGATGAAATCCTTTACGGAAATCCTTCGCCCAATGATCGCAATCAGATCACCCAGGAACGTTCCCTCTTCCGCACGCGCCGGGTTCTGCATCGTTACCCAGCTCGTTGGCTTCAGTGTTTCCACGAAACTTCTAAACATAGCGCCGTATCCATAGCACGATTCGACCAGAGATGCCGCCCCTTCGCTAAAAATAACTTCTGAACTTTCATGTCGTCCCGCACCCAATTCAAAGTAAACCGAATCGACCATAAAAACAGATTTCAGAATTTCCTTAACCTGCTCTTTCAAGGCCAACCACAGTTCAAAGTCGGTAAAAATTCCCGAGCGCACGCTAACCTGGCCAAACCTCAAGCCTCGGGTCACTTTCGCTGCGGATTCCGTCAATTGGTCGAGCGTGATCATTCCCTTGCGGTACGCAATTTCCCCCAACCTGTCGTCGAAAAGGTCGGAAGTGGCAAAAACAAGCTCCCCGTCGCGAAGGTAGAGGCGTTTCTCCCCATAGCCGGAGTCGATCACGACCGCTCCGCTCCACTTGCGAAGGTGCATCCCCAAAAGGAAGTCCGCAAAAACATCCGTAGAACAAAACGATGCCCCCATCACAGTATCCGTAGACGCTGCAGCCTTCTTAGCCAGCAGAAAGTCTTCATTGAAGGAAGAAACCTGCCATGCTTCCCTTTCCCCAATCGGTTGCGAAAATCCGGAAATCACTAGACCGTTCCGATCACGAACGGCCGTCAAGTTCTTGCCCATCATGGACTTCCCCCCTGCCTTTCTAATTTTGCAAGCGACGACGCTTCAGCTCGATATCATAAAGGCGCATCTTGCGGTGGAGATTGCTCCGTTCCAAACCGATTGCTTCGGCGGTCTTGGAAATATTCCACTCATTTTCTTCAAGTTTATCAATGATGAACGACTTCTCAAACCTCGACCGAGCTTCCTTCAAAGTATCTCCAAAGACGGTCATGGAGCTTCCTTGCTCTTCCTGTCCTGGTTTGATCGCGATAAGCTCGCGAACATCGTCTTCCTTTATCGTCGTCCCGGGGACCATAATGCAAAGGCGCTCGATCATATTCTTCAGCTCTCTCGCGTTACCAGGCCAGTGGTAGTGCCGGAAGAACTCCAGAGCCTCCTCCGACATCGCCTTTGTCTCTTCACCAAATTCATCTGCTGTCCTGCTCAGAAAATGCTGACAGAGTACCGGAATGTCCTCGTTCCTATCTCGCAGGGGGGTCATGTGAATGGGGATCACTTTCAAACGGTAGAATAGGTCTTCGCGAAAACTACCTCTCTCAATCTCTTCCTGTAGGTTCTTGTTTGTGGCGGCGACCACCCGGACGTCGACAGAAATCGTCTTATTGTCCCCCAGGCGCTGGAAGGACTGCTCCTGCAAAATCCTCAAAATTTTTGCCTGTGTCTTTAGTGACATGTCGCCAATTTCGTCAAGAAAGAGCGTCCCATGGTGGGCTAACTCGAACTTGCCCATTTTTGACTGAATGGCGTGCGTGAAAGCCCCCTTCGTATAACCAAACAATTCGCTTTCTATAAGTTCCTCAGGGATAGCGGCGCAGTTGACCGCCACGAAGTTTTTGTCGGCCCTCAGACTTTGCAGGTGAATGTTACGTGCTACGACTTCCTTCCCCGTCCCATTTTCTCCCGTAATGAGCACCCAACTGTTACGACGTGCAATCATCTTGATTTGTCGATGGACTGAAGCAATATCGTCCGAGATTCCGATCAGCTCGTAGCCTTTGGCTGCCACACTCGCTGGTTCCTTTTCTTCCTTCTTCTTGGTTTCTATATGGTCGAGGATGGGGAGTATTTTTTCGAGAGAGAGCGGCTTTTCAAGAAAATCGAAGGCTCCGAGTTTCGTCGCTTTCACAGCTGTTTCAATGTTCCCATGTCCACTCATGACAACGATGAGGGTGTCTTCTCGTATTTCCTTCATTTTCTGAAGCGCCTGGATGCCATCCATTTTCTTCATCCACACATCAAGGAAAACGAGGTCGACAGGCTGCTTTTTGAAAATATCCAGTCCGTCCTTCCCCGTGTATGCGCTCACACTCTCCCATCCCTCATCTGAGAGCACGCCCGCAAGGGTATCGCAGATGCTTTTCTCATCGTCGACGATGAGGGCAAGGTACTTTTTTGTGTTGCTTGAATTGCTCATCTTAGGTCCTTAGAAAAAGCTGCATGGGGCAAGGAGGTGGTTTGGAGGAAACTGCGCAGCTGGTTCCTCCAAGAAATTCCTTGGCTAGGCAATTGGTAACTCGATAATAATCACGGTACCCTGAGGATGATTATCAGTCAGTCTCAAATACCCCCCATGATCGGTGATAATTTGATGGACGATTGCCAAACCCAAGCCTGTCCCCTCATCTTTCGTTGAAAAGTACGGTTCCAGCACCCGTTCTTTCAATTCGTTTGGCACCCCGCACCCATTGTCAGCCACTTCAATCCGCACCAGTTTCAAGTCGTTGAGGAACTGGCAGCGCACCTCTATGCGCCCCTTCCTCCCTTCTTGAAGAGACGATACGGCGTTGCCAAGAATATTGACCAGCGCACGATTTAGCTGCTCTTTATCGACCGGGAAGCGAGGAAGTCCCTCTGTTCCTAAAACCTCAAAATCAATGTCTCCGTAACTCATACGAAAGAGTTTCACCGCATCGGCCACAACCGTCCCTACATCTTCAGGCTTGGGATTGATACTGGGAAGTTTGGAAAACTTCGTAAATTCATTCACCAGATCCCGCAGTGAGTCTACCTGAGTGACAATTGTCTCCATACAGGTTTCAAAAATTTCCTGATCTTTCTCCTCGAATCGGTCATGAAATTTCCTCACTAACCTCTGTGCGTTGAGTTTAATGGGTGTTATGGGATTTTTGATTTCATGTGCAATTCGGCGCGCCACTTCCCGCCACGCAAGCACCCGCTGCGCACGAAGTTTGGCAAGAGCATCGTCAAAAACGATCACATAGCCCATTTCCACGTCGTTTTCATCATGAAGGCGCAGCGCATTGACAATAAGCGTTAGTTCCCGCCCGATCTTGCTCAGTTCCACCTGGCCGTGGAAACTTCCACTGTCGGCTAAGCCCTCCACCAGCGGCTGCCAGAACGCTTCGTAAAGTTCCTGGCCAAAGCCTATCTGTGCGTGGTGGCCTATAAGATCCGTCGCTTTCACTTTCAGAATTTTCTCCGCGGCGGCGTTCACAGAAGTCACGCGTTGCCTTGAGTCCAGGGCGATCACCCCTGCGGCAATGTGCTTGAGAACAATTTCCAGGTACTGCCTTTTCTGGTCCAGTTCCTCGTTAGACGCTTGCAAATGGGCTTGAGCCAGTTCGGTCACTTTTCGTTGATCACGCAAGTCGCGAGTCATGGAGTTGAACGAATTCACAAGTTGCCCCGCCTCATCGTCAGATGAAGCTTGCAGATTTACGCTGTAATTTCCAAGAGCCACTTCCCTTGTCGCTTCCGCAAGATTTTGAATAGGCCCTGTAATTTCACGAGCTACATAGAATCCAAGCCAGCTTGCTGAAAAGACTATGAGAAGAACGATCATGACAATTGTGATCATGTAGCTTAGGCGGATCAGATTGGCTCCGGGCTTGATGTCGGCAAAATCCGCAAGAATCTGTTCTACGCTTTTCAAAATCTGCGTCTCAAATCGCACTTCGGCAATCACCACAGCCAGCAATCGTTGGTTGGACGGTTCCCGCAGGGGTGCTCCCCCTAGGACAACATCCTGACCTTCCTCCCCGACCACACGGCTGTGAGACTTGAGGTCGGGTTCACGCAGAAACAGGCGGATAACGTCTCGCGGATAAACCCCGCCAGTAGAAAAATATCCTGCTCCCTCTTTATCGCTTTTATCGCTAGCCCAAATGATCGAGCCGTCTATCCCATAAATACGCAAAGAATTAAGCCCGTAGTCCGTATCAAAACCCGTCAGGGCCTTCGCATCAATCACCGTGTTTTCATCTGCGAAAATTTCCGCCGGGCCTTGCAAGACAACCCGCTGAAGGGCGATCCGAGCTAGACTTGCCAGACGCTTCTGATCCTGCTTATAAATATGAGAACCAGCCTCCTGCGTCTTTTGAATGGTTGTCTGAACCTTCTCTGAAAACCAGGTTTCAAAGCTCGTCATGATAAACTGCGTCGTTACATAAAAAAGAAGAAGAGTAGGTGCCAGAGCGAAAAATACTAGCGAAACAACCAGCTTCGAGCGAAGCTTCGAACCGAGCATCCCCCTCCGCCGCTCCAGTACTAACTTCGTCAAGTTACGGAAAATCAAGAAGCTTAAAATCAGGATCAAGATAACGTTCAGATTGATCAGGGCAAAATAAACCAGGGTAGTGAAAAATTCACGATTGGCGGAAAGTAATTCGCCGAGGGAAAATAGACGGACTTCCAGCCGACTTATAGCGATCAGCAAAACCGCACACAGGAGAATCACAGCGAATTCGACGACGCGCCGTCTCTCGTCGTAGGTTTTTGGAAACGGAAAATTCATCAATTTTCAACAATCATGGGAATCTTGGCAAAGGTATACTCTTTGTGGCGGAAAACGATCCGGTACTCCTTGGCGCCTTTTTCTGCAGGTACTTCAGCTTCTTGCTCGCCTCTTATAACAGGGACTATAGCAAAGGTTATAGTCTCGTTATCCCGTAGATTCGTAACCACTCGCTCGACTTTAAAACTGTCGCTTTTTTTCACAAGTAGTTTTTCACCCTCGCGCATGACCCTTGTTTTTCCATTAATGTCGACATCTATATACTCCAAGCGCGGCTCAACCCGGTTAAGGAACACCGCCCCGTGGAGGATCCTCTGACTATAGGCGACGACGGTGTAGACCGTTCCTTCGGGATTCAGCGCCCAGGTCTTTTTTGTCAGTTCCGTTGAAGTGTCGATCTTGTAACCAAGATCGTTAGACCCGGACCCTTCATTTACAAAACCGACAACATTGGTGATGGAAGGTTTCGCTTCCGGGGAATTTAGCAAAACTTTTTTGACAAGAAGCTCGTCTCCTCGAACGAACGACAATTCCTCTCCATTCTTCACACTCCTCGGCTCGCCGTTGACTTCAATAATGACAGAATCTAACTGAGCCTCATGCTTCGACGCTTTCTCAAAGGATTGGTAGTAAGGTGGGACAGTCCACGCTCCGCTAATAACAACAAACGGGAACAAGACCCCAAGTTTACTTGATCCAGACATCATCCCCTCCCTACACCTTACATCAAATTCTTTCCTTTGCTTTCTCTACCTTCAATTAAAGTCTAAAATAAGACTTAAGGCAAATGGGGAGATCCCTGATGAGTGGAATGAGTAGAACGGCCAGCTTGGACTACATTGGTCTTGTAAACACGTTTGGAACCCACCTGAAAGAAAGAGGAAAAAAAGAAGCAACGATCCAATCATACTGCCGAGACGTCTTGTTTTTCCTGGAACATCTTCTAGTCATCGGTCTTCCGTTAAACCATGTCGACGAAAAACTCCTCCATTACTACCAGGAAGAAGTCAAGCGAACCAATCGCCACGGAAAGCAGAATTCCATCCGGCGTTCGGTCATAGCCATACGCCAGTTTTTCCGCTTTCTCTCGAAGGAAACAAGCTCTTCCCCCTTTGATGAATACCCCATCCCGACTCGCTTTGAAAACCATGCCCCCCGGATGCAGATCAAGGACCTTGAGCGGCTGATTGAACTTGCAAAACATGCAATCCCCATCAAAGCTGAGAGAGACCAGGTCATCCTCTGCCTCTTGGGTTTCGAAGGTGTCAAAGTCAGCGAGTTGATCGACCTGGAATGGAGTGACTTCCTTTGCCAAAAAGGACAAGGGACCCTCCTCATCCGGGGAGAACGTGCCCGCGTGCTTATCCTTGCCCCCATCACTAAAGAGCTTCTTTTGAAATACAAGCAGCGACTCGTCCAAGAAAACAACCCTAAGCTAGCGGATGCAAAACTTCTCGTCGGTTTCAGTGGAAAGGACTCTCTCACCCCTCAGCCCAAAGTAAGCCGACATGGGTTGAAATTCATGCTGTACGAATTGGGGAGCGCTTGTAAGCTTCGCAAGCTCAATTCGGAAAAACTCCGGCACCACTCGGTAAGCTATCTGCTGAGTCAAGGTAAAACACCGGATGATGTCATGAAGCACCTCGGCCTTAGAAGGCTGGGGAATATTCGCAAACATATGAGATAACACGTGAGCAGTTCTCCGGAACAATACATGGAACAGGCGATCGCACTGGCCCGTCAGGCTGAGCAAATCGACGAAGTTCCCATAGGAGCCGTGATCGTTCAGAACGATCGCGTGATCGGAACGGGCTTCAACGTTCGTGAATCACTGCGTTGTATCACCCGCCATGCGGAAATCATCGCGCTGGAAGATGCCTGCAAACAATTGAAAAACTGGCGCCTACCGGATTGCGACATATACGTAACCCTTGAACCCTGCATCATGTGTGCTGGTGCCCTCGTCCAAGCTCGCATCCGCACAGTGTACTTCGGCGCTTATGACCCAAAAGCCGGCGCCCTCGGCAGCCTCTACAAATTGCATGAGGATAAACGTTTGAACCACCGATTAGAAGTAGTAGGGGGCGTCCTCTCCCAAGAATGCGGAAATATGCTGAGCACATTTTTTCATAAGAAACGTGTCTCAAAATAGGGAGAGGGGGGTCTGGGGGGGCGAGGAATGCGTCGCACTCCAAAAAAAAGCAGCATACGGCAACTTTTGCAAAAGGGGCTATAGAAATGCGAAACTATGCCGAGCACTAAGTATAAATAATCGTTCGTGAGGGCCCCTGTGAAAAGAAAAATCTTCTACTCGGTGTTCGTCATTGGTTTGGTAGGATGCGGAAAGAATGATGATTCTGGTGATTCCGCAACGACCTACAGCTCGTTCTCGATTTCTACAGTACAGACGCTTGCAACCCCTGCAGACGCCAACCCTGAGATTATTCGCATGATTCCCGGGACCAATAACAAAGCTGTCTATGTATCAGCCGTGCAGAAGTCACTAACCCAGCTAACTTACACGGCAGATGGCTTCACTTTGGGCTCCCCACAATTCTACGAGCAGGACTCACAATCCGGGATGTCAGCCATCACGGTTTCTCCCGATGGGAAATGGATTGTAGCGACATTGATCGATATCGAAGGGTATGATTCGGATAACAGTGTTTGTAATAAAGGTAGCATCCTCATTGTCAAAAGTGAGGATCTTTCGCTTACCAGAAAAATGGATGTTGGTTTTAATCCTGACTCAGCTCAATTCTCGTCTGATGGGAAATGGTTAGTCGTTGTGAACGAGGATGATAGGGAGGACCGAGCGTGCAAACCAGATTCCCGTCATGGCGGTAGCGTTTCCGTCATAGATAGCAGCGCCACGGATCCAAACTCGTGGGAACTCAAACAAGAAATCGAAGTAAGCCATAGTGAAGACTCTGAACCCGAAGGTGTTGCTATCTCTTCCGACAATGATACCGTTATTGTAACCATACAGGAGACAAGCGAAATCGGAATCTTCAAGTTATCACTGGTACCGTCTGCTACTTTAACAGTCATCGACATGCCAACGGTCACTGACCCTTCCGGGGAAAAAGCTGCTGGCCTGGCTGCCGAACCCGATGGAGTCTGCATCGACAAAGATGGAAAATACGCCCTCATTTCAAACGAAAAAAATGATTCATTCTCTATGTTCAATTTTGCTGACAACACATTTCTATCAACAACCCGCATCACCGATGCCCTGCCTTCGGACTACAATCGAGATAAAAGAAAATCGACGAAGAATATTGAGCCGGAAGAATGCGGAATCGTTGAAAAGTCAGGGCATCTTTACGGCTTACTGGCCCTACAGGAGTCTCACGCGGTTATTGTTTATGACATCACGGACCCCAAAACTCCCACGTTTGATTCCGTTGCCAAAGTCGGCAACAAATGGACAGAGGATCAAAGTGCAGGCGGGACAAAATCAAGCCTTGTCGGAACTGAAGGGCTTGCGGTTCATACCAATAACGGCATAGTCTTTACGGCCAATGAACGCGAAGGATCCGTTACCATGTTGAAGTCCTCGTGGACCAATGATGTGCTGGCGAGTGGAGGTTAAACGATGAGACATTTTTCGCCCAATCGTTACCTTTTTTTTTCCTCTTTTTTTCCCCCTTAGATTCCGCATCGGCTGAACTCATCTCTGAGCTTCCGGTGACTCTCAAAACAGTCGTGGAACTTCAATACGTCGATGTCGAAGGAGAAGGCGGTTTTTCCCATCAGGATAGCGGAGTCAACAAAGTTGCGACCAGAAGTCCTCAGGTAGGTTTGGACAAGGCTGCTTTCTCTCTACAGTTTCCGATTCGTCCGGCACTCGATTACGCTGTGGAAGCAAAGTTCACGGACTCCTCAGCCCATATCGATCGCCACTATTTTACGTTTAGACTTCCCTCCCTCAACACGAAATTCGAACTGGGGAAAAACCGACCTTTCATTAAGACTGACAGACGAACCGAAGTGTATCCTTTGATCGGTACAGCCTATTGGCGAAACAGACAGTATCATCTGGTTTCTGAAACTCAGTTTGAATTGAATTCACTAAACTTAACTTTCAACGCAAGCCTCGCTCAACAGCGTCACTTAGGGACACGGGAAGCTGCAAAGGATCCATCATTCAAGATGCTGGTTTACGATGATGGCCCCCCTAAAGATGGCCAGACATTCGAAGGAGGAGCCGGCCTCAGCGTCCAATATCGGCCTCTCAAGCTCGCAGCGTGGGGATTTCGTGGAACCCTCATCGACGACTTTGACTGGAAAAATCAGCTATCCCAAAGTATTCAACACTACGATGACCTGGGAGATAAGACAGACCGAACCCATTTTTGGATAGGCTCCCGCCTGGACTTCGATCTCGCATCATGGCATCTCCGGGGTGAAATCATTAAATCACAGGATGGCCTTCTGCCACGTCATGGTTACTACTGGGAGGCTTCGTATCTCCTAGAATTACCAGGAACTTACCTGATTCACTCAATAGAACCCCTCTTCCGGTCCGATACATTAAAGATCGGGGGTGTGTCTCCCCAGTTGGCCAATCCTCTAACCTGGGATCGGGCCATGAAAACGCTTGCAATCATACTCGGCTTGGATCGCCACCTGGCTTTGAATATTGAGTACTGTCTCCTTGAAGAAGAAACTGGCTCGGCTCTCAGCGTCAGGGATGATCAGTTTCTTGTTCGACTGAAGATGGAGATTTGAGATAAGAGATGCAGCTCGAGTTTATCGAAAAATTTGTCCTGGTTTTTCTGCTTTTCAGCGTTCCCGCGGTTTCTATATCCAAGGACTTTCTAACCTTTGCTTCCATCTCCCTTGAACCGACGAGAGAGATGACACAGTTGCGTCCGTTTGCGGATTATGTTGCAAAAAAAATGGCCGCCCTTGGAGTTAAGGAAGCAAGACTGCGGATCGTCAAAAACCATGAAGCAATGGCCAGACTACTGTCCGAAAATGAGGCGGATATCTTTATAGACAGTCCGTTGATCGGTTCCTTTATATGCTATCGTGCTGGTTGTCACCCTCTTCTGCGGAGCTGGAAAAAGGGAAAGTCACAGTATCAGACGCTTGTTTTCGCAAGGAGTGACAGCTCGATTTACAAACTTGCGGATCTCCGAGGGAAAACGCTTGCGTTTGAACTGAGATTTTCATCGAGCGGTTTTCTGGCTCCCTACTACATGCTGCTTAAAAACGGCCTTACTTTGGTCTCGTCGACGGAAAAATATGATGATGTAAACGCTGTTCGATACGGTTTTTCTGGTAAAGATGCAAATACTGTGTTTTGGGTGTTGAAGAATAAAGTCGACGTGGGGTCAATAGATAATTGGACGTTTGAGTCCCTGTCCAAAAATGTAAAGGACTCTCTTCGTGTCGTCTTTTCAGGCCCTCCTCTCCCAAGGCAGCTTGCGTTTGTCCGCGAAGGATTCGGGGAAAATGAGCCTGTTTTAAAACAAATCCTCTTGGAGATGCATAAGGATCCAGATGCTCAGCAAGCCCTGATTCAATTAAGTAACACGGCAAAGTTTGACGAAGTTTCATCTCTGGAAATAGAAACTCTCGATGAGATCGTTACGTCTCTTGCTGAGATACCTTCTGTGAATATTTGGGACAAGTCGCAAGAGGCCGAAAAAAAATGATCGTAGGAAAAATAAAACCTAGAATTAATTTTGTCCTTTCCTGGTTATTACTCCTTTCAATGGCGTCCCTGTTATCTTTCGTTTTTTTCTTTAGCATCCACCAACAAAACCAGAAGCTGCGTGAATCCTTCAGAGAATCCGCAATTGAAACGATTGGTTCTTTCATTTCCACAATTAGGGATTCCCTTTTTTTTGACGACCTTAATTCGATCAAGATTGCTGTTGGAAACCTTAATTTGAATCCGAACGTTCTATCCGCATCCGTCCTGAGTAAGGAAGGGGATGTTCTGGTTAGTTTGAATCAGAATGGTGAGACTACCTACCCTATTTTGGAAAGCTCCTCTCATACAGATGACGTGTCATCGATTCGTTCTTTAACACTACTGACAGGCCAGGATCGCCTGGAGATGTTGTCACCGGTGGATCTTCCCGACGGATCAATAGTAGGGTATGTAAAGCTAAACCTAAGCCTTGAGCTACTCAATAAGGCTCTCAAGGACAGTACGAAAAGCCTGCTCCTGATATTTCTAATTGCAGGTATTTTAGCGTTCGGATTCCTTTACTGGCTGGGCAATGTTTTTTCACGATCGCTTGCCAATTTAGGTGAAATTTCCGAGCGGATCGGAAAAGGTGAGTCTGCCATCAAGATCGGAACTTCACCTATTTTTGAATTTTCCACGCTTCTCCACGGTATGAAGCAAATGGCGACTAATATTGAATTCCACAAGTCAGAGCTTCGCAAAGCAAAGGAATATACAGACCATGTCGTCGCCTCAGTTTCCGAAGCAATCCTTGTTGTCAACGGACAGGGAAGGGTTGAATTTGCAAATGCAAGGTCGGTAGGCATTACAGGCTTCACACCGAATGAGCTTCTTGAGATGAAATTCCCGACATTGATAACACAAGAGGACGGGGCCCCAATTTTATGGGAAGGAGACGAGATCAATGAAATGGAAGCTATTTGCGTAAATAAATCAGGGGAAAAAATTCCGGTATTGTTGAATCGTCGTATCATGCAAATACAAGGCCTATACGTTTTTTCCCTGAAGGATCAAAGGGACTCACGGCTTGTGACAGAACTGCGTAGAACGCAATTCGAACTTATTCAGAGCAGTAAAATGGCAGCGTTAGGTGAAATGGCTGGAGGTGTAGCACATGAAATAAACAACCCACTTGGCGTCATCATGATGAGAGCCAACCAGATTGCACGCCTTCTCCAACTCGAAAATGCCGATTTAGAACAAGCCCAGAAGTTCCTGCAAGCAATTGAGAAAACAGGAATTCGGATCAAAGATATTGTCGCCGGACTGCAATCTTTTGCTCGGACTGGAAAGGACGATATTTTTCTCTCTACATCCGTTGCAAGAATCGTTAAAGATACATTAGTATTATGCTCGGAGAAATTTTTCCACAATGGCATCGATCTAAAGGTAGCAATGGTTCCGGAAGATGTGGAAATTAAATGTAACCACACTCAAATCAGTCAGGTCCTGCTTAACCTTCTTAGCAACGCCTTTTTTGCGGTCAAAGAATCCCCAGGTAAGGATAAGTGGGTAGAATTACAGTACCTTGATCAGGGCGAAAATATTCGGCTGATGGTTGTGGATTGCGGGGAAGGCATTCCCGAAAAAGTGGCAGAAAAAATATTCCAGCCTTTCTATACAACGAAACCTGTAGGACAGGGTACAGGACTCGGTCTGAGTATCTCCAAGGGCATTGTAGAAGCCCATGGCGGGTCTCTTTACCTGGATAAACAGAACAAAAATACAGCCTTCGGTGTAATTCTTCCCAAAGAACTACGCAGTCGACAACCGAACGCGAACTGATCGTCTAACAAATCTGGCTCGGCACCGTAGGAGGTGAGATGAAAAAAGATATTTGCAAAGACAAAAAGGTTCTTATCATCATCGCCGATGATAACGAGACCTTTCGAGATGCGGTATCCTTCGAGTGTGAGATGTGGGGTTGTCGGACAGTCGCGGCCTCTAACGGCAAAGAGGGCTTGGAAAGCTTCATGAAATTTAGAAACGTCGACCTCATTGTCTCTGACGTTCGTATGCCGGAGTGGGATGGCGGAAGGTTTCTCGTAGAACTCAGGAAGATTTCTGGTGTGCAGCCTCCCTTTATATTTATGAGCGGTTTTGCGGATATTACAATTTTTGATGCTTTGGACGCGGGCGCAGACGCCTTTATCGAAAAGCCCCTCGATCTTGAGTTCTTTCATAATTTAGGATGCAAACTACTTACGCCAATCTCGCAACGCTGGAACGAAGAACCTGATGAAAAACCAGTCGTGGAGATTAAAGCTTCTTTTGAAAAATTTGAGGGCGACAAGCGGTTCCAGTTAGGAAGGGGCGGTTTTTTCGTGTCCCGTGAGATGATCCCCTCGTTCGAACAATTACGAGCGAATCAAACAGTCGGCATAGATTTTGCGTTTAAGGAAGGTTCGATTAGAAAGTTGCAGGGACTTGGGACCACAGCGTGGATTCGACAAGACAGGCATAACGAACTTCTTGTGGGATGCGGTATTTTTTTCGAATATCTTGATCCATGTTGTAACAGCCATGTTGTGGATTATATCAAGCAATCTCATGCTACGAAGACCATCCCAAAAGGAGAGGAACTCTAACTGTAGGGGAGAGGGGGGTCTGGGGGGGCGAGGGAACCGTCGCCCCCCAGGTTAAGGAGACATACATGGCAAATGTAAGGTGGACTCTCGCCTTTATGGTATTGAACGCACACGTACAAGCCCAGACACAAGCAAAAGGCGACCTAAGCATTGGTCTCGCTGGTGACATCATGCTGGGACGGCTCGTTAACCAAGTCATCACGCAAAAAAAGGACTACAACTACCCCTGGGGCGATGTCCTTCCCTTGCTCAAAGACCACGACCTCAACCTCATCAACCTGGAAACTACGCTCACTGACAGCACCCAGACGGTCCCCAAGGTTTTTAACTTCAAAGCCACTCCTGACAAGGTTGCTTGCCTGACAGGAGCAAACATTCACGTCGTCACAATTGCGAACAACCACATCCTCGATTTTTCTGTGAGCGGTCTCCTCGAAACACTGGACGTTTTGGACAAGGCTGCCATCGCACGGGTGGGCGCAGGGAGAACGCTTGAGGAAGCAAGGAAACCTATCATCCTCTCGCGTAGGGGTGTGCGCGTTGGCATCATTGGCATGACAGATAACGAGCCTAGCTGGTTAGCCAGAGATGAGCTGCCAGGCACAAATTACATCTCAGTAGGGGATCTGAAATCTTTGGAGGCGCAAATTTTAGCAGCACGCAAAGACTCCGACATTCTTATCCTCAGTATTCACTGGGGGCCCAATATGAGGGAACGTCCCACCAAAGGATTTCAGGAATTTGCTCGCAAAGCTATCGACCTGGGAGTCGACATTTTCCACGGCCACAGCGCCCATATTTTCCAGGGACTTGAGATTTACAAAAACAAGCTGATTCTCTACGACACAGGAGACTTTGTGGACGACTACTATGTAACCCCTGCCCTCCGAAACGACCGCTCGTTCTTGTTTCGTGTGACAGTACGCGGCAAGCAGTTAAAAGACGTGACCTTGTTTCCCGTGCTCATAAGTGAAAGCCAGGTGAATCTTGCTAAAGGCGAGGACTTTCGCTGGACAGTCGAACGGATGAAAAGCCTGTCTGAGGGCTGGGGGACAAGTTTTACCGACATTAAAGAAGGCTTACTGCTTAACCTCTCGAAACCTCGAAAGAGTCCACCGCCACGATAGATTCCTGATAAGCAAGATAGGAGGTGATCAACTCTGCTTCTTCTCTGTCGATCAAGCCCTTCTCCACAGCTTCTCCCACTTTCTTGTGAGGCCGACCTTTGCCGATCACACCTTTTTTCATTGCCTTTGTGATTTTGTGAGTAATATCCTCCGACTTTCCTGCCAGCTCGTAGGCTTCCTCCAACTCGCGAATCCGCTCCTCACCGTTTTCAGGAAGATAAACCGAACGCTTGGTAAGCATATCGCGAAAATCAGGCTCGGTGAGCAAACGTTTTGTTATCTTTGAGCCGAGTGTATCGAAGGGCCCCGAGGCAAAGCTATTCAGTCTCGTCCAAGGGAGAACGAAAAAACGAAACAGGCCACCAAAAAAGGGGACATCGAAATTCTGGTAGATTCCCTCAAAGGCCCTTTTGATCTGATGCAACCCATATTGAGCAAGGTAGTGGACGACGTCTTCCTCCTGCTTGTCTTTTCGCTCTTCATAACGACGCAAGGCAGCCGTGACAAGGTACATCCAGGAAAGGACGTCGGCAAAGCGGCCCGTCATTTTTTCCCGAAATTTCAAACTGCCACCGAACATCAGCATCACAAGTTCACTCATGAAGGCAAAGGTGTTAGAAGCCCAGGAAAGTTTTCGATAGTACTGTGCCATGACCGACGGCGGCGTTTTCACAAACAAGGCTCGTGTCGGAGACAAGACCAGCATCCGGCAGAAACAGTTGATAATTCGTCCGACATGACCTGAAAACGCGTTATCGAATCCTTTGATATCATCATCCTGAAGGGCTTTGATCTCTTGGTATGCGTAAGGATGGCAGCGTATTGCCCCCTGCCCGAAGATAATCATCGAGCGAGTGAGGATGTTGGCACCTTCTACGGTTATAGAAATGGGAGAGGCAATGTAATTGCGCGCAATGACGTTCTTCGGGCCTTGTGAAATCCCTGCTCCTCCCCATACGTCCATAGCCTTTGCTACGACGCTGCGATGAATTTCCGTCGAATGGTACTTGCAAATAGCCGAGACAACTGCGGGCTTCATCCCTTGGTCAATGGCACCGCACGTGAAGAGACGGGAAGCTTCCAGAAGATAGGCAAAGCTGGCAATTTCGCCTATAACTTCATCAACTCCCTCAAAGCGCCAGAGAGGCATACCAAACTGATGCCTTACCTTCGCGTAGGAACTCGTCGCACGCACAACCTTCTTCACAGCTCCCGTACTGTAAGAGGGCAACGAAATACCCCGACCCGCAGCTAGACATTCCATCAACATGCGCCAACCTTGTCCCACTCCGGCTTCCCCACCGATCACCTGCTTGATCGGCACTACGACGTCTTTGCCCTCAAGTGGGGAATTGATGAAGGGAATACCGAGCGGGTTATGCCGCATGGCGATATTTACCCCTTTCGTGCGGGAAGGCACGAGCACACACGTAATACCGAGATCGTTTTGTTTCCCAAACAAACGGTCGGGGTCAAAGATGCGAACCGCCAAACCAATGACGGATGAAACCGAACCGAGTGTGATGTAGCGCTTGGACCAGTTGAGTTTCAAGTAGAGGGTTTTATCGTCACCCCGAAAGAGGACCCCGGAAGCTTCCAAGGATCCTGCGTCTGAACCCGCGTTGGGTTCGGTCAGGCCGAAGCAGGGAATTTCTTCACCGGAGGCAAGACGAGGGAGATAATAGTCTTTCTGTTCCTGCGTCCCGTAGAGGACGAGAAGTTCAGCAGGGCCTAGCGAATTGGGGACCATCACTGTTATACCTAGGGGAATGCTTCGGGAGGAAAGTTTGTGAATCACCTCGCTGTGCCCAAGAGCGGAAAACCCAAGACCTCCATACTCCTTCGGAATGACCAGGCCGAAGAACTTCTCCCTTTTGAGAAAAGCCCAGACCTCGCGAGACAGATCGTTTTGTTGATAGGTCAGCTCGTCGTCCGTCATCGCACAAACTTTTTCACACGGTCCGTCAAGGAACGCTTGCTCTTCGGCACTAAGGTTTCCCAGAGGCTCTTTGAGAATCTTTGAAAAATCGGGCTTCCCGGAAAACAGATCACCATCCACCCAGGTGCTGCCTGCTTCCAATGCCACCCTCTCGGTTTCTGAAATCGCAGGAAGAAGCTTACGCGCCTTGATGAAACTCATCAGCGGTGCGGTAAAACAAATACGCCGCAAAAGCGGGACCGCAAAAATTGCGAAGACCACGCCCGCACTGGCGATGATCCAAGGAGGAAACCCAAAAGCGAAACATAACCCCAGAAAACCGATCGCCCATACCCAGATGGGTAACGAAAAATAACCAAATGCTAAAAAAAGTAGGAAAAAAATAAGGAAAGAATTGAACCAGGAAAGATTCGAAAAGATGCCAGTCAATCCATCCATGCTAGCCTCCCTGAGGGTTTTAACCCATTTACGATACTGGATTCACGCGCTTGCGGCAAGCAAGGATGTGATCCTAGCAAGGAGGTGGTTTGGAGGCTGCCGTTGGATCCCGCGGTCAAGCCGCGGGATGACGGTGGCTTGGTCTGTCATCCCGCGGCTTAGTCTGTCATCCCGCGGCTTAGTCTGTCATCCCGCGGCTTGGTCTGTCATCCCGCGGCTTGGTCTGTCATCCCGCGGCTTAGTCTGTCATCCCGCGGCTTAGTCTGTCATCCCGCGGCTTGGTCTGTCATCCCGCGGCTTAGTCTGTCATCCCGC
>JACPKR010000003.1 GCA_016186945.1 Deltaproteobacteria bacterium | reverse complement strand
TAAATCGCACATTTCGCACATACCCCTCAAAAAGGGGTTAAGCTTCTGATTTTAAATTGTTTTTGACCTTGAAAAAAAGGAAGTGGTGCTCGAGAAATTTTAGAAGTGGTGCTCAGGAAAATTTAGAAGTGGTGGGCCCACCTGGATTTGAACCAGGGACCTTGGAGTTATGAGCACCCTGCTCTGACCAACTGAGCTATGGACCCAGGTTTTTAGAGATAGCACATCACCTTGTGCGAAACAATTAGGATTCGATGAAGGCGCGCAGCTTTTTACTTCGCGAAGGATGGCGAAGTTTACGCAGCGCTTTTGCCTCGATTTGGCGAATGCGTTCGCGTGTGACATCAAAATTTTGCCCAACTTCTTCAAGCGTGTGGTCACTGCGCTCGCTGATTCCGAAACGCATGCGCAGGACTTTTTCCTCACGCGGAGTGAGAGTTGCCAGGGCTTTTTGTGTTTGCTCGGAGAGAGATCCCATCACTACGTCTTCCGAAGGTGTAGTGGTTGACTTGTCTTCAAGGAAGTCTCCAATGTGGTTATCTTCCTCCTCACCGATGGGCGTTTCGAGAGAAATTGGCTCGATTGCGATTTTCAGAACCTTGCGTACTTTGTCGAGCGACATATCCATTCGTGCTGCAATTTCTTCCGGTGTCGGCTCGCGACCCATTTCTTGCACAAGGTAGCGGCTGGTACGTATTAGTTTGTTAATCGTCTCGATCATGTGTACGGGGATGCGGATGGTGCGGGCCTGATCTGCGATGGCTCGTGTGATCGCCTGTCGGATCCACCATGTGGCGTAAGTGGAAAATTTGTAACCTCGTCGGTATTCAAATTTCTCAACGGCCTTCATTAGCCCGATGTTGCCTTCCTGGATCAGATCAAGGAATTGTAATCCGCGATTCGTATATTTTTTTGCTATGGAAACCACAAGGCGGAGGTTTGCTTCCACAAGTTCACGTTTTGCAAATTCCGCTTCTTCTTGCATCCTGAGAAGTTCGTTGTAGATATTGATCAGATCGTTTTCTTCCAGATTGCTATCGTTCAGACAGCGTTCTACGGTCTCCAGACTGTTTTTGAAATTGCGGGAAATCCTTAACCATTCCCGTTCGTTCAGACTACCGGCGGGCACATTAGGCTTATGGGCTATGTGTTTAGCCAGGTCTTCAATGGACATACTCACGCGTTTTGCATAGATTTTAAGATCGTGTCGACTCTCTCGCAGGGAGTTTGCATATTCTGCCAGGATATTGACGGCATTTGTCATGAGTTTTCGGTTGATGTTCAAATCCCGTAAGGCGTTAAACACTTCCTGCTTACTTTGATTCAGTTTGGTTTCGTGGCTCTTTGCGGCTGATTTTTTCTCTAAGAGAGATTCGTACCTTACGAAAATAATCAGAAAGTTCTTTGTTAATTCCCTGACTTTCTCTTCATGAACTTCCTCATTGTTTGATGCCTCGTCATCGTCGAATCCTTTGATCCAGCTTTTCATTCGAATTTCGCCAGCGACGAATCGGTTTGCTGTTCGGGATACGAGTGTTCTCCCAACCTTTATATCGAGGAGGCGCTCGAGGATCCTGTTTTCTGCTGCTTCGATTTTCTTCGCGATGACGACTTCCCCTTCACGGGAAAGAAGAGCGACGCTTCCCATTTTGCGAAGGTAAATACGGACTGGATCGTTGGAACGACCAATCGAAGTGTCAGCGATCTTTTGATTTTTTAGGCGCAGGTCTTCTTCTTCTTCCTCCGCCTTCCGTTTTTTCCTAGCCTTCTCTTCTTCTTCGTCGGTCTCTTCTGCTTCTTCGTCGGTCTCTTCTGCTTCTTCGTCGATCTCTTCTTCATCCACTTCTTCATCAGCTAAGGTCTTTTTAACTTTCTTGTCCTTGCCGACTATTTCTTCATCCGATGTGTCTTCGACGAGTTCGACTTCCTCATCGCTTTCCGCGATATCTTCTAAGCCTTCAAAATCGTCGATCTCGTCATCCAAAATGGTGAACTCGTCTTTCGAACCGGGAGCGTTGGCGACTTCAATGCTAAGCTCCCCGAGGCTGCTCATAATTTCGTCGATAATTTCGGGATTCACTTTCTTTTCGCCCGGGATAGCGTTGTTGATGTCGCGGAAAGAGATGACTCCCTCCTGCTTTTTTGCTGTGTTCTTCAAATTTTCAACGACCGCATCGAGATCGACTTTGGTCAGATTTTTAGCTGGTGCTTGCTTAGGGGAAGCTTTTTCTTTTTGCTCTCGCTTGCCCATAATAATCGCGGCAGCTCGTTGTGCGACGCCTTTTGCCGTCTTCGTGATGGTTTTCTTGCTACTTTTGGATTTGGCAGCATCTTGCTTTTTGGCAGCATCTTGCTTTTTGGCAGCATCTTGCTTTATAGCTTTCTTTTTCGAGGGGGCCTGACGATGCTTTTGCGGGGAAACTTTCTTTGATTTAGCCATGATTCAAAAAGTTCCTCAAAGTTAGTTAGTTTGTGTTGGGTAAAGCGAGAGTGCCTTTTTAGGCTACGAATCTTATAAAAGATCAACGGCGCGTAACGCCGCGCTAAAAGGTTTTTATAGCTCATTTTTTCGTTGAAATCAACTGTTTCCTCGAAGAAGGGATTCGATAACAGCCAGTTCTTTTGTGGTTTTCAGGAGGGAATGAGTGAGCAAGCTCCACATTTCGGGGTTTTTTTCCTTTTCCCACTGGGATTGCATGATCTCTTTTTTCAGGTTTTCCAGGCTTAGTTTCAGGCTCCGTTTTTCTCCTTCCAGACGAATGCGTGTGAAGGGACTGCCTTTGCCCTGCTCGTAAGCTTTTTCTTTTGCATGCAGGGTTTCCATAAATTCGATGACTTGCGGGTCAAAGCCACACTGCCAGGTTCCGGGCGCTCGTTGGGAAGGTTCCTCCTTTCTTTCCAGGCAGCAAAGGAATTCCAGAGCCAGGGAATGCCAAATGCCTTGCAATTCAAGGTGTTCGGCTATAAGCCCCTTTGCTTCCTCCGGTGAAAACGTCTGAGGCGGTGCAAAATATAGATGTGCGAGAAACTCCTTCTCCAGGGGAGGGAGTGGTGTCAGGGATGCCGGAGTCTCCTCCTTTATAGTGGTGCCTCTAACCTTTGCAGGAGGAGGGGGCCGAAGGTCTTTTGCGAGCAGGTTCCGGGGGATACCGGTTTGGTTAGAGAGTTTTTGCATGAAAAAAGCACGACGAAGGGGGTCTTTGATCTGTCCAAGCCACGGGAGTATGGTGCTCTGGATAAGTTCTGGCTGTCCGGTTTCGGGGGCGTTCCGTAGTTTAGCGTTGATAGCGAAGGAGAGGAGTTCCTCCGCATTCTGCAGGGGTGCATCCAATCCCTCCCGTCCGTTCTTTTTTAGAAAGCTGTCGGGATCTTCTCCGTCCGGGAGTTGCACGACCCTGAAAAACATTTTAGCGAAGGAAAAAGCGTGATCGAGGGCCTTCAAAGCGGCGTTGTGACCTGCTGTGTCTCCGTCAAAGAGGAGGATGGTGTGGTTCGTCAGTGCGTCCAACTTCCTAATATGTTCGAAGGTTAGAGCTGTTCCTTGGCAAGCAACTGTCTCATCGAATCCGTGCAGCCACATCCGAATCGCATCGAGGTAACCTTCGACCACGATGGCGCGATTTTTCTTCCTGATTGCCTGCCGGGCACGGTCAAGGCCGAAGAGGTAGAAACTCTTATCGTAGCGACTATTCTTATACTTGGGTTGTTCCTCGCCCAAGGCCCGTCCACCAAAAGCAATGAGGCGTCCTTGTTCGTCATGTACGGGGATGATTAGGCGGTTTTGGAAGAAATCGTAGTTGCGGGACTTGCCACTGTGGATAAGCGAGCACTCATCGAGTTCGGGAATTTGAAAGCCTAGAGAAAGAAGGTGTCTGCACAGCGAGTCTGCTTCGTTCAAGGCAAGTCCAAAACCGACCCCGCCTTCAAGCTGCTCGGCAAGGCCGCGCTCCTGGAGATAGGTTCTAGCATATTGCCCATGAGGACCAGTAAGTTGAGCGATAAAGAAAGTTTTTGCGGCCTGAAGGATTTGCTGTTTCCGATGTTCCCCCTGTCTTTTACGTGTCTGGAAGCCGTCGCGATCCAGTTCGTCACAGGGGATGCCCGCTTTGTTCGCTAGGAAGCGCAGGGCGTCTACAAAGGATAGACCCTGAATTTTGCGAACATAAGAGATAGCATCGCCGTGCGCACCGCAGCCGAAACAGTGGTAGTGGTCGTCGTAAACATAAAAGCTGGGAGTTTTTTCCTCGTGAAAAGGACAAAGTCCGGCAGCATGGCCACTCCTGTTTTGAAGAGAAACGCTCTCTCCAATGAGAGTGGTGAGGGGTATAGCTGTTCGGATGCGTTGTTTCAGGTCGCTCATGGAAAGGATGGTGCCCTTTGTGCTGGACGTAGGCAAGTGGCTATTGCTATCATTCCCTTTTTCCCAATCACGGAGGGCATATGCCGTCGTTTGACATTGTGTGCGAAGTGGATTTACAGGAAGTAGACAACGCCGTGAACCAGGTTGCTAAGGAAATGGTGACCCGCTTTGATTTTCGCGGTGGCAAATCAAGTATAGACTTCGATCGTAATGGTAAAATGATAAAAATCAATGCAGACGATGAAATGAAACTGCGTTCTATCCACCAGATGTTGGAAACGCGCTTAGCAAAACGTGACATCGATTGCCGGGTTTTGCAATATCAGGATACGCAGGAGGCTTCTGGGAAATTGTTGAAACAAAATGTGACGCTTCGCTCCGGGCTTAACAAAGAAGAAGCTAAGAAGATTACGAAATACATCAAAGATTCAGGACTGAAAGTTCAGTCCCAGATTCAGGACAACCAAGTGCGGGTGACGGGGAAACAAATCGATGACCTTCAGGAAATCATTGCTTCACTCAAAGCCGGGGATCTTGGTTTGCCCCTTCAATATGTAAATATGAGGCGCTAGGATGGGTTTCAAATGTGGCATTATCGGCCTTCCCAATGTCGGGAAGTCTACTATATTCAACGGCCTTACAGCAAAGGGGGCACCTTCCGAAAATTATCCCTTCTGCACTATCGACCCCAATATCGGGATTGTGGAGGTCAACGATCCTCGCCTGTGGGAGATCTCGAAGTATGTCAAAACAAAAAAAATTGTGCCCGCAGTCGTTGAATTCGTTGACATTGCTGGCCTTGTCAAGGGCGCATCCCGGGGGGAAGGTCTGGGGAATAAATTCCTGGGCCATATTCGAGAAACTCACGCATTGGCTCACGTCGTAAGGTGTTTTGAAGACTCGCACGTGACGCACGTCGAAGGCGGCATCGACCCTTTGCGAGATATCGAAACGGTCGACACGGAACTTATCTTTGCCGACAACGAGACTGTGGAACGAACGTTACAACGAGTCCGTAAACAAGCCAAAGGCCCAGCTAGCAAGGAGATTCAGGCTACCATAGCTATGCTTGAATCGCTAGTGAAGCACCTGCAAGGCCTGCAAGCGGCCCGCAAATTTCCCCTTTCGGAATATGCACAGGTAGAGTCTCCCACTGCCCTAGCTTATCGAGACATGCACCTCCTTACCGCAAAAAAAGTGCTCTACGTTTGTAACGTTGAAGAACGCCTGGCAGACGGGGAACATGACAATGCACTCACCCGTCAAGTGAAGGACAAAGCTGCGAAGGAAGCTTCCGGGGTGGTCGTTATCTCCGGAAAGATTGAAGAGGAACTGAGTCGTCTGGAAGGCAGTGAACGAACAGAAATGTTGGAAGCCCTGGGAATGAAAGAAAGCGGGTTAGACCGACTCGCGAGAGAAGGTTACAACGTCCTCGGGCTTATGAATTACTTCACCGCGGGAGAAAAAGAAATCCGGGCCTGGACGATCCATAAGGGGACGAAAGCACCAGAGGCGGCAGGTGTTATCCACTCCGATTTTGAAAAAGGATTTATCTGCGCAGAAGTTTATAGCGTGGACGATTTGAAAAAAGCTGGGAACAAAAATCAGCTGCGGGACATGGGACTGCTACGTATAGAAGGGAAAGACTACGTGGTCAGAGACGGCGACGTCATGGAATTCCGTTTTAACGTTTGATCCCGGCTAGGATGCGGGTCTTTTCATTCAGTTCAGGGACTAGTTTTAGAATTTTCTCCTCCGATACTTTGCCGAAAAAAGAACTGGCCGGTCTTCCTTCCGTGCCTTTATACCAATCGGTCTGGATAGATTCTAAAAAGTTCTTGAACCTCGCTGGCCACTGTTTAGGCTCTTGGACGTGATAAGCGGTCATAGGAGCAAAGGGAAAAGCTTGGCGCAGGATGAGCAGGTAAACTGCTTCCCGCAAACCAAAACTAGTGAGTGAGAGCCTTCTTAATTCTTCCGCTTTATACTGGGATATCAACATTGTCACAAGGCTTTGGCGTTGCAGCTCCTCCAGAGAAGGGAATGCTGTCATTGCTTCATCCCATTCTATGGCCTCTTCCTGAACGACAGGCAACTTAATCGTCAAGCGAGCGGCACTTCCCGGTGCTATGAGGGAATGCACGCGCCCTTTTTCCGAGAGGTGGGCGATCCAGCCATCACACCAACGACCATCGAGCATCCCCATCGTGGGGATGGAGACGAGGGATTGGGAAAACGTGCAGCCTTTCCAGAATGGGGCCGTGTCGTATTCCACACAATGTGCGTGCAGGGTGGGCAAGCTGAATTGCGTGGGAACTTCGATGAAAACCCCAGGGAAGTCGATGGCAGGACTGCTTTTAAGGGGAGTTGAGGTTCCCGCAATGTGCAAACTCGCCTGACAACTTGGGGGCTTGCCTTGCCATAAAAGGAAGATACTTGCATCGTCAGTGAAACCAAGTGGTGAAGGTGAGGTTGAGGAGATAATATGCAGTTCCGACTTCGCGCCTCCTTGTAACGGGAAAAAGCTTTTTTCTAAAGTTATGCGCATAGTTGTCTCCAACGGCCCCTTCGTTTGTAATGCGTAACCCGCTTGTGGCAAAGAGGGGATTTCTTGGAGGAACCAGCTGCGCAGTTTCCTCCAAACCACCTCCTTGCCACAAGTTCGTTTCTGGACTTCCCTTTTAAAGGAAAGTCGCTTGGGTTAAAATGAAAGTGTAAACGAGGAAGTGATGTATTTGTATTCTAAAAAAATTCATAATTTCCCAAAAGACCAGAATGCGGTTTTGGTGGGACTGCCAGGGAGTGGAAAAACGACGCTTGGGAAGTGTTTGGCCCAACGGATGGGGATGGGGTTTCTGGACCTTGATCAGGCTATTGAGAAATTTGAAAAAAAAAAATTATTCGAAGTTTGGGAAGAAAAAGGAGAGTCTTATTTCCGTGACCTTGAGTCACGGAGCGTAGCCGCCCTCAGCGGGTTGCGAAACCATGTTTTAGCAGTAGGTGGTGGGGCGCTACAAAATGATGAAAATTTAAGTGTTATCAAGGCGCTGGGTCTTCTGGTCTGGCTTGATGTTCCGCCTAATGTAATAGCCCAACGCCTGCGTGCCGACCGATCTCTTCTGAAGAATCGCCTTCCCCTTGCCGATCTAATAGAGGAACAAGAGAAGGACAGGCGTTTCGATAGGTTGCGCGCGCGCTTAGAGGCTCTGCAAGGGCAGAGGAACGTTCGGTATAATATGTCCACCCTTGTCTTACGGGACTCAAGTTCGGCGCCAGAGGATTGTGCCCGAAGGGTTCTCTATCTGATAAACAGGCATTGCGCGAAAAACAGCCGCCAATAAAAGTGGGGTCTTGTTATGATTCCCGTCCATGAGATCGTTCTGGACTTCATTTCAAGGATTAGAATTCCTGTCAAGGGACTCTTGTTTGTCCTTGCTTTCAGCTTTGTCCTGGCGCTCATCGCTTCCCTATTTCTTTCCCGCATCTTCTTGCCCCAAGTCAGCACGAGGGGGATTTTCGAGCGACCTGCAATGGTCGTCATCGAAAGGGAAGCCTCGACCCTAAATCCAAACTCCATAAAAGAGATCGTTGACCGAAATATATTCAACAAGGAGGGAAAAGTCCCCAAGGAGGATGCTCTTGTTTCCAAAGAAAAGGGGCCTGCGGGCGTTGAGGCGATTAAGTCGGATTTGCCCCTGAAGCTAACGGGGACAATTTACGGTGGGAACCCCCAGGCAGGTTTGGCCGTGATCGAGAACACCGAGGCGAAAAAACAGAACAGTTTTTTGGTCGGAGATCGGGTCATGGACAAAGTCACAGTTGCTGAAATCCACAGATACAAAGTCATCCTGCAAGTCGCTGACCATAAGGAATACATAGAGCTAGAAGAAAAGATTATCGAACGCGGGAAACGGGCAAAGGACAAGAAGGGAAAGGTGGCTGCTCTAAGTGGAATGTTACAGCCTGGTGCGGAAAAATTCTCAGAGGAAGGGTTTGAACGGGATGGTGCGGCCATCACTATGTCATCGGATTATCGGCAAAAGTTGCTCAGTAGCGATTTTGCAAAGATCCTGCAGGATGCCAAAGCAGAACCGTTTCTGGAAGGCGGTGAATTAAGCGGCTTTCAGCTGCGAAGGATCAAGCCAGATTCCATTTATATGAAAGCAGGACTTATAGACGGAGACATCATCAAGGAAATCAATGGTGTCTCATTGGTCGATACCGCACAGACCATCAAGCTGTTGAATTCCCTGCGAGGGGCGAACGAGATGGAGTTTAGCCTGGTGCGCGGAGGGAAAAAAATGACCATTCAGCTTCAGGTGAAATAGCATGTTAGACAAACTTAAAGAGTTGTTTCGCTCCCTCAGAGAAAAGAACTGGTTCGCACAAAAGCAAACCTTTTTTTTTAATCTACTGATTATCTTTTTGATCTCTTATCTGGCAGCCGAGACCGTATCGTCGTCGGTGCTTCCCACCCTCTTGAATTCCGTCTTGAAGGCTAAACCGGCCATTGACAAGGTTGAGTTTTCAGTCGCCGAAGCAAGAAGTCGAGTCAACTATCATGAAGTACGCAAAGTTGTGCTGGAACGTAACTTTTTTAATAAGACTGGGGAACTTCCTGAAGAAAGCGATCTGCAAAAAGAAGATTCCTCCCTTGCAAAATTCAATATCGAAGCACCCTGCGAAAAAACGTTGTTGAAAGTCAAGTTGCTCGGGACCATATTTCTAGGCGGTGAAACTCCTTCACTTGCAACCATCAAGGAGGATGGTTACGAAACTGCTGACATTTATACGATCGGTGATTTTATCATCGGTGGCGAATCGGCACAGGTCGTGGAAATTCGTAGAAATGAAGTGATCATCAACAACTTGGGGCGCAAGGAATGTTTGGAATTGGCAGTAGGCGAAGCGAAACGCGTTGGCATGGTTAAGGCTCCGAAGGCGGGAGACGAGATCAAAACGGTTGAGTTTGAGTCTGCCTGGGTCGAGGAGCAGTTGGGGGACGGATTCGGAAAAATCATTCAGGCGGCCCGCCTTGTTCCTAATACTGAAAACAACAGAGTCAACGGATTTAAGATTTTTGCGATCAATAAGGATTCGCTTTTTGATAAGGCAGGATTCAAGGATGGCGACGTTATTACTCAGGTGAATGACGTTGTTATGGAAGCGGAACAAGGATTTGCTCTTTATCAAGCCCTCTTGGATGAGCGAGATATCCGGGTGAATGTGTTGAGCGAGGGCAAGACTCCCAGGACGATCCTGATCAAGATTAAGTAGGTTGGACATGTTCTTGGAGGAACCAGCTGCGCAGTTTCCTCCAAACCACCTCCTTGCCACAAGCGGCTTACGGCATGGATTCTTGGAGGAAGCAGCTGCGCAGGGTCTCCGAACCACCTCCTTGCCACAAGGAGCCATTGTGCTAAGAGCGGTATTGGTGTTTTTATTTTTCATCGGATTCTGGCGAGCCTGGGGGCAGGAGGAAATCAGCTTCGATTTTCCCGATCCCGTCGAGCTTGAAACACTCGTCAAACAGGTATCAAGTTGGACTGACAAGAACGTGATCCTTGGCCCTGCCGTTAAGGGGAAGGTACAGTTCATTGCTCCTCGGAAACTGACAAAAGTAGAGGCTTACCAAGCGTTTCTCTCCGCTTTGGATTTGCTAGGATTTTCAGTGCTGGAAACAGGGCAAGTCATCAAGGTCCTCGCCAAACGTGAGGTTCTTCAAAACATCCCCGATGTGAAGCGAGCCTTGCCTTTTAGCGATAAAGTGGTGACCCAAGTTTTTCCGTTGAAATACGCGTCTGCGGACCAAATGCGAATTGTTATCTCCAACCTGGTATCAGCTGTCTCGATTAACCCCTACGCCCCCAGCAACGTTCTGATCGTCACAGATACGGGGTATAACCTGTGGAAAGTTGTAGACATCCTTTCTTTGCTCGATCAAAAGGGGTCCGGATTCAAGGTCGACTTTGTGCGCATTGTTAACTTCTCTGCATCGGAGATGGAAACCTTTATCAAGGAGGCGTTCAAGGGAGACAAGATATTAACCAACCTTCGTTTATTGACAGAAGGTCAGAGGAATGAGGTGATTCTTGCTGGAAAACAGGAAGAGACGAGACGTATTAAAGAATTTATCGTAGCTACGGACAAACCCAGCCAGATTAAGAAAGTAGCTCGGAGAGGAATTTTTGTCAGGCCCTTGGCTTTTAGTGATGCGAAGAAGATGTCTTCAGTTCTCAACGCACTTTCTCCTTCGACCCAGCGGGGGGACAAGCAAGGGTCAGCGGATCTTAAAATCACTGCTGATGAAAGCACCAACTCTCTTTTGATTTCGGGAACTGACCATGCTTACCGGCGGATGAATGGAATTATCCGCCGCCTGGATATCCAGAGGAAGCAAGTTTTTTTCAAGATAGATGTTGTGGACGTAGCAGAGGGTCACAACCTGGACTTCCTCCCCTCCCTTCTGGCTGGAGTAGGAGAGGGACAGGGGGCAAAGACAATTCTGGGCTTCGAATCCCAGAAGATGGCACCGGTCGTTCTAGCGGGAGCGGAGGGAGCGACCTCTCAGCAGAAGTTATCGAGCCTATCCAGTTTTAAGGACGACCTTTCTGTGGGAGTTTTTGCGAATAAGCAGGTGACGTTTCCGGGGGTGGGCGCGTTCTCCCCGGGCGCTATTTTGAACCTCGTGAAGGCTGACACAAGCGCGACCGTTATCTCGACTCCGACCTTACTCACTGCTGAAAACGAAGAAGCTAGTTTCTCTGTCGGACGCCAGTTTATATACAATCGTTTCGATGCAGACGAAGCAGGCCTTATCAATAAGACAGTTGAGAAAGAGAAAGTTGAACTCGCTGTCACTTTAACTCCAAAAGTTAACGCAGCGGGCAGTGATGTCAGGCTCGACATCTCAATTGATGCCAATACGGTCACTAATGTGACGGCAGAGGGGATCCCTTTGGTGGGAAAGAGGAAAGCGCGACAAATTGTTCATTTAAAAAATGGGCAAACAATTCTAATCTCAGGAATTCAAAATACGAGCCGATTAGAAAACATGAAGAAGGCTCCGCTTTTAGGAGATATTCCCTTGTTAGGTTTGTTGTTCACAAGACGTAGCACCGAATTGACGACAACACACACGATGATCTTTGCTACCCCCTACGTTGTGGTTGGTTCGGAAGACCTCAAGGAGATATTCAGATCGAAACTGGAGAGCGGAGTTATCCCAGAAGAGACCCAGGTTAAGATGGGTCTGCAATAGCGGGGGCCAGTGAAGCTGGCTTGACAGAGCAGGGAGGCTTTGATGAGAGGCATGGCAACACGTTCCAAATCCCTTATCGGGGGACTAGTGGTGCTGCTATCGACAGCATTGTGGGGACAGGATCCGGACCCAGAGGCAGCAGCGCCGGAACAACTCGCACCTGTAGTTGAAGAGGCGGCACCTGTAGTTGAAGAGGCGGCACCTGTAGTTGAAGAGAGGGGGGCGTCGCAGGTTCCTGCAGGTCAGGAACTGGTCAATCTGGACTTTCCCGAACCGACCGATATACAGGACATCATCAAGGCGGTTGCTGTTTGGACGGGGAAAAACGTTATTCTCGATCGAAACGTCACGGGAAAAGTGCAGATCATCTCTCCCCGCAAGGTTACGAAGGAAGAAGCTTATCAAACCTTCCTGTCGGCCCTTAATCTTCTTGACTTGACAACTGTAGAGACTGGCAAAGTGATCAAGATCATGAAGGTTCGTAACGCCGTACGTGACAACTTAACCACCTACCAGGGGGCAAGTTGGGCGCCGAGTACGGACAAGATTATAACGCAGATCATTCCGCTCAAGTATATTGACGCGAAACAGATTCAGTCTACCTTGTCGCGGATTGTCTCTTCGAACTCGATGATTTCCTATGATCCCACCAACACACTCATCGTGAGTGACAGCGGTTACAAGGTGAAGCGCATACTTGAAATTATCGAGCTTCTCGACGTCCAGACTCAGCAGCCGAAAGTATGGATGGTGCCCATCAGGTATTCCGACGCCAAGGGCGTTGCTGACAAAGTGAATCAGATCATCGCCTCTTCGGGTAAGGGGAAAGGGGCAAGTGGATATCAGTCCTTCAAAATCCTCACTGATGAGCGGACGAATTCCGTTATTATCTTCGGACCTCCCCGCACGATCAAGGACGTCAAGGAGCTGGTGAAAAAATTCGACATTCCTCTTGACGACCCTTCCGCGCAGGCGGCTATCCACGTCCGCCCCTTGCAGTATGCAGATGCGAAGAAGCTTTCCGCGACCTTGTCTTCCCTAGCAGCAGGAACGCAGGCAGGAGGAAGGAGGACGCCTCCTCGCAAGGGACAGGAGGAGGGCGGTGTTGCTGAATTGAGTGAAGGGGTTAAGATCACGGCCGATGAAGCGACGAATGCCCTTCTGATTACGGGGAGCAAAGCTGCTTATAACGCACTGAATACGATCATCCGCAAACTTGACGTGCGGAGGAGCCAGGTTTTCGTCGAGGCAGATATACTCGATATCAGCGAAAAAGGTGGGTTCAAGTTTGGTACGTCGATTTTTGCAGCGGTGGGCGGGAAACTGCCTGTGGGGTGGGAATCGGCGAAAGTGGCGCCTTTGATTTCAGCAACGGCAGTGGATGCCAACGATAAACCAATTATTGGTTCAGCGTCTCAAAGTTTGAAAGGTGTTGCGGATACGTTCAGTACAGAAATGAACGTAGGTATTCTCTCTGGCGGGAGTATTGACATTCCCGGCTTGGGAACAGTCAAGCCTGGCTTTCTCATCAACATGATCAAGACAGATGCAAATTCCAAAATCCTGGGTTCGCCTCATATTCTCACTTCCAACAATGAGGAAGCCTCCATGACGGTAGGTCAGAGAGTGGTCTACCTCTCTGCTGTCACGACAGCTACCGGTGTGGTCAACCAAAAGCCAGAAAAAGAAGACGTTGACTTGACTCTTACCATTAAGCCTAACATCAGTTACTCAAACTATGTGACGCTCAATGTGAAGCTTGAGTCGAGTAAGATTCTCACTATTTCCCCTGCTGGCCTTCCCGAGACTGCGCGGCGGAAAACGAGCCAAATTGTTACGGTGAAAAACGGGCAGACGATCGTCATTTCTGGTCTTGTAAGCAACGAAGAGCGTGAGACTTATAGAAAGATTCCCCTCTTGGGAGATATTCCCGTCTTAGGTTGGCTCTTCCGCAATTCGGAAGTTTCAAATGAACGCAATAATCTGGTCATATTCCTGACCCCGCATATCGTTCATGGGGCAAACGATCTGGCGGCAATTTACAAAGCCAAGGTCAAGGAAAGGGATGAATATTTTGAGGAAATCTTCGGGTCTGGCTACACCGACACAGCTTTCTATAAAAGGCTTCCGAAACAGGAAGACGGGGAGTATCGACCGACGAAGGCGGACGAGTCCGAAGACAAGCACATGCAATTACAGCAAGAGGAACTGTACAAAGCCATGGGCCTTGATGAGGCAGGTGTTCCGGCGGAAGTTCCTACTCCCGAGGTTAAGGACCGTTCACTGGAAGAAGGAGTCACAGTACCTGTTCCCTTAGATGAGAGCAGCAGTGGTGGGGGAGGGTTTGAAACAGGAGTGCCCCCACCTCCAGAGCCTTCTATAAGTCCGGAACCTCCGGTGATCGAGGAGCCCCCGCTTCCTCCCCTCGATGAAGAGGATATTGAATAGATGGATAGTTTGCACAGGAAATCACTCGGGGAGATTCTTGTAGAAGCTGCAGCGATCACAGAAGAGCAGCTTAGGGAAGCTCTGTCCGCTCAGGAAGCTGAAAAGAAAAAGCTCGGCGAAATCCTCATCGAGCGTGAAGTGATCAGCGAAGAGCAAATGCTAAAAGCACTGGCGATGCAACTCGATCTTCCTTACTATGACAAACTTCCGATCAATGATATCGACCCCGAACTGATCATGAACATTCCTATTCAGTTTTGTAGGGACAACCTCATTCTTCCCATAGCGCGGGATGTCTTTAACGTGACTGTTGCCGTAGCCGATCCTCTCAACATCTTTCCCATGGACGATTTGCGCCTTATCCTGTCGACCAACATCAACATGGTGGTATGCCCTCCAGCGGTCATCAGCAACGCTATCAACCGGGTGTATGAACGTTCGCAGGACACCTCGCAGAGAGTGCTTGGGGAGTTGACAGACATAGAAGAGGGTGAGGACCTTGAGGAAACCAAGGATTTGCTCGAATCCACGGATGACGAAAAACCCATCATCCGCCTTGTGAATGGTCTTCTGGCTCGCGCTGTGAAGGAAAAGGCATCAGACATCCATATCGAAGCTTACGAGAACGAGATTGTAGTCCGTTGCAGGATAGACGGTGCGCTTAGAGATACGATGCAAATTCCTAAACGGCATCTGAATTCCATCGTTTCGCGGATAAAAATTATCGGAAAATTGAACATTGCTGAAAAGAGAGTCCCGCAAGACGGACGCATTGGAATCAAAGTTGCTGGCAAGGATATCGACATCCGCCTTTCTGTATTGCCAACAGCCCATGGTGAGCGTGTTGTGATGCGTCTTCTGGATAAAACCGCTGGCGTGAGACGACTGGAGGAAATGGGCATAGATGACAATGTCCTGCATCCCTGGAAAAGTGCGGTTACAAGACGACACGGCATTATTCTTGTAACGGGGCCGACCGGATCTGGTAAAACGACTCTCCTATATGCCTCGGTCATGCACGTCGTTTCCGGGGAGATTAATGTTCTGACGATCGAGGATCCTGTGGAATATCGACTCCCAGGAGTGGGGCAGATCGATGTGAAATCGAAGATCGGGTTAACCTTTAGCGAAGGATTGCGCGCCATTCTCCGGCAGGATCCTGATGTCATCATGGTCGGGGAGATCCGCGACCATGAGACTGCAAACATTGCGATACAGGCTTCCTTGACAGGTCACCTTGTGTTTTCCACGCTCCACACGAACGACGCGGCATCAGCGGTCACCCGCCTCAATGACTTGGGCGTGCAACCTTTCCAGATCGCATCGGCATTGATCGGGGTCATGGCTACGCGACTCATCAGGCGCTTGTGCACCAACTGTCGGGAAAAGTATGAGCCGACAGACCGCGACTTGAAAGTTATGGAGCTAACCCGCAACGACCTACAAGGTAAAACCATCTATAAGCAAGGGAAAGGATGTGAAAAATGTCATGGAATAGGCTACGTGGGGCGGATGGCAGTGCATGAACTTCTCATCATGACTGATAAGCTAAGAATCCTCATCAACAAGACACAAGATTCCAACGAAATTAAAAAACTTGCCATAGAGGAAGGTCTGACCACTTTGCGGCGCTCGGCAGTTCTCAAAGTTTTACAAGGTCTGACCTCCATAGAAGAAGCTATCCAAAAGACACAGACGGAAGAATTGGAAGTGACTTAGAAAGGCACCGCTTTGCCGCTTTACATTTACAAAGGATACGATTTCGCCACTGGAGCCGCCAGGAAAGGCAAGGTTGAAGCGGATAGCCCAAAGGCTGCCCGACAGAAATTGCGCTCGAAAGACAATATCATCGCTTCTGAAATTCGAGAAGAAGTAGCCATAACCAAAGAAAAAGGTGTGATCAAAGTTAAAGGAAAGGTCAAACTACAAGACCTTTCCATCATGACACGCCAGTTCTCCACACTTCAGAGTGCCCATGTACCACTCGATGAGAGCTTGAAAGCGCTCACCGACCAGGTGGAAAACACCGTCCTGCGCAATGCTCTTGCCGCAGTCAAGGACATGGTATCGGAAGGCAAGTCCCTCGGCGAAGCTATGGGGAGCTTTCCCAACATATTCGATCGCCTCTATGTCAATATGGTGAAGGCGGGTGAATCCTCGGGAAGTTTGGGGATAGTCTTGGAGCGACTCGCAGATTTCCAGGAATACCAGGTGGCAGTGAGGGGGAAAATTTTCAGCGCCTTGGCCTACCCTTCTCTCATGATCCTTGCTTCGTTTGGCATCATCATCTATTTGTTTGTCAGCGTAGTCCCCAAGTTGCAAAAAGTGTTCATTAGTTTGAAGGTGGCGCTTCCTTGGTATACGCAATGGCTGATCAATATTTCTGAGTTCCTACAGGCAAAATGGTACATAGTCGTTGCTGTAGTTGGTGCTGTTTATTATCTTTTCAAAGTTTGGTACGCTTCTGAGGCGGGGCGTGAGAGTTTCGACCGGATGGCTTTGAAAGCTCCGCTGTTTGGGGGCATTGTCCTGCGGGTCAACGTTTCCAAATTCACAAAAACGCTTTCGACGTTGCTCGGTTCTGGTGTTCCTATTATCATGGCGTTGGAAATTACCAAAAACATAATCGGTAACAAACCCATCTCAAACGCTGTGGGAGAGGCAAGGCAGGCGGTTCAGGAAGGCGAGAGCCTTGCTGCTACGATAGAAAAGACAAAGGTGTTTCCGTCACTGGTCACTCATATGATTCGCACAGGGGAAAAGACGGGAGAACTTGAGGAAATGCTCAAGCATGTGGCTGCTGCTTATGATTCTGAGGTGGAAAGGAAAATTGAATCACTCCTTTCGTTGATCGAGCCACTCATGATAATTCTAATGGGGGGGATTGTTGTCGTTGTCGTAATCGCAATGTTGGTCCCCATGTTATCCATCATGAATCAAATTCGCCGATAATCAATTAGGAGAACAAAGATGAAAAAGACTCTCGCAAGGTTTTGGAAAAAGATGATGTACAGGACTCATGCAACGAACACGAAAGGGATGACTCTCATCGAGATCATCATCGTAATCGCTTTGCTGGCAACCTTAATGACGATTATAGCTACAAACGTCATGCAGACAGCGGAGACTGCCAAAGAAGACCAGGCTAAAATATCCATGCAAACTCTGGCTCAAGCTCTTCAAATGTATAGGGTCCACAACTATAAATATCCAACAACTGAGCAAGGTCTTAACGCCCTTGTTCGTGACCCTGGATCGACCAAACGGTGGCGCGGACCTTATGTTGAAAGCGAACAGAAACTTTTGGATCCATGGCAAAATCGCTACGAATATGAGTCCGATGGAACCGTATTCCGAATCACTTCCGGGGGTACTGATGGGCAGATAGGCACAGGCAAAGACATCCATTACCCCGAGAGAGAAACGGAAGAAACCGGGGAGTAATGAGAGCGGCATTCACCCTTGTCGAACTTATGATTGTCATAGCTTTGGTGGCAGTTGCGTACTCAATTGCTGCGCCTAACCTCACGGTTCAAACCGAGACGGAAATAGCCAACAAACTTTCCCGCCTTTCAGGAGATGTGCGTTCAGCGTTCGACATGGCCGTATTGAACCGCAAGCCTTACCGACTGGTTTTCCACCTCTACTCTGGCAAGTACTGGCTGGAGTCGACAGAAAGCCAGAACGTCTACCTGCATACCACGGAAAAAGAATCAGACCCGTCGCAAGCGCAGGAACAGGAAGAACGGGAAGAGTTTGATACAATGTTCGCGAAGTTTGAGGAAACGGCAGGCGATCCCGTTTTCGATCAAGAAAAGGACAGAGAGCTAGCCCCCCTGTCTGCCGTGCTGAATGCAAAGGCGAAACTTAAAAAGCCTCTTTGGACAAAGGTGGAGTCGATGGAATGGGGCGATCGGTCGCTCGGGCCTGAACTTATCATTAAAGACATGAGGGCGGAGCACCACAACACCCAGATTGCGATTGAAAATCTTGAGCCTGATGAAGCGTTCGGACATATTTACTTTTTCCCAGTAGGATACGTAGAGCGCGCGTACATGCACATATTCTACAAGCGAGGGGACGAAGTGGATGAAGAGAAGCAACCGTACACCCTCCTTACCCTGTCCTACCAAGGAGAAGCTGTGCTCAATAACGGTTACGAAACAGTTGATCTGACTACGATCGAAGAAGAGGACTAGAAACCGTAATGCGTCAAGCCCAATGGTCAAATCGAGAACGCAAGGACGCTACCCCTCCGCCCTTGGGGGACCGCGCGCGAAAAAGTGGCGAATCGAGTTTTACCCTCTTGGAAACCATCATCGCCCTGGGACTGATGGTCGTTATGATTCTTGAAGTCAGTACCGTTCAAGGAAGTGCCATCAATCTTTCCCAGTACGAGCGCAAAGTTACCCAAGCCGTCTGGTTGGGGAAAGCGATCCTCGGGCAAATTGAGTACAAATGGAAGTTCTACGAAGTTAAGGAAATCAAAGAAGAGCGAAGAGGAGAACGTTTTGACGAAAAGCTTTGTCCCCGAGATGGCTTTGATTGCGATTTCACATACGACCTAACAGTGGAAGAGTGGAAACTTCCTCTCATTGAACTTGCGGCAGGAAGCCTTGGTGATAAGTCGATGACTGACATGATCAAAGGTCAGTTGAAAGATATTCTTGGCGACGAGGTTCTGAAAATTGCCCACATCGAAGTCTTCTGGCCTGAAGGGGCTAAGCGGAACAGTGTGGACCTCGCCTATCTTATCACCGCGCAGCAGAAGCTTGACACGTTTATCGAAACCCTACAGCCGGTGGGAGTCAAAAAAGAGGAAGTAAAGAAGGATGAAAAGCAAATAAAAGATGAAGGTGAGAAAAAATGTAAACCAGAGGAAGAGCTAGTCGATGGCCAGTGTGTGCCCAAAGATTGAAAAGCGGAGATCCTGCCCTGAATTACAGCAGAGAGGATTCACCCTCCTGGAAGTGATCATCACGCTCACGATCCTTGTTAGTATGGTCTATGCCATCACACAGATGATCCGCGCTAGTTTTGACGTGCGATACGCACTCGGGCAGGAAGCTATGGTTACTCATCGATTCAACACAATCATGGAGGCCTTTTCAAGGGATATAGGCCATGCTTTCATCGTTCCCTCGAAAGATACGGTCCGTGCAGGTGGTAAAGCTCGGACCGTTTTCAAAATTACGAAAAGCATGGATTCTGACAGCCTTGCTTTAACATACTCTGCCCATCAAGCCATTCGCGCCCATGCCAAAGAGGCAGACCTGGCCTACGTTGTTTATCAGGTGCGTGCATCGAAAAAAGACCCAAGCCGGAAAAACCTGTACCGAGGTGAGACAATGCGTATGCCGGAGGATTTCCGCGACGATCCTCCCATGGCGGTTCTTGCAGAAGATATTGCTTCCCTTCAATTTGAAGCATGGAATGGGGATTCCTGGATGAGGGATAAGTGGGATTCCACAAGCAGCGACACAAAGGACCGTCTTCCGCAAATGGTGCGAGTCATCGTGCAGGCTTGGACACAAAACGCGAGCGACCGCACCGAGGACAGCAAACCTGACGTGCAGTATACGAGCGTCATATATTTGCCGACAGCCTTGGATTTTGACGAGTTGAAACAACACACAAGTTCTTACAAGTTGGACTGATGAAACAATTCTTGAAGACATTGCGAAATATGCAAATCTCCTACGGCTTCCCTGTCGCTGTAGAAAGAGGGGCCGTCGGGAAGAAAAGAAGAGGCATAGCGCTCCTCATCGCGATGATGACCATCATGCTGATGTTGGGGGTTGTCTCCGACATGATCGTCACGTCTTCTGTGAATATCGAACTTGCCGTTGCCTCCCGTGATCGGGTGAAGGCAGAGTATCTCGCAAAGTCGGGGTTCAACTTCGCAGTGTTTCTACTCAGCATGAGCTGGGGGTTCGACCTCTTCCGTGCGCAAGGCACGACGCCTGAGTTTTTGAAAAAACCGCTGGCCGATGACGCTTCCAGTCTGTGGAACATGATAAACCGGCTGCCTCCCATCGGCTCCACACTTGTAGCCTTCGTGAAAACGTCCAAACCAAAGGCGGATGATGAGGAGGACGACGACCCCTTCAAACTTAGGAGTGTGTTTTCTGAACGTGTCTCTGAACAGATGGAGCTTTTCACCGACAGCTTTTCGATGAAAGTTTCTGACGAGGCTTCCAAGATTAATGTCAACGAATGCTTCAAAGGCCGTTGTACAGAAACTTTGAGTCGCCTTATTGCCTTTTTCTCTTGCCCTACGGAAAAAGAATTTCTTCAGTCGAAGAACATTGACCCCCTGGAACTGGCGTATCGAGTGAAAGACTTCATCACTGAAGCCAAAGGTGCGTCTCCGGAAAGCGGTTTTGGCGAAAAGAATGCTCCCTACGAGAACAAGACTCCTCCCTATAAGGCAAAGGAATTCCCGTTCGACACTGTGAATGAACTTCGGCTGGTGGAAGGATGGGACGATGATATTCACACCGTATTTGCTCCTTACCTCACGGTGTATCCATACCCAGCTGCGGATATTCAGTACGACCCCCGTATCAATCTCAATACCATCAGTCCGGAGCTTCTGAGTTGCCTGGTCCCGGAAGCTCGTTCGCAGGCCTGTGCCGAGAGTTTCGCGATTAAGATGGCCAGGCTTAAGGAAGAAAAAAAAGCCGTGGTTGAAAATGACGTCAAGCAGACTCTTTCTTCTCTAGCCTGCTATACGGGAACTTCAGAAGATCCCACTGTTTCTAAAAATCCGGAGAAGTGGTTTGACGTGAAGTCTTCCGTATTCCGCATTGAAATAGATGCCTCGACGGGAGATCAGGAGCGAAAAATCGTTGCCGTCGTTAGGCGCATTATGCCCCAAGATAAAAGCTACAACCGCGACAAGCAACAAGTGAAGCGCTCTTACCAGATTTTGCAATGGAAACTGATTTGATTTGCGGTAATGCGTAAGCCACTTGGGGCAAATAGGGAGGGGGGGGTGGGGGGGCGAGTGAAGCGTCGCCTCCCCCGGGATTGTTTGGAGGAACCAGCTGCGCAGTTTCCTCCAAACCACCTCCTTGCCCCAAGTGGCTTACGCATTACTGATTTGCGACCTCGTCAATTTGACAGGGAATCGTGGGCAAGTCAGAATATAAAGAGAGCTGACGTTCCTCAAAAGGGCACCATATGCAGAAAATCATAGCATTAGACATTGGCAGTTACTCGGTAAAGGCAGTTGAAATTTTAAACAAGTTCAAGTCCTATGAAATCACGAATTTCTACGAGAAGGTCATTCCACAAATCGAGGAAATCGACCCCTCCACCATACTGCCCGCTTGCCTGGGGCAGATTTTCTCAGAAAACGCCCTTCAAGCCGATCGTATCATTACAGCCATGCCCGGCCAGTATATATCAAGTCGCATCATGACGTTCAATTTTTCGGATCCCAATAAGATCGAGTCGTCAGTTCTTGCTGAAGTCGAAGATGTGGTTCCTTTCCACCTTGAAGAGATGATTATCGACCATCAGATTCTCGGCACGATTGGGGGGAAGACCTTTACCCTGGTCGTGATGACGAAAAGCAATTTCCTGGGAACCTTTCTCGAAAATTTGAAAATCATCGGCATCGACCCCAAACTTGTGGATGTAGATAGTCTGTCGTTTTATAACCTCAGCCCCTATCTCCCCATGGAGAAGGGGAAGTGCTACGGTATCGTCGATCTGGGTCATGAGAAAACCTCGGTCTGCCTTGTACAGGACGGTGTGCTACGCATGTTCCGGTCTATCAATCTTGGGGGTCGTTATGTCACTGATTTTCTTGCAAGAGACCTGGAAGTGTCCTTTAACGAGGCCCAACGGATCAAACACAGGGTCAACGTCATTGTAAGAGACGACTCGGGAGAAGGTCTCAGCAAGGAAGATCGTAACGTAGCAGAGCGAATCGCCCTTGCGTCAAAGCCCATCGCCCGTGAATTGGGCCGTAGTCTCTATGCTTTCAAAACTTGGGAAAAAGCACCGATCGACAAAATTTTCATTTCCGGCGGCACCTCGTTGATCAAAAATATGGACAGCTTCCTGACGCAAGAGATCGGGATAGAAACCGTTAGTAACGGGCTGGTAAACTCAAAATTGCAAATTAGTCCAGAACTTGCTTCCCATGTCCCTATCATGTCTCAAGGAATCTCCATTGGGATAAGGGCAGTGACGTCCGTCAAACGGCACTCCCAAATCAATCTGAGGAAAGGACCTTTCGCCTACATCCAGGACTATGCGTCCGTGTTAAACACAGCGGGGGCTGTTGCAAAAGTCATTGCCATAGCATTGCTCCTCATGGGATTGGGTTATGGTATTAAGTTCTACCTCTATAATCGGGAAATCGTGAGCATTCAGGAAGTCTACAAAAAGGAAATTGCAAGCTTCCCTGAATTCAAACGCCTTGCAAAATCAGCAGGAACTTCGTTTTCAAAAATTCATCGCGATGCTGTAGCCATGCTGAACGGACGGATTGAAAGCAAAAAAGAAGCCTTCCAGGGCTTCATTAAATCGAACAGCGACAGTGGTGCTATGGTAGTTTTGCAGGAAATGAGCCAGGCCCTTCCCAAAGAAGTTGCGGTGGAAGTTGTGGAGTATCGCTACTCTGCTCGCCCCGACGGGTCAGGCTCGCTTAGGCTGCGCATCGAAGCAGACTCGTTCGATACCTTGGCAAAATTAAAAAACGCAATGGGTGAGGTGAAAGTCTTTGATGCTATCGTTGAAAAGTCATCAGATACTAAGCCAGGTACAGACATTAAAATAGCGGTGATTGAAACGAACTATATCCCCAGGTAACTTGAAGGTGATGTAATGGGAGCTTTGAAAAAATTGCTCGATCCGTTCCTTGAGAAATATCTGAAGGAAATTAGAGTCCGACTTCTGGGTCCCAACAACGAACGTCTGGATTTTGTGATGGACAGTTTCTACAAACTGTCACCCACACAAAGGAACGGGGTAGTCGCAGTTGGTGTGGGAGCTATCGTTTTTGTTATAGGAATTGCCCTTGTTTTATACTTCGGGCAAGTGCGAGAGCTTGAGCTTGAGTTGAGCGAAAGCGTCTCAGCCCTGCAGGAACTGAAAAAAGTCAAATCTTTCGATACCAATGAAGAACAACGTTTCTCCAAACTTGTGAGTACCATTTCCGCAAAAACGAGGGGATTGGCATTCAAGCCTTTCTTCGAGAAGTTGAGTAAGGAAAAGAATATCGAGATGAAGGACCTGAGCGAAAAAGTGAATCCCATTGACTCTGCCAATCCCCTTTCTGAGACATTTAACGAAGTCGATATAGAAATGCGCTTTCCCCAGATTTCCATCCCACGCATCCTGAGCCTGGTGTCCGATGTCGAAAAGTCTGAACATTATATCCGTCTGAAGGAAATTAAAATCACAGGCCAATATGGCAATAAATTGTTTTTCGATACGACATTGATGTTCCGAGGTTATCAAGGCAAAAAATAGTCGAGGTCCCTATGAAAAATTTTACGCGTTGGGCTATATATATAATTGTCGGTCTTGTTGGATTCATCACTTTTCTCTACTTCTCCTTCCCCTACGATGTGCTGAAGGAGTCAATCGCTGTGGAAACGACCAATGCTACGGGCATGGCAGTAAGCATTGGAGACTTAGGCCCGAGCTTCCCTTTAGGGATCGAGATCGAAAATACAAAATTGGGCACATCCGAAGGTAACGAGATTCAGATTCCCTATGCTAGCGTGCAGGTCAGTGTGCTTCCCCTTCTCTGGGCGCATATTGATGTGGATGTCGAGATCGAGGATAGGTCGCAGGGAACTCTGGATCTGTCCCTTGGGCTGAGTCTGTTCGACCTTCTCAAAGGATCTCGTATGATACTCCCGTCCTCGGTCGAGATCGAGGCTGACAAGTTTCTATTCGGTGATTTAGCAGAGTTTGGAGTGAAAATGTTTGCCGCTAGTCCGGGTACCAGTCTTTTTTTAAAACCAATCCTTGAGAAAATGGGGATAGACGGAAAACTTAAGGCAGAGGTGGATTTGAGTTTGAATGTTTCCGATTTCTCCCTTTCGACGGGAACAGTATCCTTTGATTTGAAAGATACCGTAGTCCAATTTGACGAATCCATGCAAATCCCTTCGCAAAAGTTTGAAACGGCGATTCTGAAGGCGAGCTTGCAAAATGGAACTGCGACCATAGACAAAAATTCTCGCTTTCGCACAAAAGACCTCGATATTGCGTTTGAAGGGAAAGTCTTGCAGAAAACAAAGATTGAGCAATCCGTCCTCGATATCTCCGTCAATTTGCAACTATTCCAGGAACTGAGGAAACAATTCGGTTTCGCTCTAAACGCCATCTCGGGGAAGGAAACCGAGGGCAAACTGCTGATAAAGATAAGCGGGCCGATCTCCCCAGCTCCTAAAATTGATCTGCTATGACTATAGTATTCAAGACAATCAATTTTGGGAAAAACTTTTACGAGTTTTCGGGAAGAATTTTTACGGGTCTGTCATCCCGCGGCTTGACCGCGGGACCCAACTTATTCGAGGAAGGCTGCCGTTGGATCCCGCGGTCAAGCCGCGGGATGACAGCGGAGGGGAACTTTTTTTCAAAAAAGGTCCTCTCCACAAATTCTTTTTCTCAAATACTATAGCTAGGCAAATTGTACCAACCGAAATAGCGCAGATTACCGCAAGATGCCCGTCTTGGTTTATAATAAACGAAGGAGGCGGCCTTGAAACGACCTATGTCGGAAAAAAGTTTGGCGCGTGCCATCGCAGCCCTCCAGGTCTACCTCGATCGTGGTGAGAGAGTCTTGCAACTTATTCACAAGAAAAAATTGGCTCAGGCTCTCGAACTTTTAAAATGGCGCAACGCTGCTTATCACAACTATCGTTACTACGATCAATTGAAAGCACTTGATGCAGATGATCCGTTCAAAGAACTCATAGAAAAAATTGCAGCCGTGAATCTAAGGCTAGGCAGCTCCCTTGAAGGTGTCCGGATGGACCTCTTTTCGCAACTTGCAAAATTGCAAAAGGAAAAATCACGAAACAAGAAATATCAGTCTGCAAAAGCAAAGGCTCACTCCTTTACTAGGACGATATAGTGGACAAGACAAAAATAGCCCTTGTTTTCGGGTGCCATCCCAATGTCTTCGATATTGAGCAGTTCATACCGCTCGCGGAGACGTGCGAACTCAGTGTCATCACGTCTTCAAAAATTGGAGAATCGGTGGTCCCTTGCCTCAGGGATTCAAAGCTTGCTCTGCTTACCCTGCCATACTATGAGTCAAGCCCAACCTTTCTTCCTGGCCTTGAGAATATACTGAAAGGTTTTGACGTTGTTATCGTCAAAGACCGAACCAACCTTTGCTCGTATCAGGCCGTCAAAGCGAAATCGAAGCATCTATTTCGTTTGATCGTATGGATCGACAATCTGGTGTCTTTTCCTGGTGAGGAACTTCCCAACGTCCGGGTCATCCGCGATGAAGTGGGAGGACTTGCGGACTATTTTCTCGTACAGTCCGATGCGGCAAGGAAACTTCTCCGTCTGGAGGGGGAAAAGGAGGAAAAAATCCTTTACGTCCCTCCCCTTGTTCCGGACAGAAAAGCGATCAGCAGTAGGCGAAAGGCAGAAGCTTGCGAGTCCCTCGGTCTATGTGACGGTGATTTTGTCATTGCTGCTGTGGGAAACATTGCCTGGGAAAAAAACCTTGTAGACCTTCTTCATGCTATACGGTTTGCAAAAGATAGTGATTCCTATCTCCATCGTCGCGGCAAACTCCTCGTATATGGAAAAGGTGCTTATGTTGGGGAAATCAAGAAATTTGCGGTCAAAATCGGGATCGACAACGACGTTGTCTTTGCGCCTCCTAACAAAGTGTCTCTGACGACAGCTCTTGAAGCTAGCTCGGCTCTCTATTGCGCACCGAAATTCGCACACGATTCGTTTTACGTCAACCCGTCCCTTGTTCTGATGACGATGGTTTACCAAATCCCCATCCTTGCCTGTCGTCTGCCTGTAATTGAGGAGTTTGTGGGAAAACATAGAATTGATTTTTGCATGGGATCACCAAGCAGCCTTGCGAAGGCTATCACGAAGCTGGCACATTCCCCCGCTTTGGCAAAAGATATAGCGGCTAAGAATAAAGAGAAAGTGACCCGATTCTACCCCTTGGAAAATGAGCTGAAAACGTTGAAGACGTTGCTAATCAAGACCACATCCAAAGACGTCCTCGTCGAAGCGCGTGACATTGACAAGCTAGTCGCTGAGGCTGAGAAGAAACTTGCCACCAAGCAGTACCTCGATGCTGTGGAAATCATTGAATCAGCGCTCGGTGGAGAGGAGGTTCCCCATTATCACCTTTCGAGTCTTTATAGAATTATGGGCGACTGTTTTGCAAAGCTTGGAAATTTCGAGGAAAGCAAAAATGCCTATATTAAAGCAACGGAGGCTGATGAATTGTCAGCCAAACCATACATAGGCTTGGGAACAATCACGTTGCTGACTAAGAAATACGAAATTGCCGTGCTGCACTTCCAGAAAGCGCTCACCCTCTCTCCTAACGACGAGATGGCTAATCTTGGCCTTGGACTTGCTTTTCAAGCGTTGGGTCAGCTGAAAGAAGCCGCGAAATGGGTACATGAAGCTTTGAAACTTAACGCTGAAAATTTGTCAGCCCTCTATAGTTTTGTCAGGATCGGGTACGAAACCGACGATTACGAACGAGTGGAAACCTGCCTACGTCGCTACCTTGCTTTGCACCCTCAAAATCATGAGATCCTGTACTCCTTGGGTGGCGTCCTGTACCGGCAAGGAAAATTCGATGAAGCAGCGCAAAGTATGCGCAGGATCCTGGATGACGACGAAAACGATCATCGGGCCCACCGCCTCTTGAGTATGACGCAGGCAGAGCTTGGGAGGAATAGTGAGGCTTCGCTGGCTTAACGCCCCCTTGAAAAGAGAAAGCCCATGCTGAAAAAGATCAAGCTTAAACACAAAGAAATCCCAGTTCCCGTCCCCATAAAAACACTCGGGGAAGCCCTAAGCTGGGTGGAAAAGCTGTTCGCCAAGCATGACACGATTCTGACAAGCGTGGTCCTTGATGATCGGGAAATGGTTGATGGACTCAAAAAAACGAAGGTCAGAAATATTCCCTTGAATGCAAACTCTTCTCTACACATCAGGATCGAAAGTCCTAAGGATCTATCGTTACAAACGCTCGACGTTGTCGGAGACCTTGCCAGCGCGATTAGCAATCGCTTGAAAGGACTGGCAGTTCATTGTTGGCAAGACGGAAGCATCAAGCCGCGTGGTGAACTTGAGGAGATCTCTAGTGACATCAGTCTCCTCTTGGAACTGATCGAACATATGAATGGCATTCTGGACTACAGCCATGCATATTTAGCGCCAGTGAACGGACTCGCCCACTTGATCCGCTCCGCCCATGAAGCTTTTCATGAAAAGATGAGCGCACTTCATTGGCAGGAACTAGCACGTGTCCTCGTCACCCGACTGGAGCCTTACCTGCGGGAACTCGCGAAAGAGAGCACAGCCCTTCAGATGACGGTTCTCACTAACGAGAATGCGCTAGAGGAAGTGGGATGAAACGCTAAAGGGACTTCTTGGAGGAACCAGCTGCGCAGTTTCCTCCAAACCACCTCCTTGCTCACCAGCTTTCCTGCTCATACCCCCCGACGAAAGAGAGCAGCGCCCCAGGTGAGTCCACTTCCTACAACCGCCACAACAATGTAATCACCAGGCACATAACGCTTCCAATTCTGAGCGAGGACGGAAGGCGCTCCCGCAGCTCCTTGATTCCCATGGGTGGTGACGTTATATAGGTGCTGCTCGGGACTCAAGCCAAGTTTTTTAATGGTAGCCTGCAACATGCGTAAGTTTGCTTGATGGCCAATAAAAAATCTTAGATCCCCAGAAGATAACCTATTGCGGTCCATGATTTCAGAAACTACCTGCACAGTTTTGCCAATAGCAAACTTCTGAACCGCAGCTCCGTTCTGCGAAAACGTGTCGTGGATCGGGATCTGCACGTGATCACTCCCGGCCGGGTCGGAGTGCAACACTACATCAACGAGTTCCAGGCCGTGGCTTCCGTCTGTTTGCTGAAGAAGGGCACAGCTTGCACCGTCACCGAAAAGGACACAAGTTTTCTTGTCTCGAAAATCCAATTGCGTCGTATAACGCTCAACGTTGAAAATCGCGGCGCTCCTGTATTCCCCTTGCGAGAGCATCCCACGTGCAACCGCAAGGTTGGTCACAAAAGAGCTGCAAGCAGTGTTAACGTCGAAGGAAAGAGAAGATAAGCAAAGTTTCTGGGCAATCTTCGAAGCGTTTGCAGGGATGAAAAAGTCAGGGACGGATGTTCCGCAAATCAGAAAGTCGGGGGAAAACGCTGCGTTGCCTGTCATATTGCAAGCCTGTTCCCATGCTCCGTCTGTCATTTCTGCGAGAGGAGTTGCGAGCTTTTCTTTCCATAAGTCAGACTTTTCCAAGTCACCTGAGCGCAGACGTCTGATAATTTCCTCTGGAAGAACACTATATCGGCTTTCTATGCCCGTTCGTTCTTTCACCCACTCGGAGGAGGACTCGATGTCAAGTGTTTCAAAAAACTCGTTGGAAATCAGGTGCGGTGGGACGCTGTGACCGATTCCTGTCAGGACTATCTTTGCCATACAAGAGTCCTTTAAGTGGTATAGAGTCCGCCGTTTACATGCACGGTCGAACCCGTAATGTAGGAGGCTTTATCAGACGCCAGGAACGCAACGACCTGCGCGACTTCCTGCGTCGTGCCCAGGCGTTTCAAGGGGACTTTTCGCAAAATCTCTTCTCGAACATCCGGGGGCAGTGCAGCAGTCATGTCGGTCTCGATAAACCCGGGAGCGACACAGTTACATCTGATACCGAAGGACGCCAAGTCACAGGCGATCGATTTTGTGAAGCCAGCAATTGCCGCTTTTGTTGCCGCATAGATAGATTGCCCCGCGTTGCCGGTGAACCCTACAACCGACGTTATGTTAATGATGGACCCGGATTTTTGCTTGATCATATGGCGGGAGGCAAATTTGCTAAGAAGGAAAACGGACTTCAAATTCACATGAATCATGTGGTCGAAGTCCTCCGGTTTTGCAAAGGTAACCAACTGATCGACGCTAATTCCCGCATTATTTACAAGTAGGTCAATACGACCGAAATGATTTTTAACATCTGTGACCAGTTTTTGACACGCTTCTTCAGAAGCAAGGTCGCAAGGGAAGAGGTGAGCGTCACCAATAGTTTCACTGACCTTGCGAGCCTGCTCCTCATTGCGTCCGAAATGAAGAGCAACGCGAAATCCCTCTGCCCCCAACAGTTGAGCACATGCCGCCCCTATACCACGAGACGCGCCCGTTACTAAGGCTACTCTTTGCATAAATGGCCCCTCTTTGAGAATCCGTAGCACTATGACTTTCGGTGTAACAAAATTCCGCGTTTGGGGCAAGGAGGTGGTTTGGAGGAACGTGTCTCAGGAACGGAGCTTCTGGACCGTTTCGAAGATGGACGTTGTGTTTTCCCAGATGCTTTCGATATCATTCTCTTGGTCGGCGCGAAATCCTTCGTGGGCAGCTCGATTGCGGATGTCCTGGAATATATGAAGTTTTTTACAAAAGCTTGTCAGCTCCTCGTCAGTCGTGAAATTGAGAGGAGCAAGGTTGGCCAAACCGTAACGGCACTGTTTGCGCGAAAAACATAAGAAAAAGATGGCAAAGGCCTTGATCCCATCCAATGTGAAACGTCGGCCGGGGCGGAAAAGGCAGAGAGAACGGAGCAACTTTCTCATTTTGAATCTACTAAAAAAGGGGATATTGCGAACATTGGGGAGAGAGGCGATGTAATTCTCAAACTCTTGCATGGCTTCGGGAACAGGGCGTGCATATCCGATGATATCGAGCTTTCTCTGGATAAGGCCCTGCTTGATCACTTTCCCGCAGAATTCCTCAAAATTTTCGCGAAAGAGTAGTTCTAACGATTTGTATTGCATGTCAATCACAGGCGTTAAGTCGATGCCTGTTTGAGCGACTGATTGTGAATGAAAAAACACTGCGGTACGAAGGGAGCGCTTGATTTCACCAGACAAGTTTGGGTAAGCAGAGAATTTCTTTTTCAGTTGTTCGTCCAGTTGAAGTTTGGACTTCCCCTTCCATTCCCCTTGGGGATCGGGGGGGCTAAGTCTCAGTAAATTGTAAAGGCTCTCTTTCAATTCCCAGATTGATCCTTCGTTTTCGGGGGTTTCCAGGTCCTTGATCGCATTTCTTATTTCCGGTTGGAGAAGGCCGACGTCAGCCTTGGACAGATGCGCGCAAATATCCAGTTTCAATTGGGGGGTGGAATTAGGACGGGAGAGGCACTGAACCAACTCAGACAGGGCACGTTGTGTTCCTATTGATGCCAAGGCGCTGATGATTTCGGACATAACGAGCGAGTTTTCTGATCGGACGTAGTCCAAGATTTTCAGAACTGCCGCATCGTCTCCTTTATAGTGCCCGAGTGCTTTTATATAACAGGGAACGAAAAGAAGGGGCATTTGTCGGGCTTCCTTGCTAAGTCGGTCGAGAAGCTCCTTGTCACGGGAATGCCAACTTTGGGTAAGGAGAGACCAGAAGTTATCCCCTCGGTCCGGTGATGTTTTCTTGTTCCTGCAGGCTAAATCAAAGAATCTCGACCGTGCAGATGTTTCCTCACTAAGGGGAGTCAACATAGGGGATTTTTCGAAATACTGTCGTATAAAAGCTGTAGAAAGGTGTTGGGCATCGTGTTCGAGAAAAGCCTTTCTTTCGGCTTCGATCTGGGAGGACAACTCACTTGGCTCCGCTGTGGCGAGCGAGCGCAACTTCTTTTCAAATTCAGGAGCTGTCGACGGGGGTATAAAAGGTTGAAGGAGAGGGAGTATGGTGGTGAACTCTTCTTCGGAAAGCTTGAGAGAGGCGCGTATCAGAGTTTCCGCCGGAATACCCGTCAGGAACTCCCTTGCGTCCTCATGAGTCAGAGCGGAATGGGTGAGACGCTTCAGAAGCAAATACGTGTTCGCGGAAGATAACCTGTGCTTAAGCCATAAGGGAGGCCATATTGATTTCAAGTCTTCAAGGCTGACACCGTTATCTTCGAGAGATTTTTGGACTAGGGTGAGTCTGGACTTTGCGTCACGAATTTGTCCTAAAGTAAGTTTGATCAAGTCTTTCCATATTTCGGTTAGTTCTTTCTCCACTATAAGTTTTGTCAGGAAATCGGTATCCTTTTCGGCAAGCCAACTTAGCGAGGCCAGGAAGGCTTTGTTGTCCGATGCGGGGCTTTTCAAAATTTCAGTCAAACGTCTTCGCGCGAGAGTGTCCAGTCGCGGGCTGTTCACATGAAACTGCTGAGCCCGGTTCAGTAAGAGGCCATGGAAAGCGGGAGAGTACTCCTCCCATCCATCACCTACGAGGACCTTTTCAACGAAGAAACGTCCTCCCACACTCAGACTGATGTCCACGAGTGTGTATTGCATTCGTTGGGTCGCTAACGGTGACTTAAAGAGCGGTAGAGTTGCGAACCATAAAAGACGGTCAGTAGCAGCCACCCAGGTGCGCAATGCCGAGGAAGCAAGGTTCTGTCCCCAATTCTGAATCCCCTCCATCAAGAAGATTTCAAACGCTAACTTGTCGACTACATCGCATGAGTTGAGAATCAAAGACAGTTCGTAATGTCCAAGTTCGAGGCATATCAGGTCACGACTAAGAAGGAAGGGCAGGCGCTCCCCTTTCTTCTGCATGCTGATAAGTTTACCCTGCCTTTCAAAGCTTTCGCTCGTATTCAAGTAGAGTGCTATTGCCTCGTAAGCAGAGCTGACAGGAGACAAATTTGTCGCGATTTTGAGATTGCCCAACTTGTTTCCCCTTTCCTACTCAGATTTATTAAGGGAACTCCGATATTATATCAGTAATGATCGGGTGAGGACGTTAGGGAGGGGGGGCACCGATTCATGAGCATCCGTTTTTTCCTTTTCCTATCATTCATCTTGTGGGAATCAGGTGCTTTTGCCAAGATGGTGAGCAGGCTAATTCCTTTCCCGGATCGCGCAAATTCCATAGAAACTATTGAACAGTCGATTCGAAGCCTTATGCTGCTGGATGATCGCCTCTTTGCGTTTCCAGATCGGGACTATTTTGTGACGGTCCCTGTCCGTGAGGTGGGAACGACGAGAGAGGCGCGATTTGGAACCCTTGTACAACAGAAGAGGGTACCCGGTCCTCTCGAAGCTTATCTCCTAGGGAACAGCTTTCCCATTCCCAATGGTCACAGTTTTTTGCTGTTCGATGGCGATGCCGTTGAAATGACAGGAGTCAATGAGACGTTCCAACTTGTTGCCCGACGCTCGATCGTTGTGGATTTGCTAACACCCCCCAAAGACCGAGGAGGGGCCGCCCCGTGGACCGAGACCGTCCAACTTCGCAAACGTTTTTTGACTGTCTTCCTCAAAAGTGGGGGTCTAAAATTTGGAGGGGCCGCCCGTGTTCCGGAGACATGGTGGAAAGCGGAGGGACTGCGCGTCTTCCTCGCGGGTCGTTGGGACTCGTTCCCCCTTTTTTCACTGCTCTGTGATAAAGACTACCCCACTCAGTGCTCTCTCGAACATGCCTGTTTCGTAGATGGGTTGGGTAGTGCTGGGAATGTTCGCGGACTTGCCGTCAGGGAAGATCTGCGGCTGATCCTACTGGGGAACGAAGTCAACAATGTGATCAGCGTCGTGAAGTTTAATAGCTGCTTCGATTCGATGACCGTTGGAAAGATCAGCCTACCGTCACAACTTAAAAAAATGACTGACATTTTTGTAGATGAGAAAAACAGATTGTGGGTCAGCACACTGCAACCAGACGATTACAACAACGCGTCCGTGTTTGTTTGGGATGCGAAGGATTGGTGGGGACGCTGAGTCTAAAAGTAACCCGTAAGGCATTTGGGGCAAGGAGGTGGTTTGGAGGAAACTGCGCAGCTGGTTCCTCCAAGAAATCCGGGGGAGGCGACGCTTCCCTCGCCCCCCCAAACCCCCCCCTCCCTATTTGCCCCAGGTGGCTTACGCATTACGTCTAAAACTCTGCTCCTATGTTCAACTCAACTTTGAATTTTTGAAACCACAGCTCTTTATCTTTCGCTCTCTGAAAGCAGATACCTTCGCCACGACATCTATCGCTAGAAGGTTCTCGCAGCGGAAGTGCTACGGCTGCATTGAAAGAACCTAGTGGGGTGAGAAGGTTAAGCGCGAGGCCGTATGACTGATAATTCTTGAGCAGTATGTATTCGGGGTGCGTGACAAGCTCGGAGAAGTCGTAGCTGAAATTGTCTTCCATGCTTCGTTCCGTCTGTGCAGTTTTAGATTCGCTGAAACGCTTATTAAATTTATCTTCCTCATCAAGAGAGAAAAAGCTGTTGCCAATGTCGAGAAAGGTGGACAACGCGAGTAGGTTCGGCACGACTTGACGTCGTAACTCCGATTTCAAAATGAGACGTTTTGAGCCACCTAAGGGCGGCTCCCGATCATACGTGACTGTCTGGCTGCTAGGGTCGGTCCGTTTGGTTAGGACATAAGGTCCCAGTTGGTGGTCGAAGCCCCTGACTTCGTTACTGCCTCCTGCGAGCAAACGATTGTTTGCAGGCAAGACGTCGACTGTTTCCGCATTGGCTCCCCTTCTCAGTACCCTTTCGTAAGAGGTAATGCCAATGCCGAATGCAAAGACAAGGTCATTCATGAGTTCAAAATACTGGCTTGAGCTGAGATGCCATTTGAAGTAGCGGTACTGACCGAAAAAGTTGTAACGGGCCCAACTGGCCTCGATGTTGAAAAGGAAACCTTTTGTAGGCCACAGCAAGCTGTCTCGACGGTCCAGTCTGTAGCGAACCCCCAACGCTCCAATGTCGGAACTGCCGGTGGTAATCAAGCTGTCCCTTTGCTCCCTTGTCCCTTCATCCCGCAATCTGCTGAAACGATAAAACGGTGTGACTGAACCGATAAAAATATCAGGTGAAAAATGATGGGAAAGGGACAATTCAATTGAGTTGCTCAACTTCCAGACGTCATCAGCGATAGCCTGGTGGTAGAGTGAGATATTACCATGCACGGGAAGATTGAGAAGGTATGGTTCTGTAAAACCAAGCCCGACTTTACGTCCCAAGAGTGTCTTGCCTTCTTTATCCGTAAGATCGCTGATGGACTGCTGCTGCCTTTCTTCGCTGACGGCTGCGCGCACGTTAACCCTTCGTCCTGTTCCTCCAAGATTGTTATAGGAGATTTCCCCCACGTATTGAAGCCCTCGGGTCAGATTGAAGCCGGGGCCGAATTTGACACGGCCAGGGTCTCCTTCTTTGACACGAATGACGATGTCGATTTCATGAGTTGAATCGTGCTGTTTGATTTCGGAACGCTCGATCGCAACCGAAGAAAATATGCCTAGGTTTACTAAAGCTGTTCTGCTTTGGTTAATCAATTCTTGGTTGAAAGTGTCACCTGAACTGAAGAGAAGCTCCCTTCGCACGACGGGTTCCCTCGTGTCAACCAATCCCTTGATAGTGATCGTGCCGATGCGGACGAGGGGGCCTTCCGTTATGAGCAGGGTTACATCTGTCGCGACGGTCTCTTTTTGAATGAACGTATCGACCTTTGTCGCAACTTTACTTTCAATGAAACCTTGCTCGAAATATTTTGACTGGACAGAGTATTCGAAGTCGATCAATTGATTTTGTAAGAGTGGGTCGCCCTCGTGGGCAGGGAACAGTTTTCTGATATCACCCTCATCAATATTTTGATTGCCCGTAATCGTGAGGGAACGGAACATGTGGGGCAGTCCTTCGTCTATCAGAATATTCATTCTTGCGGATTTGGAAACTCTGTCAAAGGATGTGTGTGAATGCTGGACAGTCGCTTTCCAGAAGCCTTTCGAATGGTAGAAATGTTGGATGTCTTTGGAAATGTCCTCATAGGACTTTTCCTTACCGATGATCGGTAGGCTTTCCCAGAAGCTCTGAAAATCAATGGCGGCCTTGATGTCTTCCGTCGAGAGGTGGCTGTTACCTTCTATCTGCATGTCGGAAACTTTGAACGCTATGCCTGGGTTTACAAGAAATATATAGGTTAGAAAGTCATCACTTTCCTTTTGAAGGTACGGGCCTTTGACACTTACAAAGTCGTAGCCTTTGCGTTTGAAATAGTCTATCAATGTGACCCGCACCTGCCTGGGATCGGAAAAATTTTCTCGAAAATATTGGATCATATCTTCTTCTATAGCGCTGCCGAAAAAGATTTTCGACTCGTCGATGAACAGGTAATCGATTTTTTTTCCGATGACTCCTCGGATATGAACGTTGAGAACGGTTCTGTTTCGGGAATACTGGAGGGGCTCAAGTTCAAGGGAAGCCTGTTGAAATCCTTCCTCTATAAGTTTGCGTTCATAGTTTTCGACAGCAGCCTTGATTTGATTAATGTCGCAACGGTCGCCGGGACCGATCTCCAGGGAGACTTCAGCATGGGGCGACTCGGGAGCTTGAACATCCGCAATGATGCAGGATAGTCCTGGCCATACTTCGACAACATATTCCGCAAAGCCATCTTCATCCAGGATGGATAAGTTCGCCTGCGCATGGGGGTATCCGATGCGTTCAAAATTTTCCAAAATTTCCGAGACGAGCACGCCTTGGAGGTGGAGCGAATTCATCCGTCCCACATATTTGTTACGGATGATTTGAGTGAATTCTCTAAATCGGATGCTTGTTTTGATTTTTATGTCGCGGATAGGATGTGCGAGTGTGTGAACCCAGTGGAATTGATCACCTTCACGGTGCAGTTCGAGTTTGGAAATGTTGCTCGATTTTTCGATATCTTTGAATAGTCGGCTCAGATCAGAAAGGGTCGCGACAGATTTGTAACGCTGTTCCAGAATGCTCTTGTTCTTATAATCATCCAGGGGGAACGATTTGACGAGATCGCTTCCGATCGCGTTGTTTGCGAACATGAGCACCCAAAAAACTTTAGATATTGAAGTTTTTGAAAAGGGGTTTGGGGAAATAACTTTTTTCAAAAAGTTTGTCCCCAAATTGATTGTCTTGAACACTATAGATACAATATGTTTCATCAAGCCCTACTTGAAGGGGAAGGCGAATCGCATGTCTATCCCACTTTGAAACTGACTTTCCTCTTGTATAACGTCAGTTCGTCTCTGTGTAGACGAAGCATTGCCAGATACTGAAATATTGTGGTGAATTGGAAATTCCACAGTCAAAAGGGTAGTGTTGGGAATCTGCCGAACCACCGCTTCTATGACATTTGTAATGTGAATGGGGACGTTGAGCTGAGGCACAAGATTCCCCTGCTCGTCTGTTGTGTAATTTACATAGGGCGAAATGTACCGTTGGCCTGTCAGTTCGTTGAACTTGTGAAAGGGCAGTTGGCTGGCATACAAATTGAAGGCTGTCATGACGCCGACGTTGCGAGTGTCTTGGGTACGACTCTCTGCTGCGGGAAGCTTCCCCTGCGACAGGAGGATGATGGCATCCAGGCGGGTGATGATGCTACCGTCTTCCTTTGTCGGTGGGTCGACATGGATGTCGATCAGAGGTTTGGTTCCTTCGCCAGAAATATAAACCGTGATGGTGTAAGGATTGAATTCAGATCTTGCCAGGATGTCCAATTTGGGGTCGTTTTGCAAGGGATTGTCAAATACAAGCTCGGCGCGGGAAATGACGAAGTCTCTCTGATATCTAAATTTTCCCTCATCTACCTTAAAGATTCCTTCGATGATCGGTTTCTCGTTAGTACCCTTAAGGACAATGTCTGACGACATGATCAAATTCATTGCTGGGTTCTGAACGCGGATGCTTCGCGTCCCCTCAACAGCTATATTGTAGTTGAAAAAAGACGTTTCGTCTTCCCGAAATCCCCGAACCATATCGCCAATAGGGATCTCTCGGATGTTTTCCGCTTTGGTGTCAAGGGTCCGCTCTGTCTGCGCCGACACTATGTTGATGTTTCCCGCAACATCAAAGGGCTTTCCAAGACCAGAGACCGTCAGCTCTCCGTCAAGAACAGTCTGGATCATTCGCAGGTAGGGAAGCGGATAATTGAGGGAGAGTTTGTCCAGTTTTATATTCACAAGCGTCATTGGTTTTTGCTGCTCCGAGGACAAATTGACAAGGCCCTCAATCTTGAACATTCCCTTTCCTTTTTTCCCACTCACTTTTTTAACTGTAAGAATGCCATTTAAGTAGTTGGCATCAATTTCGATATCCTGGATTGCTGGGCTTATTGTGGGGATGTTGAGTGAAAGGGGTAGGGTGCCCGTTGTTTCCTTCGCTGGAACATTGCGAATGCTACTTGCAACGTTAGGGTTTATGACGCTTCCACTGATCCTTGTGCGGGCGTTGACGGTGCCTGTCGCTGATTGTATGCCAGGAAAGAACTGTGTCAACAAACGGAGGTCGAGGTCGGAATGGATACGCATATCGAGGGATTCCGGAGGACGATTCATCTCGGAGAGTTGCAAATTCGCTGTTACGCCGTCTCCTTCGATTTCAAGACCGTCCGGATTTTCAAACACCCACCCGCGCGATGATGAAAGCAAAACAGCAGGGGCAGTGTTCCTAATCACCAGAGGGTTGACGGTAGGGTCCCTACCATGGGGGACTATATTCATGCGCAGATCGTCGATCATCAATTTCCCGTTGGCTTGCCACCATTGATCTAGCTTTCCCTCCAAAGCCCAGCTCGCTGTCAGGTATGCAAAATTGCGCGCGTCCTGGTAAAAGAAGTCCTTGGTGAAAGGTCGCATGTCGAATTGCTTCAGTTTGAAGTACCAGGAAAAGGGTTGACCAGGCGTGGAAATATCAACGTCCATTCGACCCACCAGATTGTTCCCGCTTTGGCTAAGATAGACTTGCAGGTGGGACGTGTTCAGAAAACCCTGAAAGTTGACAGGGTAAACGGGAAAGCGATTGATTTTTAAACTTGAGAATCTTCCCTCCCAGTGGCCGCTCAGTGAGGCAATCTCGCCTCTTAGCTCCCCTGTCACGTCAACCATTCCGGCAATTTTCAGCGGGTCAAGGTATGTCTTTATTGGCTGAATCTTCTCCAGTTGAGTCAAACCGTTTGTGGCACGGGGGTCATCAACTTTAGCTGTGGTAAACGTTAGGTTAAGGAAGTCATCTCCGGCCAAAAAGGAGTCGAATCGGGCTTTCTTTAGAATGGCCTGACCGGTCAGGGAGAGAGAGCCAAAATTCACAGTCCACTTGGGGATGCGAAATTCATTCCCGTTATGGAGGACCGTTGCATTGATACCTGTAGCCAACAAATTCTCTTTGAAGAAGACGTCGCTCAGTTTCATTTCTAGGCTGTTTCGAGAATGCCAGGGATCCTTAACCGGTATGTCGAAGGTCCCACGGAATGAGTCGATGGCAAAGGAATACGGTTGAATGCCCTCCTCACGAGCAATGGCGGAAAACAGTTCGATGTCTGCCGCACTAAGATGGGCACCCTCGACCGAGAATTGGAGCCTATCCTCCTTCCAAAGATAGCGACCATGTTCCCCATAGAATGTTCGGTCCCCCTTCTCTATGGAAACATCGTCCCAGAACATATGGTCCTTGACGACGGTCAAAGTTCCCTTTGCATCGCCAAGAAAGACCTTTTGAAATGCAAGTGAATGAACATCGAACGAATTAATGACGCGAACTTCTTTGTTCTCTTCTACAATATGCGTCTCGACATCACCGACTCCGTTAAGATCGACCTGAAAAAAGCTCTGGCTCAAACCAAGGTCGGCATTGACCCCGAAAATCTTCATATTCGGACCATCGCGAAAATGGATGATATCGCGCACACTGACCGAGCTGGCAAACAATGCTCCCTCAGGAGCACGCATTCGATCAGGCTTGGCTTGCGGGTGAAGTTTCTCGGGAGGAATGTAACAGACGCCTTCCGTGTCCTTGAAGTCGAGCAGGTACTCCGTGAAAAAAAGATGGGCTTGAACCCGACATGAAGGCCGGCGTCTATAGATGTCAGGTTTGATCGGAAGTTCGGGGAAATGCAGATCAGTTAACTCACCGTCTGCCCAAAGCTCCATGGAAAAGGGGGAGCCAGTCCCCTTGAAATGAACCGTGTCCGTATTCGCGATAAAGTCAATAACGGTCAGGTCTTCATCGAAGGATGACACAATCTGGGTTAGGGGAAGGTCCCATGCTTTGCCGTGAAATTCGAAATCGACCTGCTTGCTAAAGACAATCTCTCCCACTAAATTCGCGTGATTTTTGTCACCGACCTTTAACTCTAGATTATCAAACGCTACTTTCTCGTTATCCAATTTGAAAAAAGAGCGCGCGTTGTAGATACGGTTGCCTGCCAAATATGCGTCAATAGCCTCTGCTTCACCTTCCGCTACGAAACTTGTGTCGCCGGGATAATCCACAGGAACGTGCGCATAAAAATGCACCTTCGCCTTGGCGCCACCAGAAGTTTTTTTCATGTCGAACCAATGGTCGAGAATCCTAAGATCAGCGTCAGCGTCAAGGTTAGCGTCGAGCTTGACGCTTCTCAGCTTGTCGTGTTCGAAGCCAAGGAAGCCGTTGATCCCTCCTTGAAGCGAGAAGGAATTGTCCTTCACAAGGAGGTGTCGCAGATCAAATTCATGTCCGGTAAATGTAAGTTGAGAGATGAGAAGCCTGGTCCCGGAGAGAATTTCCTTATCATCGACTGTTAAATTGACGGACATGGCGGAGAGTGATGCTTGAAAATCATCCCATCTCTCGAAAGACCCCACTATGTTAACTCCCGACAGATTCACGCTGGAGACGCTTGTTTCTCCGGGAGCAAAATCGAAAAGGAACTGTGAGTTGGAAATATGAACCTGTCCGATCGGAATGAGCGGGGCCAGTTCTGAAGTTTCGTCAGGTCCTCGCAAAGGAGAAAGGGGTGCCCCTGGAGGCCATTTCAGATTTAGCCCGTCAATGTCAATGTCAAGGAAGTTTGGACGTGCGAAGAACAAAGAAATCAGCGAGACGGTCACCTTCAATTGTGTAGCTGTCGCAAGGGGAGGCGCAGGTTGTTCTGTTTTCACGGATAGGGTAAGCCCAAAAAAATCGAGTTGGAGCGGGACTAAACCAATTTCCAAACCCTCAAAGTCGAGTGCTAAGTTAGACTCCTTTTCCACGATATCAGAAATATAGGCCCTGAAGAATTTTTGAGTGTAAGGATTGTCAATTACAAAATCGAGGCCCACTAAAATGAGAAAGAGGGAGATGAGAATGATAAAAATGTTCTTGAAAACAGAAATCATGTTTTGGTTTGGACGAGTCCGGGACCTTCGGGCTTGTCCCAAGGAAGCCAACTCGCTTTCATTTTTTTATACAGATCCCAGTAGGGTTTTAAATACTTTTTCAGGGTTTCATCTTGCCGACCGGCGATTGCGTAGCTTGCGAACAGTGAGGGGAGGACGGGGATGCTAAACTCACGCTTGAGTCCATGCATTAAGACTTTCAATATATTTGAGATGTCGCCTTCCATAAGATTCGCCTGAATCAGGTCGCAAAAAGCAAAGAGTGTGTCGTCGTATTTGCGGGAGAGCGCATTGAGCAATTTCAGCGCCTCTGCTGGCATTGCGTGGTGAAGATATATATGTGCCAAGCTTATAATGGGCAAAGGTCGAGAAGGATCTTTCTCGATCGCTCTCAGCAGAAGCTTTTCAGCCTGGCTTATGAATTGCTTGCTAGCCAGTAGTAAGGCAGTGATAGAGACGAGCAAAGGATGGGTTTCGTGAATGGGAAGCAGCGTGAGCAAGCGGTCGAAATCGTCTCGCGAAGGGTCGCGTCCCAGACTGTTAGCAGCGACCCTGAGATTGTAGTAGGGACTCGCTTGCCAGAATTTGATGAGATGGGTGAGTCGGGGAAGGAAAATCGTGGGTGTGACCGGTTTGAGAACGACATCGACGTTGCCAAGCTCGGAGAGGATATTCTGCTCGCCGCGGTGAGCGGGATTAAGAGTGCAAAGGATGGGCGTGGCAAGGAGTTTTGGTTCTCGTGACAAGCGTCGAATGGTTAAGGGGGCAGGATAGGCCTCTTCATCATCAACAATCACCAAGAAGGCGCGATTCTCGTAAACCTCGGTGATGGCCTCCTCAACAAAAGGAGTCATTTTCACGAGTTCCCATCGAGTCGTAAGAGCAATTTTTCTTATGAGATAAAAGGTCTCAGTATTGTGGCTGATTAGAATACAATGCTGGTTAGGCCAAAGAGGCTTTCGAATTTCCACAACGACCCTTCGCTTGTTGCACGTACGGCAAGGAGGTGGTTTGGAGGAAACTGCGCAGCTGGTTCCTCCAAGAACGGGTTACTGCTACATTATTGTTTTTTGATTGCTCTTATATTATAAATCACGAGCATTATTAAATTTTTTGTCATTTCATTGAACTGGTAATCCTTCGTAAATACAGGGCCTTGCAAGGCTCCTTGGAGAAGGTTTAGCAAGGCCTGAACCCTGAAATTTTTGCATTGTGAGAGGATCTTTTTTTTGGCAAGCGCAATAAATGATCGTTCATCCATTTTTATCCAGCACTTGGAGGCCGGTGAAATTTGCCTGCACCCGACTGATACGATCCCAGGCTTGACCTGCCACCCGTTTCAGGAAAAGGCTGTTGAGAAACTGGGAAACGTCAAAGGGTGGGCCGAGCGACGGCCTATGCTTGGCCTGGTCTCGTCGTTGGCGAACGCGATAACATTTTGGCAAGCCCTTCCCGCTCCTTGGAACGAAGTCCTCGCGGAATTATGGCCAGGGTCGCTAACCGTAGTGTGGAAAGCGAAGGCTGGCACTCCGCCATGTCTTGTGTCCACGACGGGTGAGATGGCGCTGCGGTGTCCCTCTTTGGGGAAGGAGAAGGCTTGGCTTGCGGAAGTTTTGAAGACGCTCACGTTCCCCCTTCCTTCGACGAGCGTCAACAAGGCAGGCGAAGAACCTATCGTTAGGGGAGATGACTTAGCCCGATTCTGCGGTGCCCAGGACGTTTGGACACCCCCACTTGACCTCTTCTCTGCGAAAGAAGGCCGCTCCTCCACAATCATCCGTATCAAGCCAGGAGGAGTCGCCACATGGATCCGTAAAGGCGCGCTTAGCCAGGCCCGCATCGAACACCAACTGAAGAGGTCAGCGTGAATCAGGCGGCCACATCCCAAATTTTTCTCGCCAGCGCATCTCCGCGGCGCAAGGAACTTCTAATCCAGGCAGGAATCGTCTTTGAAACCATCTCAAGCAGCTATGATGAAACTAACAACCGCGGGCTTTTGAATGATCCACGCCGTTATGCTGAACAGCATGCGCGCCTAAAGGGGGCATGCTTGTTGGACGACAAGGCTTTTTGCAAGAGATTGAAGCAAAATACCATTATCATAAGCGCGGATACTATTGTGCTGCTCGGTTCCTCGGTTCTTGAAAAACCGCGGGATCAGGACGAAGCCGTGCAAATGTTGCAAGCACTTTCCGGCAAGTGGCATAAGGTGCTGACTGCTATGTGTTTTCACTTCGTTAAAGCAAAGCCTTTCAAGAGGAAAGTCGTTAGCGCGCTGTTTGAAACCGATGTACAGTTTAGAATCCTTGGGGATGAGGAAATCAGCTCCTATGTGAAATCGGGTGAGCCTATGGATAAGGCAGGTGCTTACGCCTTGCAAGGAAAGGGAACATGCTTCATAAAGAGCATTCGCGGATCCTTCACAAATGTCATTGGCCTACCACTTTCCGATGCCGTAGAATGGTTGCAGAATGCCTCTGAAATTTTCCGTGGTAAGCCACTTGGGGCAAGGAGGTGGTTTGGAGGAAACTGCGCAGCTGGTTCCTCCAAGAAATCCCTTGGGGGAGCGACGGTTCCCTCGCCCCCCCAAACCCCCCTCTCCCTATTTGCCCCAAGTGGCTTACGCATTACATTGATTATCTTGAACACTATAGAGTACGACAGAAATTCAATGTATAATAAAAAAAATTTTTTTAGGAGTAATTGGGATGAAAAGGTTGCTTTTACTAGGAATGGTGAGCGTCGGTTTTGGACAAGCGTTCGCCGTCGATGCGGTCAAATATCAATGTAAAGGAGCGGACTACACACGTACTGTTGAAGTTCAGTATCCGCAGATGACGGATGTTCCATGCCAGGTCATGTACGAGAGGGATGCCGCAGGTCCCCAAAAGACGTATTGGGCTAACGGCGAGGCTGGCTATTGTGAGCAGAAAGCTCAGGGTTTGGTCGATAAACTGAGCCAATCTGGCTACCAATGTCAGAAAGTAAGCGCGTTGGTAGATGCAGCTCCTGCTGACGCTGCCGCAGCACCAGCAGCTCCTACGGAACCCATGAGTGGTCCCGAGGAACCAGTAGCTCAATAATGGTAACGTTTGGCCATTTCGGATAAGGTCACCTGTCGGATTTGCGGCGCGTGACCTGCCTGGCCAAACGCCAACATCCTTTCTTTTACCACTTCCTTCATCGCATCTCTGGCTGGTTTCATGTAATAGCGTGGGTCGAACTCCTCAGGTTTGGACCATAGCATTTTGCGAATCATGCCTGTCATAGCTAGGCGATTGTCTGTATCCACATTAATTTTTCGCACGCCATGCCGAATGGCCTTCTGTATTTCTTCTACAGGGACCCCGTAGGTCTGCTTGATTTTCCCGCCATACTCATTCACCAAGTCCTGTAAGTGTTGGGGCACAGATGAAGAACCGTGCATCACAAGGTGGGTGTCTGGTAATTTCCTGTGGATGTCCATGATCGTCTCGATGGAAAGTATGGCACCATCTGGTTTACGGGAAAATTTGTACGCCCCGTGTGAGGTTCCCACGGCGACTGCCAGGGCATCAACCTTAGTGCGGGTTACGAATTCCCTTGCTTCCTCAGGGTCGGTGAGAAGTTGATGGCGGGATAGTGTCCCCTCCGCACCATGGCCGTCTTCTTTGTCACCCTTGCCTGTTTCGAGGGAACCGAGGCAACCCAATTCGCCTTCTACAGAAACGCCTTGTTTATGGGCGGCATCTACGACCTGCCTTGTCACCTTACAGTTGTATGTAAAGTCGGCAGGTGTTTTAGCGTCCTCATGAAGTGACCCGTCCATCATGACCGAGGTGAAACCCTGCTTGATGGCTGAAAAGCAAGTGTCGGGACTGTTCCCGTGATCCTGATGCATGACGACAGGAATTTCTGGATAGAGTTCGACAGCCGCCAGCATGAGATGCCGTAAATAATTGTCTTGCGAGTAAGTCCGTGCGCCTCGGGAAGCTTGAACGATCACCGGACTTTCCGTCTCCCGTGCTGCCTCCATGATGGCCTGGATTTGCTCCATATTATTGACGTTAAAAGCACCTACGCCGTAGTTGTTTTCCGCTGCATGATCAAGAAGTACGCGAAGAGGAATCAAAGCCATAGCTACACTCCCAATTTATGAAGTTTGTTTCACAGGAAAACTTTAGCAGGGAATTTACAAGACACCCACCTTAAACTCGGCGGCAGAGAGGCGCCACGGCAAGGAGGTGGTTTGGAGGAAACTGCGCAGCTGGTTCCTCCAAGGAAATTATCTATTCGGCAGGAGCAGGAGCACGGCCACCGGCTTGTCCACAGCGGGTGACGGAGTCGGAGACAGCTCTTAGAACTTTGTCCTGGTCTATCGTCCAGTAGTCCATTTGGCAGCCGGGAGTAACTTTGTTAGCAGGGCCTTCGCCAGATTTCGCATGGCCCGAAAAGGCGACAGTGGAAGCATCGGTCACTGAATAATGGTAGCGGGCCTTTGCACAGTTTGAAATGTAGAAGCCGAGTTCATTGGAATCGCCGCAAGCAGCATCTTCCGCAAGGTTGGTGTATTGATCATTTTCTGCTTGATAAGATTCCTCGAGAGTAAAGATATGAGACAGATTCATTTTCGCCTCTGCCTGGCGAGCTTTAGCTTGGAAGGTTTGAAAGCGTGGAATGGCAATCGCAGCGAGCACGGAAATGATGGCAACGACCACCATCAGCTCGACTAAGCTAAAGCCTTTGGGAATCCTGAGAAGCATGAAACGTTCTCCCTTAGTCCGACGTCTCTTCTCGTATCGTCAGGCTATGGGAAAACTTTACCAATTCCAGCGGGAAATACCAGGGGGGTGTCGAGATAATCCTTCTAAATGAATGCCTTACGTCCCATAGGAACTGCTTATCCCATCCTCAGTGGCACTGCTAGGGAGCCAACTCCACGCTTGTAGAAGGTGGCCTCGGTCGATTTCGTCCTTGTTGCTGAGGTCAGCTAAGGTGCGAGCAACACGAAGGGAACGGATAAGGGAACGTCGGGTCGCATATTTAGGCGTGCAGGAATCTACGAGTGTCTTGAATTGGCGTGTGTCCAGACCCGAAGCAATGATCATATGATCTGCTTTCAAGTCGCGGTTGTAGAGAACCCCCAGTTTTTCATTCCTTTTGGCGCCGAAATGGCGGGCGTGTATGACTTTCTCTGTTAGTTTTTGTGTAAGGGACTCAGTACTCTTTTCTTGAAGTTGGAGGAAGATTTCTGCCTTGCCCAGGGACTGGTCGAGCATGTTTACGTGCAGGTCGATACGATCAAGGATGGGGCCTGACAGTTTTCTCCTGTAGGCGAGTATTCTTGATGTTGGACACGTGCAGCGGCGTAGCGAACTTCCCAGCCAGCCGCAAGGGCAAGCGTTGCAGGCAGCTACAAGGGTGATCTTCGAATTCCAGACCACCTTTTTTTTAGCTCGGGAGACCCGCACGTAGCCCGTCTCAAGCGGTTCCCTTAAGGCTTCAATGATGTCACGTCTGAACTCTGGGAACTCGTCGAGAAAGAGGATGCCTCCGTGAGCGAGGGAAATTTCCCCAGGCTGCTCAGGTATTCCCATAATCGCGGAAGCAGAAGATTGATGGTGTGGGGAGCGAAAAGGGGGCCGTCCCCCCAGAAGGCTCTCGGGCATCTTTTGCAGTACCGAACTGTGAATCTTCAGGGACTCCAAATGATCCTCGCGGCTCATGGGTGGCATGATGCTCGTAAGGCGCGCGGAAAACATCGACTTCCCCGTCCCTGGCGCACCATGCAGAAGGATGCTGTGTAAGCCGGTTGCTGCGACCAAAGCGACGGACTGAGTGCTTGGACTGAGGATCATGTCATCGAAGTTCGGTTCGCAGAAGTTCGGTTCGCCAGAAGATTTCGCCTCTTGAGGACGGGTGTGAGTCGAGGAAAAAAGTGCTCCCTTTTCCTCACCGCTGAAAATCCACTCGACCACATCCTTGAAGTGTCGAAATGCCAAGGCCGAGAGATCCTTCGTATTCACCACCTTCAATTGATTGAGCACGGAAATTTCCTCAAGGTTCTCCTCTGCCACGACAACGCCCGTGAACTGACTCGATACGGCAGCAAGGGCAAACGAAATCACACCCTTGACCGGACGTAGTCTGCCATCCAAACCTAATTCAGCGGCGAAAATCCATTTGCCCAAATCAATCCCAGGCGTCCGCCCCGTTATTAAGGCAGCCAAACCAGCAGCAAAAGGCAAATCGAAGTGACTGCCGTCCTTGCGTGTATGCGCAGGCGAAATGTTGAGAACAATCCGCTTCTGAGGAACCGCTACCCCTAAGTCCTCCAGAACCGCTCGCGCACGCTCCAGTCCCCCCTTGCAAACATCCGTATTGCTACCTATTAATTGAAGACCACTAAACCCCCGCGTATAACTACATTCCACTTGTAGAATCGAACTTTCCATCGCATCATATAGGGCGGTATGAACGGTAACGCTCATGGGCCAACCTCATTGCTTCCCATCGTTGAAACGGAATTCACTTCCTAGCATACGAATAGTCACTATGAGGAATGTCCGCCAATGACATTTGAAGTAACCTGTAAGCTGCTTGTGGAAAAAAGGGAGAGGGGGGTTTGGGGGGGCGAGGGAACCGTCGCTTCCCCAAGGAATTCATGGAGGAACCAGCTGCGCAGTTTCCTCCAAACCACCTCCTTGCCCCAAGCGGCTTACTCATGACCATTTGAAGGAATGTGTTTTGATGAAGCTTGAAATCTTGAAAGAAACTGACCCCATTCGAGGTGAGCTTGCGGAAAGTATGATCGCGCTTCTGGCGAAGAAAAACCTGTCGGGAGCTTTCGATGAAGCCAGTATCTTTCAAATGTTGGAAAAACCACCGGAAACACACTTGGGGGACTATGCGTTACCCTGTTTTCGTTTTGCAAAGGTGATGAAACGAAACCCTCAACAGATCGCCGACGACTTTCGCGACGAATTTGCAAGGGAAAATCTAAACCCTTGGGTAGAAAGAATCGAATCAAAGGGTGCCTTTCTCAACTTCTTCATTGAAAAGACACTCCTGGCCTCACACCTTCTCGCTAAGGTGCAGGATGGCAGCTACTTCAAACTACCTCAGACTCATGCAGCCTTTTCTAAAACCCGCGTTATGATCGAGTTCTCTCAACCCAATACACATAAGGAATTTCACGTCGGACACGCGAGGAACGTCTGCCTTGGAGATTCCCTGTGCCGTATCTTTGGCTACCTCGGTTACGACGTCATCGCAGCCAACTACATCGGAGATGAGGGAACACACGTTGCCAAGTGCCTATGGCAGGTGGTCGAACAGGGAGGACCGCCCAGCGACCTAAACGTGAACAAGGCACACTGGTACGGACAAAATTATGTCAGAGCCTCGAAGGTTTTGGAAAGCGCCGACCATGAGGGAAAAAAAACTGCCATGCAGAAAATTTCCTCAATCCTCTCCCAACTGGAAAGCAAGAACGGCCCCTATTATGAAGTTTGGAAACAAAGCAGGGAAGAATGCCTGGCAGACTTCAAGAACATTTACAAGTGGCTTGACGTTCATTTCGACCACTACTTCTTCGAGTCCGAATTGACGGAGGAAGCCCAGAAGATTGTCGATGAATTCATTGCGAAAGGTCTTTTCTCGGAATCAGATGGTGCGATCGGTGTCGACCTCAGTCCCTACAAACTTGGCTTCTTTATGGCTAGAAAATCAGATGGGACTACACCCTACATTACAAAAGACTTGGTTTTGGCCCGACGCAAATTCGATGACTTCAAGGTCGACCGTTCCCTCTATGTCGTGGGGAGCGAACAGAACTTTCACTTCGAGCAACTTTTCAAAGCCTTGGAACTGATGGGCTTCCCTCAGGCAAAGGACTGCTTTCACCTCAGCTATGCACACGTTCGCCTTCCGGAAGGTAAAATGTCCTCACGTTCAGGAACCATGCTGCCCTTCGCTTTTCTTCGCGACAACCTTCTCAAGGAACTTTCTCCTTATCTCGAAAAATATCAGGATCAGTGGGGAGAAAGTGAAAGGAACATGACAGCTGACAGACTAGCGGTCGGAGCAATTAAGTACGGTATGTTGAGTTCAGACCCAGTTAAAGAGATCATCTTTGATCTTCAAGCTTGGACCTCCTTTGAAGGCAACACAGGACCCTATCTTATGTATAGCTATGCTCGTACGAAGTCCATCCTTGCCAAATGTGCAGAGAAAGGGTTTACGGCAAGTCTTAACCACTGCGATTGTTTGGAGCAAGCCTCAGCACGAGAGTTGCTGCGCTACCTCTATGACTTCAACGACATGGTCAAGCAGGCATGCGAGAACTATAAACCTTCCACCATTGCCAATCACCTTTACAACATGTGTAAGGCTTATAATCGTTTCTATGCTGATGTGCCGATCTTGAAAGCTCCTACAAGTGAAGAACGCTCTGCGCTCATAGCCCTTCTGGAAACGTTTGCGAAGGTTCTGAAGCAGGGATTGCTCCTTTTGGGAATTGACCCACCGGAAAGGATGTAACACATGAAGAAATTCGTCGTCCTGATTTTTCTGCTTTTGCTGGGCACCGTGACGTTTCTCTTCGTAAAACGTCAGCGTATGGTCCCGTCGGTCCGCTTTGATCCGATTGTGAGGGAGCAAGCCGCGCAGGACGTGCTGCACTTCTTTGCAATTGGGGATACAGGAAGTGGAGATGCGAGGCAGTACGAAGTTGCGCAAGCAATGGAGAAGCGCTGTAAGGAGCTGGACAAGCTGGACGGTCTGCTGTTCCTTGGAGATCATTTCTACTTTGAGGGTGTCAGTTCCACAGAAGATCCTCAATGGGAGGAGAAGCTTGAAAAGCCATATAGTCTTCCTTGTCTGGGAAAAGCAAAGATATTCCCCGTGTTTGGAAACCACGACTATCGCGGAAACGTCAATGCGTTCATAGAGTACAGTCGGAAAAACCAGCGCTGGAGCGTCCCTCATCGCTTCTATTCTGTAAAGTTTGGAGACCTCTTAAAAGTGGTCGCTTTCGATTCCAGCGTTCCGGACTGGTGTTTCTCCAGTAAGCACTGTGCTGTAGATTTCTTGCAGGAACAACTTGACGGTTCGACTCGCTGGCAGATAGTGACCGCACATCACCCGCTTTTCAGTTCGGACGCGCGAGGGTATTCCTACACGGGTAACACGCCCTATGGGGTGCTTATGCGTTGGCTGTTCTGCGATAAGTTCGACGTCTGGCTTTCTGGGCATAGCCATCGCATGGAGCATCTCAAGGCAGCATCCTGTGGGCACCAACTCATCAGCGGCGGAGGAGGAGGAGACCTGGACCCCGATTCGCGAACGGACGGTACCGTTCGATTCTCCTCACCTCAGCACGGCTTCCTGGAACTGGAAGTTTCCAAGGATGCTATGCAGATGCGATTCTGGGATACGGATGGGCTTCTACGACATGAGGCCATGATACAAGAAGAACCTGGGTTGAACTGAGTTACTCATCCCATTTGCCCATAAAAAGCTTCTCGTTAGCTTTCACAAGCCGTTGAGCTAATAGTGACGGATTTTCCGGATAGTGTCATGAAAAAGACGTCTACCTCGTCTTAGCTTGGACTCATTGTCCCCAATAAGTCGCGCCATTAACGAAGAACCGCTAAACGCGCGTCAAACTGATTCTCGATATCGACCAAAACGTCCACAGCCTGCTTGAGCGACGTTTCGTTCTGCACAGCAACACTGGCAAAATTCCCACAAACCGTCCCCTCTGCAAGACCAGCAGCAAAACCAGAATAACCAATACTACCAACAGCTACCGCCGCCACACCGCTCAATATCATTGCAAGCGACACTAACGCACCCTTTATTCCTGCTTTTTCCAGAATCATGCTTGATTCCAGTGCAGCCTTTCTCGGCTCCCACGCCGTTCCACCTGCCACCACCTTCGTCCCCGCTGGCTCCGCCCTTATCCTGTCCACCGACCTACCTCCTGACGTACCCGCCGGTGCTGCCACCATCGGCGCCGATCTCGCCCTCGCATCCGCCTCCACCGACCTACCTCCTGACGTACCCGCCGGTGCTGCCACCATCGGCGCCGATCTCGCCCTCGCATCCGCCTCCACCGCCGCCGACCTCGCAGCCGCAATGTCCTCAACCGCTACTGCTACATCTAACGCCACTCCCGTCCCTGCGACTACCACAGAGGTGACCAAAACCACAGCTCCAAGGACGATCGCTGTGGCGCCGAAGCCGAAGAGGACTTGGGAGACTTGCTGGAGGGCCTGCTGAGTGCTTGAAGCGACTGGTGCGGGTGTTTGACCTGTTACGAGCTCTTTCTCTTCCCCGCTGGGTTCTCGCGGCTCGGGGATGGGTTTCGTTATGTCTGTTACTTCTGTTTCTCCAGGTGTTTCTCCGGGAGAAAACGGTTCCGCTTCACCGCTCGGGGTGGAATAGTCCCCTCGTTCCGCGACCGGCGTCGGAGGAGGAAGTCCTTTGAAGCAGGCAGAGGGCGTTCCTTCAGCAAGTCCAAGTTCTCCACCTGTGCTAGCCTCCTTTATAAGAGAATTAGTGAAATCGATCATCGCGTAGCCGAGGCTATCCGTAAGATATGCAAGTTCGTCAGAAGTATAAGACGCTATATTTCTCGCATACTCATACGGGGTCGTCCCGGCATCTTGAGAGCAACTTCGCAGGTAAGATTTGGCACTTTGGATATAGGCGTTAGCTCTCTGGAAAATGACTGCTTTGGCATTTTGGATATCTTGTGCAAGTTTGTTCAGGTCTGCATCGGAAGAAGCGAAGTCTTTTTGCAGGTAAGGAACTTTGACTTCTTTTCCGCAGTAGCAAGGATCTTCGGATGTGCACGAATTGGTTAGCGCACTTTGTTCTTGGGGAACCACCAACGCAAGATCTTCCACACATGCTCTGATGCTGACAGTCAGAACACCTGTGGGAAGCTTGCTGAGGTCGTTTATCGTGAAGTCGTAAGATTTTGCCCAATTGCCGTTATTGGAACACTGTTGCCCTGTTTTCTGACAGGCTTTCCACATGACAAAGACGGGAGGAACTTCAATGCCAGCGCCTCCCTCGACCAAGCTTAGGCCCAATCCTTCATTGTTTTTACGGCCAAGAGCGAAGGGATCGACAGTGATGCGGGTGGTAAATGCGTTAGGTTTATAATCGGTTGAGCTAACCTTGACATCACCAGAGGCGAGTTGTAGCCCAGCAAGGCTCATAGGTTCTCGTGGGCCGAAGAGTCCCACGTCAGGTTCGGGACAAGCTCCTTTTTCCGCCAACGCGGCTTCTTTTGCGGCGGCCGATGGTTTTCTGGCTGTTCTGGTTTTACAGGACAAGATGACTATGTCCGTGATAATACAAAGTAAAAACAAATAAAATTTTGTTCTCACGACGAAACCTCTTCTTAAATTAGAATAGCGGTCCTGTGGTGACACGACGATCCCCTATAAAAAGTGTAAGCCATTTGGGGCAGGGAAGAAAGATTCAGTGCTTTCTGCGAAAGGCTTTCTTCGGGGGAACCATCTGCGAAGTTTCCCCTGAACCCCTCCTTGCCATCGTAATGCGTAAGCCACTTGGGGCAAATAGGGAGAGGGGGGTTTGGGGGGGCGAGGGAACCGTCGCTCCCCCAAGTGATTTCTTGGAGGAACCAGCTGCGCAGTTTCCTCCAAACCACCTCCTTGCCCCAAGTGGCTTACGCATTACTTGCCATCATCTGTTAAGATAGTCTAAACTCTGATTTTAGATTATCTTAAAAAGGGCCTTCCATGTGGATTGAGCGAACGATTTCTAACGACCTATTACAATTGGCAAAAACTCGCCCTATCATTCTTTTGACAGGGTGTCGGCAGGCGGGAAAGAGTTCCTTACTTCAGCGATGCTTCACCGAAGCGAGTTACATAACTTTAGACAGGGTGGTTCGGGCCAGGGAGGCGGAGGAACGGCCTGAGCAGTTTCTCGCTTCTATAAAGAGGCCTGTCATCCTTGACGAAGTTCAGTATGCTCCCTCGCTTTTCCGTGAGCTGAAAATCCTTGTCGATCAAGAACGCGATGTTGTGGGCCAATGGATTCTTACGGGAAGCCAGAGATTTCATCTAATGAAGGATGTCAGTGAAAGCCTGGCGGGCCGAATCGGGATCCTTCATCTCGAAACCTGTTCGGTTACTGAGCTTAGACACTGTGAAGCAACGGCGCCTCATCTCGGTGATATTCTCTGGCGTGGGGGATTTCCCGAGTTATGGGCCCATCCCCGCATTGCACCCACGCAATTTTTCGAAGACTATGTGAATACTTACTTGGAGAGGGATTTGCGTGTCCTGATAAATGTAGTGAATCTGCGCGAGTATCAGCGCTTCGTGGCTGCGTGTGCTTTTCGCGTGGGGCAGCTTGTCAATTTCAGCGAACTTGCCAAGGAGATCGGTGTCACCGCTGTTACTGTAAAAGCCTGGCTCTCCGCACTTGAGGCCAGCGGTTTAATCGTCCTGTTGCAGCCCTTCTTTAAAAACTTAGGCAAGAGGCTGGTCAAATCCCCAAAACTGTATTTTTCCGATCAGGGCTTACTTTGTTACTTCCTAAACGTTAAGAGTGGGTCAGAACTAAAAGGCCACATTCGCGAAGATCAGATTTTCGAAAATTTTGTGTTCACGGAATTGGTTAAGTCACGTCAGTTAAAGCCGGGACGAGATTTGTTCTTTTATCGCGACCAAAACGGGGTTGAAATCGACTTCCTCGTGGATCATCAGAACAAGATTGAGCTTATCGAAGCCAAGAACACCGAACGCATCGATGATCGAAAGCTCAATTTTGCTAAAGTAACGAGACTATTTAGCGAACCCGTTGAATGCCAAGTCGCTTGTCGGATAAAAGAAAAAGGACTGATCTCCTTCAAGGATTACTCAATCTATAATCCTCTTTTCATTTAAAGCTACCCTTGGAACCTGGTCGTATCATTTCTGGAGGAACCAGCTGCTCAGTTTCCTCCAAACCACCTCCTTGCCCCAAGTGGGCTTACCCATTACCCCAGCAGGAAAAGACTTGACCGATTGGCCACTTGTCAAACATAGTGAATTTGCAACGTACGAAATGGGAGCAAAAACAGGGGGTTAAATGAGACAGCCTATCGCCGTTCGCCTGGTCGTCTTCTTTGCCTTAAATATAAGCACCTTGTATGCTTATGATGCTCCTGAAACCCGGCGGAAGGAAGGCGATGGGACTAAATCAGTCGATGAGATTGACCGCTCCCTCAATGAGACCAACACGATTCTAAAGGACATGGCGAATACTCTTAAAAGAACCGAGAACACAACTGAGGCTCTTTTAGAGAGATGGGATCAAAGCAATCAACTATACAATCAGACAGCCCCGGCTTTTTTGGAAGAGTGGCGGGAAAGCAACAATTACTTCGGCATTTTTTTGAACGAAACAGTCCCGCGTATGTTGAGGGAATGGAAATTGTCCAACGAAAAATTAGATTCCATTCGGGGTGCTGCTGACCAGATAAACGAAGAATGGGTACGGACCAACCAGTACCTTGCGGTTGCCACAAACCCGTTTTACCTCATGTTAGGGGGCGCTAGCCTGGGGTTGGGTGCTTTGGTTATGTATGGCATCACGAAACTGGCCATAGCGAAATGCAAATGGCCTTCTCGATGCCCGACCTTCCCTAGCTTTAGAAGGGTGGCGCCAGGTCCCGCAACTGAGTTGAGAGCGGTCTCGACTGTCTAAAACGGTCTGAAAATCACCAGTGCGACGATGACGAGCATCAGAATGGTAGGGATTTCGTTGACAAAGCGTAGAGTCTTAGAAGAGTAAGACGCTTTACCGTTCTTGTAATTCTTATGTAGGCGAATGCCCCAGTGGGTCACTCCCGTTAGGATCACAACGAGGAGAAGTTTGGAGTGCATCCATCCAGCCTTCATCAGGTCAGGATTGAGAACAATCAAGCTTATACCCGCCACCCATGCGACTAACATGGCCGGAAGGGTGATGAAGTGCAGGAGTCGCTTTTCCATCACAAGAAGCATGTCATGGTTGTCACTGCTTTTCTTGCCCCAGTCAGAATGGTAGACGAAAAGTCTATAGAGATAGAGAAGCCCTGCCATCCAACTTATGACAGACACAATGTGCAGCCATTTATAGGTAAGGTAAGCCATTTTATTCTCCAATCACGAAGTTAATCACGCGTCCAGGGACAACGATTTCTTTTTTGACAGTTTTACCTGCCAGATTACGTTTGACGAAGTCTTGTTCTCGCGCAGCGCTGATGACTTCTGCTTGCCCGGCATCTTTGGCCACAGTGATAGTCCCCCGAGTTTTTCCGTTGATCATGACAGGAAGGACGATGTTTTCCCTTAGAAGGAGGGATTCATCGACTCGCGGCCAGGATTCGCAAGCGAGAGATTCCTGAAAGCCGAGCCTTTGCCAGCATTCTTCAGCTAAGTGAGGAGCGAAAGGGGACAAAAGAAGAACCAAGGTCTCTGCCTGTTGATGGGTTAAGCCACCCTCTTTGTAAGCCAGGTTGACGAATTCCATCATTGCGGAAATGGCAGTGTTGAAACGGTAATGTTCCGTGTCATCGCTTACTTTTTTCACCGTATGGGCGAGTGCCGCTTCCATTTCCTGGGAGGACGTTTTACGGGATGCGGTTGCTGCGATATGCCCATTTTCGTTAATGATCAGGCGCCAGACTCGGTTCAGGAAACGGCTTATGCCGGCAATGCCCTGGGTTTGCCAGGGTTTTACCTGTTCAAGGGGACCCAGGAACATTTCGTAAAGTCGCAGGGAGTCGGCACCCCATTCGTCTACGACTTGAGTTGGGTTCACGACGTTGCCCCTGCTCTTCGACATCTTTTCTCCGTTCTCCCCCAGGATGATGCCTTGGTGGACGAGTTTTTTAAACGGTTCCTTGGTGGAAACCACCCCGATGTCGTAGAGAACCTTGTGCCAGAAGCGTGCGTAGAGAAGGTGAAGGTTTGCGTGTTCGACCCCTCCCACGTAAAGATCAACGGGCATCCAATATTTTTCCTTCTCTTTGTTCCATGGTTCCTTATCGTTCAAAGGATCTAGGAAGCGTAGATAGTACCAGCAGGAGCCTGCCCACTGAGGCATGATGTTAGTTTCACGGGTAAAGGGGACGCCGTCTTTCGTCACCTGTGTCCATTCGTGTGCGGATGCTAAGGGGGGTTCGAATCCACCCGTGGGTTGGTAGTTGTCCATTTCAGGAAGGAGAACTGGCAAGTCATCTTCTGAAAGGGGGATAACGCTCCCATCCTTGTCAAAGGCTAGCGGGAAAGGTTCCCCCCAGTAGCGTTGTCGGGAGAAAATCCAGTCACGGAGGCGGAAAGTCGTCCCGCGTTTCCCTAGATTTTTATGCTCCAACCATTCCCCCATTTTCTCGCAGGCATCGGGCACCGAGAGACCGTCAAGGAAGTCTGAGTTGATAATGTGACCATCACCTGTGTGGGCAGTGTTGCTTATGTCACCGTCTCCTCCTGCGACAACGCGAACAATTTCCAAGCCATATTTCAACGCGAAGGCATGGTCACGCTCGTCGTGGCCGGGAACTCCCATCACGGCACCTGTCCCGTATGAGAAAAGCACATAGTCAGCGGTGAAAATGGGGATCTTCTTGTTGTTCGCAGGATTGACGGCATAGGCACCTGTGAAAACACCCGTTTTGATTTTCCCGTCGGAGATACGTTCCAAATCTGACTTGTTGCGTGTCTTTTCTATATACGCATCGACATTGTTTTTGTGTTCATGGGTTACGATTTCTCGGATCAAAGGATGCTCGGGTGCAAGGACGCAGAACGTGCATCCAAACAAGGTATCGTGACGTGTGGTGAAGACACGAAATTTCTTGTTGGAAGGTCCCGCAATGAGGAAGTCTATGTAGCACCCCTCACTTTTTCCGATCCAGTTTCGCTGCATTTCTTTCGTAGACTCTGGCCAGTCGAGTTCGTCAAGGTCTTCCAGAAGGCGTTCCGCATAGGCGGTGATCTTGAGCACCCACTGTTTGATGGTCCGTTTCTCGACGGGGAAGTCTCCCACTTCGGAGCGCCCGTTGATCACTTCCTCATCCGCAAGGACAGTCCCCAGACCCGGGCACCAGTTGACCGGTTCAAAAGACTGGTAGGCGAGGCCGCGTTCGAAAAGCTTGAGGAAGATCCATTGTGTCCAGCGATAATAGCGAGGGTCTGTTGTGTTGACTTCGCGATCCCAATCGAAGGAGAAGCCCATGCGATTCATCTGCGAACGAAAGACCCCTATGTTGCGTTCCGTGGTCAGGCGTGGATGGGTGTTCGTCTTGATCGCATACTGCTCGGCAGGAAGCCCGAAGGCATCCCAACCCATCGGGTGAAGGACGTTGAAACCCTGCATCCGTTTGTAACGCGCAACGATATCACTGGCCGTATATCCTTCGATATGTCCTACGTGTAGACCATCGCCGGAGGGGTAGGGAAACATGTCGAGTACATAAAACTTTGGACGTTTGTCGAAATCGTTCGCCTTGAAAGATTTTGTCTCGGCCCAATATTGTTGCCATTTTTTTTCAATGATTTTATAGTCATAGCCAAGAGCCGCACCCTTGTCGTTCATGAGAAAAACTCCCGCGGTTACTAAAAGCGATAGACTGACAGTAAACGCAGGTTGGTGCAAGTTTAAACCAAGAGAAAGGCTTCCCATGAATATCGTGAAATTCGCCCTGCTCTTCCTCTTTGTTTCTCAAAACGCCTTTTCTTTACGCCACCAGCATCCAAAGATTTGTACACGCGATATTAATCCGTGGGGACACCCTTCCAAGTGCTCGTGTCCCGAGCAAAACTATCGTTACAACCAGAGGATCGGCCTTTGCGTGCATAAGGACGACCAAAACGAAAAGCAAGTTTCGCTCGTCGGTGTCCTTCGAACTCATGTGATGGCGATCGGAGGGGAAACGTCGGGGACCACCCTGACTACAGACAGCGGAACGTTCGACCTCATCCTAAGCAGGAAGGAAAGGAAGAGCGTCAAAGCACTTGACGGGAAGAACGTTTCCGTGACTGGGTATGTGACGACCTTAACGGGGGTCGAAATAAAGGAAAGAAAGGCCATCATCGTTATGGACATCAAGGATCTCTGAAGAACTATAGTATTTGGGAAAAAGAATTTGTGGAGAGGACCTTTTTTGAAAAAAAGTTCCCCTCCACGCCTCCCCCCAAAAAACTTTAAATACTGAAGTTTTTGAAAAGGGGGTTGGGGAAATAACTTTTTTCAAAAAGTTTGTCCCCAAATTGATTATCTTGAACACTAATAGGAAGATAATTTTTTGAAAAGGGCTTCCGCAACGCTTTTTCGCAGGCCGGGGATTTTGCTAAGGTCTTCCCACGACATATTTCTAAGTTGTTCTATATCTCCGGCGTAAGCCAGCAATTTTTTTCTCAGCGACGGGCCGATGCCGGGAATTTCGTCCAGCACGGATTTCTGGAGGACACCTTTTCGTCGTTTGCGGTGGTGGGTGATGGCGAAGCGGTGGGCTTCGTCACGGATTTGTGTAAGGATTTGGTAGACCGGAGACCCTTCTTTCAGGATGTAGGGGTCTCGCTGCCCGGGGAAGAAAACACGTTCCTCCGTCCTTACTTCTTCATCATCTGAGTAGCGTATTCGATTTTTTGCCAGTCCTACGATGGGAATTTTGAGATCGGGAAAATGATTGAGCGTAGCCAATGCGGCTGCCATCTGGCCTTTCCCTCCGTCTATAACGAGAAGTTGGGGGCATTCCTTTTCATGCAGGAGCCTAGCGAAATATCGCTTGGTCACTTCCCCTATGGCCCAGTAGTCGTCGGGGCTTGTTCGTGAGTCTTCGATATTGAAGAGTCGGTATTTGTCCTTCGCCGGTCGACCGCCCAGAAAACAGACCTGCGAGGCAACGATGGCTGTCCCCTGTATATTCGAAATGTCGATGCAGTCGATGCGGAGGGGAAATTCGTCCAGTTGAAATTTGTCTTGCAAGGCTTGCAGACGAATTTTCTCCTTTGCTCTTTTATTAAGCGACTCCTCAAGGTGGTAGAGAGCGTTCTTGTGGGAAAGTTCCACCAAGCGCATTTTCTGCCCCTTCGAGGGGACAGTCAGCGAAACTTTCCTGTTTTCGGACCATTCGGTCAGGGCGCGTTCAAGAATTTCCCTATCTGCGAAGTCATAAGGCAGGATGATTTCTTGCGGGATAAACCGGGCTTCGTAGTATTGAAGCAGGAAATCACTTACAGCTTCTGCCAGATGGGGAAGGGGCATGGGAACGATGAAGCGATCCTTGCCGGTAATTTTTCCCTCGCGAATTTTCAACACATGAAGGGACAAGGTGTCCTGGTCGTGGGCGATCCCAAAGGCGTCGCAGTCTTTGATACTTTTAATGACGACGTTTTGCTCCTGAGTGATCGTTCTCAGGGCATGGAGCTGGTCGCGATAACGCCCTGCCAATTCGTATTCCTCACTTTCGGAGGCAGCTAGCAGCTTTTCTTTGAGAGCTTTCATGACCCCCTTGTTCTTCCCCTGAAGGAAGGCGATCGCGTCCCGCACCATCCCCTTGTACAAGTCCTCCTTTACAGGAAGCGTGCATGGGCCGAGGCAGCGTTTCATATGGTAATAGTTGCAAGGCCGCGTTGTGTTTGCAAAGTAGTGTTCGGAACAGCGGATAAGGGGGAAAATACGGAAGGTGAGGTCAAGGATCGCGTTCAATTGACTGACGTGGCTAAAAGGGCCGAGGTAGGTGGCCCCATCGTTTTTACGCCGACGTACTTTCTTGATGCGGGGCCATTGGTTCTGCAAGTCGACACGCAGGTAAGGGTATTCCTTATCATCGCGCAGGATGACGTTGAAGCGGGGTTTGTGCTCCTTGATAAGGCTCCGCTCGAGGAGCAGGGCTTCGACTTCGTTGTTCACGAGGATGATATCGAAGTCCGTGATCTCCTGCACCAGGGCGTGTGTCTTCGGCTCTTCGATCGAAGTGCGGGCGAAATAGGAACTCAGGCGGTGCTTCAGATTCTTTGCTTTCCCAACGTAGATGATGTCTCCCTCCTTATCTTTCATAAGGTAGCTGCCTGGGGAGGAGGGGACTCGTTTTAGTTTTTCACGAAGTTTTTTCATAGTAATTGGGAAAAAGAATTTGTGGAGAGGACCTTTTTTGAAAAATGGATCCCGCGGTCAAGCCGCGGGATGACAAAGTTCCCCTCCACACCTCCCCCCAAAAAACTTTAACTATTGAAGTTTTTGAAAAGGGGCTTGGGGAAAGAACTTTTTCCAAAAAGTTTTTCCCCAAATTGATTTCCTTAAACACTATAGTGTCAAAAAACAAGGAGCAAGGCTTTCAGTTTCCTGACTTCGTTTCGAAGTTCCGCTGCCTGTTCGAATTCCATTCGTGCGGCATGGGCTTTCATAATTTTCGTCTTTCTGCGGATAGCGGTTTCTATGTCGCTTGCTGAGTTAAATTGTAGCCTCAATGTATCGAGGATGTCTTCCGGAGTTTCCTCGAGGGATTCAGAAAGCCCGTACATGGCTCGTAAGTCTTTGGGAATGTCCTTGACCACGGTTTTTGGGGTAATGTTATGAGCTTCGTTGTAGGCGAGTTGTTTCTGTCGGCGTCGTTCTGTTTCGTGGAGGGCTTCCCTCATCGACTCAGTCTCGGTGTCTGCATAAAAGATCACTTGTGACTGGCTATTGCGAGCAGCTCGTCCCACAATTTGAATGAGGGAGCGGTGCGAACGCAGGAAGCCTTCCTTGTCAGCGTCCATGACGGCGACTAGGAGGACTTCGGGAAGGTCGAGACCTTCGCGAAGAAGGTTGATGCCGATGAGGACGTCGAATTCACCCAGGCGAAGGGATCGTAAAAGTGATGCTCGTTCCAACGCGTCGATATCAGCATGGAGGTATTTCACGCGAACCCCGAGGTCGGCGTAGTACTCTGTAAGATCTTCCGCCATTCTTTTTGTAAGTGTGGTGACGAGCACGCGTCCTTTCAAATCCACCGCGCGTTTGATCTCCGTGTGTAGGTCGTCGACTTGGTATTTCGCAGGCTTCACGATGATATTCGGATCGACAAGGCCGGTGGGGCGGATGATTTGCTCAGAAATGTGCCCATCGGCCATCGCTAATTCCAGAGGCCCGGGTGTGGCAGAAACAAAAAGGACCTGGTGACAGCGTTCCAAGAATTCATTGAAGTTCAGGGGTCGGTTGTCGAGTGCGGACGGTAGGCGGAAACCATAGTGGACGAGGGTTTGTTTTCTGGCCTGATCGCCCCGGTACATACCTTTCAATTGCGGGACGGTGATGTGGCTTTCGTCGATGATAACCAGGAAGTCGGGGGGGAAGTAATCTAAAAGGCAAGGGGGAGCTTCCCCTGGTTTTTTTCCGGAAAGATAGCGAGAGTAATTTTCAATCCCAGGACAGAAGCCAAGCTGCTCCATGGCTTCCACGTCTTGCATGGTTCGTTGTTCGAGCCGTTGCGCTTCCACCAGTCTGTTTTGATCCTTCAGCTCTCGCAGCTTGGTTCCCAGATCGGTGAGGATTTCGTTTATGACCGATTTCATATCTTTTCGGTCCGTTACATAGTGGCTGTTCGGGTAGAGCGAAACTTCCTCAAGATCTTCTCGCCATTCGCCCGTGAGCGGGTCGACGAGGGAGATGCTTTCTACGGATGTCTCCAGGAAGGAGACACGGACAGCTCGGTCTGTCTGGTTTGACGGCAAGATATCGACGATATCTCCTCTCACGCGTAGGTGACCACGTAGGAGGTTGTGGTCGTTACGCTGGTAGTTGATGGCAAGAAGTGAGCGGAGCAAATCGTTTCTGCTCAAGGTATCACCCTTGGCAACATTGACTACCTTGCTAGCGTAAGTGTCTGGAGAACCAAGGCCGTAGATGCAGCTAACACTTGCGACGATGATGGCGGCAGGCTCCTCAAAGAGAAGCTGCGTCGCATTGTGGCGCATTTTGTCGATGTCGTCGTTGATGGCACTGTCTTTGGCAATGTAAGTGTCTGTGGAAGGGACATAAGCTTCAGGCTGGAAATAATCGTAGTAGCTAATGAAAAAGCCTACAGCATTATCGGGAAACAAACCCTTCAGTTCGATGTAAAGTTGAGCGGCTAAAGTTTTGTTCGGTGCGATCACGAGTGCGGAGCGATTCAGTCGGGCGATGATATGGGCCACGGAAAATGTTTTTCCTGACCCTGTGACGCCGAGTAAGACGTGATGCTTGTCTCCGCGAGAAAACGAATTCACTATGTTTTCGATCGCCTGTGGTTGGTCGCCAGCAGGTTGAAAAGGGGACTCTATTCTATAAATCTCGGTCATCGGTGATCCTTCCTTGGTTGCAAGGAGGTGGTTTGGAGGAAACTGCGCAGCTGGTTCCTCCCAGAAATCCGGGGGAGGCGACGCTTCACTTGCCCCCCCAAACCCACCTCTCCCTTTTCACAACATGCGGCTTACGCCTCACGAACATATGATGAAAATGATTGGCTCACGCAAAACAATTGTGATAATTCATTCTTTGATTTTATGCCTCGTATTTTATTTTCAAGTAAGTGGTGGAAATCAGCAAGGAGGCTTACATTTGTTCCTGCGCATTCTTGTCTTAAGTTGTTTTCTAAGTTCATCGGCCTACTCTTGGTGGGGCTATACTCCCGGAGACTCGGTTGACAATTCGACTCAAAGCCTTTTTGGTACAGGATACCATCCTAAGCAACCCATTGACTTCAACCATCGTATGCATGCGACGGACCGCAAGATTCCTTGCGAGTATTGTCACTCGGCCGCACGCAGGTCGAAGACAGCTGGGCTGCCTCCTCTCAACACCTGCATGGGGTGCCACAAGATTGTTAACACGAGTGCTGAGCCTATCAAAAAGATGAAAGAAATGTTCGACAACAATGAACCCATCAAGTGGGTGAAGGTCCACGACCTTCCTGACTTTGTAAGGTTCAGCCACAGGGTGCATGTTTTGGCAAAGGACAAAGATGGCAAAGCAGTGTTGGAGTGTCAATCCTGCCATGGGCAAGTCCAGGGCATGTTTACAGCAGAACAGTGGGCGCCCCTCCAGATGGGCTGGTGTGTCGACTGTCATAATAATGTAAAGGAACCGGCGAAAGAGGGGAAGCCTGCTTTGACCACCGCTCCGGTGACTTGTAATACTTGTCATTTCTAACGTCTGCGAAAAGCAAGGTCTTTTGCGCAGCTATAGTATTTGAGAAAAAGAATTTGTGGAGAGGACCTTTTTTGAAAAAAAGTTCCCCTCCACGCCTCCCCCCAAAAAACTTTAGATATTGAAGTTTTTTGAAAAGGGGCTTCAAACCTGGGAGTTTGATAGTTAACCATGACCGAGAGATTAGAAACAAACGTAAACCAAGTGTCTCAATCTTCCCGATCCCCCCATTATATGGCTGCCGAGGAAGTCCTTCCCGAAATTGCGGAAGGAAAAGATTCCTCCAGTGGGAAAAAAGAGGGGGAAATCCTTCCCGTCGACAGGCGTGACTTTATGCGCTTGTTTAGTTTAAGTGCGGTTGCTGGTGCGGCATCCTGCGTACGTCGACCTGCGGAAAAGGCTATCGCCTACGTCAAGCAGCCGATCGACCAGGTCCCTGGGGTGGCGACACACTACGCTTCGACGTGTGGAAGTTGTCCGGCAGGTTGTGGCATCTCTGTCAAAACCAGAGAAGGTCGTCCTGTAAAGTTAGAAGGGAACTCCGAACATCCCCTCAACCAGGGAGGTCTCTGTGCTTTAGGCCAGGCGGAAATACAGGGGCTTTATCATCCTGAACGCTTGCAGTCTCCTCAGTTCCGAGATGGGGATAAGTGGGGCGATGTCACATGGGACGAGGCCTTGGCGAAAGTTATAGCGGGGGTGAAGAATGCTAAAAAAGTGGGTATCTTCACAGGAGGAGCGACAGGCCATCGTCATGAGTTCTTCGAGGAGGTTCTCAAGCGTCTAGGTTCTTCCGAGAAGGAGCTTTACACTTGGGAGGCGAACTCTCTTTATAGTTCTGTTTCTGAAGCGTATCGCCTTAGCTTTGGACATGCTGACTTGCCAAGGATGGAACTTAGCGAGGCGGCTTTCATCGTAGGAGTTGGGACCGACTTTCAGGTATCCGGACTTTCTCCTGTCTCGCATTCGAAAGGATTCTCTCAGGGCCGTTCCGTAAGAAGGGGGCGACGCAACAAATTCGTGCAGTTTGAATCCAACTTGACTTTGACAGGTTCAACCGCAGATGAGCGTCATGTCATCCCCGCCGGCAACGAAAGTGTCGTTGCTCTTCTTCTTGTCAAAGCGCTTTATGAAAATCCTGCGTCAAAGGGTACTCAGAAATTTCGTAGCGATGTAGCCGCAACTTTGCAAGCGCAGGAAGCCGTCCTACTCAATGCCTATGAAACGATCGGTGTAGGGCGAGACGTCTTCGACGGGATTGCGCAAGAACTGATCGAAAAACCTTCTATCGTAATGGCGGGCAGTGGTGCCAATTTCGATCAGAACGCAACGCTTCTGCAGTTGGCCGCGATCATGGCAAACACGCTCAGCGGTGCCTTTGGAAAGACGATCTTTTTTGATGAGGGTTGGGCGAAGTCACCCGTGCGAAACGGTGACCTTGTGCGTTTCGAAGAGGCTGGCAAGCTCGATGTTCTCTTCGTTATCGACAGCGACCCTCTCTTTTCGGTACCGCAGAGCTGGAAATTAGGTGACTTGTTTTCCAAAATTCCTCTCATCGTTTCCATTCAGTCCTTTCCTGTTGAGACAGACCGAGTTGCCCATGTCGTATTGCCGGGTAACCATAATTTAGAGTCCTGGGGTGATGAGCAATCTATAGCTGGTTTCTGGTCGATGCGTCAGCCGGCGGTACGTCCGACGAAAAATAGCCGGCAGGCGGAAGACATCCTCCTGTGGGTCCTCGCTAGTGTTGAGAAAAACCTCCCTTATCAGGACTACAGGGCTTATTTAAAAAAGAAGTGGCATGCGATCTATGAACTCATCAGACCGTCGATTGCTTACGAAACGTTTTTCAAGGCAGTTATAAGGCGGGGTTTTACAGGCAAGATGTCGATACGTGCTGCGAATGATGTTAAAGACGTGCAGCAGCATTTCCGTACTTTGAAGGCCCCGAGTGTGGGTAAATTTGTACTGGCCGCTCCTCTGGACCATCGCCTTGTGGAGGGAAGGGGGGCGCATCTTCCTATTCTTCAGGAAATCGGGGACGCACTTACGTCCATTGCCTGGGATACTTGGCTTGCCGTCAATCCCCATACTGCGAAGAAGTTCGGATGGCAGCGAAATCAACTTGTGAGCGTGACGGGGCCTGGTGGAAGTGTGGAGCTGGCAGTTTATCCTCTTCCCGGACTGCATCCTGATACGGTCGTTATTCCTCGTGGAAATGGTCATGAAGATAAAAGAAGCACGATCAGCTACCTTAACGGCGTCAATCCACTGACTCTCGTGGAGAAAGCTTCCGATCCTCTTTCTGGACAACCCGTCACGAGCGTGTTTCCCGTCGAAATCAAAGCGACAGGAAAGTGGTTCCGACTGGCGGCCATGCAGAAGTTGGTTCACGATATGGAGGGACGAGCTGACATCATCAAAACTATGCCGATGAAGGAAGTCCTGAAAAAGGCGACGCATAAAAGGGGACTGGATGACGTTCCTGACCTCTTCCCCAAACTGGACGAAGAGTCCAAGCACCGATGGGGTATGTCAATCGACCTCGATCGTTGTAACGGATGTGGGGCCTGCATGGCCGCATGTGGTATTGAGAATAACGTTCCTCAAGCCGGACGTGAGCAGATCCTTTTGGGACGTGAAATGCACTGGATTAGGCTCGATCGCTACTTCCGTGGGGATCTCAACAATCCGCAGGTCAGCGTACAGCCCGTCATGTGTCAGCATTGCAATCATGCGCCATGCGAGGGTGTCTGTCCGGTCTATGCAACGACGCATGACCCGGAAGGCCTCAATGCGATGACTTACAATAGGTGTGTAGGTACCCGCTATTGTGCGAACGCCTGCCCATACAAAGTCAGGCGCTTCAACTGGTGGACTCATCGTTGGGGGGAAATGGGCGAGCGCCTGCAGGATCGCAATCCTCGTGCTACGAATCCCGACGTGACCGTGCGCACCAAAGGAGTGATGGAAAAGTGTTCGTTCTGCCTGCAACGCATTACAGATGCGAAGCATAACGCCAAGGGCCAGAATCGTGAGGTCCGTGACGGTGAAGTTCAGACAGCTTGTCAACAGACCTGTCCGATGAACGCTATTGTCTTCGGGAATCTAAAAGATCCGACAAGCCGTGTTGCGCAACTTAGGGATGATGGGCGTGCCTATCTCATGTTAGGCGGTGCGCCAGAGCACGACCACTTCGGGTTGAAGACCCTCCCCAACGTTAGCTATCTGGCGGAAGTAACGCTGGAAGAAGGAACGCAAGAGGAACACGGTCACCATGGATAGGAAAGAAGAGCAGGCCCCCCGTTTAGTGACGGAGGGTCCAGATGGTCGAGGCGAATCTCTGACAACGAAGGAAATGAGAACAGTGACTGAGAAAGGTGGTAAGGACTTGATGAGTGACGAGATCGTTTGGCAGAGGTCGATTTCTGATGTGAACGATAGCATTCTTCTGGGGATCGACAAGCCTTCGAAGACCTACTATATAGCCCTTGCGTTTTCCGTACTGTGTATGGCAATTGGTATTGCTGCTTGGGTTTATATGATCAATGTCGGCATGGGTGTTAGCGGACTGAACAGCCCCGTTTATTGGGGCGTGTTCATTACAAACTTCGTTTTCTGGGTCGGTATTGGTCACGCCGGGACCCTGATTTCAGCGATTTTATTTCTCTTCCGCGCCAAGTGGAGGAACAGCATAAACCGAAGTGCGGAAGCCATGACCGTTTTCGCTGTCATGACTGCGGGCCTTTTCCCACTCATACACGTGGGTCGTGTTTGGCTGGCAGCGTATTGGATGTTACCGCTTCCCAACACGAACAATCTGTGGGTCAATTTTCGTTCTCCGCTGATTTGGGACGTCTTCGCTATTTCGACATATTTAACTGTCTCACTTCTTTTCTGGTACATGGGCTTGGTCCCAGACTTGGCTTCCATCCGTGACCGGGTGAAAGGTATCAGACGTTTGATCTATGGCATGATGTCCTTTGGTTGGACGGGGACGGTACGGCAGTGGCATCATTACGAGGTGGGGTATGCTCTTCTGGCCGCTCTGGCTACACCCCTCGTCTTGTCTGTTCACTCCATCGTGTCTTGGGACTTTGCTATGTCTGCACAACCGGGATGGCACTCAACCATTTTCCCGCCCTATTTCGTTGCGGGAGCGATCCTTTCCGGTTGTGCGATGGTGTACACCTTGGTGGTCCCCTTCAGGAAAATGTTCCAGTTAGAGCAATTCATAAGGAAGGAACATCTGGAAGCTCTTATTAAGTTGACCCTTCTTACGTCCACGATCGTATCCTACGCTTATAGTATTGAATTTTTCATAGCTTGGTATAGTGGGAACGAATATGAGTGGGCTATCTTTGTCAAACGAGCCAGTGGACCTTACGCGTTCTATTTTTGGACGATGGTGTTTTGCAACTGTGTCTTTCCTCTAGCTTTCTGGTCGAAAAGGATTCGCAACAATATTGCTGTCGCTTTCGTTGTCACTGTCTTGATCAACGTGGGTATGTGGTTTGAAAGGTATAACATTATCATCTCCAGTCTGGTTGAAGATTTCGTGCCAGGCTCTTGGGGCCATTACGAGCCATCTTTAGTTGAAATTACCATAACGGTGGGAAGCTTTGGTTGGTTCTTTACCTGGATGTTGATTTTCGCACGTTTCTTCCCTCTGGTCTCGATGTCGGAGCTTAAACTGATTATGCCGAAACCTTTGAGCGGTGATAAATTGAAGTCTCTGAAAGAAGGAGAGGCTCATGGCTAATCCAAAAAAAGAACGTAAGGGAATCGTTGCTGTCTTTCGTTATCTGGACAAAGTAAGCGACGCGGTCAAACATATGCACAGGAATAAGCAGTTTCGCGACCATGTGATTTATTCACCAACGTCCTATCATGAACTCATGGAACATGGGGAGAAGGTCTATGGCTTTAGCGAAGTGCGCTGGTTCACACTTGTAGGAGCGTTGGCCGGGATAGCAACAGGTTTTGGTATGCCCATAGGAATGGATTGGGATTGGCCTATCGTTGTGGGTGGCAAAATGGGGGGCTTCTATTCACTGCCCGCCTACTTTGTGTTTGGTTTTGAGCTGATGGTTTTATTCGGAGCACTTGCTACGATTATTGGCATGATCATCATGGGAAGATTGCCCGACCCACGAGGAAAAATCAGACATAATGCGATAACGAACGATCGGTTTGTGGTTTTCGTCCCAGGTGTGGGCGTAGATAGTGAACAGGCGCATTTGTTAAGGCAGTGGGGAGCGGACGAGGTTCACCATTCCGAATAGTATGAGGACTCCGATGATTCGCAATATATTTTTCCTAGGACTGATCTTGAACTTGTGGAACTGTAAGGGAGACCCGAGTCAGACTAAATTGCAGTATTTCCCCGACATGGCAGACACTCCAGGGATAAAAACACAAGGAAATTACCTGGACCCACCCGAGGGTTCGGTCGCTCGGGATGCCATTCTCTATCCAGCGACTGCGGAAGAGGCGGAAAGTGTGATGGAAAACCCACTTAGGGGAGCATCCAACCAGGCTGAACATGTTGCGCAGGGGAAACATTTGTTTGAAACATTCTGCGGAGCCGCCTGCCATGGGCTTGATGCAAAGGGTGGGGGAGCTATTGTCGATAGATTTGTTCGCCCTCCTGATCTGACACTTGATCTATACAAGAATCGAAAGGATGGATTTTTCTTCCATCGCATAACATTCGGTGGCGCCATTATGCCAGAACAGGGCCACAATACGTCGGCTGTCGAACGTTGGCAAATCGTCCTTTATCTACGTTCCTTGCAAGAGGGGTAAGAGCATTTTATGAAACTTAGCGAATTGTATAATCAGCGAAAAAGCTTCTATTGGGACATGCCCTCCACAGCACGGGGGGGACTGATTTTTCTTGTCCTCGCAGGTGTTCTCACCTTTATTGCGGGGATGGTCGTGGGTGAAGAAACAAGAACTTGGGGAAGTTTACTCTTCAATCTGATGTTCTTTTTCTCCATAGCCCTTGGAGGTGTGGCGTTTGGAAATATGCAGGACCTCATAGGAGCAAGTTGGGGAAGGCCGATAAAAAGGATTCACGAGTCGTTTGTCGCTTTTCTTCCTGTAGCGGTCGTCCTTTTCATTGCCTTTTTTGCGTGCATCAAACTGGACCTCTTCCAGGCAGGGAAAGTCTATAAGTGGATCGCGGACCCTCAGATGATTGCGGCGTACCATGGAAAGAATGTCTGGTTACAAGCAGACTTCATGATTGTCAGAGATGTCATCGCGCTGCTTGTGATTCTGACGCTTGCTCGTTGGCACTGGAAGAAGACGACGGCAGCGGACACCGTTGTCCTTTCAGGGGAACTTGAAAAGGCGGCCATCGTTGGCGAACAGTCTCGGAAAGCTTTGCGGCATTGGTCCGCACCCGTTCTAGTAGCTTATGCTTTTTTGTATTCCCTTCTATCCTTCGATCTTGTCATGTCCTTGTCACCCACATGGTTTTCAACTCTTTGGGGAGGACTCTCATTTTCCATCATGATGCAGACGCTTTTTGCCCTGACTATGATTCTTATGTTTGCTTTTAAGGGCGGTCCGCTCGGGCAGTTTATACAGAGGCAACAGTTTCATGATATTGGTAAGTTGCTGTTCGGATTTACGGCTTTTTATGCCTACCTGGCGTACTCTCACGTTTTGACGTATTGGTATACGAACATTCCTGAGGAAACATCCTTTTTCCTGACGCGCATGGAGCAGCCTTGGTTGAAATTGTTGGTAGCAGCACCCTTTGTAAGTTTTCTTGTCCCTTTCAGCCTTCTTGTGGCAAAGCCAGCCAAATGGACGGCTTATTTAACGATCCCGGTGTGTTGTTTGGTGCTTGCTGCTCAGTGGGTGAACTATCTTCTATTCGTCATTCCTGAGCTAGCTGATGCGGCGACCTGGATCTTTCCGTGGATTGAATTTGGGGTGATGTTAGGATTTGTCGGAGTATTTTTCCTCATGTTTGCGCGCTCATCCAGGAAAGTTCCTCTCCTATGCATTGGTGACCCTCTTCTTTTAACAGCGCTATCCAAGCATTGATCCCTAAGGAGCTGGCGCCCATGTGGAAGTCGCTCCACCTCGTGCCTTGTTTTACACTGTATGTTCTAGGAGTCTTTCTATCTTCTATTGCTTTTGGTGGCATTGCCGTAGAAGTACAAACGGGGTATTCCCCTATCGGAAGCTTGAACGTAGAGACGTCTGTTTCTACCAGAGGGGTTCCCGTTGTCGGTACGGTATCCATTCAAGCGGACGAATCGGAGTCTTTCGTATGGGGAGTGGGGGCTTCTACCTATTTCACTCAACTTTTCTACGCGCGTGAGGGGATCAAATATAGCGGGGTATATAACGCTGTCGGGTTAAATCTCTCCTTTGGTACAAGATTTGGTGTAGACAACATTTTGATGTTTCAAGGTGAGGGCCTTTTCCTCGGGCAGCTTTCCGCGAAGAACCGAACGTTTACAGTTGTGAATGGGCAGGAGTTCCAGCATGCGACGGTCGTCACTTACAAAAACAGCCAGCCGTCAAAGTTGGGTGTGCTGGGAAGAGTGGGGCTAATAAGTGACATAAAGGGGGGGCAGTTCAATAAAAGGCAATTCATGCGCTTTGGCCTGAGTCTGGACTATTTGCATCAGCCCTTTGATTTGCAAAATACCGATGTCAGGACGAGTAACGCTAGCGTTTTTCCAGGGGAGAAGACTCAAACAGCTGTTAGTTATTCGCTTTCCCTGCTAAGCCTCAATTTCTTGGTTGGGTTCGTGTTTTAGGGGAAAAGGTTATTGCTGGGCCCTGTCCTTGAGGGCAACGAGTTCGGATCCGCGTGGGACTGCTTGTGACTCGTGCATTTCTTTCGTAGACGGATAATATCTTTTTTGCAAAAGTTGCGTGGTGCGGTGGGTTGAAAAGAAAAATAGAAAAGTTAAAATAATTATGCCAAATACTCTATAAAAAACAAACTTTGCGATGGGGCCCTCTCTAAAAGAGATGGTATAGGCAAAAATGATTGCGGGAATCAAAAAATAGCGACCTTGGACACCATGAATGATCGTTGCCGGATGAGGAGTCCAAGTAACGAGCAGGGCCAAGAATATGACAAGCACCGACCCAGCTGCGCATACTAAGAGCAAGGTTCGAACTGACCAGTGAAATGGCTTCAGAGAAAAAGAACAGACGCAGGCCAGAAACAGAAGGGTATAGAAATACGTGTAGACGTGATTCGGGAACGTGGTGTCAAGCCAGCCTAGAATTCCGACAAAGGAGTGTGCATAAAACAACTGGTTAGAACCATTAGTCAACGTATCCAAAAACACCTGGAGAAACGTCAGCGGATGGGAAAAATAATATGAAACAATGCTCGTCGTTGAAAGCCCAGTCGTAATTCTCGTGTCATGCGTTGTTTTGATAGCGACAAGCATCCAAATCAGCAAAGGAACAGTTACCGCTAACCCGGCAAGAAGATTCTTTTTGTCTTTCGTGTAAAAAAATGAGCCGTAAACAAGTAAAACCATGAGAGCCAAATGCACCCTAGCCGAAGCAATTATAAATACACTTATTGACAGTAGGAGCAGGAGCCATGGGTTAGACCGTTCTTTGTCGATAGCAATTCTTAAAAACACCGAGAGGGCTAAAATCGTAAATGCGGTTGAGATTCCATCCAGACTTGCTGATGATATTTGAAAGAGACTCATCGGAATGATGAGAAGAGCCATAATAATTATTGGCGGCGAATAAAGCTTGAAGGCCAGCAGCAACAAAAAACACACCGCAAGTAACGTCAATAAGCGTGCCAGTCTGTAGGAAGCATCGACAGACATGCCAAGAAACTCTCCAACCGCAAGGCCAGTGGCCTGCGGTGCATAAATGATGGGAAAGTAATATCCTGTCCCGGGAGCAGTGCTAAATTGCTTGACACCCATCCATTGGATACCACTTGCAAGATCAATCTCCTCCTGCGAAACCTTTCGGTCAGGCGCGAACGGGTACTTATCATAAGCAGCAAAGTAAGAGGCAAGCCCTGAATCTATCATTCCGCCTGATGACATTCCTTCCGGTGAATCGAGAATCAGAGTCCCTTTTGATAGAAGGTATGCGCGTTTGATGTGGTCGAATTCGTCTGGCGACTGAAACGGAGGGATCTTTGTTGCTGTATAAAGAGAGGATAAAAATAGGGCGACAACAAAAACGTATCCCACTTCCATTCTTGGGACTTTCTTGAAGACCGCGAGTCGTTTGTTCAAATACGTCATTGGCCTGATCGACCTCGAAGACGGCGCCCGATGGGTCTGACGGGTACCGAAGAGATGTCACTTCCAAGGAAGGCAAGAACCAACTGCAAACCCATCAAGATGGGTAGAGCGGCTAACATGATGGTACCCGTTGGTGTTAGCACATCGCCCCGCGAGGAGACGATCCAGTGATAGGCACCAAAAATCGTGCCGAAAAGAAAAAGCATGACGCCGAGCGGCAATTCAATCGAGGCTAACGAGAGGTCACGAAGGTAGTACCTGTAGAATAAGCGTTTCAGGAAGTTCCTAAGATGCTTCGTCATGAACTCGCCGACGATTTTCGTTATCTTCAAGTTACTGACTTCGTCGCCGTACTTTGCGTTCATGGGGACATCCAGAACCACCGCATTGAGCGTATTCAACCGAAACATCATGTCGGTTTCAAAGAAATAACGCTTGCTGATTTTTTTAAAGGGCAATAGCCTGGCGACATTCGCATCTATCGCGGTGTAACCATTGCTCGGGTCGAAAAGATTCCAGTAGCCCGAGGACAGCTTGGTCATAAACGAGAGCACCGCGTTACCAAACAAGCGAACCCGCGGCATTGCTTTTACCGCTTCCCAATCGAAGAAGCGGTTGCCCTTGGTGTAGTCCGCTTCCCCGTCAATAATGGGGCGAACAAATTCAGGAATCAGTGTCGGGTCCATCTGTCCATCGCCGTCAACTTTGACGATGACATCCATACCTTCGTCGATAGCTGCCAGATATCCCGACATCACGGCTCCGCCTACACCTTGATTCTCATCGTGGCGTATGACTACCACGCGGGCGTCATTGTTGTTCTCTTTCACGGAGGACCCGGAGCCAAGGGGACAGCAGTCATCGACCACGTAAATGCGACACACCTCAGGGCCAATCGCCTTGATTAGGCCAAGCAGGATGTGACTTTGTACCTTATAACTTGGTATAACTACGGCAATCTTTTGATTCACATTCATTATAACCATTATAGCACCGGTTTCAGGGGCTAGCCGATCGCGTAACCGAACTTCCATCGCTGAGGAAATAGCTTACCTCTACCTGACTGGCAGATAAATTGCAAATGTAGTTCTCTTGGTAAGCAACATGGTTGTAAGTTTGGGAGCAGCCGCTGATGCTCAGGTCCACGATGGGAACAAAATTACTGACCGCAACGTAATAGGAGGAGCCGAAGGAGTTGAGATAGACGAAGGGTTTGAGGAAGATGGCCGCGTAAACCTTCTCTGACAGGTTTCCGTCCTCGTCGCGATATTGCGCATAGACGAAGCGGTTACCGTCCACGGGAGAAAGGCGGATTTCGAGTTCTTCTTCAAAGGGAATCCAGCTTTCAATCTTCTCTCCTGCGCTGATTCCTCCGCTGATATACATTTCAATCACGTCGCTGGGAAGACGATCAAATTTGAGTACGGCCGTAACATTTAGCTCGTCAGTCCAGAGAAGATCATCTTTTATGGTAACGGAATAGGGTTCGTAGGATGGATCCAGGGTGACCGTAAGGGGAATGTCAGGACATGCATTACCGGCCACGTCTTTCATCGAGACGACTAACTGTTTCACGCCTGGGTCGCCTGCCAATATCGCGACCACTTCCCCTTCATCTTCGAATGTTTCCCAAGGCGTAGGGTTGACATCCCCTGTAATCTGGTAGGACATCTCCCCGTCATTTTCTACAGAAAGAAAGAGCCGTATACGGGAAGAAGCGGAGCTTGTGCTGGCTAATTTTGCCTGGCAGTTTTGCGGGCCTACGCTCTTCTTCAAGATGCTCATATCTACGGAATCGCCAATGTTCCCGTAGATGTTGCGGTATTTTACCCTGAAATTCTTGACTCCGTCCGCGAGTGTGACCGACTTCGTTATTTTGAGATCGGACCCTATTTTATGCCAGGCGCCCCCTGACGACGCAAGATCGCCCTCTATCCACAATTCAGCAATCGCGGGGTCGAGATTGCCAGGCATTAAAAAGTCAACGATATCATCAGCAGTCGCTGCCTCTGAAAATGAAATATCCGGGCGTGGTGGTACTTCCTTGCTATAGTCCCATGTCAGGTAGTCTTCGACATAGACGATTCCATCCGGTCTCGTGATGGTAATCCTTAGGGAGTAGAAGCCCTCGTCAAAATAGCTCAGGTTTGTTTGCTCCTGCACAGGAAGCGAGGAGTTTTTGGGCACATCAGCATCGAAGCCTTCTCCAGAGATAGAGAATTTGTAGCCTGCAGCATCCTTCAACTTAATCACCAGGCTATTCGTGTCTATACCTGTATAGGAACGATCGACGTAATACTGAATGTCAAAACTTGAGCCGCTATTCACAGCCTGGTCCCCACAGGAGAAAAGGAAACCTGTCAGAACAACGATTTGTAAAAGGCCTCTCATGCTTCCTTCCCTAGTTAGATATCACCACGTCGACATTGAAATACTTGTAGGAAAGTACATTGGATACCAAAATGAGGATCATGGTGTTGTTCGTATGCAGATTGTCAGGGCCGGAGAGGGTCTTGGTGAAAAAGCCACCATTTGTCGTACCTCCTGCGCCTGGCGCCAGGTCTTCAGTCCCGATGGCAATAGATGAGGACCCCGAAGCGAAAATAGCCGCAGCCTCAACCAAAGTGAGGTCACTGTTGTAAGTGTCCTGCACAAGCTTGTAACGGATGACGGAAAGGTCTACCCCCCCGCAGTCAGTGCCGGACATCATCGCGGTACATTCCAGGGTGTAAACCCACTGTCCGCCCTTGCCGGCTGTTTCACCGAGCAACTGAGTTTTCAAAATTGTAAAGGGGGGTGGTGTTTGTCCTTGGTCAATTAAGGTTTCCGTAAAACCAACAACGCTACTCAGAATACCTTTGTTCGCACCCGCACCAATCTTGGAAAATTCATAATACACCGTATCTGTAACCTGGATGGGATTGCTCAGAGTTGAAGTTACGCTTACAAGAAGATTATTGCTGGGATCAGCAGATACTTCGAAAGTCGCTGTATCTCCCTGGCTCCAAGTTGTAAAGGGATCACCAGAGGAAGGAACATATGTGAATCCATTCAAGGTAAAGGTCGTGAGCTTGGCGAGGCAGCTTTCATCATCTCTGTAGACCTGTAGATTCAGGCTTTGCGCATCAGCAGTCGAGGTGAACCCTGACGCGCAATTTGCCATGTTTACTGTAAAGCTGCTTGCATTAGCGGCAAGAGAAAAGCTCAGGCTCGCGCCTTTTCTAGCTATTCCCACGCTGATGCTGAGGAAAGGAGATTCCTCATCAGACGACGCTGTATGTGCTTGAGTCTGGTTCTGTGTACGTTGAGCAAGAAAGTCAGAAAGGTCTCCACAACCCAAGGCAAGCAGTCCAAAAATCAGTACAATGTTCGATCCTTCTTTCATCCTTATGTCGAAAACCCTTCGTCTATGTCAGCATCGACCAGACGAAGGGTTTTCACCTCTCCTAGAGTAAAAGTTTAGTCTTGAGTCAAGATCGTAACGTCCACGTTGAAATACTGATAGGAACTTCCCGCTCTCATGATGAAAATCATATTCGGTTTGGAATGAATCGTCGCTGGTCCGTCTAATGGAGTCGTATTGTTCGTATAGTAACCCCCCTTGGTAAGAGTGTTACTATCCGCATCTGTGCCTCCTACAGCCACCACTTCACCACCTGCGACCGAGGTGCCAGCGGTACCGAAGATCGTATTTGCGTTAGCGAGCGTGAGTGTACTGGTGTAGGTATCTTCAACGAGTTTATAGTCGATATCTGTCAGCGTCACGTCTTTACAGGTGGTGTTGGCATTCGTCAAGTTGACTGAACATTCGAGAGAAAATTCAAACTGTCCGGCACCACCTGCCGTCATACCAACGTATCTGACGTTATTGACAGTGAAGGACGGTGCAGCCTGACCAGATACAGTCATAGTGTGCCCTGCACCAACAACGGCTTGGGTCAAGCTGGAGTTGTCGGCTCCTTTCTCTATGTCGTAGAAGAGGTAGGTGACAGCCTCTGTTCCCGTGATAGGGTTGGCAAGCTGTGCTACAACTTTAACCCCAACCGTGTCTGTGGAACTCACTGTATTCGCAAAGGTCGCGGTATCGTTGGCAGCCCAGGTTGTGAAGTTTGTGGCACCTGTTGCCGTGGCAGAGTATGTGATACCGTTGATAGCAAATTGCGTCAGCTTGGCGAGGCAGCTCTTATCATACTTGTAAACTTGCAGGTTCGTGCTCGCTTCGTTAGCTGTTGAGGTAAAACCTGATGCGCAACCCGCTAGAGAGATGGAATAACTCGTTGCATTGGCAGCGAGAAAGAAGCCATCATAGAGGCCGATAGCACTGTCAGGGCTTTCCGCAACAGTTACGGGAATGTATGCAAACTCCTTGGAGCTTCTTTCCGAAACCACACTGGCACTGTTTGAATTGGCAGATTCAGACCGATTGTTGTCAAACTCTTCTTGTTGCTGGCCACAAGATATCATCAGTAACGCTAGAAGAGCCCCAAGTAGGTGTTCTTTTGAATGCTTGCGTTTCATGACCTTCTCCTCTCAAATATCAAACAACCATTTTTTATAACGGTTTAACTTGAGAGAAGCTTAAATATATTTTTTTAGCTTAGCGATATCAGGGCCTTGCGATGGTCAATTTTCAACGGAAAGGGTCTAAGGCAGATTTTTCTTGGCAAGTTTTCCCGTGTTTATGGCGATGGCCACCTTGGAAAAGGCGGTGAAGAGAAAGGCCCCGACAGACCAGATTCCCAAGCAAACGAAGAATTCCACGAGAGACGGCGTGTACTCAACGAGATCGCCAAGGGGCGTGGGAAGGAAGCCGGGCACTATCAAGCCCATGCCTTTCTCTATCCAGATGCCGAGGAAGGCAAGACCACAGGCAGCCAGGAGTAAGTTGTGCCTGCGCCTGAATGCAGGAAAGATAAAGACAAAGGATGACGACACTTGGAAAACGATCGCAGCCCAGACATAGGGGGCAATCATAAAGTGCCCATGAATTCCAAAGAGCAGGTAATGAGCCGAAAGATTATGCAAGGTGTCCGAATAGAATTCCTTGAACAATTCACACATGAACAGGAATAGGTTAGTGGGAAGTGTGTAAGCAATGATGCGAGAGAAGAACTCGGTCGCACTTTTTTCTACCTTCTGTGAAGACAGTTTGTTCATGAAGTGGAAGATGATGATGATCAGCGCAGGACCGGCAGCAAAGGCACTGATAAGGAAGCGTGGCGCCAGGATGGCGCTGTTCCAGAAGGGTCGGCTGCCGAAACCACTGAAGAGAAAGGCCGTGACTGTGTGGATACTGATGGCCCAAATCATCGAAACATAGACAAAGGGCATATAGAATCTTTTGGATGCGGGACGATTACGATATTTCTGGTAGAGCAGGTAGCCGGGTATGTGAAGGTTGAGCAGCAAATACCCGGTAAGAACGATCACATCCCATGCCAGGATGGACTCAGGAAAGTTTATCTTTCCAAAGGGTGGAATCATGTGAATGAAACGCTGCGGATTGCCCAGGTCAACGGTTACAAAGAGCAGACACATAACGATTGATGCAAGGGCTAGCAATTCACCGATGATCACTACCTTTTTGATCTCTGGTCGCTCGTATACGTATGTTGGGACGACTAAGAGAACTGCTGCCGCAGCAACGCCGACAAGGAACGTAAAGTTGGCAATATAGGCCCCCCAGCTAACCTGATTGGACAAATTCGTAACGATAAAGCCAAAACGCAGTTGATGAGAATAAGCATAAATGCCCGAAAGGATGAGAACCGAAAGAAACCCCATCCAGAGATAATAGGTTCGATTTCCCTTCCCTAGGCAAGCCAGCATTTCTATCCAGTATCTTATGTATGTACGCATGACAATTTATCCAAAATAGTAGTAGAAACTGGGAATCGTATTCAACTCTTCTTTGAGAACGAAGACGACCTTTGTCTTGAGAATTTGAGAAACCTCACTGTCTGGATCAAGGATATTTCCAAATTTTCTAGCGCCAGTGGGGCATGCTTCGAGGCATGCTGGGTATTGGCCTTTCCTTGTGCGATGCAAGCAGAAGGTACATTTTTCCATGACTCCTTTTTGTCTGATTCTGTTGCTCAGGTAGGACTGATTAGGATTCAGGCGTTCTGCAGGCACCTCGGGAGTTTTGAAGTTGAAATGCCGGGCTTCATAGGGGCACGCAACCTGGCAGTAGCGGCAGCCGATGCACCAGTCGTAGTCGATCACGACGATGCCGTCATCTTCTTTCCAGGTAGCTTCGACCGGACAGGCTTTTACGCAGGGCGGGTTGTCGCATTGGTTGCATTGCACGGGCAGGTAGATTTTATCTTTAGCGGGGACGGTGGCCCTATCGTAGTAGCGGTCCCCAGCATCGAGTTTAAGCCCGCCTCTGTCCATTTCCAGAACTTTTATGTAAGCAAGACTGGGATCGAGGTTGTTTTCTTTGACACACGCTTCGACGCAGCGTCGGTTCCCGTTGCACTTGGAGAGGTCGAGGGCGTAGACAAACTTTGTGCCTTCAATGGGTTGTGGGTCGTCGACTGTGACCTTGCGTTTGTATTTTTGGGAGAGTTCCCCTTCAATACGGGCAAAGACTTTCTTTTTTTCCTCTGGGGTGAGTTCCTTGTAGTGCTTTTGAAAAAACTGGTCCCACGAAAAAGCTGTCGCTTTTGAGGTGAGGGTACTGCTCGCTGCGGCAGCTACCGCAGCCCCACCGAGAGAACCTTTCAATAAACTGCGCCGGGAAAGTTTAAGCTCAGGCGCAGCTTTGTTCACTCGTCCTGCTAAAAGCTTGGATTTAAGAAGCGCTAGTAAGTTCATGGTTCGTGCTTCTTTCTAATTCCGAACTTCGGAAAAGGCGGAGGTGGAAGAGGCGTCATCTCCGGGAACTTTGGCTTATGGGGGTTGTGACAGTCAGTGCAATTAAGACGTGTCTTATCGCCTTGCCAGCTTCCCACTTGTTTGCCGTGAATGCCAAGATCCCAATCTCGACCCTTCTCCCCGTGACAGTTTACGCATTGTTCATACGATTGATTAAACGACACCGTCCTGCCATCGAGTGTGATGAGGGTGTTAAGGTTCTCTGGGTTGTGACAAAGCTGGCAATCTTTCACCTGCCGCATGTGGGAGAATTCTATGCGAGTGTGGGAAGGTGGGGGACTTTCCTTCTTTCGTTCTTTTTTCAACCCGATTTTGTCGTGGCAGTCCTGACAGGGAAAAGACTCTATCAGCCCTTCCCTTTCTGTTGTGCTGATCGTTCCAGCTGATAGCCAAACAGGGAAGATGACAGTGAAAGCCAGCAGAGACGATTTTCTAAACTTCATAGCCAACCGCCGAACTTGTGTCTATTTATAGCGACTGTTGAACTCTTTTGTTCGCTTTTCCCTTTCTTCTTTATCTTCTTTCGACATTTTCCCCAAGTACCATTGATGATTCCCTGTATTGAGGGTTTCATCTATTTCTTTCTTAAGTTTTTCTGCAGCTGCTTTTTTAACAGCGTCTGGGGAATGCAGATTTCTTTCTGCAAGCTCCTCAAGTTCAGGGATGAATTCCGAATAAAAGTTGCGAGCGATTTCGTAGGTACCGTGCCAGTGTGTATAGTCTGGTGCCATCATGGAGGCAGCGTGGCGGGCGCGTCGTCCTTCATGATGCCAGAGTTCGAACCAGACGAAGTCGACTTTATTACTGAACTCCACCGGTTTGAGCAGAGGTTTCGCACTTGCCATGAGTTTTAGCCCTGGGTCGGCGAATTTTTCATGGTACAGATCGATCAACCCATCGTATTGAAGGTAAAACGCGTCGATATAGTTCTGATTGTGACAGTTTAGGCAAACGTCTTCCATGTTCTTACGTCTCGTCTGCCAGGTGACCAAGGCACCAGGCAAGCCGAGCTTTTTGTCTGAAATTTCTGGCCTGACAGATTTGGCAGGTCGGTTGTTCCAGGAAATCCTCATGCCTACGTCGTGTGTGACCCCCTGCTTGCTTGTTGCCGACATGTGACAGGTCGCACATGTAGGAGCAGCGTTGTAATCCTGTCCCACAACCCATTTGGAATTTTCCAGATTCATTTTGTCTACATTTGCGTGGAAAGCTATACCGTGCTTAGATTCGTTGTAAATTTCAATTTGCGGATGATCCGGACCCATATGGCATTTTCCGCAATTGTCAGGCTGCCTCGCCTGGGCAACGGAGAACACATGGCGACTATGGCAGGCGGAGCAGGATCCGCTGGAACCGTCAGGGTTGATGCGTCCTATGCCCGTGTTTGGCCACGTGGCAGGGTCGAGTTTGCCGTCAGCGTGCACCTTCACTTCAGCTCCGTGACATTGCCAACAGCCATTGACAGCGGCGGCAGAAACACCATGCGGAAAGCCAGGAGTCTTAAAGCCTCTGTTCCCCTCAACGACTTCTGCAAGGGTATTGTCAAGCGAGCCGAGGATGCGAGCAGCCTGGGCATGATGACTGCCAGCAAATTCCTTCACTTCTTTTTCATGGCATCGCCCACAATCACTAGGACTGACGATCACAGAAATACGTTGCTTGTGATGAAGGAAGCCATCCTTGTCTCCCACCTTGGCCTCGTGACACTCGAAACAGCCCACCTTCGCGCGGTAGTGCTTCGAAGCCCCCCACTGCTGATAGATACCGAGGCTCTCCTTTTTGTGACAGGTCATGCACTCCTGACTTTCCTTGCTGAATTCCGAGATGAAGGCAAAGGAGGATATGTTGAAGGTCAAGCCACTACACAACAAGAGATTGTATAACCAAGTGCGTTTCATGCTCATGCCCCCTTATTGTACAGAACAGGAGAACAGAAAATTACCGTTACCATAATTGTATTGCGAAAAAATTTCCAACACAAAAAACAAAAAAAGAACGTTTAATTGAGCATGATTTACATTTTCAGATGCCATAATTTTATTTGAAAATTCGTAAAAGTTTGTAGTCCACCCAAATAGCCTTTTCAAGGCATAAGTCCAAACAGCCGATGACTCATGAGCAAGGATAGATATGACCTCTGAACACAAGATCCAGCATTTGGAAGACACGGTTCGCGCTCTCCGAGAGACCTTGGATGGGAAGCAGGCTGAAACTGAGCAGAAAATTCAAGAGGTCCTTGTTAAAAAGAGAGACGAGAACAAGCAACTGCAGGTCACGATAGAAACGCTTCGGGAAGAGTTGGAGAAATTTAGAATTGGAGAAGAAGAACGAAGACAAAAAGCTCTAGCTTTAGCGGCAGATGAAATTAGGCAACTTAAAACGACTGTTCAGAACTTGAGGGATGAGTTGGAGAAAGCGTTCTCACTTCGGGAGGAGGAAGTGCAAAAAGCCGTCGTCACATCACGGGATGAAATCGCTCAATTGAAGGAGACAGTTTTTCAGCTCCGCCAACAACTTGAGGGACGAACGTGACCAAAGCAAAGAACGATGAGAATAAAGAGAAGCGAGCGCTGACTGAGCGCTTTAAGCGCACGCAACGTTTCGCCCAGATGTTGCTCAACGTTACGAACAAAATGGCGACCTCCAAAGGTTTGGAGGAAGCACTCAATACACTTGTCGAAATTACGACGTCAACAATTGGGGCCGAGAGAGGGACGATTTTTCTCAACGATCCTCTGACAGGAGAACTTTATTCTCGCGTTGCGCAAGGGAATCTCAGGCGCGAGATTCGCATCCTAAATTCAGTGGGTATCGCAGGCTGGGTCTTCACCAACAAGAAAGGTGTTATCATCTCCGATCCCTACAAAGACAAACGCTTTAACAAAGCCATAGATGAGCGAACAGGATTCAAAACGAAAGGAATACTTTGCGTCCCCTTGATTTCTCTGAAAAATGAAAATCTCGGCGTGACGCAAATTCTCAATAAAATTGACGGGGAATTTACCCAAATAGATCTGGAACTCCTTGAGGCTATGAGCCAACAGGCGGCCGTCGCAATTCAAAACAACATAGTCATCGAGAAGATGGAAGCGGCAAGGCAGCAGGAGTTGGAATTTCTTAATGTAGTTACGCAGGTCTCCACGGAACTCAATCTCAGTGCCTTGCTGAACAAAATCATCCACACGATCACGAAAATGCTCGATGCCGAGCGTTCTACCCTCTTTATCAATGATGAAAAAACAAAAACGCTTTATACCGAGGTAGGAGAAGGTCTGGGGAAAACTCAAATCCGACTCCCTAACAACGTGGGTATCGCCGGGACTGTTTTTACGACTCGGAAGTCGATCAATATCCCCCACCCCTACGCCGATCTCCGGTTCAATCCGTCCTTTGATAAGAAGACAGGCTTTTTTACGCGCTCGATCCTCTGTTGCCCGGTGTTTAATAAGCAGGGGAAAGCGATCGGTGTGACCCAAGTGCTTAACAAGCGAGGGGGACCGTTTACAAAAGACGATGAGGCTAAACTGGAAGCCTTCACCTCTCAAATTTCCATGGGCATAGAAAATGCAAAGCTCTTTGACGACATCCAAGCGATGAAGAATTACAACGAAAGCATGCTTGAAAGTATGTCAAACGGTGTGATCACCGTGAATGAAGAAGGGTTGGTGGCAACCTGCAACGAAGCGGGCGTGAGGATTCTCAAACTTGACTCGGTTGAAGCTATAGTAGGCAAGAAGGCAGAGGATTTCTTTGCGGGAGCAAACGCTTGGCTTCTTGAAAAACTCGAGAAGGCGAAAAAATTCGAGAAGGAGCACGAGTCGGACACCTTCCTGGATCAAGCACTGCATGTAAATGGGGAAGCACGTTCTGTCAACGTGACCCTCCAACCCTTGATCAGAGGTACGCAGAAGCTGGGCATTCTGGTCATGATCGAAGATATAAGTTCAGAGAAAAGGATGAAGTCCACAATGTCACGCTATATGGACTCGGGCCTTGCAGATAAATTACTGGCAGGCGGGGAAGATGTCCTGGGCGGAGTGAATAGTGTAGCCACGATTCTTTTTTCCGATATACGTAGCTTCACTACGTTGACGGAAGAGCTGGGAGCTGAAGGGACAGTAACACTTCTCAACGAGTATTTTTCCGTAATGGTGGAGTGTGTTCAGGGTGAGGGAGGAATGCTGGATAAGTTTATCGGAGATGCCATGATGGTGATCTTCGGAACCCCGTTTCCCCATGATGATGACCCAGATCGGGGAGTGCGCGCCGCCATCAAAATGATGGTTCAACTGCGAGAGTTTAACGAGAAGAGAGAAAAAAAAGGCAATCCTCCGATCCGACACGGTGTGGGACTGAATACCGACAAAGTTGTCTCGGGAAATATCGGGTCTCCCAAACGAATGGACTACACCGTCATCGGAGACGGGGTCAACCTAGCCTCGCGACTCGAAAGCGCATGTAAACAATACGGTGCCAACATCCTTATCAGTGAATATACCTTCAAAAGCTTGAAAGCAACATACCGCACCCGACTTGTGGACAAGGTGATCGTGAAGGGCAAAACAGCTCCCGTCAGTGTTTACGAAGTGCTTGACTTCATGTCTGAAAACACATTTCCCAATATGATAGAAGCGCTCGGCCATTTCAACGACGGAACGTCTCTCTACCACCAAGGAAAATGGGAGCAGGCAATCAGGACGTTTGAAAAAGTTCTCACCCTCAACCCGAATGACTACTGCTCACAGATGTACGTGAAAAGGTGCCAACATTTACAGGAAAACCCTCCCGAAGGATCTTGGGATGGCGTCTGGCACATGACTTCCAAATAGCCTAGGCGCTTCTCCGGAGTAGCAAGGAAGGGAGTTTGAGGGAAAACTGCGCCTAGACACCTGCAAGGAAGGGAGTTTGAGGGAAAACTGCGCAGCTGGTTTCCCTCAAGGATATAACCGATTTTCAATCAGCGCAAAATGATAAAACTGGACAAAGGCTTTTAAAAGGTTGTCGTGCTTTTCAAGTTCTACATGAGGCAAAGATGGTTCAAGATTGAAAAATAGGGGGTCAATCGAATTTTGCTGCCACTGACCATCAGCCGTCAGCACTGAGTAATCTCCACCAGAAATAAGCCCGTGGCTTCCGAAATGGTAGACCAAGGCAAGACCTGGTTTCTGGTCCGTAAAGACGCTGCGGCCAAACGGTGTGATCTTGTCCCTTTCTTTTGCTGCGAGGCCTAGCAAGTCAAGTACGCTGGGGATGATATCAGCCTGCTGGGTAATGCGAAGAGAGCGTCCCATTTGTGGAAGCGTTTCTTTTGGGTGATAGAACACCAGGGGCACCCGGTTGCCGCCCAGTGGGTCAGCTACATAGCGAGCGTGCTTCTCGAACGGTGCGTGATCTCCGGTGATCACGAACAAGGTGTTTTTGAACCACGAAAATTCCCGCACACGAGCGAAGAATGTCTCGATGGCCTGATCTGCATATAAGGCTGTCTGTTCCTTTGGTGTCCACTCGCTATGCGGTGGCTTATATCCCTGAGGAAGCTTGTACGGAGGATGGTTGCTGAGCGACAGAAAAGCGGCAGCGAAGGGTTCGCGGGCCTGTTCCAGTTTGCTTGCCATAAACTGCAGGAAAGGTTCGTCAAAAATGCCCCACTCGCCATCGAAATCTTTGTCTCCGTAGTCGGCCATTGTAAAATGCTGATCGAAGCCCAAGCGTCGCGCGCGAATGTCGAAGTAAAAAAGCCCACGAGGCCCTCCGTGGAAGAAGAACGTCTGGTAGCCATATCCCTTGAGAATCGATCCTAGCCCGATAATCTTGTTGGTCTCGTAAGCTGAACCAATGATGGAGCCTGGCATCATCTGCGGTAAGCTGGCAAGCACGCTGTCAAAGACAAAGCCTGTTTCTCCACCGTTTGCGAAATTATTTTCGAAGAGAAGACCCTTGTGCTCGAAACTCTCTACGAAGGGAATCCGAGATTCTTGATGATTGGGAATTCCCATAAACTCGGTTCCCATGCTTTCCATAATGAGTATGATGACGTTGGAAAGCTGCACGGGTCGTTCAACAAAAGTCTGCATGGCTCGCAGCGAATCCCCCAATTCCTGATTGTCAGGGAAATAGTGCAAGGGTTCAATGTGCCTTGCTTTCATGCTGCGCAACAGGGTGTAAGTCGAGTTGAGAGATAATGCGGCAAGGTTGGCAGAAGGGTTCGCAAGAAAAGCATGGGAAGCGTTCATCGGTCGCCTCTGCAAACCACCTCTTGCTATGAGAACCGTCGCCGCTAACAAAACGATGAAGTGCAGCGACCACCCCAGGGGGCCAAACCTGAGAGGCAGAGGTTTTTCCCTTAGCTTCAAACTCACACGAAGGACGCCACCGATAAATAGAAAAGCTCCCAGGATGAGCCACCAATACTGTGCCATGATGGGAAGAAGAAGGGCCCGGAAATCTTTCGGATTGGCGAAAAGGTCAAGCGTCGAGCGACGATGAATGAAGTGAAAATGTTCCGTGTCGGAAATGTTGGGAACTAACAAAAGCAGGACGCTGAAGCAAAGCCAAAAGCGGTGGAAGAACAGGAAGCCACCTCTTTCCAGTCGTCCCTCTGTGAAGGGTAACAAACGCAAGAGAATCAAAGGGCTGAGCAAAATGGCAAGAGCTGAAGCGTCGAAACGCCAACCCACAACGAGGGAATTGATCAAACTGAGAGGAGTTTCCACAGAGTACACTTGCCAGTTCCAGAAAAGGAAAAAGAACCGTAGAGCTGTCAAGGCAAGCATAAGTATGAAAGTTTGCCGGACTAAATACCAAAGCCGGTCGTAAAGCTTAATAGGAAAGGAAAACATTGCTCATCTCATATTCAAAGGAGTACACGCCTCGTGCCGCGTTTTAACTGATAAAAGGACCGTGAAGGTAGAAATATACCAAAATGAGGAAACCTAAATCTAGGCAGACGATGATGGCGGATTTGAGCATTTCTTTCAACTTTGTAAAGTTTCTCTTTAAAATCCACCAAGGTTTCGGCGGTAGCGCCTAGGACTTAAGAGGGCGGGGTAGATTTTTTTTGACCTGGCGGCTTTTCGTGGGACAATAGATAAGATGCTTGAGATCATCCCTACGGAATTGAGGAAAAGGCTATGAAATCACCCTTCTTAAGTGCCGCGCGGGTCGCCCTCGACGATATCGTTCGAAAACACGCTAAGGAATCGAAATATGGCTATTTTTTAACGGAAGATCATTTGCAGAATCTTGTTGGCGAGCTTTTAGATTTTGTGGAAATGAGCCGAAATCTAAGAGTAGCAGGGGATAAGTTGTTGAAAAGCAGCTTAAGTCTGGATAAACCTAGTGCGTCAAGGGAGGCTCTACGATAAAAGGAGCGAGAACACTTTGATTTTTATGGGGTGTGGAGGGGAACTTTTTTTCAAAAAAGGTCCTCTCCACAAATTCGTTTTCCCAAATACTATAGTTGTAAAACATCCCCAACCATTCACGTTTCAAATGAGGCTATATGAATAGAAGCCAGGCGGAACTTTTGTTGCCCGTCAAGGAAGTTCCTGCAGCCATCGTTGTAGGAATTCAGAAACAAGGTGTTGATATCGAGCAAGTTGCCGACGACCTCTTGGAAATGGAGCGCCTTCTCGAGACGCTGGGCGTAGAGGCGCGGGGTAGAATTATCCAGAGACGGCAGAAGCTTTCTCCCGGGCACCTCCTTGGCCTAGGGAAAATTCAAGAACTTACAGCCCTGGCCGGCGCTAAACACGCCTCTCTTATCATCATAGACCACCCACTGACGGGGACGCAGATCAAAAACCTGGAGGAATTGACGTCCTGTCAGGTGCTCGATCGCTCAGCAGTTATCCTTGATATATTCGCAAAGCATGCGAAAACGAAAGAAGCAAAAACGCAGGTGGAAATCGCACGGCTTGAGTACCTGCTTCCTCGTATGGTCGGAGCCTGGACCCACTTTGAGCGGCAAGCAGGTGGGGGCGTCTACGTCCGCGGTATGGGTGAGAAGCAGATCGAGATCGACCGTCGTCGCGCTCGTGAACGCATCGGCAGACTTCACAAGAAATTAGACGCCATTCGCAGGGAACGCGACACTCAACGCAAGTTGCGACGCAATGAGTTGAAAGTGTCTGTCGTCGGTTACACAAACAGTGGGAAAACTACGGTCATGGGTGCCCTGACTCTCTCAGACGTAAGGCCCGAGGATCGCCTCTTTGCCACCCTCGATGCGTCTATTAAGCCGATCGACCCCAATACCCGACCCAAGATCCTTCTGAGTGATACCGTCGGTTTCATTCAGAATTTACCTCCAAGCTTGGTGGCATCTTTCAAATCGACACTGGAGGAGGTTCTCAATGCCAACCTTCTCTTGCACATTGTCGACGTTTCGTCACGCAATTATGAAGCGCAAATGGCCACAACCGAAGCCGTTCTCAGGGAAATCGGGGCGAGTGAAATTCCCATTATCCTTGTTTTTAATAAGATCGACCTCGTCGATGATCCCTTCCTTGCTCGTATTCTGAGGAAAAAATATAAAGGGTGTATGGTGATCTCTGCCTTAAATAGGGAAGATACGAAGACACTCCGCTCTCACATTTTCAATTTCTTCGAGGAAAGATTTTCGGAAGCCGAAATAAGCGTCGCCTATGACGATGCGGAGCGCATTTCTCTCGTGTACCGGTCTTGTGTTATCCTCGATGCCAACTATGAAGAGGATGGTGTTGTGCATTTTCATCTAAGAGCCGCCCCCGCTGTGTTAAGGAAATTGATATGACTGTGGAATTGGATTTAAGCCACCTGACGGATTCCTTCCGTGCGGAAATTGAGGGGAAATTGACTAGTGCTAAACAGCAGCTTCGCAAACTTGCGGAAAAGACGTGTCGCGGTTGTGAATATACGGGGTGGTTCGATTGGCCTTCTCTAAAAGGCTTCTCTACCTTGAAGGAAATTCAGCAAGAAGTTTCGGAACTCCCTGTCCCGTACGATATGGTGCTTGTCGTTGGCATCGGTGGTTCCTACGCGGGCACAAAAGCCGTCGATGATGCGCTCAAGCACAGTTTTTCGCAGTGCTTGCCGGCAGACCACCGCTTAGTCCCCCTTTTTTATGTCGGGCATAATGTTTCCGAACGAGCCTTGATTGAAATTCTGGAACTTCTGGAAACGCGTGAACCCATCGTCAATGTCATCAGCAAGTCGGGGACGACGCTGGAACCCAATATCGCTTTCCGTGTTATCGAGCAAAGTTTGTGGAGACGATACGGGAAAGAAGCGAGGCAACGCATCCTCGTCACGACACAGAACGAAGGAAGCTATCTTCACGACCTCGCGCTGAAACGGGGGTATAAAACGTTTGATCTTCCTCCCGATGTGGGAGGGCGCTACTCAGTCCTGACAGCAGTGGGCCTCCTTCCCTTGACCTTGGCTGGGCATGATTGCGAGCAACTTCTGTCCGGGGCCGAACTGCTTTTCTCTGAGTTGAGGGAAGAGGTCTCGGAAAGACACCCCGTCTTGCATCTGGCAGCGGCTCGACACACGGCATGGGAAAAGGGGTCTGCCATCGACATTCTCTCATACAGTGAGCCGAAACTTGCGGGGTTCGTTGAATGGTGGAAACAACTGTTCGGTGAGTCGGAAGGAAAAGAAGGAAAGGGACTTTTTCCGGCTGGGATGATGTATTCGACCGACTTGCACTCGCTCGGTCAATATCTTCAAGAAGGACCTGCGAACATACTGGAAACCTTCCTTCAAGCACGAGAGATAGGACGGTCTCATCAGATTGAGAAACGTGTCAAAATCCCAGGGGATGTTTTGGGAGCAGAACACGACCGATTCGGATTCTTGCAGGGGAAATATGTGGAGGAAGTCAACGCCGCAGCAATGCAGGCATCTCTAAGAGCACATGCGGCACGAGGACTTCCGTGCGTAAGTCTCAGCGTTCCGCGCTTTGACGAATTTTCTCTAGGCTATCTATTTGCTTTTTTTGAAACCGTCTGTGCCCTCAGTGGCGCCCTCCTCGGTGTCAATCCGTTCGACCAGCCTGGTGTGGAAGTCTACAAGAAAGAACTCATCCAAATCCTTCGTTAAGAGGGAATCAACAGTATTTGGAGAAAAAGAATTTGTGGAGAGAATCATCCACAGTCATCCCGCGGCTTGACCGCGGGAACCAACGGCAGCCTCTCTCGAAAAGTTGGATCCCGCGGTCAAGCCGCGGGATGACAGACTCGTAGAATTTTTTTTTGATTATCTTGAACACACTATATACTAGGGAATCCACAGTCATCCCGCGGCTTGACCGCGGGAACCAACGGCAGCCTCTCTCGAAAAGTTGGATACCGCGGTCAAGCCGCGGGATGACAGACTCGTAGAATTTTTTTTTGATTATCTTGAACA
>JACPKR010000060.1 GCA_016186945.1 Deltaproteobacteria bacterium | reverse complement strand
CTTACCGCCACCGGAGGAGTTAATTCTACCAAGAATGACCGCCCCTCCAGGACTCCAGTTACACGCCGGAAACGGACATTAACGGAGAGCGAATTAGCTAATAGCCTGATGGCCCAGAGTTATCCAGGTTTTTAGTAGCGGTTTCGATTCCCTTGGATCTTAGCGATCCGCTCCGCACGTTTGCTCTCATCTTCCGTAATGGGATACATCTTATCCCATGCCTCAAAAAGCTTTTCATTCTTCCGTGATATGATGCCGTGGTGGGGATAGCTTGCGTGCATGTATTTATAGGTACGGGCTATGAAACCACGGACTTCCTCCCTAGGTTCGATGACGCCGTCGGCAATTTTTGTGGCACAGGTTCCGAACATAGGAGCAAGCTTGGGCAAAAGACCCATGCGGGCGTTCCCTCGTTTACCGTTGATTTCACCGATAGCGGGGACCAAGTTGTAGAGATCGGCCTCCATGTGCCGGAAGGTTTCCGACACCCGTCGGGCGCAGTTTCTGCCGCGGTAGCTTTTCCCTTTCCTTGTAACGCATTGAGGATCCCCATCGCGCCAGGCGGGGAAAGAACGTCCGAAGTCGGATGCTGGCACAATATGTTCCCACTCGACCCGGCGGGCGCGCTTTAAATCGTCCAACGGCGCGAAGCCACAGCTCTTGAAATCTACCGTGTTTCCCTCAAAACGGCACCCACAGTAAAACGTTTGTGGCATGTCCCGATAAATTTCCCTCGCCAGTTTTTTTGCCTCCTTAAAATCACTGACGACCGTGTTGCCTTTAGTTTGTAGGGGAGCCTCAGGCTTGGTCCTTTCCCCTTGTGTAAGGTAGTAAGCGACCGGAAGGAACAAAAGGTAGAGTAAATGTTTTTTTCTCATCTCAGAGGATAACTACACTTTTGTTGCTCGCTGTCAATGACGACGAGGAAAGGTGCCAGCCAACTTTGTGCCCGTGGGGTGAAGACACATTGAAATTGGAACACCTGCGTCGCCGCATCAAGAATGTAAAGGGTGTGTTCTTCTCCGAAAGTTATGAAATCTACATTGACGGGAGATTGAGAGCCGAGCGTGTCTTGGAAAATTCCATCGTCGATGCGAATTTTCACACTTCTCCCGCTTTTCAAGCTGATGCGGAGGGGAGCCATCTTATCGAGCTGCTTGAGAACCACCTCACTTTTGGTGGATTCTCCCTTGCTTAGCGTAGCGGTGATGGTTTCCGACTCGAAGCCTGGTCGCTTAATTGTGAGCTGATGAGATCCGTCTTTGACTTTGCGAAGAGTGAGGGGGGTTCTTGCATATTCACTTTCGAACAGAGCCACCCCATCGAGTTCCAGCTGTACAGTGTTCGGCACTGTGGAAATTTCCCACTGGATGGAAGGTGGGGTCTTTCTCTGTTGGTAAAAATAGAACGCGCCTGCAGCTACAGCTCCTATTAAGAGGAGGCTGAGCAGAAACCTCGCAAAACTTCCCGTTCGCGCGGGTACCGTTGCTTGATAACGAGGGGGCGGGGTAGGTCGCACCGTGCTCGGTCGAGGGCTAATCGTTTCCGCCCTCGGCTGGGGGGGAGGACCCGGTTCCGGCTGCGTGGTTGGGGCGGCTGCCCGCTGGCCAGTGAAACCAGTGTCGAGGCGAAAATCTGTGTCCTCTTTTTCTTCATAGGGAACTTCTGATCTTGCTGAGGACTCGGAGGGAGCCTTGATCGCGGTCTTGTCTTCGGGTCCTGCGATTTTCCCCTTTTGACTAAGCAGTGCCTGGATATTCGATAGGAGTTCTTCCCGTTTTTCTCTGAGGTTTCTTTTTAGGAACTCGCTGAGATCGTCAGCGGTAAAGTCCGGATAGTGTTTGTTCAGATAGCGGCGCAGATCCTTTTCAAAGAGAGCTGCGGTCTTGTAGCGATCGCCCACATCCTTCGCCAGTCCTTTGAAAACAATTTTCTGTAAATCCTCATCCACCTCCGGATTCAGTGTGGCAAGGTCCATGGGGATCACGCAGTCTCGCACGAGCTGGATGGTCGCCACCTCCGTCTCGGCGTGGAACAGGCGTCGCATGGCAAGCATCTCCCACAGGAGGATCGACAGGGCAAACACATCTGTGCGAGCATCCACGGTTTGAGCGCTTATCTGTTCGGGACTCATATAGGAGAACTTGCCTTTGACGATCCCCGTTTTTGTTTCTGTAAGTTTGTTTTCCGCCTCAGCGATACCGAAGTCTGTGACTTTCACCTCCCCCTCAAAACTGACCAGGATGTTTTGAGGCGAAATGTCACGATGGACGATCCCGAGCGGCTTGTGCGTAACATCGTCAGTCTTAATGTGGGCGTAGTGAAGCCCGCGTGCTGCCTCGGCGATGATGTAAGCAGCCATAGGAATGCTAGGGCGAGTGTTTTGCTGCTCGCAGGCAGACAGCAAGGTGCGTAAGTCCGCCCCGGCGACGAATTCCATGATGATCGCATACGAGTCGTCTACTTCCTCGAACCCTTCGACGCGGACGATATTGGCATGCTGAAGGCGTTTGCCAATATGGGCTTCGTCTCGGAACATTTCGATGAAGTCTGTGTCTTTGGCCAAATGAGGTAGGATGCGCTTGTAGCAGCACATACGCTCGAAACCATCTTGTCCGAGGAGTTTGCCAAGATAAATTTCGGCCATCCCCCCACGGGCAAGTTTTTTGAAAAGAACGAAACGCTCGGCCATCTTCCTGCCTCTACTCCCCAATGGGTAAAGCGTAAGCCAACCGGGGCAAGGAGGTGGTTTGGAGGAAACTGCGCAGCTGGTTCCTCCATGAAATCCGGGGGAGGCGACGCTTCACTCGCCCCCCCAAACCCCCCTCTCCCTATTTGCCCCAGGTGGCTTACGCATTACAATCCGTTTGCCGTTACTCTGTCTTTTTCCTATTATAACTCGTATTCATCAAAAGGGAGAAAACACGCCATGAAAGCGGGGACATGTTTATAAGTGTAGAAGGTGGAGAAGGTGTCGGGAAGTCCTTGTTCGTCAAGGGCCTTGCTGCTGAATTGAAGAACGCAAGGCAGAGTACCGTTGTAACAAGAGAGCCGGGGGGCAGCCCTCTGGGAGAAAGCTTGCGCTCTCTTTTTAACCATCCTCCGGAAGACGACCCCTTCACGCCTGAAGGTGAATTTCTCCTTGTTTCCGCGGCGCGTGCTCAGCACGTAGCCTACAGAATCAAACCAGCTCTGGCGCGAGGGGACTGGGTTATCTCTGATCGCTTTTTCGATTCGACCTACGTTTACCAAGGTGTACTCGGGGGCATAACACGGGACATGCTCGATCGGGTGGTGCCCTTCTCCACTTCTGGACTCCAACCCACCCTCACCTTTCTCCTTGATTGCGATGTTGATATCGCTCTCAGTCGCGTAAAAAAAAGGACGTCTGAAGGGATCAGGCAGACCCGTTTCGACACGGCGCAACGTCAACACCATCAGTTGATTCGGGACGCATACCTTCAGTTGGCGAAAGAGTTTCGGGATAGGTTTGTGGTGCTGGACGCTAGCCAGACAGCCGATGTTCTCGTTGATCTTGCTGTGAAACGTATTTTCGCAAGGAAAGGCGAGTGAAGGAAGATGAAAGTATTCCTGACAGGAGCAGCCGGTTTTATTGGTTTCCATACAGCATTGGCCCTACTGAAGAAAGGGCATGAAGTCTTTGGTTATGATGCTGTCAACAACTACTACGACCCCAAATATAAGGAAAACAGGTTGTCGTTGCTCCATGACTTCGATCGCTTTACTTTCCGAAAAGGGCTGCTCGAAAATGAGGATCTCCTCTCCGCGTCGTATAGAAATTTCGAGCCTAGCCATGTCCTTCATTTAGCAGCTCAGGCCGGTGTTCGTTATTCCCTGGAACATCCTCATGCGTACATTCAATCGAACGTGGTCGGGTTTCAAAATATCATCGAACTTGTGAGGCACAGTCAACCCGAACACTTTGTCTATGCCTCATCCAGTTCCGTATATGGGGGGAACAAGGAATTTCCCTTTCACGAGAAACAGAATGTGTCCCACCCCATAAGCCTTTATGCAGCAACGAAGCTGGCGAACGAGTTAGTAGCAAGAACCTACGGCCACCTTTACGGTATTAAGAACACCGGCCTTCGCTTTTTCACGGTCTATGGGCCCCACGGACGTCCTGACATGGCCCTCTTTAAATTTGCACACAGAATGTTAAAGGGCGAGGCGATTGAAATCTATAATTATGGCAACATGATTCGCGATTTTACGTACATTGATGACATTGTGGATGGAGTATTGTCCGCTCTTTCACACCCTCAGATGAATAAAGTTTACAACTTGGGTCGGGGAAAAAAAGAGCTGCTCAAAGATATGATCGCCATGTTGGAGAAAGCTTTGGGCGTGGATGCGAAGAAAGAATTTCTCCCTATTCAACCAGGAGATGTGGAAGAGACCTTCGCCGACACGAGCGCAGCCCGGGAAGACTTGGGGTACAAACCCACCGTTAACTTAGAGCAGGGTATTCCGCAATTCGTGCGATGGTATCAAGAAGCACATTAACAAAGGAAGGTTTATGGATTCCCATATATTGGCAAGGCTCTCAGACAAGAAGGATCCCATAGCTATTGTAGGGTTGGGTTACGTCGGCTTGCCCTTAGCTTGTCTGCTGGCGAAGAAATTCAGAGTTGTTGGTTTTGATATTGACAGTGGCCGCGTGGAAGAATTGAGGAGAGGTTACGACCGTACCAGGGAGGTTCCCGAACCCGAGACACTTCTGGCACGCAACATAAGTTATACCGATCGCCCCGAGTGTTTGGGTGAGAGTCCTGTCATCATCGTAACGGTACCTACACCAGTCGACAGGTTCAAGATTCCAGACCTTTCCCCGCTCCTGTCAGCATCCCGCACGATAAGCGAACATATGAGGAAAGGGACTGTCGTCGTATACGAGTCGACAGTTTACCCTGGTTGTACGGAGAACGATTGTCGACAAGTCCTCGAAGCGAACGGTTTGAAATACCAAGTTGACTTCCACCTTGCCTATTCTCCCGAGCGGGTAAATCCTGGCGATCGTGAGCATACTATTGAACGCATCAAGAAAGTGGTCTCTGCTTCATCTCCTGAAGTTTTGGAACTTGTCACCAGCATTTATGGAAGTGTGATCGAGGGGGGGATCCACACGGCCCCCAATATCGCAACTGCAGAAGCAGCGAAAGTCATTGAGAACACGCAGAGGGATTTGAACGTTGCCTTGATTAACGAGCTGGCCATGCTGTTTGATCGCCTAGGCTTAGACACTCAGGATGTTTTAGCCGCAGCAGGCACGAAATGGAATTTCCTGCCTTTCACACCAGGGCTTGTGGGAGGGCACTGCTACTCTGGCAAGCATACCCTAACACTCGTTAATCACGGACATCATAAAATAAGAAGTTTTGAAACTTATTGGAATGAATTGGTTGAGAGGAAAAAGGGTAGGGTTCTGAAGGTAGGTGACACCGAAATTATTAAACCACTTGAACCAATCCAAACTCTTTCGTTCGATCGCACGGTTGGCAAAGCAGTTTTAGCAAAGGTCGCCTTTTTTTCTAAAAGTGGCAGCAAGCCAGGGCTTAAAATAACAACCGGGGCCCATCATTCCATAGAGATAACCAGCAAACACCCTATGGTGATAGATGAATCCGGTGAATGGTTTGTGAAGTTAGCGGAAAATGTAGTCGTGGGAGACAGAATCCCACTCCTGCAAGACTTGCCAAGCCGAGATGGTATTCGGACCTCAATCGACTTGATAGGGGAAATACCTACGGCATGGCATTCCCGCTATAGAGTAAAAAGAAAAGCAGGAACATGGAGAGAAATTAAAGACGTTTTGCAGATAAAAAAGAACACGGGAAAGAAAGCTTCCAATTTTTATAACCTCGATTATCTTCCGCTAGAGGTTTTTTTGAAGCTGGAAGCTAGCGGCTTTATGCCTGTTGCCCGACGAGAACTTATGCTGGTAAGTGGCAGAGGCGGGGGTTCGTTTCAAATGCTTCCCGCAGTCATACCTATTACGCCTGATCTTGCCCGGCTAGTCGGATATTACTTGTCCGAGGGGTGCATTAGCCACGATGGTTCAGCCCGGGTTTGCTTCACTTTCAATAGGTCGGAGCATGAAACAATAGCGGATTGCAGCCAATTGCTCAAAGGCATGGGCCTACATAGACTAAGCATCTATCAGGACAAGACTTTTCAAGCTACGACTATCAAAGCATCGTCCGAGCTATTAAGTTTTTTACTGGAAACAATTTTAAACTGCGGCGTTAGAAGTGAGGATGCCCGCATACCAGAAGAAATGTTATATGGTTCTCAAGAGATACGCTGGAACGTATTAAAGGGCCTGCTTTGTGGCGATGGTGGTGTTAAATTCGAGGATTCACGCCGTCCTTATGTAAAAAATGGCAAAAAATATTCTCATAGGCGAAAGATAACCTCGATAAGTTATTTTTCTATTAGCCCCGAATTAATTCACGGCGTCGAACTACTGTTTATGAATTTTGCCATTTCTTTTAACAGAAGCAAAAGAGACCTTCTTCTTGAGGTTCATGGCACAGAAAACCTGGAAAAACTGTATGATTGTTTCTTAGATTCTAAAAAGAAAAAACTAGCTGTTTATCTCACAAATAAAGTGCGTTTCCCAAGAAGTAAGATATTTGAACGTTACCGGGGTTATGTAACCGCACCGATAAAGAAGATTGAGCAAATCGTGCTTGATACCGTTTATTCCCTCGAAGTCGAAGGCACACATGCAGTCGTTACCGATGGCGGAATTATAACCCATAACTGTATCGGTGTGGATCCCTACTACTTAACGCATGTGGCAAAAGGTCTGGGCTTCCACCCCCAACTGGTCTTGGCAGGCCGACGTATCAACGATTCTATGGGCGCTTTCGTCGCACAGAAAACAATGAAACTTATCCTTAATCATACTCAGGTGGGGAGAGATAAGCTTAAAGTCGCCGTGTTGGGTATGACGTTCAAGGAAAATGTTCCCGACCTTCGTAACACAAAGGTTGTTGATGTCGTTCAGTCGCTGGAAGAATTCGGTGTCAAAGTTTTCTGTGTTGATCCTGTCTGTTATGAGGAGGAATTTCACAAGGAGTATCAACGGACGCTGACAAAGTGGGAGGAAGTGCCCGTCTGCGATGCAATTATAGGTGCGGTCAGGCATAAGGAATTTGTAAGCGGACTATCCTGGGATTCCATCCTTGCGAAATTATCTCCAGCTAAACTTCTTGTTGATTTGAAAGGCATCTTTGATCGACAAGAAGCGGAAACAAGGGGGATCAAGCTCTGGCGTTTGTGACTACGCCCCCCCTCACGTGGTGCCCCAAAGGGCTAACTCTTCTAAGAATGGAATTCGACGTCTTGGGCGAGGGCAAGTTTGAGTCGTTTCATGTATTCCTGATCAGAAATTTCTATAGCCCCCAAACGTTTCAAGTGAGCCGTCAGGAACTGACACTCCAGCAGGGTGAAACGTCGTTCGATCAGATGCTGTACAAGGGCATGGAGGGCGATTTTGGAAGCATCAGGCTCTCTATGAAACATCGACTCAGCGAAAAAGGCACCTCCGAGGCTGACTCCGTATAGTCCACCGATCAAGCGATTGTTTCGCCAGATTTCGACTGAGTGTGCTTTATTCAATTCGTGAAGGCGTCCATAGGCATGCAAGAATTCGTCGTTGATCCAGGTTTCTTCCCTGTGGGAGCAGGCTTTCATGACCTCTCGAAATTCTTGGTTGAACGTGAAACTAAAATCTTTCCTATTGAGTCGACGTTGGAGGGAACGCGAGATGTGAAAGCCTTGGAGCGGGATAATGGCTCGTGGGTCCGGACGGTACCACCGGACTTCCTCAGTCTGTTCTTCAGGCATGGGGAAAAAGCCCTGCGAGTACGCAGCAACGAGGATTTGAGGATTAAGGGTGAATGTCTTCATCGTCTTTATGTTTTATCGGCCGTGATTCAAAAAACTTTCGAGAGTTTTTCTTTATAAGCCAAATCACAAAAAAGAGGACGAGGACTCCTGCTAAAACTCCATAAATTCCGAACTGTAGTTTTCGAATCTTTTGTTCGAGAATTTCCAGGTTTTCTCCAAAAATATACCCGACCCAGATCCAGAGAGGTACGGAAATAATAGCTGCGGACCCGTCGAGAGCGAAGAATTTCCACGCAGGAACGCGATAAATCCCCGCAGTGAGAAAGAGGGGCATCCTTAACCCTGGCATAAAACGAGCGAAGAAAATAACCTTTTCATGATATCTGCTAAACCAGTAGGTGATCCGTTCATCCCTTTTTTCGGTCATGATAAACCTGAAAAATTTTGTCTCTTTTATATGCGGCCCGACTTTTCTTCCAATCATATAGATGATGCCGTCCCCAATCAGCACGCCTGCCATAGTCACTAGCACAGTCGTGCGAAAGTCCGTTACGTCGCGCGAGGCCAAGATGCCGCCTGTCACCAGTATGACATCTTCGGGAAGAGGAAGGCCAAAGCCACAGGCAAGAAGGATGAGAAACATGATGATATAGGCAAGATGTTCATAAGGTTCCAAAAAGTTGAGAAGTTCAAGGATAAGGTTCATGGGTGAGTTCTCCAGCTTGTTTGCCTTCGCTCTTTATCACAGGCATTTGAAAAAGCAAATCGCGTTGGCGGGCCTCCAATTTCACAGACGCGATTTCTTCCCCAATGACAGCTACACTATCAGGGGGCACCATGCCCCAATCGTCTGCCCCGCCCACCAATGCCAGGGGGGCGTACTTCTCTTGTCCTTTAAGGAAAGTTCCAGCTTCAGCCTTCGTTCTCTCCTGGCTTGTGGGCAGCGCCGCTACGGGGCAGATCAGGTGCTGTACACCTTGCAGGGCAATCCTTCCCAGGGCGACTGCTTGTAACACTTCGTAAGCTGTCACCCAACTTTCGTGGGCCGGTTCGATAGCAAAAGCAAGGATACCGGGAGACGTCTTCTGCAGCTCCCGAAACGCTAGCAGACGATCGAAAAAGGGCTTCCAAAGCGGAGCTGGATCCGTAAGGGGGCAGCAAATTTCCACCTTCGCCACAGTTTGTATACCCTTGCTATGAGCCAAGCGGTGCAGGTTCATCATTTCGCTATTCGTTAGCCCTGACTCGTTCTCCTGAGACGAGGGGAGGATCACCGAAATACCTCCGCGCGCCAGGCGCTTGAAAAGTTCTCCCAAAGGTAGGGATTCAGCCTGGGCTAGCGCCCAAAGCCCACAGAAACCCGCAAGTCCAAGGCTCATGCCTGGTCCCCGATAACGCGCGACCAAGGCAAGAAGCTTCTCCAGAGAAACGCTATGCCCCTGTAAATTTGCAAAGCCCGCGACATCAAACACAAGGGACCTTGCGACCGCGGGACTTCCCACGGAGCCATCCAGCAAGGTCGATACGTCGAAGACCTTTCCGGGGCAATAAGTTACGACCGCACCATTCAATCGTTTCTTGACGTGGTCTGCGACGAGGGTAAGGGTGACAAAATCAGATGTTTTGGCTACGCGCAGCAACTCGTCAGAAGAAAGCTCCTTAGCTTCCGCAGCCTGATTGAGCAGATAAGTCACGGTGTCCGGGCACTCGTCCTCTCCATTGTCATCCCGCGGCTTGACCGCGGGATCCAATTGTTTACTGAGCTGACTACCGATAATGTTGTAGATCGTATCTCGTTCCTGAGGATAGCGTTGCGCTTTTACGATCAATTGTTTGATGTCTTTTTGCATCATCCCTGCTCCCGAACGCCCACCAGCCATTAGGGAAATTTTTTCATCTAGTACTGTGCCGTCGCAATCGTTCGCTCCAAAATGAAGTGCCACCTGGGCTATATCCTGACCCAGCATGACCCAGAATGCCTTGATCGACTTGAAGTTGTCGAGAAAGAGGCGGGCTACAGCTATCGTCTTCAGATCATCGACCCCGTAGGTGTAACGGCTGATCCCCATTTCATTATTATGAGGTTGAAAGGCGAGCGGAATGAAACAATTGAATCCGTTTGTTTCATCTTGCAGTTCACGAAGCTTTTGCAAATGATAGGCTCGATGAATGTAGGTTTCCACATGTCCGTAAAGCATGGTGCAATTCGATTTTAATCCCAGACCGTGTGCGGTTCTGTGAATGGCAAGCCAATTTTCGGTGGAGAGCTTGGCGGTAATTAGCTCCCGACAGTCTGGGTGGAAGATTTCAGCCCCCCCGCCTGGCAAGGAGTCAAGCCCTGCTTCTTTCAGGAAAAGCAGAGTTTCTTCGTGACTCTTGCGTGACTTGCGAGACAGCCAGTCTATTTCCACTGCCGTAAGTGCTTTTATATGGACAGACGGGAAGCGTTCCTTGATGGAGCGGAACATGTCAGCGTAGTAGTCGAGTTTCCAACGAGGGTGGAGGCCTCCCACCATATGGATTTCCTTTGCCCCGTTTCTTGCGGCCACTTCCGCTTTCGAAACGATTTCCTCAAGTGAATAGGCGAAGGCCCCTTCATCACCTGGCTTGCGCGCAAAACTGCAAAACTTGCAACTCATGACACAAATATTTGTCGGATTAAGATGAGAGTTGAGGTTGTAGAAGACTGACTTATGATTTTTTTGCAGATTCGCCTGGTCCGCTAAGGCACCCAGCTCATATATGTAGGGTGTTTCAAAGAGGGTTACAGCATCGGACTCGGTAAGTCGCTCACCGCTGAGAACCTTTTCTTTAACCCTAAAAAACGAATCCATGGATTCCTTTCCTAAACGCAAACAGGTGCTTTCCAGTTATTGAATAGCCCGCATTTGCTTTTGCAAAAGGTCGATGTTTTTTTGATGTAGGCCCATATGCCCGTGCTGGATTCCCTCGGTGGCCAAGGCCCTGAGCGCAGAGAGGTTTTGGGCAAGGCCCACGGCGCAAATGATCTCCGCTAATTCCTGAGCGCCGGGGTGGCCAAGAAGTTTCAGAGCCGCCTGCGCCGTGGGATGCAATTTTGTCACTCCCCCCACGGTACCTACAGCCATCGGAACTTCAATGCTGCCGTGGAGGTGCCCCTCCTTAGTTTTTTTCCAAGTGGTCATGGGGCGGTACTTGCCTTCGCGACAGCAGAAGGCGTGGGCACCCGCTTCAATGGCACGCCAGTCGTTTCCAGTAGCGATCAGTACGGGGTCGATCCCGTTCATAACCCCTTTGTTGTGGGTCGTTGCACGGTGAGTATCGTGCCAGGCGAAAGCCCACGCACCGACGATCTTATCGACGACATGATGCCCTTCAAAGGTCGTATGGCGAAACGCTTCTGCAGGAATCGTACATTCCGCATAAGCCAAGCGACGTTCTGTCAGGTTAGTCAGGATGCGCAGGCCAACTTCGCACCCGGTTATGAGTCCGGGCATGAAGGCGGAAAGCTTTTCCACCATCGTGTTCACGATGTTCGCACCCATAGCGTCGACTGTATTGATGTGAAGAAGGACAACTAAACTTTGAATTTCTGGGATGAAATACCAGGTCAAGTCCTTCGCCCCACCGCCCCTTTTCAGAAGCCGGTCTTGCCCGCGGTTGGCATACTCAAGAAGACTCTCCTTCTCCTCTGTAAGGATGCGGTCGAAATCAACCTCATGTTTCAGGTAAAGCTGGATCTGCCCTGTCATGATCGGCTCGGAACTTCGTGTGCGGAAACCGCCGCCAAAACGAGCAAGTTTCGCCCCGTGACTTGCCGCCGCAACGACGCTGGTCTCTTCCACCGCCATTGGCACCAGAACATCCTTCCCATTTACGCAGAAGTTTGTGGCAATACCCAAAGGCAAGCTGAAACTGCCCACCGCATTTTCAATAAAAATATCGACCAACTCCCCCGTCAAAGAGCCAAGCCCGCTGAGAGATAGTGCCTCTTCTTCACTCAGGCCGCTAAATCGGGCGGCGAGTTTTGCACGTTCGCTAATAGGAAGAGTGTAAAATCCTGGTAACCGTGATGATCGTTCGTGGCCATGCTCCAAAGCCGCATACTCCCTAAATTCTTTTCAAAGTTGTTTCTTTAACTACCATAAACACGGTCGAAGGTCTTCCAAGAAGTGGTACAATTTGTAATGCATCAGCCGCGTGTGGCAACAAGGGATTTCTTGGAGGAACCAGCTGCGCAGTTTCCTCCAAACCACCTCCTTGCCACAGGTGTATTCCGAGCGGAGCTAACTTTGATAAAACTCCAGAATATCGTGAAGAATTTTAACCGAGCCCCCCTGTTGAAAGGCATAAGCCTCACCGTGCAGGAAGGCGAACGCGTGAGCCTCATCGGCCCAGGCGGGTGTGGGAAATCAACCGTATTGAAAATACTGCTCGGCCTGGTACCCCCTGACGAAGGGGAGGCACTTCTGTTTTCTACCGACATGTGCCACTCGGACGAGGACAAGAGGCAAAGTGTCTTGAAGCGGGTGGGCATGGCATTTCAACAGGGCGGTCTTTTCGATTTCATGACCGTGCGGGAAAACCTGCTTTTCGCCATGGAACACATGACGGACAAAGACGGCGAAGAAATGGAGTACGACCTGAAACGCCTCCTGGCAGGCGTTAAACTTCCGAAGACCGAAGGCATGTTTCCCCACGAACTCTCAGGTGGGATGAAAAGGCGTGTGGGCATTGCCCGAGCACTCTGCACAGACCCTGATATCGCCATTTTCGACGAACCTACAGCAGGACTCGACCCGGTTACCTCAACGATTATCCTGAACATGATCGACGCCCTGGGGGGAAAAGGAGGGAAGAAAACCATGCTGGTAGCTAGCTCCAATGTAGAAATAGCCATCCGCTTCGCGGACCGTATTGTCGTTATCAATGAAGGACTGGTCGTCGCTGATGGTCCCTGGCGACAACTTCTAGTCAGTGGGCCTCCGTGGGTCCAGCATTTTTTGTCCACCCGACTCATAGGCCTCGATATCGAGTACGCCCATGAACTCCACTTACCGCCTTCGTTTATAAGGAAGAACTGGAGTGCCCACAGTGTCCGTTAAGTTCCTGAAAATCAAGACAAAGTAAAAATCCCTAATAAAAGTGTTAAGAACTTCCGACCCTGGGCAATAATAATGAGGGAGGAGCCTTCATGACCTTTAGCGTCCGGCACAAGTTTTTCTTAGTACTCTTCCTGTTTCTGTTTTCCTGTGTCTTGGCAGCTGTTTTTACAAATAATTTCCTCGATTTTACCAAGGAACAATTTTCAGACGCAAATGTTGCAGCTTTACTAGCTGAAAACAATGAACAGTTTGATACCGTCGTCAACGAAATCAATGACCGTATTCGCAATTATGGCTTGGCAATTGGTATCTGGATGATGCTCATTCTTTTTGGCGCGACTATTTTCACGTTTCTTTCCCTGCGTTCGATCTTTCTTCGCATGTACCTCTTAAAGCAGCACTTCTCTACATCAGATCTGGATTCCCTCGAGCCTTTGAAACTTCCTGGAAACGATGAGCTTGGGGATCTTCTCAAAGTAAGCAATCGAATGCTGATGAATTTCAAGGAAGCACGATCGCAACTGGTGAAGAAGAATTTTATAGAGAATGTTATCAACTCGATGACAGACTTTGTTTTTGTCTGTGATAAAGATCGCATGATCATTGAAGTCAATAAAGTTTGTTCCGAACAATTCCAGGATAAGCTTCTCCTGGGGGTCGACATCATAAACATACTGAGGAGAAATGAAACAAAACATGGTGAGCGCTTAGAAACTATTGCCGATTCTTTTAGCAAAGGCCATACCCTGTCTACAGAGGTTTATCTAGCAATAGGAGAGAAACAGATACCAGTCCAACTTTCGTGTTCCCCCATTAGGAAAGATGCGGGGACGGCCGATGGTGCAGTCGTGATTGCACGGGACCTCACCTCGCAACACAAAGCGGAAAAAGAAAAAAAAGCTATGGAAGCCCAGCTCCAACATTCCGCAAAACTCGCTTCACTGGGAACACTGGGAGCAGGGGTGGCTCACGAACTCAACAACCCCTTGGCAGGAGTGAAAGGCTTTGCGCAGCTCATCAATAACCACGGGGAGGCCACAGACGCTATTAAAGGATTTGCAAAACGGATTGTGCAGGCAAGTGAACGGATGCAAAAAACAGTCGAACATATTAGACGCTTCTCCAGTGACACTTCCAAGGAAGATCCCAAGGTTCTTGATATTCGCAAGCCCGTTGACGATGCCATGTTTCTCCTCGGCAGTCGCATTCGATTGCTCGGCATCGAAGTCGTCGTGAAAATCTCTACGGACTTAAGAAATATCATTGGAGATGCTAACGAAATTGAAAGCGTGTTCCATAACTTGTTCTCTAACAGCATCGATGCCTTTGAAGAAATAAACGACGAAAGGGCCAAGAAAATCCTAATCGATGCCAAAAATAGGGGAGATAACTCAATCGTGATAAATTTCCGCGACAACGCAAGCGGCATCCCCAAGTCAAAGATGTCGCAAATCTTTGATCCTTTTTTTTCCACAAAGCCAGTCGGAAAAGGGACAGGGCTTGGACTATCTATTGTGCACGGGATTATTCAGAAGCATAGCGGTTCGGTCGAGTGTAGTAGCGTTGAAGGAAAGGAAACCAAGTTTAGCATCATTCTTCCCTCGACCACTCAAGAGCTTGCCATGGAAGAGGCTCCCTCCACTTCAGAAACGAGTATGGCCAGTCGCGCCACACTTAGTCAATTTTTCTCAAAGAAGCCACGTGTTCTGGTTGTTGACGACGAATCTATAGTTCTCGATGTAGTGAAATCATTCCTCGAATCCTATTTCGAAGTAGAGGCCATTGCAAATCCGCAAACGGGACTGAAAATTCTGAAAACCAGACAGTTTGACCTTATCCTCGTCGATATCAGGATGCCTGGGATGAACGGTTTGGAGTTCATGTCCAAAATCCCAGCAAAGAATAAACAAACTCCCGTCATTGTCCTGACAGGTCATGCGCAGTCGGATAATGAAGTGGAGGAGGCGATAGCAATGGGAGCAGCAGCAGTTGTGTTCAAGCCCCTCCCTTCCCGAGATGCCTTCGTCGGCAAGTTGGTAGACGTTATCGCCTCCGAAAAAGAGGAGGCACAAGAGAAAGAGTTTGCCTTGAACATCTCGCACGAAGGGAAACCCCAAGAGGGCCGAATTCCTACGCTTCTGATCGTCGATGATGAACCTTCTCTTCTTGAAATGTTTTCCCTCATCTTCGGCAATCATTTCGACGTAGACACAGCGGGTGACGCTCCGACGGCGTTTAAGCGAATCAAGGAAAAAGAATATGATGTTGCCATGTGCGATCTGTTTATGAAAGACACTTCCGGACTTATCCTTGTAGAAACACTAAAAAAGGAATCACCCAAGACCGCTGTTTTTATAGTCACAGGTAGTGATAAGGAAAGCCCCGAAAGTCAGGCATGCCTGACAAAGGGTGCAAAAGCCATCATTCAAAAACCGATTCTCAGCATAGAAGATACGCTAAAAATGCTAAGGAATGCGGTCGAAAAATAGCTAGTAGCAAGGAGGTGGTTGCTGGTGGCAAGGAGGTGGTTTGGAGGAAACTGCGCAGCTGGTTCCTCCAAGAAATCCTTTGCTGGACTACAGTAATATTCCTGCAATACAGGCCGTCATGAAACAGGCGAGCGTTCCCCCCAACATAGCCTTAAACCCACAAGCCGCAAAATCCCCCTTGCGAGAAGGCTCCAGCGCTCCGATCCCCCCAATTTGAATGGCGATCGACGAGAAGTTTGCAAACCCACATAGGCCGTAAGTGGCAATCGCAACCGAGCGTTCGGAAAGAGTAGCCGCCTTGATTTCTGAACCTAGGTGAATGTAGGCAAGGAATTCGTTGAGCACCATTCTTTCCCCAAAGAGTCGCCCTATAATGGCACTCTCCTCCCAGCTAACTCCCATCAGAAAAGACAGGGGTTGGAAAAAAACACCCAGCATGTTTTCCAGGGTCGTATGAAAACCGAACACCCCCCCCACACGGTCAACCATGAGATTGACAAGGGCAACAAGAGCAATGAAGGCGATAAGCATGGCTCCGACGTTCAGCGCAAGTTTCAGTCCCTCAGACGCACCCGTACACGCAGCCTCGAACGTATTGGAGTCACCGATCTCCAGATGGACTCGAATTTTTCCCTTCGTAGGAGACTCCTCCGTTTCCGGATGTATGAGCTTGGAAATCAGGATCGCCGCAGGGGCAGACATGATGGACGCCGCGAGGAGGTGCCCAGGGGAAACCCCAAAACTTACATAGGCTGCCATGATACCCCCCGACACAGTCGCCATACCACCCGTCATCATGGTCATGATCTCCGAACGAGTCATTGATCGAAGATACGGTTTTACAAAAAGAGGAGCTTCCGTCTGTCCGGAAAAAATATTAGCAGCCGTAACCAAACCCTCAATTGCTGATATGTTCATGGCCACTTTCATTACCCATGCAATCGACTGAACAATTTTTTGAATCACACCCCAATAGAAGAGTACGTAAGACAAGGAAGAGACGAAAATGATCGTAGGTAAAACCTTGAACGCAAAAATGCCCGCACCAGTCAGGGAATCTCCAAACAAGAAACGGGCCCCTTGATCTGACATCGCCATGACGGCATTGACCGCATCCTTGGTAAGATCAAAAAACGTCTTGCCAAGCTCAGTGCAAAGGACAATGTACGCGAAAAAAAATTGGAGGCCTAAGCCCCCCAAAATGGCTCGCCACTCAATCTTCCTTCGATTGTTAGAAAGACCCCAAGCCAGTAACATCATGAGACACAAACCTAAGGCACTCATGAGACGCTGTTCCACCGCTCCTCCTTAATTCAATTGAAAGTGAAAGGCTTAATTCCTATGATGGGATAGGCTACGGTTCATAGCAGGTTTTACCTCTTGGGGCAAATAGGGAGAGGGGGGTTTGGGGGGGCGAGGGAACCGTCGCTCCCCCAAGGGATTTCTTGGAGGAACCAGCTCCTTGCCCCAAGTGGCTTACGCATTACAATCCATAGCCACAAGCGGGTTACGAATTACTAAACAGAGGATACAATGCACAATATGGACCTCGAAGCAGAAGTCAAAAATGAAACGGCGAACGTCGAAAAAATATTGGCCGAAACTAACAAAGTCATCGTAGGCCAAAACCAAATCGGCCGCAGGCTACTTATGGCGATGATCTCTGGAGGACATGTCCTCCTAGAAGGCTTGCCTGGTCTGGCAAAAACGACGTCGATCAAAAGCTTGGGACAAGTAACTGACCTGGCCTTTAAGAGAATTCAATTCACCCCCGACCTTCTCCCCGCTGACTTGGTCGGCACACAGATATACGACCCCCGCTCTGCTGAGTTCAAAGTCAAGAAAGGACCTATCTTCACAAACCTTCTCCTCGCTGACGAAATCAATCGCGCACCAGCCAAAGTGCAGTCCGCGCTTCTTGAAGCGATGGAAGAAAAGCAAATCACAATCGGGGAAAATACCTGGCGCTTGGAAGAACCCTTCCTCGTCATGGCAACCCAAAACCCCATAGAACACGAAGGCACCTACCCCTTACCGGAAGCGCAGGTCGATCGCTTCTTTTTTAAACTCAACATTACATATACCAGCCCCGAAGACGAGGTGGAGATTGTAAAGCGCGCGTCAAACCGCGATGCCATTCAACTTGAAAAAGTTGCTGGAAAGGAAAGCATCCTGGCGATGAGGAAATTCATAGACCGGATTTACATTGCAGACAAAATTCGGACCTATATTGTCAACCTTGTCCACGCTACAAGAAATCCCAAAAAGCATGGATTTCCAGATCTGGCGCGTCTCATCGAATGGGGAGCCAGCCCTCGAGCTTCCATCTATATTGACAGGGCGGCACGAACAAACGCGTTATTCGAAGGGCGCTCCTTTGTGACCCCGCAGGATGTCAAAGACGTAGCCTTCGACATCTTGAGACACCGCGTCAAACCAACTTACGAAGCCGAAGCAGAAAATATTTCCTCAGAATCACTGATCGGTAAAATAATGGAGCAAGTGGACGTACCTTAAAACTATGCTGTCACCAGAACTTATACAACAAATTCGCAATATCGAGATTAAAGCCGGCCACCTGGTTACAGAAGCCATCGCGGGGGAGTACGTTTCCGTATTCAAAGGTGTTGGGATGGAATTTGAAAAGGTGCGTGAGTACGCCCCCGGGGATGACATCCGCTCCATCGACTGGAACGTGACCGCTCGCATGGGAACACCATACGTCAAGGTCTTCCGCGAGGAACGAGAATTAACGCTGATGCTTCTTGTCGATGTCAGCCCCTCGCAAGCTTTCGGTACAACAGGGAAGATGAAAAACGAAGCTTCCGCAGAACTGGCAGCCATCCTCGCCTTTCTAGCTACGAAGAATAATGACAAAGTTGGCCTCATCCTTTTTTCTGATCATGTGGAACTATACATTCCACCTAAGAAAGGACGCGCCCATGTCTGGCGAATTATTCGTGAAGTCCTTACCCACAAAGGAAAAGGAAAGGCGACAAATATCCGAGAAGCTTTGGACTACCTCAGCAAAGTATGCAAACGCAAAACGATGAGCTTTCTCGTGTCAGACTTCTGTGCAGATGCTTACGAGAAAGCTCTCAACGTTGTGTCTCGCCGTCACGATCTCGTGTGCGTAAAAATAGAGGATCAACGTGAAAAACAGCTAGCACCCTGTGGTTTCCTGGAACTCTTGGACGCTGAGACCGGGGAACACCTTGTGATCGACAGCAACGATTTAAGACTACGCAAGCAATTCGAGACCCTGGCACGTAGAGAAGACGAATCCTTCGCAGAAATGCTACGTAAAAAACAAATCGATCTCTTCAAAATCAACACATCAGAATCAGTCGTTGCACCTTTGGTCGCGTACATGCACTTGAGAGAACGGAGGAAGCGTAGGTGAACCCTGACACCTCCAGCACACTGGACCACCTTCCCCACGGGCTGAAGGGCCTGATAGCCTACCCATTTTCTCTAGGGGCATGGTGGTGGCTCGTCGTGGCGGGATTGATGATTGCGTGCATCCTGTTCGCCTGGTGGTGGAAAAACAGGTCAAGGACCGTCGCTCCCGAACCAAGAGAAGACCCCCTCTTGACCCTTGAGAAGAAACTCAGCAACATGTTGCCACCAAAAGACTTTCATGGAAAAAAGGCCATCGACTATTTTTTCGAACTCAACATGACATTCCGCCAATACATCGAAGCACGCGCGCCCATCCGCGCTACGGACCTCACGTTACGAGAACTGCGTGGGCCTCTTAGAGACCGCTGCCCCCTGTCGAGGGACAATATTGAAGACGTCCTCAAATTCCTGGAACGGAGCGAGTATGTTAAATACGCTGGCATCGTTACGGATTTTCAGGAAGCAGTTGATAGTCATGCCCATGTATTACAGTGGGTAAGATTCATGCGGCCGAAACACTCCGCCTCTACAAGAGAGGAGAACCCATAGAGTACAGTTTTGCACAACCTTTGTATTTGCTACTGCTCCTCTTCTTGATTCTAGGGATCTTCCACTATATCAAAAAGAGACAGCAAGCTATCGTCTTCCCTACCCTCAAGAGAGTGAGCAAGGTTTCCCGGTCGCGATGGGTCTGGCTTAGGCATACCCCTTTTATTTTGCGTTGCCTTGCGTTCACACTGCTGGTGCTCGCTATGGCGCGCCCGCAAGCAGGAAGAAGTCACGCCAAGCAGCGAACAGAAGGCATCGACATCATGCTTGTCGTCGACACGTCCGGAAGTATGAAGGCCCTAGACTTTGTTCTGGAAGGGAAACGTCGAGACCGGCTTTATGTTGTGTCAAAAGTACTTACGGATTTTATCAACAAGCGACACGATGACCGCATGGGAATGATCATCTTCGGAACGCACGCCTACGCTCAAGTCCCCCTTACCCTCGACCATGACGTACTGCAACGCTACGTAGAAAGTATGGAGATCGGAATGGCGGGAGAATCCACCGCGATTGGGGACGCCATCGGTGTAGCAGCCAATCGTCTGAAAGATATTCCCGCAAAAAGCAAAGTGATCATTCTACTTACTGACGGGGAAAATACTGCCGGCAAACTAGACCCTCGCGAAGCTGCACAAGCCGCAAAAGTGCTCGGTATCAAGATTTATGCGATAGGAGTAGGAAGCAAAGGCCTCGTTCCCATGCCCACCGCCTTCGGTCTTCAAAACGTCAGGATGAACCTTGACGAAGGCTTGCTGAAGGAAATTTCTACAAACACAGACGGCCAATATTTCCTGGCAAGCGATACGGAAAAACTTTTCGAAATATATGGCACGATCGACAAACTGGAAAAGACAAAAGTCGAGACAGAAGTGTTCCGTAACTATGAAGAAAAATTTGCCGTCTTTGTGTGGCCAGCACTATGCCTGCTCTTATTGGAATTTCTCCTCAGGGTCACTCGCTTTAGAAGGTTGCCATGATGTTTGTGGAGAGCCATATCCTCATGCTTCTTTGGGCAGTCCCCTTTTTGGGAATCGTGCTGCTGCTTGAGGTGCGCACTATACGAAGACGCTTAAGCACGTTCGCTAGTGCAAGAATGGAGGAACTTCTCAACGTTGTATGGAAAAGCCATAGAACCGTATTGAAGGCCGGTGCCTTTATTCTCGTCCTAACCCTTCTAGTCCTTACACTTGCACGCCCACGCTGGGGCTTCGAATGGAAAGAGGTCCCCAAAGGGGGGATCGACATTATGATTGCCCTGGATCTTTCCTCCTCTATGCTTGCCACCGACATTTCACCTAACCGATTGGAGCGTGCGAAACGAGAAATCATCGACCTGCTCGACATCTTGGAAGGTGATCGCATTGGCATTATAGCCTTTGCAGGTGTCTCCTTTGTGCATAGCCCCCTGACCGTGGACTATAGACTGGCTAGCCTTTTCATCCAACAACTGGACAGCGACCTTATCCCCGTCCAAGGAACAGCCCTCGGGGAAGCCATCAACCGTGCAGTCAATAGCCTCGAAAAAGCTTCCGCCCAAGACAACCAAGGAAAAGCGATTATCCTGATTACCGACGGAGAAGATCAAAAGACCGAACCGTTAAAAGCTGCTCAATTAGCAGCAGAAAAGGGAATCAAAATATATGCTATCGGTATCGGAGGTACTGATGGCGCACCTATCCCGCTGCCAGGCGGAGGATTCAAGAAAGATCGATCCGGTAACCTCATCGTCTCGAAACTCGACGAAAAGATCCTCCAGGAAATTACACAAACGACAAATGGTATGTACGTTCGGTCCACGACTGGCGACCTGGACCTTGAGACGATCTACAAAAAAGGTATCCGCTCCTCCATCGAAGCTGGAGAAACAGGAAGCTTCAGGCAAAAAGTCTGGTTTGAACGATACTCAATTTTTCTTGCGATTGCTTTGCTCCTCATCATCCTCGAATTTCTCGTCCGTGATTTTGTTCCCAAAAACAAACAGAAGAACCTGGCAAAACTCAGCGTCCTCCTCCTTACTGTCTTGCTGGGGGGAGCGACAGACCTTTTTGCTAACAACGTGGGAGACGCTGAGAAAGCTTTTGAGCACAAGGATTACAAAACAGCCTCGGACAAATTCCTCAAGGCGGAAATCGAAGAGCCAGACAATTTGCAGCATTCTTACAACCGAGCCGTGAGCCAGTTCCACAATGGACAATACCAAGAAGCCGCACAGGGCTTCTCCAAAGCAGCACAGTCCCCGGATAAAACACTTGCCGCCCCCGCGACTTTCAACCTGGGGAACACCCTCGTTGCACAAGGCCAACTTGCCGAGGCAGCAAAAGCGTACGAAGACACCCTTAAGATCAATCCGCAAGATAAAGCAGCGATAGAAAATCTTCAATGGGTCCAGAAACAACTGAAAAAACAAGAGCAGCAGGAACAAGAGAAAAAAGAAGAGAATAAAAAAGAGAAAAAAGACGACCAGAAACAAGACAAAGCCCAAGAGCAAGACAAAACACAAGAGGAGCAAAATCAGCAACAAAGCCAGGAGTCAGAAGAAAAGCAAAGGCAAGAACAGGGGAAGGAAAAACCCTCGGATACACAAGAGGGCGGCGAACAAAAACATGAGGAGCAAAAAGAAAAAGCAGGTGAGTTAAAGGAAATGTCTCAGGAACAGGCTGAAAAATTGTTGCGCTCCATCCAAGATCAAGAGGAAGTCTATGGCCTACCGCCTCACATTGCCCGACCGGAACAGCCACCAGAGAAGGATTGGTAGATGAAGGTTTCGATTTTAAGAAGAAAAACGGGGATTGTCGGAGCGATGTGTCTCCTTCTTTTCCTGACACCTCCCTACGTCTTAGCCGGCTCAGCGATCCCAAGTCTCGACAAAACGGTGGGAACCATAGGAGAAAGCTTCCAATTGAGCATAGTTATCGAAGGCTCCCTCGATGGGGACGTCGAGGTCCCTGAAATTCCTGACGTCACAACAACAGCAACAGGTTCCTCTACCCAGATTTCATGGATCAACGGTGTCTATAAAAAAGAAGTGTCCTACAACTTCATCCTCGACCCACAGAAGGAGGGTACCTATACAATCCCTGCTCTCAAATTGAAAATTGATGGAGATTGGATACGTACACAACCTTTGACGTTTCAGGTCGGCTCAGGTGGAACCGCAAATCAGGCGGATCAGGATGAACGCTTACCGAGTGTGTTCATCGAACGAGATTTTTCCAAAGCTTCCCTTGTGGAGGGAGAGCCTGTCGTCAGTACGGTGAAAATCTACCATCGCGTTGAATTAGCTGGGATTGAAGCGGTCGGAGAAAAACTATCCGGCGTGCGAGTGATCGATCTAAAACAATACAAGACTCAGGAACAAAAAGGTCCATATCTTTACAACGTCATTGTTTATAAGCAGGTCTTGATCCCGGGAAAATCTGGGCAAATCCACCTACCCCCATTTCGCATCAAGGCCAGCATTGTGATGCCAAGGGAAGAAAGAAAGCGTCGGAGGAGAGGGATCGGCGACATCGACGACTTTTTCGGTGACTTCTTCGGACACGCCCAGGGACGGGTGGTCAATCGCACCATTTCAAGCGAAGCTGCTATTTTGGACGTGTCACCCGTTGCTGAAAACAGGCCGAAGGGTTATAGAGGACTGGTGGGAAATTTCCGTCTGAAAAGTGATCTAAGCCAGACTTCGTTGAAAGTAGGCGATACAACTACCCTGACTTTGGTTCTCGATGGAGTGGGAACACTGGATGTTTTTGGAAAATGGAACCTTGATTTGGGGCCAAACATTAAGATTTATGCAGATCAACCCCAAAATGAAGAGGAAGTTTCCGAGAAATGGGGCTTGGTATCCAAGAGAACCTTCAAATTTGCCTTGGTTCCCACACGTTCTGGAGACATCGTTCTTCCCGACGTCGTTATTTCCTACTTTGACCCTGAAAAAAGACAGTTTGAGGAATTACGGGCTTCGCTAGGCACCTTGAAGGTCGAAGGTGGGGAAGCGGAAGCCATCGCCGGGCAAGCGCAGGAAGCACCCTCCGTCGCAAAGTCTGACGTAAGGGCGCTGGCAACAGACCTCGTGGATATGCACCGTACGATCCCCCTGGAAAAAGGACAAGCACTGACAAACGGAGACTACCTGCTCGTGGCAGGAATGGTGGGAACGCCTGCTCTTCTGTCTCTAGTCGTGTTTCTATTCCGATGGGCTACCGAACGTGAACGGGACATGGTGGCACGCCGACGTTCGCGAGCGTTTCGAACCTTCAGGAATAAGAAGGAGAAACTTGAGCGAGAGGGGCGAGAGGGTGTTTCTGATGCTTTAGCTCAGGGCTATCTTCTTTTTCGAGAATACGTGGGGGATAAATTCAACCAGCAGGGAAGTGCTCTGACGTTGAAAGAAATAGAAAGCATTCTTTCAAATTCTCGATTGAATAGAGACATTACCCAAAAAGCGGTCGACCTTTTGAAAACTCTGGAGTCCTGGGAATATGGAGGCAAAACCCTCGATCAAGATCAGACCGAATGGATGGGAATCATCGAGAATGTAGTGAGGGAGATAGAAGACAAATGCTAAGATTCATCCTCGCATGGCTCGTCCTGGGGACCCCTCCGTCATTAGCAGAAACTAAGACATCTGTTTTATCGGAAGCTCTCATAGCCTACGATCAAGGGGACTACGACACTTCCACAAAACTGTTCTCCCAACTGGCAACTCAAAGCCCTGCTCATGGCTCTTTGTATTATAATCTGGGCAATTCGTATTACCGCAGAGGGGAAAAAGGGAAAGCTGTTGCCGCCTATCTCGCGGCAAGAAGTTTGACGCCACGCGACCCTGACATTCGCGCCAATCTAAAATTCGTCCATGCTCAGGGGAAAGATAATCTTGCAACAAGTCGCTCATCCTTTTTTCGCATGATGTTTTTTTGGCTCGATTGGTCAACCCCCAAAGAGCTGCTCTATTTTGCAGCGATGGGAGGAAGCCTGGGCTTTGTCCTTCTGTTCTTATCGCTCCTCTTGAAACGAGCAGCCTTGAAGGTATGGGGTCAGGGTGTCCTTCTGGGTTCTATCTTAGCTTTCGCTGCTTTTACGGTAAGTCTAACCTTCGAGGAGCAGTGGGGTGCGGTCATCCAATCGACAGCCCCTGTTTTTTCAGGACCGGGAGCAAGTAACACCGTTGTGTTTGAATTGCACGAAGGAGCGCCCTTCGTCGTCGACCTCGAGGAAAACGACTGGGTCCGTATTGAACTTGCTGATGGGAAAAAGGGCTGGTTAGCAAGAGCTAACGTCGCTATATTTAGTCACTCGCCGCAAGGAGGTGGTTTGGAGGAAACTGCGCAGCTGGTTCCTCCAAGAAATCAGTGACGTGGGATGAGGCTGCAGAATCTTTCCGCAAGTGCAGTGATAGTCAAACTGGGATTAGCCCCAAGATTAGCGGGAACGACACTCCCATCACAGATGTAAAGTCCTTTGTAGCCAAACACCTGATGGTGAGTGTCAACCACTCCCTCTTCGGGAGAATCCGCTAAAACCGCCCCCCCAAGGATGTGTGCAGTCAGCGGTGTGTCAAGCAGTACTTCGGAGATCGCATTCTGAGCAATTCCGTTTATCCGTTTCGCGACAAATTTCGCGGCTCGTTGAGCGAGTGGCATGAATGTGGGAACCGCGTTCCCTACGGAAAAGCCTGAGAGAACCTTTCTAAACCCACTGAAAAGCGATCGCGACAGTGTCAAGTTCAGCTCCGTATCGCTCGTCTGCATCACAAGAAGGATCACCGTACGGCTCGCCCAATCCCATACGGTGAGCAGACGGAGCAAAGTCGGCAAGTGGAGGACAATGTTGGCAAGTAGTTTGAGTGGTCTGACGAGGAAGTTCCCTTTTCCCGTCAGGGGGACTGCTAGCAACCTCATGGCGCTGCTTCCTTTGGGGTAACGGACCTGCTCGATTTTTATCTCCTCCCCTGCATTGATGGAGGCACCGATCGCAATTCCTTGGGAGAGATTGTGCGTGCTCTCCAGACTTGTAGCACCCAACAAACATTCCCCATTGGTGCGCACCGTTTTTCCGAGCTGGGGGGAAAGGTTGGGAAGTGTTTTGTAAATGTCCCTGTTTTTTAAAAGGAGTTCGACCGTCCCCAGCACTCCTGCCGCCAAAATCACTTTTCTTGCCTTAAACGAAGGTCCTTTCTTTCTGAACCACTTTGTGGAAGACACTGTTGCGATAACGTAGGGTTCGTTCTCATGCTTCGGAGGGGTTATCACGGTAGCTTTTGTTTCGGGAAAGACTTGTGCTCCCCACTTCTCTGCAAAATACAGGTAATTGAAGTCGAGTGTATTTTTTGACCCATGGGGGCACCCGATCATACAGGCACCGCAATGGATGCAGCCCGTTCTATCGGGACCGTCTCCTCCGAAGTACGGGTCGCTTACCGTTTCGCCTGGCTTTTCAAAGTAGATGCCGACATCTGTGGGTCCGTATGTTTCATCGCAGCCCAACTCTTGACCTAGGTCTGCCAAGACTTTTTCACCCTCAAACATTTTCGGGTTTTTCGCGACTCCCAGCATCGTTTCAGCAGTTTCGTACCAGCGAACCAATTCTTCCCTCCAATTTATGGAGCCTGGCCAGGCTTTGCTTTCGAAACACTTGGAAAGTGGACGAGGAAGTGTCGCGGCATAAACTAGACTCCCCCCTCCCACACCCACACCGTGGAGGACCATGATTTTCTTGAGGAGGGTAATTTTCTGAAAGCCGAAACAACGGAGCAAGGGAAACCAGAAATATTTTTTGACGTTCCAATTTGTTTTGGGAAAATCCTTGGGCCGGTATCGTTTTCCCATCTCAAGGATCGCGACTTTGTAACCTTTCTGCGCAAGTCGCATCGCAGAGACGCTTCCCCCAAAACCGCTTCCGATCACAACAACGTCGAAAATTTCCATGTGCCCTCCCCCAATGTCTACTTAATCCGATTGTGGCAAGGATGTGGTTTGGAGGAAACTGCGCAGCTTGTTCCTCCAACAAATCCCTTGGGGGAGCGACCCTTCGGCTTTGCTCAGGGCTGGCTTTTCCCTCGTGCGAGCGAATGCGAAGCAATCCAGGCTGAAATTTGCCCACCTTGTAAGCGGCAGACAACCTGGATTGCTTCGTCGGGCTTCGCCCTTCTCGCAATGACGTTATTTTTTCTCATTCCATTCTCATATGAACATACCCTGCCCCAAACCCCAACCTCCCTTTTTTGCCACAAACAGCTCACGGGTTACACTTGCTTTTTTCCTTCTACCATGGGAAAGCATCATATTAACGATTTTTTAGCATCAAGGGGTTTGGGAAATGGGTCAACGTGTGGGAATCGATTTGGGGACAACGAATTCATCGGTATCCATCTTTTCGTTACAGAGTCGGACGCTTGGAAACGCAGAGGGCAAAGACTTTACGCCCTCCATTGTGGCAAGAGTCGATGACAACGCGGGTCAGCGATTTGTTGTGGGAGAGCACGCGAAAAATTTGCAGAAGCTGCATCCCGCCGAAACAGTTTCATCAGTGAAACGTCTTATGGGTCGGTTTTTCGATGATGATGAAATTCAAAAATTTCTTGTCGAAAATCGTTTTTCATACAAGATCATTGGTGATAAGGAATCGGAAGATGCAATCAAGATCCTCTTAAAAAATGAGTCGTACTCGCCGGAAGAGATTTCTGCCGAAATTTTAAAAAAGCTCGTTCGCGATGCTTCTCGCCATCTCAATGAACCCATTGAGGAAGCGGTTGTAACGGTGCCTGCCTATTTCAATGACCTGCAGAAATTCGCGACCCGCGCTGCCTGTGAGTTGGCGGGGCTTAAGCTCAAGAGGTTGCTTGCTGAACCTACAGCAGCGGCTATCACTTTTGATTTTGATGAAGACGAGACCGCAAGAGGTTTGACATTGATGGTCTTTGATTTGGGGGGGGGAACTTTCGACATTTCGATTCTCACAACAGCCAACGGCCATTATATGGAACTCGCAAAGGGAGGCGATAATTGGCTAGGGGGGGATGATATCGACCAATTGCTCATCCAGCATGTGTTTCTCGCCGTTGAAAAAGAGAACCCTGGAGTCAACGTCAGTGAACAGATCGGTCAGCTTGCGGAAGCTCAACGCCTTCGCTTTTTTGTGGAAATGAAAGAGAAGGTGGAATTAGCGAAGATTACCTTAAGTACTGAGTTAAGAGCTAATATCGACTGTTTTGGCATTCTCAAAAAGAAAGATGGACAATTCATAGACATAGATATCGACATAAGTCGTGAAGAATTTGACACGTTGATTCAGCCGCTCGTCGAAAAAACGAGAAAGATTACGCATGCACTTCTTGACGATATTCATTTTTCTCCTGAGCTAATTGATTACGTTCTGATGGTGGGCGGATCTTCGCTGATTCCAGCCTTTCAAAGCCTGCTTATTGAAATTTTTGGTGAGGGAAAGGTGAAAGTGCATCCTCGGCCCCTACTTGCGGTCTCGGAGGGGGCTGCAAAGATGGCTCATCGTCTCGATGCTAAGGACACCGATGACGAGCAGACGAAACTGCATTTTATGCACTCCGTTGCACATGATTATTATATACAGCTTGCGAATGCTAAGAGATTGCTACTCGTGAAGAAAAATTCACCTCTCCCCCTTCAGGTCAAAGAAGAATTGTCGTTTGTTTCGGAGTCCCAATTTTTGGGACGCATCCGAATTTTCAATCTTGTTGATAACGTTTTCGAACCGGTGGGTGAAGTTTGGTACCACAGATATTCTTTGCTGGAGTATCTTGATAATTTTGGTTTGATATCTGGGCAAAGAAAGGTGCGATTCGAATTCTGCTTTCAAATTTCAGAAGACAATATCCTTTCTGTTGAATTGAGGGATACTGAAAGATCGGAGAAAAAGCAACATTTCGTCCTTTCCAGGAGCGGAATCGAGTTACAGCTGCTACAGAAACTTGAAAATTACCTTGCTCTGTTGGCATCACAATCGATCGACCTGGATGACGCAAATGACTTGATTGTGCTCAGTGAGACGATTGTTAGAACTATATTACAGATCAGCAATCCCCTAACCGGTGTCGTGAATCACGAAAAAAAACGACTTGCTCAAAAGCAACTTTCAACCTTTCAGCAACTTCAATTGAGAGACCTTCACCTCGTGTCACAATACCAGTTCCATAAGATAGCGAGAGAGACTTTGTCCGTGGTGTTGAACGATGAGCAAAAGGCGAAATTGGACGAGCTACTCCATCAATACCGCGTTGCTATGATCGCCCTCGAAGATGCGGATTTTCTGGAAAAGCAAGGCGTCATTCTTTCCGACTATCTGAAGTCCATATTTGGCGACCTTGCATACACGGTTACGCGTGCGGCAAATTGCGCACTGCTCGTGGAAAAAGAATCGAAGGCCGAAGCCGCTCGAATTCGTAAACTGATTTCTGAATGCTTGCAGGCATATGCGCGCGGCGATATGCAGGATCTCGAAAATCGGAAAAAGCAACTTTACTTATACGAGGTCATGCTTGATGGTCCCATTGGTAAAATGACAAAATTCGACCGTGATGTTGAACGAACAGTCGCGACATGACGCAATGCCCCGTTTGCCTGGCTGCGCTAAAAGGGGGAGAACATTCGTGCCCTCAATGTGCTTCTCACCTGCGAGTTCATAAAGTGCTAAACAAGATCAAGCACGTTATGGAGGAATCAAACACCCCTAGGAAGCCAAATGAACGTTTGGAGTCAGGACCGATGACTGGAATTAAAACGGCAATAAAATATTTCTATTTCTGTGTAATTTTGGCTGGCATCACGCTGGTCAATCTGCATCTCTATGAGATCTCAAAACAACTCTCGCGGCCACCTCTTCAACCTGCGCAAGAGGACGAAGCACACAAAACGGATACACTTGTCATCATGAAACTTGTCGACATCCTGAGCGTCCAAACACAGGACAACAAAATGATGAAGGATCAAATGTCGGACCTTGACGGCAAGATGACTGAGTTATCCGAAAAAATAAATAAGCTGGCTGATGAAACAGCAGCCTTAAACCTCAAGAATAGAAATCAGTCATCCAAACGGCATGAGCAGGCCGCTAGATGATCTAGTGGAGTCTTAAAGTGTCCGCATCGAAACAGTCCTCTCCGAAAAAAGTAAGTCGCGATGACCTTTATAGCCAAGGGTTGGCTTTCTTAAAGAAACAGGACTATTTGGCAGCTTTACAGTCCTGGTCTTCTCTTTATGATGATGCTTCCGAAGAATTTAAACAGCAAATTGCAATACTGACTCGTCACGTCCTTGACTATTATGAAACGCTTGAGCATTGCGACTCCAAAGCGGTGCCGGATAACAACGCGCTCATACGCTTATCGAAACGACTGGAATGGGGTCATCCCACATTCGTTCGACTGTTTAACGACAATGTTGACAAGCTCTGGTCATCTCGTGATTTTGAAACCCTCTTGAAAATTTTTTCGCCGTCGAAGTCTACTTGGGATTTGGACATATTCTTGAACTACGTGAAAACTTTCTATCGTGTACGGACACCAAATCAATGCGATGCGTTCACGTTTGGCGGCCAGTTCCTTACCGCAAGCGCAAGCTATTGCCTTCAGCGAAAAGAACTTGCAGCCCCAAAAATGCTCCTGGGTGTGCTAATGCAGGAACTGTTCCAGTGGATGTCAGATCATCCGTCCTACGAAGAATACAAGAAAATTTTGAGTCAGGAACAAAATGTTCTTGATGGCATGCTCGAAGCAATACTTGAAAAAAAAATAAGTGACCCTCCTTTCAAAACCCTGGTGTCTCCGACGCATTTCCAAAAATTATCGGAACAGAACGCTCTAAGGGCGAAATTTTCAGCCTGGCTGGGAATCAATAAGGACGCTATGCCCACAGTGGGGTCTTATTACGAACCTGAAGGGTATTCCTGGTTTTTGTTTCAACACGATTATTGGGATATTCCTGCCCTTGAAAAAGATCGTCGATCAAAACAACCCCAGACGTTTTGGAATCTCCCCAATATTGACCTTGAGATGGCCATCCTCGGCTTAAAAACAAATCACTCGCGCGGGACCTACTATCTTCAGAAATGGAAAAAAGAAAACGAGGAGATCCCCACACATCTTCTAAAAACGTTAGAAGACCAATGCCCCTTGGATGCCATAGTCAGTGCCCCCAAAAAAACATTATGGGAACAGTTATTGGTACAGTTACCCACAAACGCCATGACCCCCAAGCTGTTGAATCTGAAGAGCGTTGTAGCTTTGGCGCGTTTTTGGCAAGAGGCACCCTTTGCGTTGGGAAACACCGCGCATCTGGAGAACTTCTTGATAGAGACCCAACAACTTTTACAAGACTCAACTATTAAAATGAAAATCAATGGTTCTATTCAGCGGGTCAGAAAGATAGAGGATCTTTTCAAGAATGGATATGCTTCGTCATTTAAGAAATTGAAAAAAGCACGGACGAAAGATGATGCGGTTTGGGACTGGTTCCTGACGATTGCCTATGCGTTTTCGTGGTTCAAAGACAGTTTCGACGAAGATCGAATTTTAGAAATGACCGAGAATTATTTTGACACCCCCGCAATAAAACGTCTGTTACCGGGACATTTAAAGGTTGAGGAACGTGCTTTAGACTGTGGATGTCATGATTGTTGTAAGTCGATTGTCGGGCATTTCCAAAGAATAGGCGGCGACCCGAACATTCAGGAAAGGACAAAAAACGAGATGCCTCTCCGCCTGGTCAACCGTCAGGATTGGGAACAAATTATTAACTTGGGGAATTCATGAGCGAAAAAGAAGCTTTTGAAATTTTGGGAATGGATCGCTGGTGCGATCGAGGGCAGGTCTTGCGGAAGGTCATGGAGAAACTGTCCCAGAGTCCTGAAAATATGGTGCGGTATCGGCAGGCTCAGGCCGATCTATTTGATCCTGGGAAAAGAATCCTCATGGAGTTTTTTGATTTTCCCGAGCATCTGTCCCCTCGTGTGAGTGAATCAGCCAAACACAGATCCTCCGATGCAGGAATAGATTCCATTCGACCCTTGCCCCACTGGGGAGGATAAGTGCTCGATCAACTTCGTATAGACATCATCGCTATTCAAAGATCCCTTGTGGAAAGCAGCCTAGCCAATGCAGCTCTTGAGAAAAATAGCCATGATACGATGCAAAAAGTGCTTCTTGGGGTCATTGATCTTATCGATCTCGTCGACTCGATTTCATCAATGCCACCGAACCAGGGACAGGAGGATCTCAAAGCAGCACTTGCCAAAATTAAACGACGTATTTTGAAAGTCCTCGGACAATGTCAAGTATCGGAAATTACTTTTGGAAATCAGCAACCCGTATCAAGTGAGGCACGAATTGTTGCTACGAAACCTTGCGCAGAAATGGCTGATGGGGATATGATCGAAGTCATCAGAAAAGGCTATAGATGGAACGATCTTGTTTTACGTTACGCCGAAGTGATTGTTGCCAAGAACTAAGAGATTTCATCAAGCTCCCCATGCCAATACGTCCACAGATTCTGCAAGGCAGACATAAATATATTCCCAATCGGGTCGATAAGAGAGTGATAACGGGGGAATCCATTGGAAAAAAGACTGACACTTCTTTTTTTCTTTTTGCTCCTTTCCTGCGCGCCGGTTCGCAAATTTCAGGCGGAGCCAGGTGCAGGTTTGGAAGCTTACAAAAAAGACACGATAGCGCTTACCTGTGACGTCGAGGAGTCCGACGAACGAAATCTTCAGATGCTTAGAAAAGCAGAAGACTACCAATTCGTCTTTGAGCCTTACTGCCCTAAACAGGGAACGCAGTCCCGTCGCGAAGATTTGACAAGGCCGCTAAATATTGTTTTTGTATTAGACATTACGGGGAGCATGCGGGACAGCGTTGAAGCTGTCAAAACAGGTGCCCTCGATCTGGCCCGCAAACTGCGCGCCCACAATTGGGATGTGAGGTTTGCGGCTGTTGGGTTTGCAGACCATATCAACGAGTTTAGAACCATTCCATTTCTCGATGCAGAAACGTTGCAGAGATATTTGGGAAACTGGCAAATGGTGGACGGTGACGACTTTCAGGAGGCGGGGCAGGCGGGTGTTTCCATCGCCCTTGATAAATTAAAAGATTTCATTCGAAGTACACCCGAACGAAAGGACTCTCGAAATGCACTTATCTACGTGTCAGACGCACCAACCTACGCGGAAGATTCAGTAGACCACCAAGACTTTTCGGTCGATGCGCTTGCCAAAAGGATAAAAGACAGCAAACTAGCCAACCTGTCATTTTTTTACTCGGTAGCAGAGACGTCAGAGGCCCAAGAAACTGTTGCGAATGCTCCCTCCTTGGTTTTTCAAATGGAAGAACTTTTGGCGAAAAGTGAAGTGATGGGTACCCGACTCAAGTTCCCCTTGGATGGTGATGTCTTGAACTCATTCTCCAAAACTTACGTGACTGTTGTCGAGGAAAGACCGGAAATTTGCGAGCTTAAGAGCGCGTCCTTTGTAAGTTCAACCCAGCAGGGCATTTCCAGCAAGGACTCTCGCTCGGACCTTCTTCCCTTGGCAATGCAAAAGAAAGCGGCAAGTTTTAAGGTTTCACCTGATGTCAAAACGAACCTCTATTGGCTCACCATTACACGATGTTGTAAGAGCAGTGAAACCTCTAAAGATTGTCCAAATTTCGACGTCATCCGCTTCCAATATTCCTTTTCAAAATGATCTCATTTTCACAGGTCAGGAAGGCGATACCCAGATCACGGCACCCTTCCGTCGGTTTATGCCCCACAAAATATAAAGCTTGGGGTAGTTGTCGACCCTCAAAAGATCGTATAAAATTTCAATATCGACCACAGTTTTAGTCGTTGTTCGTCCTAGGGGTTCATTTTTCAAGGTGGTAGATCAACAAGATTTTTTTTTGGAACGATATGTCCCGTCTGATCGAAGTTTGGCTCATGTGTATTTTGATTTTCCCGGGTTGTAAATTCTTCGGATATCGGAATGCAATAAAAAAAGAAGTTGTTGAGAGCTGTGATGATCGAGATGCAGGGAAAAAAGTCATCTGGACCTTTTGGAATAGTGGAGCTGAGAACCTACGAGACTTCAATAAGCTCAATTTGGAAACTTGGAGATCTCAGTCTCCAGACTGGAAGATCGTTGTCGTTGATGAGGTTGAGGGCAGCCCTAACCATTACTTGAATTTCATCAAAAAAGAAGATCTTCCGGAAGGTTTTTCCCAAATGAAAATGGCGCAGCAACGGAGTGATCATGTGCGAGCGTTACTTTTGCGCGATCACGGTGGCATCTGGATGGATAGTAGTTCAATTCTTTTGAAGGATCTGACATCTTGGGCATGGGAGCCGATTAGATGCAACCGTTTTGATATGGTTGCGTTTCTTAATAGTGGCTATAGCCGTCCGGGGACGAAAGAAGGTATCGAGAACTGGTTTTTAGCATCATCCAAGGGGAACAAAATCATTACGGTTTGGCAAACAATCTTTCGTCAATACTGGAATAATCGCGAAGAGAGTCTTGATATCTTGAGTCATCCTTTATTTAAGACTTTACAATTCAGCAATGCCTTTCCTAAAGAGGCGGCCAACTATCTGACCCAGCATGTGAGCTTTTTGCGAGTAAGCCAGATGGAGATTCCCGAGATCGTCCAGGATCGTCTTGAGGTTGTGGATTCTTCTGAAGGAATGCCTGGGCCTCCGTGGGGAGATGAACTCTTAAACTATGATGACCCATCTTTCGTGGTTCGCATTTTCAGAAACGCCAAGATTTTTAAGTTTGCAGGTCACCTAAGTCAAGGACTCAAAGAAAAATCTATCAAAGATCTCAAAGAATGTCAGTGTACTGCAGGTCGGATTTACCGAAGATCTCTCAATATTGAAACATCCGCCCATTAACAGTTCATCAAGCTGAAACAATAGAGAAACCGTACCAAAAGCTTGAGTCACGCAGGCGCTTTACAGAAAACATTATAGCTAGGCTAGACCCTGGCGCGAAAAGCGCCAGGGTCTAGCTAGAAAAGTTCAGCCTACACAACCGCCCTTGTTTTGGACGCTTTAACGCAATACCTTTCTTTCGATATCTGATTCGATCAACACCGGCTGTGGAGCCGCCCCCTGCGTGATAGATGACAACCACTCGAGCATTTGGTACGATCTTTTTTTTGGGGGGGGGCTGTCAACTACCCGCCCCTAAAGAGATATCCATTTCTTTTGTTTGCAAAAGGCTTTTTTATGATGAGATGTTTTTTGATTCTTCCCATATTAATAACGATTTGGATTGGGAATATCGGTTTAGGCGCCGACTATTAAGCCGGTCATTGGAACAAATGTTTCTGACAAAATTCTGAGTTCTAACACGGATTGCCGTCTCAGTCGTGCGAAGACAAAAAGCAGCAGTATCCCAAGACTATGCTTTGATCACTGAGTCCGAATCAGAGGCCTATGCCACAAGAACAGCGAACAAATCATTCCAACTGCGATTGGGACAATCAGGGGCCATAAATACAAAAAAAGAGAACTATGCTCTGACTATGTTTATAATTTCTTGGCTTTACGATATTCGTGACTACATGGCTGGATTCGAGTTTGTGTTTACCGATTCGAAAGATGCAAGTATTTTCCAATTCGGCATACATGGACTGAAGCCTTTTTCCTCTTCCAGGAATACGTTTTACGCCGGCGCCGGATTAAGCCACAACGCTTTCACAGCAAAAGAGGAAACTGCCCGAGGATTAGGAGTTGACGGAAAATTTGGCTATTTAATTGGCCGCGGTGATTCGGTCAATTTCCGAATCGAGCTAGGCGTAACAGCAGGTCTATTTACACACCAGAATAGTAGACTGCTATTTCCTAATATAAGCGTAGGGATTGGATTTTGAAAAACTTGATACTCATTTTTACTCTCATAAGTCTTGTAAGTTGCACGACAACAAGCGTTATCACAAACTCAAAACATGCCCAAGTATTCGTTGACGGACAATACGAGGGAAAAGGATCGGTCGTCGAAATCCCGTCGTGGGGGAGCCGCGCTACTGTGGAAATAAAGGCGAAGGAAAATGGTCAGTCAAACGTTATGAGGGTAACTAGAAAATTCACATTTTCGACTCTAGTGGTCTCCCTCTTCACCTATGGACTGGGCCTTCTCTTCTATTGGCAACTGCCTGATACGATCGTCATGCCTCGCCCCGCATCTATCAATATCGACCCCTGGAATCCAATGAGTGGAACCGACCCCTGGCTGGCACAATAAGAAGTCGCTAGTCCTTTCATCAAAAAACTCCGAGCGCCTTATTGGTCAGAAAAACTCCAGAGAATTATAGATTTTCAAGTAGGTCGGGTAACCTCTGGGGATTGCTCCCCAGAAGTCCCCTAAGAACCGTGCGTGCGAGTTTCCCCGCACACGGCTCAAGCCTTTCTAAGACATCTCGGTTGAGATTTCCGGTGACAACGTCACTCGTTTCGCGGCCAATA
>JACPKR010000053.1 GCA_016186945.1 Deltaproteobacteria bacterium | reverse complement strand
TCACAAAGCTGTCAAAAGGATGAAGGGAAGATCCTCTAGAATCCTAAGGCAAGAATTTGCTGTTCTCAGGCAGCGACTACCCACTCTATGGACCAACTCATACTTTGTTTGTACTGTTGGCGGAGCACCTATTTCAATTGTCAGGCAGTATATCGAATCGCAAAAAGAACGGGCAGCCCACTAAGAACATCGAAAACTCGAATAATGATGCCCAACTCACGCGGGGCATCGGTGGCTTATATCCCCATGGCTAAAGCCAAGGGCTTTACGCCGCCTTTCGGTAAAACGACCGATTGTAAACCCGGGATCGGTGAAAGAGCGGGCCGAGATGTATGTCAAGGAGTACAACATCGCAGCAGAGGCACGCAAAGGTGTGCCCCACGAATCTTCCGGCAAGAATATCTTGGGCAGCTTTGCAGCTTTTGCTGCGGTTGCGACCGCTGGCGTTGTGATTTCGCAAGCCGCGCAAGAGGCAAGCAACGAAGGGCTTTCCCTCGTTGCGGACTCAACACTCGACGAGTGCTTTGCCGTAGAACAGAAGCGCTTCTGGGCCGCATCAGAAACGCCGATGAATCACCTCCAGGCGTACAATTTCATGCAACGAGCCTTGCGTTTTTTCCTTCAACCTGCTTCGGCTGCCGCCACTCCCTGATGGCAGCACCCAAGGCGGTTCACCTAAAGAAGGGAGTCACTTTAGAGCGCAATATGTGCTTATCGCGCGTCACCAATGGGCAGTTATAGGCGATGCTTGTTGCTGCAATGATTTCATCCGCGGGGTCGTTCTTGAAATCAAGCTTGCTAAGCGATTTGAAGACCTGGAAATTTAATTCCCAGATATGAATTCGCGACAAGAGTAAAACAAATTCCGAATTATGAATATCCAACACGATTCTTTTTAATTGATGCAATTTATAAATTTCCCATAGGACGATTGCAGAAATGCTCCAGCTTTCTTTGGATAAAACTCGTTTTTCGCGCGGAGTTAAGGTGTCATTCAAGGCATGTATAAGTATATGCGTATCAAGATTCAGCATTCCACTTTTCCTCCGTAGACAAGATATTTCCTTTTATTTTAATCTTGCCCTTTAACTTTCCTATCAAGGACTTGGAATCCGTCGTGATGGGGATCAATTTCGCTAATGGTTTCCCGTGCTTGGTAATGATTAAGCCTTCTTCATTAATCGTTTCCAGCAGAGACAAGCATTGTTCCTTGAATTTGGATGCAGCGATTGTTTTCATTTTTTTTACCCCATGAATTTACCTTCTTCTATTTTAGGCTATTTTTTCTGGCTAGTCAAAATAGATAGTTAAATCACGGCAATGCGTAAGCCACTTGGGGCAAATAGGGAGAGGGGGGTTTGGGGGGGCGAGTGAAGCGTCGCCTCCCCCGGATTTCTTGGAGGAACCATCTGCGCAGTTTCCTCCAAACCACCTCCTTGCCCCAAGTGGCTTACGCATTACCCACAAGCGGGTTACAACTGTAATCCCAAGCGAACCCCTTGGTCGATCGCTCGTTTGGCGTCTAGTTCACCAGCTTGATCGGCGCCACCGATGAGGTGGACCTTTGCTGCCGGGACTTCTTCCAGCAACTTGCGTTCTGAGCGTTGTCCTGCGCAGACGACAATGTTGTCGACAGCAAGCGTCTGTTTTTTCCCCTTTTGAGTGAAATGGAGGCCGTCGTTGTCGATTTTCTCGTATGTGACAGCGTCGAAAACTTTTACCCCATGTTTCTTAAAGGAGAGTCTGTGTATCCAGCCTGTCGTTTTACCCAAGTTTTTCCCTGTTTTTCCCGGGGAACGTTGTAGGAGAAAGATTTCACGTTTTACCTGTAGCTTTCTTGTGTCCTTCGGCAGCAAGCCCCCTCGGTGTTGCAGGCTGGTGTCGATGCCCCACTCGTCATAATATTCCGAGGGCAGGGGGTGTGGATCGGCGAGGAGGAACTCTACTGTATCGACACCGATCCCTCCTCCGCCGATGATCACGACTCGCTGGCCGACTTCCTTCCGCTCTCGCAGGACATCGAGGTAGGAAAGAACCTTCGGATCTTCTATGCCTGGAATGGCGGGAGCGTAAGGGCGCACCCCGCTGGCCAGAACGATGATGTCGAAGCTTTCCAGAATTTCCTTCGTTGCTTCTGTGTTGAGTCGAAGGTCGACATCGTGAAGTTCAAGCTGTCTGGAGAAGTAACGTATGGTTTCTTGAAATTCTTCCTTACCTGGAATTTTCTTCGCAAGGTTAAATTGTCCACCGACTTGTTTATCTTTCTCGAACAGTGTTACCTGGTGGCCTCTTTGTGCGCATGTGACCGCGCAGGCAAGTCCAGCAGGGCCGGATCCGACGACGGCAATGCGTCTTCTTGTTTTTACAGGACTGACGGTCAATAAGGTCTCATGAGCCGCTCGGGGATTGACAAGACAGCTTACGGCTTTATTGCGGAATACGTGATCGAGGCAAGCCTGGTTGCAGGCAATGCAGGTGTTGATTTCGTCGGATCTGTTCGTCATGGCTTTCGATACAAAATCGGCATCAGCAAGCAAGGGCCGAGCGAGCGACACCATATCGGCACAGCCTTCCGCAAGGACTTGCTCTGCAATCTCTGGTGTGTTGATTCGATTGGACGTGATGAGGGGGAGGGAAAGTTCCTGCCTGAGTTTTTTCGTAATGAAGGTGAATGCAGCTCGGGGGACGCGTGTAGCGATGGTAGGAATCCGGGCCTCGTGCCAACCGATACCGGTGTTGATGATCGTTGCCCCTGCTTCCGCAATTTTTTTCCCGAGGGAAACGATTTCCTCCCAAGAGCTTCCGTTCTCCACCAGATCGAGCATGGAAAGCCGATAGATGATGATGAAGCGTTTCCCAACAGCCTCCTTCACTCGCCTTACTATTTCGATGGGAAAACGGATCCGGTTTTCGTAAGAACCTCCCCACCTGTCTTTTCTCTTGTTTGTCCTTGCCACTATGAATTGGTTGATGAGGTAGCCTTCCGAACCCATGATTTCCACCCCGTCGTACCCCGCCTCTTGCGCAAGACGGGCGCATCGCGCAAAATCAGCTATTGTTTTCTCCACCATAAATCCAGGCAAGGGCCACGGGGTAAAAGGGCTGATAGGGGCCTTCAATCGTGAGGGAGCGACGGCGAAGGGGTGATACGCATAACGCCCCGTGTGCAGGATTTGCATCACGATCTGGCCGTCCTCGGCATGGACAGCATCTGTGATCAAGCGGTGCCGTTTCACCTCATGTTTGTTCGCCAGCTTAGCGGCGAAGGGTAGCCCCCAACCCGCAATGTTCGGGGCGATGCCCCCCGTCACGATCAAGCCCACCTGCCCCCGCGCCCTTTCCGCATAGAATTCCGCCAGGCGCTCGAACCCATGCTTCCGCTCTTCCAAACCGGTATGCATGGAACCCATCAGGACACGGTTCTTTATTTTCTTGAACCCAAGGTCTAAGGGGGATAAAAGATGAGGAAATTGAGTCATAAATTTTCCCAGAGGTGTGAAGATGTCCAAGGAAACCCGTCAGTTTCAGACAGAAGTTAAACAAATCCTTGATATTATGATCCATTCTCTCTATTCGCAGCGAGAAGTTTTTCTCCGCGAACTGATTTCCAACGCCAGCGATGCCCTGTCCAAACTTCGCTTTGAGGAGATTAAAGACCTCTCTCTTGCCAGTGGAGAGAAAAGCATCCGCCTGGTCCCGGATAAGAACGAGCATTCCCTTACGATCGTCGATAACGGCGTTGGCATGAGTTACGACGAAGTTGTGTCCAACATCGGGACCATTGCCTACTCGGGATCGAAAGACTTCCTCAAGAAAGCGCAGGAGCTTAAAGACCACCCTGAGTTGATCGGACAGTTCGGGGTCGGTTTCTACTCGGCCTTCATGGTGGCGGATAGGGTTCAACTCCATACGCAAAAAGCAGGCAGCACAGAGGGCGTTCTCTGGGAATCCACAGGTGACGGCGGCTACTCAATTGAAAAGACGCCTCGTCCCGAAGGCACGGGTACAAGTGTCAAAGTCTTCCTGAAGAAAAAAGATGAAAAAGACGAGAGCTATGAAGACTTCACAGATGAATGGATCCTCCGTTCCGTTGTGAAGAAATATTCGGACTTCATCGAATTTCCGATAAAAATGAAAGTTGCAAAAAGTGAGCAGGAACGAGATAGCAACGGCAACATAATTGTCGGAAAAAAGAAAGACGCTCTTTCAGAAGAGACCCTAAATAGTCAGAAAGCACTATGGCTGCGCCCCTCCAAAGACGTGAAGAAGGAAGAGTACAACGAGTTTTACAAACACGTCGCGTCAGATTGGACCGAGCCTTTGGATGTCTTGCACTACAAAGCAGAAGGTGTTCAGGAGTTCACAGCATTGGTCTACATGCCCAGCACGCTCCCGTTTGACTATAACCAACGCAATATCAAATGGGGCCTGAGTCTCTACGTCAAGCGCGTTTTCATTACCGCAAACTGTGAACAAGTTCTTCCCTCGTACCTGCGCTTCCTGAAAGGAGTTGTAGATAGCAGCGATCTTCCGCTGAACGTTTCTCGTGAATTGATACAGAAAGACCGTCAAATCCATGTTATCAGAAAAGCCCTCACATCGAAGCTGATCCGTCATTTCAAAGAGATGCTGGAGACTAAGCGAGAAGTCTACGACAAGATGTGGGAAAAATTCGGACCTACATTGAAAGAAGGTCTGGCAAGCGACTTGGAACAGAAAGAAGAACTCCAGCAGCTAGCCCTCTTTCACACAAACCTCTCAGATAAATTGACGACCCTGCAGGAATACGTCGGACGGATGAAAGATGGACAGAAAGCCATCTACTACATGACAGGCGAATCCCTGAGCCAACTTGCCTCCAGCCCCTTCATGGAAAAACTCCAAAAGAAGGATTACGAAGTTCTTTTCCTCGTAGACCCCGTCGATGAATGGGTGACTAATTCTCTTAGGGAATTCGAGAAAAAACCTCTCCAGTCGATCTCTCGCGAAGACCTTGATTTGGGCGACGAGGTGGAAAAGGCGAAAAAGAAGGAAGAACGTCAGGATCAGGAAAAGAGATTCGCAAAGATCACGAATCTTATAAAAGATGTTCTGAACGACGCGATCAAGGACGTTAAACTGTCGGATCGTCTGGTTGATTCACCGGTTTGTCTGGTTTCAAGCTCGCAAGACCCTTCTGCTAACATGGAGCGTCTTATGGAGGCCATGGGTCAGGAAGTTCCCAAGTCAAAGCGCATTCTTGAAATCAACCCTAGCCACCCAGTCTTTGAAAAGATGCTCACGCTTCCCGAAGACAGGATGAAAAATTGGGCGGAAATCCTCTACAACCAGGCTCTTCTCTCCGAAGGGTCTCCCATCAAAGATCCGGCAAAGTTTAGTCGACAGATTGCCGACCTCATGACTTCTTAAGAATAGGTTTTGGGTCAACGCTGGGGCACAGGTCGTTGAGGAAGCACTCTCTGCACTTTGGCTTTTGTGCTTTGCAGATGTACCTCCCGTGCAGAACTAGCCAATGATGGGCACGAGGCAGATACGATTCGGGCAGGATCGGGAGGAGTGCTTTCTCTGCTGCCGTGGGTGTTTTCTCCTTGTGCCATCCCAAGCGGCGGGAGACGCGAAACACATGGGTGTCGACGGCAAGCGTTGGCTGCTCGAAAAGTTCGCCTAGCACAACGCTGGCAGTTTTTCTTCCCACGCCGGGCAGAGTCTCCAAGGCGGACCGATCATGCGGGACCTGACCCTGGAATGTATCCACCAAGATGTTTGTCAGTTTGTAGATGTAGCGCGCTTTGCTGTTGGCAAGGCCGATGGATCGGATGTGTTTGAGCAGCCCAAGTTCTCCCCATTGCAGAACGGTTTCGGTGCTGAAACCTTCGTCATAGAGTGGCTTCATGCAGCGGTTGACCATCTTGTCCGTAGTTTGAGCGGAGAGGACGACAGAAACTAGCAATTGATAGGGCGTCTTATAGTACAGCTCGCAATGTGGTTTCGGATTGTGCTTGGCGAAGCGCTGAAGAATCATCTGAAGGGAGAGGTCCCGCTTTTTCTGGCTCTGACGGCGGGGGGTAGGGCGGTAACGAAGTTCGGCCATTTTCTATTCGGACACTTCTATCTCTATATCGCCGAAGACTTTGCACTGGCAACCGAGGCGCTCGTTCTCTTCCGCCGCCATGGTTTCCAAAAAGTCCCTTTCACTATCTTCCATTTTACTGATATTTTCAGCTCCTTTGCGGATTTTAATCATGCAAGCGCCACAAGCACCGTCGCGACAACCAAACAAGATCGAGGTATCGTGCTCTTCGCACATGTCAATGAGAGCTTGGCCATCTCCCATTTCGATCGTTTTATCATCTGTTGTGATGTAAACTTTTGGCATTAATTTCTAAGTTACTAAAATATTAACTTTACTTGGTTTTTAAGCGATACCATTATTGGAGTTTTATCTCAATACCTTTGTCGGCATTTGATGTAATACGTAACCCGCTTGTGGCCCCCAAGGGATTTGTTGGAGGAACCAGCTGCGCAGTTTCCTAAGCACGGGAGGAATTTAGTGAAAACCGTTCACAAAATCAAGTATCTGAAAGACTATCGCCCGACTCCCTACCGAATTTCTCATGTGGATCTCGTTTTCGATTTGTTTCCTGACTATACGGACGTTGTCGCGACCATGAAGGTCAACGCTCGCCCCGATGGTGCTCAAGAGCCTCTGGTCTTGCACGGGCGTGACCTGGAACTTCAGGGTTTGAGTCTTAACGGAGTTAAGCTGGGGCCCGATTCTTACCGAGTTGACGATGAATTTCTGACCATTCCGCAGCCCCCTTCCTCTCCTTTTGAACTGACGGTAAAGAACCGTATTCGCCCCCAGCTCAACACAAATCTTGAGGGCTTGTATGTTTCTCAGGGGATTTTTTGCACACAGTGCGAACCCGAAGGATTCCGACGCATCACTTACTTTTATGATCGGCCGGACAACATGGCCACCTTCAAAGTCAAGATCCAGGCGGATCAAGCCTACCCGCTTCTGTTGTCGAATGGCAATTTCCACGATAAAGGGAGCCTGCCAGGAAACAGGCATTGGGTGACATGGGACGATCCATTCCCGAAACCTTCCTATTTGTTTGCACTTGTTGCAGGAAAGCTTTCCGTGCTCGAGGATTCTTTCACCACATGTTCGGGAAAAAAAGTTGAGCTTGCCATCTATACGGATTCCCAGAATCTTGCAAAATGCAAGTGGGCGATGGAATGCCTGAAATGGGCCATGGCTTGGGATGAAAAGACGTACGGGTTGGAATGCGATCTGGATCACTACAAGATTGTAGCGGTTCGGGACTTCAATATGGGCGCTATGGAGAACAAGGGGCTAAACATTTTTAACTCTTCTTTGGTTTTTGCTTCGCCTGAAAGCACGACCGACTCGGAATTTCAGTACATTGCCTCGGTGATAGGACATGAATATTTTCACAACTGGACGGGAAACCGCGTCACCTGTCGTGATTGGTTTCAGTTGTGTTTGAAAGAAGGACTCACGGTTTTCCGTGATCATCGTTTTTCGGAGGACATTGGCTCTTCTGCTGTTCATCGCATTGAGCAGTTGAAACGTTTACGTCAGTACCAATTTCCAGAAGACGATGGCCCGATCGCTCACGCGCCCAGACCCGATCAATTTATGGAAATCAACAATTTCTATACGACTACGATCTATGAAAAGGGTGCGGAACTTGTGCGGATCTTGGAATTGCTCATCGGCAAGGAGACTTTCCGCAAAGGCATGGACCTATACTTCAAACGTCACGACGGACAGGCTGTAACCCAGGAAGACTTTGTACAAGCAATGGCCGATGCGTCGGAAAGGGACTTGACGCAGTTCATGCTATGGTACACACAGGCAGGCGCTCCCCATGTCACTGTGGAAGAAGAGTATGATGCCTCTTCCCAGACTTACAAACTGAATTTGGCGCAGGCTGTCCCTGAAAGCAAGGGGCAGGGAAAAAAGAAGCCCCTTCACATTCCTATCCTCATGGGGCTTTACAGCCCTTCGGGAGACGCACTGCCATTGCATGTCAATGGTCAGAGTTTGGGAACAGAGGCTGTTCTTGAATTCAGGGAAGAGAAGGAGTCTTTTACCTTCACCAAAGTGAAGGACAGGCCACATGCTTCGCTCTTTCGCAAAAGTTCAGCGCCAGTCAGGTTACTTTGGGCGCAGAGCGATAAGGATCTTGTCTTCCTCATGAAGTATGAGAAAGATGAAGTTCTAGCGTGGGACATCAGTCAAAAACTGTATACCAACGAAATTCTCCGCTTGGTGGGTTTGATTCGCGAAGGCAGAACGCCTCAGGTTTCCACTCCTCTGCTCGAAGCTTTTGGAAGTCTTCTGAAAAAGGAAACATCGGATCCTGCATTCAAGGCGTATGTTCTCAGCATCCCCTCTTTTGATCTTGTCGCCCAGCAGATGGAAGTCATTGACCCGGAAGCTTTGCACCAAGCAAGAATGGCTTTACATGGAGAGTTTGCAAAATCTTATAAGGAGCATTTTTCGAAGCTTTACGAGCGGAATAAATCTAGCGACCCAGGGGCACTTGACAACCTGTCGATTGGGAAAAGGCAGTTGAAAAACGTATGCCTTCATTACCTTTCATGCTTGAAAAATAAGGAATCGCTCGCCATAGTTGTCGATCAGTTCCACAAAGCGAAAAACATGACGGAAACATACGCAGCTCTGAGGGAATTAGCCAACTGGGAAACCCCAGAGCGGGAAAAGGCGCTGGAACATTTCTACAATAAATGGAATGCTGATCCTACTGTCATCGACAGCTGGTTCAGTGTCCAGGCTCATTCTCATTTTGCCGACACCTTTGACAAGGTATGTCGACTTCACAATCATAAAGCGTTCGATGCAAAAAATCCCAACCGTCTACGTTCCCTTGTGTCGGCTTTTTGTAAGGGAAACCAGCTGCGCTTTCACGACGCGAGTGGGAAGGCTTATCGTTACTGTCGTGAGCAGGTGATCAGCATAGACTCTTACAATCACCTGATGGCTGCGGGTTTGGTAAGGGCTTTTGCACAGTGGCGTCGTTTTAGTAAGGAGCGTCAAGACTTGATGCGAGCGGAACTGGCGAAAATTCAGACACATGAAGGCTTGTCGAAGGATGTTTACGAATTGGTGACAAAAATCCTAGCTTAGGAGTACGTATAGTATTTGAGAAAAAGAATTTGTGGAGAGGACCTTTTTTGAAAAAAAGTTCCCCTCCAGTGTCATCCCGTGTCATCCCGTGTCATCCCGTGTCATCCCGCGGCTCGACCGCGGGATCCAACTTTTTCGAGGGAGAGGCTGCGGTTAGATCCCGCGGTCAAGCCGCGGGATGACAGACCCGTAAAAGTTTTTCCCAAAATTGATTATCTTGAATACTATAGATGCACATGGAAAAGTCTAAACAACGCGAACAATGGGGATCGCGCCTCGGTTTTATATTGGCAGCCTCTGGTGCTGCCGTTGGGTTAGGAAACATTCTTCGCTTCCCATACCTGACAACGGAACACGGGGGGGCGACCTTTGTCTTTGTCTATATCTTTTGTGTCCTTCTCCTGGGGATCCCCCTCATCCTTGTGGAATTTGCGGTCGGTAGGGCTGGGCAGGCCAATCCGGTAGCAGCTATCAAGGCGCTCTGCCCGTCCAGGAAGATTTGGCAAGGAGTGGGCCTTCTGGGGGTACTAACTGCTTTTTTCATTCTCTGCTATTACCTTGTGCCTGCGGGCTGGACCTTGGCTTATGTGATGTTGATGTCCATAAAGTGTCAGGCTCCGTTATCGGCGCTTACGGCAAACCCGTGGGCTGTCATGTTAAGTACTGCAATTTTTCTTGCTTTCAATGTCCTCATCCTGCGTAAAGGGTTACAGAAGGGAATTGAAAAGAGTAGCAAAATACTCATGCCAACGCTTTTTCTTTTGCTGTGTTTTCTTGTAGTAAGGGCGCTTTTTCTCCCAAACTCCGATCTCGGTATTCGTTATTACCTTTCCCCAGACTGGTCGAAGGTCAGTGGGCGCATGCTCCTCGACGCTCTTAGTCAGACGTTTTTTTCCTTGTCCATTGGAGAAGCGGTTCTCATCACATTCGCGAGTTTTGTTTCCAGAACAGACAGCCTTGTCACATCGGCGTTAGCGATCGCCTTTTTTGATACAACGGTTGCCGTTCTAGCTGGGTTCATGATTTTTCCTACCTTGTTTTCCTTTGGACACAGCCCGGAGCGGCAGGGAATGGGCATGATGTTCAACATAATGCCGGAGCTGTTTGCCAGGATGCCTGGTGGTTGGCTGTTTGGAGTTGGTTTCTTCCTTTTGCTCGGGTTTGCGGCTTTGACCACAACCATAGCACTCTTTGAGATGCCGGTGACCTACTTGCAGGAAAACCATGGGGTCTCGCGTTCGCGTGCGATCACGTGGGTTAGCCTGGGCGCCCTTTGTCTTTCTCTTCCCATCTCTCTTTCCCATGGAGCGGTGGCAGCACTTTCTGATTTTCAATTTCTTGGTAAAACCGGGCTTTACGAGGTCTTTGATTTTGTGTGGGGTGGATTGGCAATGGTTTTGGGGGGCCTTCTGCTCACCATCTTTGTAGGGTGGGTTTGGGGGACGCTTCCTGCTGTTAGAGAACTGGTGAATGGGAGCCCAGGATTTGGGAAAATCGGACGGTGGTGGGGATTTCACATTCGCTACCTCGCACCTGTTCTCATCGTTGTCATCCTGCTTGGACTTTTTGGCTTGTGAAGGCTGAGATGAAACCCAGAGTAACTAAGGTTTTTCTATTTTCACTTGTCATAGCCTTGCTGGGGTTTCTTGTCTGGTTTATTCCCCCCGTTTATCTGCTCAAGAGAGGAACCGTCACTTACGAACGCTTTGAGCGCGACAAGGGAAAAGTCAGTGTGACGGTCGGGCCCAAGGAAAAGGGTTGGACCCCGTTGCGAAGGGTCTCCCGATTTGCTCTCGCCGCAATCATGGTTTCTGAGGACGCTCGCTTTTATACGCATTGGGGGATCGACCTGCTAGCAATCAAAAATAGTGTGAAAGTCAATTGGGCGAGAGGTCGGTATGCAAGGGGAGCTTCAACCATCACCCAGCAGCTTGTTCGTTTGGTTTTTCTCGATCCGGAAAAGACGCTCTTGAGAAAAACGAGGGAAGTCATGGGAGCCTTGCTCCTTGAGTGTCTCCTGAGCAAGCAAGAAATCATGGAATGGTATGTCAACCTGATCCCTCTCGGAAAGGGAGTCTACGGCATTCGTGACGCTAGCCGTATCTACTTTGCAAGTGAGCCGGATATACTCACAGTAAGTCAGGGGATCCTGCTTGCTCTTGTTTTACCTAGCCCCAACAAACGCTCCCGCAACCTCGATCGGAAACAGCTCACCGCTTGGGGACAGAAGCGTTTTGCCGAACTGGCAAATGAACTTCAAGAAGCAGCTCTCATTTCAAAAAAACAGTGGGAAGAGGCGATGGGAACAGGTAACTTCGGAGCGCCGATTCAAGCTCAGGAGTAGTTCTCGTGAAACTTCGTTTAGGCAAGTGCTGGCAATACAAGAATGAAGCAATTCTGTGGCAGGTATCTCCCCTCGGTGCCGCCAGAGGGGACTTGCCCCCCAAGTTTTTCCTGAAACTTTCGTGTCAGAAAGAGGGCGCGCACTATATCCGCTTCATGGTGGAAAAGTCAGGTCTGACTTGGGAAGCGTCCGGTGCCTTTGCCTCCCTTGTCCGTAAGTATATACCCTCGGGAGTGGTCGAAGAAATTCTTGTCGACAGGGAGCAGAAGAACCTGTGGATCCCGATTATAAGTTCTTCACCGTTTCTCCTCCACATCCATCAGGAAGGCGCGGTGTCAATCAGTCTTGAGAACGAAAGCCGACAGTCTCTCGTACGCATGGGGGTAAAAGGCATCTTTACGAAAAGGAAGGAAAGCCAGACCTTAATCCCTTCTCAACATGAAACCGAGAACTTGCTTCTTACTCTGCTAAAAGAGATGCAAGCCAAGTACGAGGGGGAAGCTCACGGTTCCCCTCAAAAACACCCGGCCCTGCTTTCGTCGTTTCAGCGGGAAGCACGGAAACGTCTTGCGCGACGGTTGAAAACAGTACGGGCCTCCCTCAATAATCAGAAAGCTTCGTTCCTATCCGATGACGACTTTGAACAATTAGAAACCAAGGCCAGACTTCTCCAGACCTTTGCGTACAAGGTTGCTCCGCAAAGCAGTACTTTGGATCTCAGCAAGGAAGAAACAGGCGACAAAGACATGAGCATCCCGCTCGACCCCAAAGTTTCACTTGGTAAAAACTTAGATGTCTACTTTAGTAAAATTAGAAAAGAAAGAAGATCCCGTGATCTAATGGGGAAACAGATAGCCCGCACGGAAGCAGAACTGGAGACACTGGAAGAAGAACTTGCACGATTGGCAACAGCAGACCTTCCTGAAAATGAAACCATCGCTATCCTTCGACGCTTCCGCCTAGCTGTCGACAAACCAGAATCTCCCCTTCAAAGGGGAGGCGAGAGTCTTCCCTACCGAGTTTACAAAAGTTCAGAGGGCGTTGATATTCTGGTAGGCAAAGGCCCCCGGGAGAACGATGAGCTGACTAAATCTGCTCGCTCGGACGATTTCTGGTTGCACGCCATCGGCACCACAGGGTCACACGTGATTGTCCGTGGCAAGACGCTGGACAAGCTTTCGTCACAAACCAAACGCGACGCTGCCATGCTGGCTCTTCATTTTTCCAAACTCAGGAAAGACGAAGGTGGGGAGGTCTATGTCACCCAGCGACGTTTCCTCAGTAAGAAGAAAGGGATGCCGCCCGGGCTTTGGGCCATTCGGCAGTCGGAAACCTATGCTCTACGGTATACCGAGGAAGAGTTGAGAGAGGTTTTAGGGAATGCGTAAGCCGCCTGTGGCAAATAGGGAGAGGGGGGTTTGGGGGGCGAGTGAAGCGTCGCCTCCCCCGGATTTCTTGGAGGAACCAGCTGCGCAGTTTCCTCCAAACCACCTCCTTGCCCCAAGTTGCTTACCCATTACCTTATCAGCACCGATCTGGCAGGCGTTTACTTTCGAAACTTGCTTCTATTTGTTGCATGTGCCTTCGTCCTCGATTCTGAAGGTCCCTCAGCCGATTTGGCAGAAGGTTTGTGAGGGTGGGGACTTTCCTGAACCGCTTGAGTTGAGGAAACCCATTCCTTTAAACACACCGCTTGTTAACATCACTAGCATTGCGTTAAATGTTGCCGAGCGCTGTAACTTGCGCTGTACGTACTGTTATGCAGGCGATGGAACTTACGGTAATGACTCTCTGATGAGTTTTGAAATAGCGAGGCGAGCCATTCGCTTTTTCAGCAGAGCGGGGCAGGCTCTTCACATTGTCTTTTTTGGTGGTGAGCCGCTCCTTAATTTCAAGCTCATCAAGGAAGTCGTAGAGTGGTGTGGGCGGGAGTCTTTGGTTTTTCGTTTTTCCCTGACGACGAACGGAGCGCTCCTGACGAACGCACATCTGGAGTTTTTCCGTGCGCATGATTTCGCTTTACGGATTTCCTATGATGGAAAACGCCTCCAGGCAGAGCAACGTACAAGAAACAAAAGACTAGCGGATCTGATAGAACGAAAATTGGAGACTTTCCGAACCCGACTCCTCTCCCTCCGTCAGTTTCACCTTCGGGCTACCATAAGGAGGGGGTCGTTGGAGGGTTTTTTGGGGGACTCCCTCCAGATTTTGAGTTCCCACACCTACCGATTGGTAGCAGCCCGGGTGGCAAGTCTAGCGGAATCAGAACGTTTCGAAGTATCTGACATTCAAAAATGGGGGGTGCTTCTTACTAGGCTTGTTGATGAGCTTCTAAAACGAGAAGAGTGGGAGAAGCTCCTCCTTCTAGGTAATCTTCGGCGCCACCTCCGAAACTTTGCCGTAGGCAAGTCGCAGCCTTTTTGCGGTGCGGGCATCAACTATCTTTCTGTTTCTACGAGGGGAGAATTTTTCCTGTGTCATCGTTTTACAGAAGATCGAGAGGAATGTGCGGGTTCTCTGGAAAACGGGCTTGATGGTGCCTACCTTCAAAGGATTGTGGAATACCGACAAGGCGGAAGGGAACCTTGTCGTTCGTGTTGGATGAGGAGCTTTTGTCAGGGAGGCTGCTTTCATGAGCACAAAATGGCTTCAAAAAAAATCAGCACGATCGATCCTCTTTTTTGCCAGCTGCAGGACGTGGAAATGAAACTTGCATTAAGAATTTTCGTGGCCTTGAAGCAAAAAGCACCCGCGCATTTGCAAACGCTTGTCTCGGCTCCATGAAAAGTCATTTTTCGAGCACCCTCTTTGCACTGTTTTCCAGTGTACTCATTGGTTTCCTTCTTTATGTGTTCTATGCGACGGAATTACGCGAACGCCTGGAGTCGCTGTTTTTTGATGTGCGCACAACGATCAAACCACAGATCCTTGACTATTCCAGGGTTGCCGTTGTCTCTGTCGATCAGAAGGATATTGCGTTTTTCGGGCAGAGTGGCTCAGCAAGGATTCCTGTCACAGCGTTCATTGAGCTGATTCAGGCAGTTCGGGCATCAAAGGCTCAGGGGGTCGCCCTACTCCTGCCCCATCAAGATTTTGAATATGAGGATGAAGAACTGAAACCCCTCATAGATTTTGTTGCCCAGACGCCCAATGTATTCCTGGGCGTCTTTGATTACCACCAAGTCGACCCTTCCAAAGTCGAGCTGCCCCCGGTTTTCAAACGAATCGAAGGGAGTGTGGCGGGAGCAAGTACCCTCCGCAAATACCGACAGGGGGTGATCCGAGAAATTCCTCTCATGAGTTACTTGGGAGATCGCCTTGTCCCTCAGCTTGTTACTAACCTTGCCCTGCGTATGGCGTTCAATCAGGACAAGATAGAACTCCTTAGCGAGTTGGGGAACGAAGTCAACCTGTACCACAAGACATTGAAAACAAGACGAATTTATGAAGAGGCGTCTGATCTTCCCTCTTTCTTCATCAACTATTGGAAACCTGAAAGTTTTGTTACGGTTTCCGCGCGGGATCTTGTGCAAGAAGGGCACGCAGGAGATCTTTCCGGCAAACTTGTGTTGATAGGATATACCGCATTTCGTCCCCGCAGCATTAACCACCGGGACGGAACACATGTGAATACACCCTGGCAGGGTGAGGACAGTGCAGAGGATGAAGGAACTCCCCTTGTTTTTGTGAAAGCGACAATGCTTGAAAATCTGCTTAGCAGTTCTTGGTTGAGGGAGGGAGCGGTCTACCTGAACGTTGTACAGACGGCCATTTTGACTTTCCTAAGTTTTTTTATATGGCGTATGGCTCCATCACTTGCGGTAGTGCTCTTCCTCCTTGCGTTCTCCGTCCTGGTTTATGTGCATGGCCTACTGTTTTCCTATGCGTTCCTTATCGTTCCAGCCGCTGATACAGCTATATTCTCAATCTTCGCAGCAATTACGGGTGCGTTTCTTAAGGCTCAGCAAGCAAACAAAAAACGTACATTGAGGGAAATAAAGTCTCACATACGCAGAGAGTTAACACTGACACAGGACCGTTTTCTCAATCGTTTTGCGTTTGATCTTTATGAAACCAATCATAAGATATTCAAAATACTGGAACGAACCAAGGATGCATTCACAACAAATGAAGCCGCGTCTTCGGCTCATTGGCGGGTGCTCAGCAGCTGTCTGGAGCTTCAAGATTACCTTGAAGGGATCAGGCACTACTCGCTCATCAGACAAGGGCACTGGCAGTCGGTTTCAAAAAGTCGGGTGGAGCTGCTTCCTCTCATTCAGCGAGTCTGCAATCAGTTCGACCAACTTATAGAGAATAGGGAGCTGACCGTAGCCATTTACTCATCGTCGGGGTGCGCTGCCTGGAGTAACGAGATCATTTTGGAACCTGTCGTCTTTAATCTAATTTCAAATGCCATTAAATATTCACCCCAGAAAGGAACGGTTGACGTTCGCATCGAACCGGTTAACCGAAGAAAACTCGCTATTAAAGTTTCAGACGAAGGGGTGGGGATTCCGAGCGATCTACATGAGAAGATTTTTGAGAAATTCTACCGCATTCCTGATGACCGTTCCTTTCGTGTGAAGGGAAACGGGCTAGGTCTTTACCTCTGCCGCTTTTTTGCTGAAAGGATCGGAGCGAAGATTAACGTGAAGTCAAAGGAAGGAAAGGGTTCGGAGTTTTCCATTCTCTTAGAACGGTCACGCATATGAGACGAAACCTTCTAACAGAGCGTTGGCAGTCCCGCTTGTCTTATAAATTCTGGTGGCTGGACGTTCTTTACCCCTTGCTCCTGTCTTTGCTTCTTTTCAGTGGCTTGACCTATTTGTTCTACACTGGGCAGAAACACCGTCGGGTGTCTTCCAAGCTTGAAGAACGTTTGATTAGCTTCAGCTTAAGGATGGCGAGTCCACGCACATTGCCGAACCATGCTTCTGTTATGACTCTTTCTGTGAGAGAGAGCGACTTACCTGCCACCCAGTCTTTTCATTTCAAAGATTACACGGACGTTTCTGAGACCACCTATGTAACGTCTTTAAATCGGCTTCTCGACTTGGGAGCGGAAAAGATTTTTATCAATTGGCAACCAGTTCCCGAGTTAGGAGAATCCATATATTTAAACATGATGCCTGTCTTGCTTAAAGCGCAGGGGATGGGGAGGGATATTTATTGGGCTGTTCAACCAAAGTTTGTGAAGGATATTCCAGCATGGTTTCAAGATTATGCGGTCATTTTGGAAGCCGATCCGTGCCAGGTGTCGACCCAGCTGATTTGTGTTTACAATGAGGCTTGGACAAAGTGGCTGATGCAGGTGATCCCACTGCTTCTCTGGAAGAAGCGAGAAAAAGGGTGGGGGCAGGGGCTGGTCGTCTCTCAAAACCTTCCGCGCCTGTTCCCAGGGTATATTCTCTACTATAACGATTCGAAGGAGATTCCCGACCTTTCCTACCTCGAACTCTTATCGCAAGAGTATCTGCCAGCAAAAACCGTATTCGTGGGCACTGATTTCATCCAAGGCCGAGAAGGGATGAGTCAACCGTCGTCCATTGGTCGAGTCAAAAGCATTATAGATGATCCCAACCTCTCCACTCGAACGGGAGGCACCCCTCTTCACAAGTTCTGGGCACAACATGCGCAACTTTTCATAGACGACGATCTTGTAGGCATCATTCCCTTAGGGCTATCCTTCTCCTTCGCGGTCATGGTTGCGCTTTTGACGATCATCATCCTCCTGCGTTGGGGTTCCATCCCCTCCTTGGGGATATTCCTTGTTTTCGCTGGACTGGCGCCTTTTGCGAATGCACTGATGATTAGCAAGCTGCGTCTTTATCTCCCTTTGTTCGATTGCCTCTATGCCGGTCTGAGTGCCTTTCTCCTTGCAACATTTGCAAAATTGTCAGTCGAGTCATTTTATTTTTGGCGCATTCGCATTCAACAGCGCTCAGATCAAGATATTCTCAATGCGAGGGGAAACTTCATTTCACTCGTCAGCCATAACCTGAACACTCCCGTTGCTAAAATGCTTGGCCTTCTTGCTAACTTAGAACCCGCAGCTTCCAAGGAACATGAAAAAACGGAGCTGGTCAATGCGCAGAAACTTCTTGCAACCATTCAACTTTCCATTCGCTCGGTCCTAATGACGACAGCTCTGGAAGACAAGAGTTTGAAACAGGAAGCTCTTAGCCTCGTTGCCCTGGAGAAAGAATTTCGTGTACAGATGAGTAAACCTCTTCAACGGTTGGGGTGCCTGATAGAGCTAAACATATCGGAAAACGAACTCGCCGCTGTCCCCATGCGTTTTGATAAACGTGCGGTCGTATCAGGATGGGCCGCTCTCCTCTTGCTCATAAGGCAAGAGGCAGTACCGTGTCATCCCCAAGTAGGCGTGGAAGTCAAAGAGGACAACGATTCGTTGATGCTATCGTTTTTCCTGCCTTGTTCGCTCACTCTTGCGACGAAACTTCAAGAATTCATGCAGCACGCGGAAGGCCCTGATCTTCTTTCTCAAGTCTCTGTCAACCTACTCAAGTCGCTCCTAAAATTCTACCAAGGACGGACCCTGGTCGATGCCACTGGCTTCACACTCCAGCTCATACCTTTCTCACAATGAAAGTGCAATCGGATCGGCACAAGACTTGCAATCAAAAAAACAGGACTCACACAACAGCAGTCATACAAAACAGTTACCGCCAGGTGAGCTTCTCGTGCGGTAACAATTTGTACTGGGGGTGGTTTTAAAATGTCACCAACCGAGACAATCGTTATCGTCCATTGTCCCGCTTCGGCACCTTTTGACACAGGCTTGGGAGACTTGACGGGAGAGTGTACGCGAGGGGATTAAGGGTAATGCGTAGCCACTTGGGGCAAATAGGGAGAGGGGGGGTTGGGGGGGCGAGGGAACCGTCGCTCCCCCAAGGGATTTCTTGGAGGAACCAGCTGCGCAGTTTCCTCCAAACCACCTCCTTGCCCCAAGTGGCTTACGCATTACGATTAAGGAAGTGCTGACGTGTCAATCTCCTCGATAATGCGCATCAACTCCATGGGACGTTGATGTGGTGGACGACGTTCAGCATTATAGTTAGGGAAGAGGAGATAGCCCGAAGCTGGGCTTACGATGTTATTTCCCTCGTGAATACCGAGCAAAGTTCCCTTTTCAATCTTTTGGAAACTGATCAGCCCCGGATTTAATTTGAGTTCCCCTTCCTGAGGACAGAGGACCGTTTCCTTTAGAATGTAAATATTGCGTCTCTCGGGAGAAGGTGTGTGGGGGGGGGTGTCCTCCCTCAGCATACTCGTAACGAAATGAAGGGCTTGGAGGGCAGTTTTCACACCGAATCCGATTTGCAGATTGTCAAAACCAGACTGACCACTTTCCAGCGTTATACCGACCCCCCCTTTCTCGATGACGAACTCATCTGAGCACATACCGTCTTCGGAAAACCCATGGTCCCAGTGAGTCACGATGGGGGTGGAGGCCGAAAGATTTTCTGCAAAAAGAAGACCTTCCTTACTGTAAGGGAAGATGAAAAACGGAGTCACACTTGGCTGGCTTGTCTGATGCAGGTCCAGGAACCACATGCAGTTATCGAGGAGGGGAGAAAGAGCGAGAGCCCGCTTTTCTTCCCAAGTAGGCCCGCTTCTTCCGAAGCTCCGGTTCAGGTCTCGCTCAAGGAAGCGCTCCCCCTTCTTTGCCGCCCAAGGGTTGCCGAGCGCAACGACAAGGGAAATACGGCAGTCGATCAGCCCACTGGCGAGTAGGGCTAAGAACTCGTTGAGCACTGCCAATCCCCCTACTTCATTTCCGTGGATGAGGCTGAAAAGGCAGAGGGCGTAGCTTTTAGGAGGCGTCACCTCCCACTCGCGCTCAAAGGGTCGAAGTAAGAAACCATACTCGCAAAGTTCCTCCACTTTCATCACATTCCTGAGGTTCTTGATAGATTCACTAAAATTTTTTATTTCTTCTTCAACTCGTTTAGTCACGACCAAACCCCCAAACTCTTTTTCCCAAATACTATATAATAAAGAAGTCTGCGTCTTGCTCCTAAATTAGGGAGAGGTAATGCGTAAGCCACTTGGGGCAAATAGGGAGAGGGGGGTTTGGGGGGGCGAGTGAAGCGTCGCCTCCCCCGGGATTCTTGGAGGAACCAGCTGCGCAGTTTCCTCCAAACCACCTCCTTGCCCCAAGTGGCTTACGCATTACAAGGAGAGGAGTTTTATGCGCCTTGCAAAATTAGTGACCACTTTGCTTTTTTTCACGATGATATCCTGCGACCCCGAAGGCAGAAAGAAATGCGATTGGGTTCTCGAACCTGAGCCGGATCAAAAAGAGCGAGTCCAATGGGGCTATATCCCCGTATGCGCACGGAACCGAGCAACTATGAAACAGGATTGCCGCCTCCAGGCAAGTCTGCAATTTGCAAAAGACGCCCACAATAAGAAATTCAGATACACGGACATGAAGGTCGCCTCGCCCGCACTCCCTCGCACCATCACCGACATTAAATTTTGCGACAAATAAGCAAGGTGTGCCATATTGGCAAACCGAACTTCGAGGAATGAGAGGAGGCTAACTTTGAGAGTGGGAATACTTACGGGAGGCGGCGATTGCCCTGGCTTGAACGCTGCCATTCGTGCGGCTGTCAAAAGTGGGATCGCTAAGGGTTGCCAACTTGTTGGCATCATAGATAGTTTCAATGGCCTATTTGAGCGACCAACACGGACAAGTTTACTTGGTTTGGAGGACGTATCGGATATTCTTGACAAGGGGGGAACCATACTTGGCACCCACAACGAGGGTAGTCCTTTTGGGGAAAAGCCCGAGGAGAATATTCTCAGACTACGTGAGGCGATGAGCGAACTTGACCTTGCGGGTCTCATTGTGATCGGCGGGGAAGGAACCCAGGGGATAGCGGGTGAACTGGCAGCCACTGGCGTTCCCGTGATCGGCATACCCAAAACCATCGACAATGACCTTCCTGGCACCGACCAGACGATAGGATTCAAGAGCTGTGTCAACCTCGTCGCTGATTCCGTAATGAGGTTGCGATCGACCGCCGAGTCACATGACCGCATCATGGTCTTGGAAGTTATGGGCCGAGACTCTGGCTATATCGCCCTACATGGCGGCTTGGCGGGTGGAGCAAACGTCATCCTCATCCCCGAAATTCCCTTCGATGTGAAACGAATACAGAAGAAAATCCTTGAACGCAAAAACATTGGTCGCAACTTTTCTGTGGTCGTAGTGTCGGAGGGCGCGACAGAAAAGGGGGGAGAGGCAATTTACAAGGAAGAACTAGGCGGAGCAAAAACCTTGGGAGGTGTCGGGGTTCAAGTGGCTCAGAAGCTTCACTCTCTTTGTGACATGGATGTACGGGTTACGGTGTTGGGCCATCTGCAGAGAGGAGGATCCCCGTGCCCAGAGGATCGTATTCTGGCCACTCGCTTCGCGGTTTATGCTGTTGATCTTGCATTGAAAAAACGTTTTAACAGACTGGTGGTTTTGAAGGGGCAGCAGGTTTCCGATACTCCTTACAGTGAGGTGTCTCGTTTTCAACGGCGCAAATTACTTCCATCCGATGAAATTCTCAGAGCCGCGGAAGCCATCAGTGTCTGCTTAGGACGATAAACTGTTTAGGAAGAAGATGATGACAAATGAATCCATTCAAGTTGTGCCTATTTCCAAGGAAACAGAAAGTGCCGTTGCCTCCCTTCTCAGGCGCAATCTGGAAACTTTCAATGAACGTGAAACCGTGCTGGTCAGCACCTTTCGTCGTCTGGCACGCTTGCATGAAATTTATACTCAAGAAGCTTGCAAGTTTCTGATTGCAACCGATGCCAGCAGAAACGGACGGCCTGTGGCATGCTGTGGGCTGGGGCCTTTTCATAATCTGCCTCTCTCAGAAGGTTTGGGGGAAATTAGGGACCTGGTTGTTGACAAGGAATACCGTGGACAAGGTCTTGGCAAGCTTTTGCTCGACATGGCAATCAAGACAGCCAAGGCCTTTGGCTATCAGCGCTTATATTTGGAAACAAGCCAGACGATGACGATTGCTCAGAGACTCTTTGAACAGAGGGGCTTTCGCCCGGTTACCGATCAGACACCTTTTGTGTCGCAGGAACCCAGTGAAGGAAACTATATTCCCTGCTACTATCTTTTGGAAAAACTATAGTATTTGGGAAAAAGAATTTGTGGAGAGGACCTTTTTTGAAAAAAAGTTCCCCTCCACGCCTCCCCCCAAAAAACTTTAGATGCGGACAATGAGCTTACACATTTTCAACTTCCCCTGCTTCATCACATAAGATTTACCAGGGCTGAGGGTCTGCCATTCAGAGTTGACGGGTTGACCGTCAATTCTTATCCCGTTTTGGCTCAAAATGCGGCGGACTTCTGATCGCGTCTGAGCAAAACCCATGGCGAGCGAAATATCCACGAGATTCACTCGTCCTTCACCATCCGTTTTTACAACGTGTTCGGGAAGGTCTGTGGGAATCTTCTTGTCGGAGAATGTTTCCTCGAAACGTTTCCGCGCTTCGGTAGCTGCGTCCTTGCCCCAATAGTGTTCGACCAGTTCCTGCGCAAGGTCCTTTTTCGCATCCATCGGATGAAGGGTGCCGTCGCTGAGTCTCTTCCGGATCGAGAGAATGGCGTCGCGCCCTTTTCTGCTGAGCAGATCATAGAAGCGCAGCATAGTCTCGTCTGTGATGGACATGGTTTTACCGAATATTTCGCGAGGTTCTTCGCTGATACCGATGTAGTTGTTGAGGCTTTTCGACATTTTCATCACACCGTCGAGACCTTCCAGAAGCGGCATGAGAATGAGGCACTGTGCCTCCTGCCCGGCTTGCCGCTGCATTTCCCTGCCCAGGAGAAGGTTGAAACGCTGGTCCGTCCCCCCCATTTCAATGTCGGCTTTCAGGTGCAGCGAGTCGTAACCTTGGAGGATCGGGTAGACAAACTCATGGAGGTAAATGGGTGAGTTTTCTTTGAACCGTTTGGCGAAGTCGTCGCGAACGATCAATTGCTGGACTGTTCTTGTCGCAAGAAGGCGGATGAAATCCATCGGATTGATCTTGTCTAACCAATTGCTGTTGTACACTACTTCAGTCTTCTCCTGATCCAGGATGCGAAAGATCTGTGACTGGTAAGTTTCCGCATTGGCTAGAACCTCCCCTGTAGAAAGCTCAGGTCGTGTCTTGCTTTTCCCTGTGGGGTCTCCAATACGAGCTGTGAAATCACCTATGATGAAAATCACATGATGACCGAAATCTTGAAGCATCTTAAGCTTGGAAAGCACTACCGTATGACCTATATGAATATCGGGGGACGACGGGTCTGCCCCAAGCTTGACGCGAAGCGGGGTCTGAGTTTTGAAGGAACGCTTCAATTTTCCCAAAAGCTCGCCTTCGTCGATAATCTCACTGACGCCGACCTTGATCTCTTGAAATTGCTCTTCCGGTGAAACCGTGATTTTATTTGCCATTGAATACTCCGAGGGCAGAACGAGCTTCCCCAATCTTAAAAGGAATGCAACATGCTCCCCCAAGATATACTGATCATCCAGCTTCGCCAACTGGGAGATATCCTGCTGACGACGCCCTGCTTGCGGGCGATCAAGAACGATAACCCTAAGCATCGGATCACCATGCTGACCCATCGCATGGGACTTGCCGTGTTGAAAAATAATCCGTTCCTAGACGAACTGTTAAGCTACGACGAAGAGCAGATCGAGAGCCAATGGAAGCTTCTAGCCACGCTGCGGCGGAAAAAATTTACGGTAGCCTTCGATTTCATGGGGAACCCTCGCAGCGCATTCTACACGCTCATGTCGGGAGCTAAACACCGTCTCGGCTTCCAATCTATGCGTCGCTTGGCCTACACGCAGGTGCTAAATCGGACGCCTGGACCCCTTTACACTGTGCGGGAAAAATTCCGCCTGCTGAAATTGGCTGGGATCGAGGCTAGCGACGAACGCTTGCTCATGCCCTGGGGGGATGCCGATCTCGGTCCTTACAATCTTCTCATGACCAAACCGCGTTTTCGCGAGGCTCCCCTAAAAGTCGGGCTAAGCCCCACTCACCGGAAAGAGGTCCGCCGCTGGCCGTACGACTGTTATGCCCAGCTGGCCGATCGTCTCGTCAAAGAAAAGCAAGCCGCAGTGGTCTGGACCTGGGGACCTGGGGAAGAAACGATCATCGACAGTATCTTGGCAATGACAAAGGAAGAGACCTTCAAAGCTCCTCAAACGACGCTTTCGGAACTTGCAGCCCTTCTCAGCCAATTGAACCTCTTCGTGGGTAACTCCAACGGAGCCAGCCACTTTGCTGTTGCTGCAGACTGCCCCTCCCTTCAAATCCACGGTCCCTCTCAGGCTGAAGACTGGTGTCCCATGACGGACAAACACAGAGCGGTACAATGTAACGGTGAGCTATCAGGTTTATCAGTGGATACCGTTTGGGAAGCTCTTGAGGCAGCTATAGTATTTGAGAAAAAGAATTTGTGGAGAGGACCTTTTTTGAAAAAAAGTTCCCCTCCACGCCTCCCCCCAAAAAACTTTAGATATTGAAGTTTTTAAAAAGGGGCATTAGTCAGCACGGGGATTGATCTGCCCATCGACGCAATAGAGAGGGCCTGAGTTGTAACAGTTGCGTTCCTGCGCATGAATCCACTTACTGGTGGTCAGCGTCGGATTTCCGATGATCGACGATTCACTGGTGCTGGTAGTCTCACCGGTCCAATCATGACAAGTGTCCGAGGCTGCGAAACCATCTGGTGTTGAGCCGGTCCATGGCATGGCAATGGTAGGGCGGCCCAGCTCGTCAAAATTGAGTGGTGCTGCCAGTGAGAACACGGGGATTGAATCAGTACTCCAAATCAAACTGGGATCCGTAAGCACATTGGTTCCCAACATGTTCCTGATTGGGGCTATGAATTGTATGTGATCCTTTGCGTGATCAGAGCCGGAAAGGATAGCGCGCCAAATCCCCCATTTTTGGCTGGCCTCGGCAACAAAATTGCACTTCTGATCCGCTCCTTCCAAGCCTCCGATTTCAACTCCTTTCCACATGTAGGAGGTGACGAAAATCCTGTGACTCGCTCTTGAATTAGTAAAAGCGGTAGCAATATCCTGACTGGTCTCGTTACCCCGTCCGTCACCGATGCAAACGCGGTAGGAATAGATCTCTCCTGGTATCCCGACATCATCTATTTGGAAGACGCCCCCACCGGGGAAGACACTAATACTCTTAACAAGCAAAGCATCCTGACAGTCCGAGGGAGCATTTGACCCCACTTTTCTTCGGATCCCGACTGAGTTGTAGTCTGACGTATCTGTCGGGAACGTCAGCCCCAGCACGATTTCCCCAAGGAAATCGCCCCCGGTTTGGGAATAAAACCCTTGAAGAGAAGGAGGCGCAACAGCATCTTGAGCGGCTACGCCACTTACAGAGTGATTGGAATTCAAGTTTCCTGACGCATCATACATACAAAGCCTGTAGCTGAAGAGTTCGCCATGTTCCGCACTGGTATAGTCCGTATGCTCTTGCGAACTATTCGATGAGTAGGCAAAACTCCCCACGACGACTCCACTGCTTGAGCAGTCTGTGCCAGGAGGAATAAACCCAGCAGCCCGTCTGATCACAATAGAACTGACATCAGCTTCACTTATGTTTGAAAATTTCATAATTAATTTGATGGAGCCATGCGACGAGCCACTTTGGGCATAAAATTCGGCGATATTTGGGGGCGGGGAAGTGTCTAATGCTCGAATTCCCGTCTGTGTTCCACTGGCCACCACTTTGCGTTCCTGGTTATAGACACAGAGTTGATAGTTGAAAAGTCCCCCTTCAGTGGATCCGGTCAGGTCCACAAACTCTATCAACTGTGAAGCAGTGAACGTCGCGAAGGCACGGACAAAATCGCCGTCTCCGCAAGAATCGAACGTTTTGATCCCCGGCTCTCGCCTGATTTCCGCGAGCGAGAAGCCTGTAACATCAGATGGCCAGGAAACTAAGAGACCAATACCCCCTTCCTGCCACCTGTCGGTCGCAGCGCGAAAACTAGGGGCCAGGGTGCTTGTCACTGGATCCAGCTGAGTTGCTGATCCCGAATCTTGTAGAGATGGGTCGGTCTGTGTCAGGTTGCCAGGCCCGCTGTCGCTACTGTCAGACTCATCACTGTCAGACTCATCACTGTCAGACTCATCGTCGTCATCGCTTTTTAGCGAAACCTGACTCGTAGGACTTTCCGAGGACGATGTGCTTGAGACCGCTACTGCTTGTGTCGGTGTATCAGATCCCTCCAGGGGATTGCTTATGATCGCAGTTCCGTTGGCGCTCTTGATGGAAGTGCGCGCGACAATCTCTCTATTGTCCGGAATTTCCTTTGAAAAACTCAGAAGCTGAAATGCTCCGAAGAAACGGATGGGAAACGTTATTGCATGATCGAGTAATGTAAAATCCTTCTCCGTGAGGAGCCTGGCTTTGATGACTCCCTTTTCGCTATAGTCAATAAGCTTACAGAGGACTATCCATTTTTTGGAGGTCAATTGCGCCAAGTTTAAACTTTCATCGGGGAGAGGAATGTGCACTTGGAACGGATTTAAAGGGTTCTTTTGCTTGGAACTGGAGACGACGATCGCTGGTGATTTGGGCCCGCCTTCCACTTGTATAAGCTGAGAAAAGTCCTCGTCGTTGGCTAAAGACTCGCCTTCCTGGATCGTGACGATAGTGCCTTCACTCATTGTGTCCTTGATGATAAGAACAGAGGCTCGCGTCCCTTGAATCGTCGTCTCCAACTTGTGGTCGGGTTTAGAATTGTCAATCACAACACTTTTCGCACTGCTGGCTGGAAGGATCGCTTTCTGTTCGTCTTGTTGAGCGACTGTGTCGTCTTGTTCCCTGATGAATCCGCCCGAAAGGTAGGAGAACGTCGGATTCCCGCAACTCCCATGCAATTGCCCCAGGAGCGCCAACGGCAAAAGCTTCTTGCTTACCTGCATATCAATCCTTCGTGTGAATATTCCTCTATCATCCACCGAAGTCTTGTCTTGTTTGGCTACCTAATCATAGGAGCGGTATTTTTTCCAAAAAATTTAGAAAAATCTGTAACCCTATGAAATGAGAATGTTTGTCAAGGGCAAGTATCTTGGAGGAAGCAGCTGCGCAGTTTCCTCCAAACCACCTCCTTGCCCCAAGTGGTCAACAGTAGCCGCGATCTGATAAAATGTTAGAAACATTCACACGCGCAGGATCTTTTATGACGGACTTTGCGAGGCATCTTTTTGTTGATGGCTCCTACTATTTTATGGGAGCACTGGTCATCGTATGGGGTTACGTATTTTTCCAGTGGCTGAGGAACCAGTCCTTTACCTGGAACCGTCGGGTGGGTTGGGGCCTGCTTGCAGTCATCGCACTAAGCATGGTCGTCTGGTTCGGGGTGGAAAGGGGGTTCAAGGTCCTGGCGGACGAATCTAACCACTTAGCTATTTCCAGGTCTCTTACCTTTGATAAGAAGGCAATCAATGTAACTCAGGGACAGTTTTTTTACGATAACTTCCGGCCCATCACAAGTGAAATTCCGAAACGACCGCTTCTATTTCCTTTCCTTCTTAGCGTCGTCCATAGTTTCCTCGGTTATGACATCGCTAATGCTTTCGCATTGAACGGGATCATCCTATTTCTGCTCCTTGGTCTGGTTTTCTTCTGGATAGGGAGAACCCGTTGGGGGGTGTGGGGAGGAGTAGCTGCGGCGCTATTGGTTGCAGCCCAGCCCATCGTCGGGTTGAACGCAGCGAGTGCCGGGTATGATTTGCTGGCGTGTTTGCTTCTGATCTGGTCATTGTTTCTCGTGTTTAAACTTTGTGAGAAACGGGATTCTCAAACGATCGCACTTTTGTGGGTCTCTCTCATCCTTTTAAGCAATGTTCGGCCTGAGTCCGGGATGTTTTTCCCGCTTATTCTCGGTCTGTCCTTTTTCTTTCGTTTAATCCGATGGAGTGACTTGAAAGAAAGGGTGTTATTTTTTGTTGGGTCTTTCGTCTTCTTTCTCCCGCGTCTTTGGCAGCTCATGCTTCCCCATGACTATGAAAATCCTCAAAACGTTGCTGTCATCGGACTTGGTAACTTTCTGAGGAATATCCCTGACCTGGGAAAAGGACTCTTTCACTTTGGTTTTCTTCTGCCCTATGCCACCTTGCTCAACCTGGCAGCTTTGCTTGTCCTTGCTATGTTTCTTGTGAAGACTCTGCTGGTGAGAAAAGAGAGCATCTCTCCCTACCGGCCTTTTGGATGGATTGCTGCGGCAAGTGTTCTTTCCGGCTTGTTTGTTTATGTTGGTCATCATTTCGGGCATTTTTACCATCCTACACAAACTCGATTTTTTTTAGTGTTTGTGCTGTCTCTTTCCCTCATGCCGTTCCTCTTGCATCACATTTTCGACCGCGTTCGGCCGCTGTGGGTTTTTGTAGCTGGGTTGAGTTTTTTCGCGATCTATTTTCCAGTTGCCAGGGAACAACGTCATGTGAACAGCCTGACTTTGATTCGAAAGACGCGGGCGGTCTATGAATTCTTCGACGGGATCAAGGAAAAAGATGTCCTGGTCATCACGGACAGACCTGGGATTTATACGATCCGAAACATGGGTTCCGTCAATTTCACCTGGGCACAAGAGCATCGCGACATGATCAGGGAAAATTTGAATAGGAAACTCTATCAAGCCGTTTTTGTGGTTGAGGATATTCCCTACAACACAGGGATTTCACTGCTTGGCAGTGTCTTTCCCATGGAGACCATCAGAGAGTTTCAAAACTCTCCCCAGACTTTGGTGCGGATAGCGAAGGTACTGGCTCACTAGGATCTCATGAGGATGTCAGAGTTTGTGTGATTGCTCGAACTGAGTTAAAAAGAGAAGAACCATGGATTGAAAGGGCACTATGAGCTTCCAAGATAGTCTCGAAGGGAAAAAAAAGGAATGGACGAAGCAACTTTATCAGGAGCACGGAGCGATTTGCTACGCATACGGGATAAAATTGCACCTGCCGCTTATCGTCATCATGGATTTTCATTCCCGCTGGGGTCATTGGGACCCGCTGACGAGGACACTCGCCTTATCTACGCAACTGATCCGCAAATATCCCTGGGGGACCGTGCTGGAAGTACTCAAACACGAGATTGCGCACCAGGTGGTTTCAGAACTTTGGCGACAGGAAGAGCAGCACGGCCCCTTCTTTAAGCGCGCCTGCGAATGCTTGGGTGTCGAAGCGTGGGCAAGGAGGGCGGAAATCCATACAGTCCCCGACCTGGCAAGCCTGCAACATCGCGAGGTATCGGAAAAGGAGAGCCAGCTTTTGAGGCGCGTCGAAAAACTTCTCGCCCTTGCACAGTCACCCAATGAGCACGAAGCGCTTGCAGCAATGAAGAAGGTTTCTGAACTGTACGATACCTACCAACTTGAAAACATCGAAAAGCAAGTGGAGGACGAATTTGCAAGCATCACAATTGACCACAAACTGAAGAGGCTACCTTATTTTCATGCCCAGATAGCTTCTATCCTCACAGGGTATTTTAACGTCAAGGCAATTTTTAGTGCTCAATACGATCCTCAAGACATCGCCGTTTATAAAACCATCGAGCTTTTAGGACGGCCGGAAAATGTAAAGCTGGCGGAGTACGTTTATTGGTTTTTGTTTAATAATTTGAAACTGCTGTGGGAAACTTATCAGATCAGCTCGAAACAACGAGGTTTGGTAGCCAAGCATAGTTATTACTCGGGCATACTTAGCGGGTTTGAGGAAAAGTTGCGTCTGCAGAAAATGGAGAGACGTCCCTCAGTTTCCAGCAAGAGCTTGATGACCCAGGAACATCGACACCTGGAACAGTACCTGGCTTTAAAATTCCCCCGGATGACAAGTGTGTCACGGGGAAACCGACGTGCCCAGCGTTCAGCCTTCGAAGACGGTGTGAGGAAAGGGCAAGAGCTTGTCCTTCACAAAGGTATGAACAGCAGCACGAACGGGTCTTTCAGATTGCTTGATTAGATGTTTCATCAGGAAGAACATGCGCCGAACGCTTATACCTCTCTTTATTTTAATCCTTGGTGTTGCCAGTCTTTTTTGGATGCAAACGTCAGTAAAGGAGAAGGTTCCCTCGGTTTTACCCCGTGTCGAAGAATCCGCGCAAGGTCCTTTGCCAGAGCCAGTTCCCGAGTTCACTGTCGATACTTTGCAGATTCCTCGCAACTCGTCTTTTTATGACACTCTGGCGTCGAAAAACATCGCTCCCTTGACTGTTCTGAATATCATTGCTGCTGCGAAATCTGAGTTTGACCTTGCCAAGATTTCTTTCGGAACTCCGATTGCTCTCCATTGGAGTGGGGATAACCTACATAGTGTCAAGGTATCCTTCTCTCTGGAACACGAGTTAGCGATCACAAGACAGGGGAATGATATATGGATGGCACAAAGCATTGACCACCCTGTCAGTATCGAGACAATTGCTTTTACCGGGATCATCAAATCTTCCTTGTGGGATTCCGCAAGGGGAGAAGGTATGTCTCCGGAGTTAATTGACCAACTTGCCGGAATTTTGGGGTGGCAGATTGACTTTTCTCGCGAACTTCACCCTGACGACGAGTGGGCGCTCCTTGTGGAAAAACGAATCGTGCAGGGGCAAGATGCGGGGTTTGGCGTAATCCAGGTGGCAGAAGTCAAGAGAAGGGATGAAGACCTTCTTGCTATCCGTTTCGAGACGGCTGATCATGTCGACTACTACGATTGGGAAGGGAAAAACCTGAGAGGGAAATTTCTCAAAACACCTTTAAAGTATAGCCGCATCAGTTCGCGTTTTAGTCAGCAGCGCTTCCACCCTATCCTTAAAATCAATCGTCCGCATCGGGGAGTTGACTATGCCGCGGCAGAAGGGACACCCGTTTATGCTGTAGGTGACGGTCGGGTGCTTCAGTTCGGACGGAATGGAGGAGCGGGTAATATGATCAAGCTGCGTCACAATGCCCATTTCATGACCGCGTACAAACACTTGAGTGGATTTGCAAAGGGTTTGCATCTGGGCAAGAAAGTCAATCAGGGTGATGTCATCGGATACGTGGGACAAACAGGACTGGCTAGTGCGCCGCACCTGCATTTCGAGTTCTACGAAAATGGCATCTTTAAGGATCCTTTAGGCAAGCGCTTTCCCCGGGAAAAACCTGTCGATGTCAAAGATCAGGACCGTTTCATGATTGAGGCCAAACGTTTGTACGCACAGCTCAACGGTCACAAAGAACGCATTCGACTGGCCAGCCCCCAAGAGCCAGCAATTATGCTATAGTATTTAGGAAAACGAATTTGTGGAGAGGACCTTTTTTGAAAAAAAGTTCCCCTCCACGCCTCCCCCCAAAAAAAAACTTCAAATACTGAAGTTTTTAAAAAGGGGCTTGGGGAAATAACTTTTTTCAAAAAGTTTGTCCCCAAATTGATTATCTTGAACACTATACAAGGATGACCTATGCGAAGGACCTTTGCCGTTCGCGTGCTTTGTCTGTTTTGTTTTGCAATTTTTTCCTCCGTTAGTCTTGCTGCCGATGCGTTCAGTGTTTATCGAGGAGCCTCGTCATTGGGAAGGGGGCATGCTGGATTGGCAGGAAGCGAAGATGTCGACGCCATTTTTTACAACCCAGCTGCCCTGCTGGCGAACAAAGAGGAAGAAAATAGGGAACGTCTCGTCCTCTTTTCCCCCATGCCCGAAGTTTCCCGCAATATCTCTTCCGTAATTGCGAAGGTTCAGGACGATTCAGATTCAGAGAAGGTTTCTCTGGTCGATGATCTTGTCAAAACCCCCCTTTTTGTGGGTTTTTCTAACTTTTCTGGCATTATCGCCAACCGTTTTGCGATTGGCATAGTCACCTCTGCGTTCGCGCGTGCGTTCGCATTCAAGGATTTGGAATTCAGTGGTCTGGAGACTGTAGACTTCAAAGCATTCACAAACCTCGGTCTCATAACAAGCTATGCTCACGATGTTTACGAAGGTGTATGGGTGGGGGGCACCTTGAAGTATCTCGACAGGACCCAGGTGACAGCAAGCTTGAACCTTTCCGACATTAAGGAAATCAAGGAACTCAGCATCGACAATTACCGAAATAAAGGCAAAGGGTACGGGCTAGATGTCGGTTCCATCTACAGACCACCGTTACTCCAGGGGGAGAGCTACCGCACACAATTTGCTCTGACTGTCGATGACGTGGGTGAAACTCAATTCGCGAAGACGGAAAAAGACGGGCCACCGTTAGAATCCATCAAACAGACTATAAATCTAGGTGCTACGTTTGCTTGGCTATGGGATGGCACCAAATTGACGTTTCATGGGGATTATCGTGACTTACTTTCCAACAATGAGACGAATTCTTTTAAGAATCTGCACTTGGGTCTAGACTTTTCCCTAGCTGAGAAAGTCGGCTTGGCGCTTGGTTTGAATCAGGGCTACCCAACCGCATCTGTGTTCTTCGGAGGAAAGTTTGTGCGCTTGTATATAGGTTCCTACGGAGAAGAACAGGGGAAAAAAGTTGGGGATCGCCCCGACGTCAGGTTCTTCACAAGACTCTCTCTGTCTGTCTAAAGGATAATCCAGGCACCGAGCTGCCATTGCGTGTAAGTCATGCCAGCACTGGGGGCGTGCATGGATGTAGCGAAATTAAGAGAAAGGCGTTCCATCACTCTGTAGCCAGCACCAAGACCGAAGAATGGGGCGGCTTTTGTTTTGTTTTCCTTTGTTGTCTCAGTGCTTCCTGTCGGAGTGTCTTTCGTATTGACAATGTATAAACCCAGGCCGAAGTTGAACACCACCTCGAAGCCGACCTGAGGCTTTGTTCCCATGAACTCAAGTCCCAGGAGAAAATGGCCGCTTTCAAGTTGTTTTTTGCTGGTGGATGTTTCGTTGCTTGCAGAGAAGAAGGATACAGACTCGAACACGCCCATGTAGACAGGGAAGGTCTCACCCCAACCACCAAACCCTGTCTTTTTGAAAGCTAACGAAAAGGCCGGCACACTTCCCCCGTAGTTTTCAAGATCGCCAGAAAGTACGATGTACGAGGGCAGTAAGCCGAGGGTTACGCGAGGGCGCGTGTAGGCAAGTTCTCGCTCCCCCTTCTCCATCGTGCCTTTCTCGGGAGGCGCCTGTGTTTCTTCCGCATCCATGTCCTCTTTTTGAAGCGGGGGCACGGCCTCGTTCTGCCCCCTTAAGAGGCCTGCGAAGATCAATGCCTCTGATAGCAGCAATAGCTTGAAAATCGTCGAGCGCAATGTTTCACCCTTTTTGTTGTTATTTTTAATCATAACATCAGCGGGAGTAAAGCGTAAGCCAACCGGGGCAAGGAGGTGGTTTGGAGGAAACTGCGCAGCTGGTTCCTCCAAGAAATCCGGGGGAGGATTTTGGTGGCGGTCCCACCAGGGATTGAACCTGGAGCTCTCATTTAGGAAACGAGTGATTTATCCTCTTAATCGATGGGACCGGAAGGTATAAGTAGAAGACAATTGGTATATCATAGGGAGCGGTCATGCAGCAATATCTTGAACTAATGAAAGAAGTTAAAAACAATGGCGTCTATCGTGAGGATCGCACGGGAACGGGCACTTTGAGCGTGTTCGGAAGGCAGATGCATTTCGATTTGCAGAGAGGCTTTCCTCTACTGACGACGAAGAAAATCCACGTCCGCTCGGTGCTTGTCGAACTGCTGTGGTTTCTGCGGGGCGGCACGAATGTGCGTTGGTTGCAAGAACACGGCTGCCATATCTGGGACCCATGGGCGGACAAAAACGGCGATCTTGGCCCGATCTACGGTTATCAGTGGCGCTCATGGCCCACCCCTGACGGAGGCATGATTGATCAGATCGCTAACGTGGTGACATCCATACGGGAGAATCCAAACTCTCGACGCCACATTGTATCCGCTTGGAACCCGTCAGACTTACCTAAAATGGCCTTGCCGCCATGTCACTGTCTTTTTCAGTTCTATGTCGCCAATGGGCAGCTTTCCTGCCAGCTTTATCAGCGCTCATGCGACTTGTTTATCGGTGTTGGGTTCAACATTGCGTCTTATGCTCTTCTTACGCATATGATTGCACAGCAGTGTGATTTGGATGTGGGAACCTTCGTATGGACGGGGGGAGACGTTCATTTGTATGCTAATCACAGGGATCAAGTCGATTTACAGCTTGCGCGCGAGCCGAGGGCTTTGCCGACTCTGAAGATCTTGCGAAGACCAGACGACTTGTTCTCATACCGAACTGAAGATTTTCATTTCGAGAATTATGACCCGCACCCTCATATTAAAGCACCTGTAGCAGTTTAGGAGGAAATTTGAAGATTTCGATCATCGCCGCCGTTGGATTGAAGGGGGAGATCGGACGAGAAGGCTCGTTGCCTTGGCATTTGCCGTCGGACTTGCGAAATTTCAAAAAACTGACGATGGGCCATTGCCTTCTTGTGGGTCGGACCACGTATGAGGCGATCGGAAAAGCCCTGCCAGGAAGGAAGATGTTTGTCCTCAGTCGGAACGCTGACTTTGCAGCACCCGATTGTAAAGTCGTGGGAACATGGGAAGAGGCCATTTCTTTAGCGCGGGAACAAGAAGAGAGCGAGCTTTTTGTAGCAGGAGGCGGCAAGGTTTATGAAACATGCCTCCCGTATTGCAGCAAGATGTACCTCAGCAAGGTTTTTTACGACGGGCCTGCTGATACCTATTTTCCCGAAATGTCATGGGAGGGGTGGGAACGAACTCAGTCGGTCTACCACCCCGATGAAGGGCAAGAACTTGCCTGGCAATTTGAAGTTTGGGAAAGGAAGTCTCAACCGTAGAGTGCATTCTGAAGTATGCGTTTCGCTATAATGGGCGAAGTGTTGATGTAGCGGCTTGGACAGTCTTCTGGACGTTCGCGATCGGTAAGAAGACGATCATAGATGGCTTCCAGGAGTTTCACTCCGGTTTTCGGATCTTTTTTTGCGTAGAATTCAATCTTTTCCTTATGCGGCCCTTGGGCGTTATGAGCCATGGTCTTAAGAATGTGCAAACAACGGTCGGGTCGTGAAATACTGCTGGCAGGTTTTGAGAAGGTGACGGGGAAATTTTCTCTCTTTAATTCAGGGACGATTGCTGGTTTTAGAGTCTTTTCGAACTTCTGAATCCGTAACCGCAGGGTCTGCCATTTGACTCCGTAACGATGGAACAACTTGCCGTCGAACTTGCTGTTCACTTCTTCCTTTGTAACGTAACCTTGCCAGTTGAGAAATATCGGACCGGCGCCATGCTCTTTTAGCATCTCAGTCACATTGCTGGAGACGGTATCAAGATTGATGTGTTTAAAGTAACGCCCGACAATAATGCAGGAAAAGGAAGAAATGAGATCCTTCTGACTGGCGGCTGTGTTGAAAAGTTCCAGATGGTCCGGGAAATAACAGAGTTGCGCATCAGGCCCGAGTGCAAGCTCCCATCCTTGTTTAACTTCAGCATCTTCATCAAGTAGACAAATGATTGGCTTTGTTTTCATTTTCTCACCACTCAAATTTATTGGAGGTTTAAAAAAAAGGAATTCCAGGACCTAAGTCCCGGCGATCTAACAGGATCCCGACGTTCATAGCAAATCTTTTATGAAAGGGGAAGCAATTTTAGCAAGTTAGGGTAATGGGTAAGCCACTTGGGGCAAATAGGGAGAGGGGGGTTTGGGGGGGCGAGTGAAGCGTCGCCTCCCCCGGATTTCTTGGAGGAACCAGCTGCGCAGTTTCCTCCAAACCACCTCCTTGCCCCAGGTGGCTTACGCATTACGGGCCTCTGTATATCATAAGATACTTGTTGAAATACGGGAACTGGTCGTCCCACTCTTTGAGGTCGGAGATGATCTCGAAGTTTAGTTTCTTGTAAAAGTCGACCACATAGGTGTCATCTTTATAAACAAGAAGGGTAAAATCCTGCCCTGGTTGGGGACATTTTTCTATCGCTTCTTTCATCATAAGGGGGCCTAGTCCCTTACGTCTCTTACTAGGTTTCAGGCAGACGTTGAAGACCATCATGGAGTGGTTTGTCAGCTCGGTTTCTTCCCGGCAGTTGAAGAGGCCGATGATGTCCTGCTTTTCCCTGACTACGTATACGTTTACGGTATTGCGAAAGGACTTGAGCTGCTCCTTGCTGTAGTTAGCTTGAAAAGACTCGGAGCGAACCTGGGCCGTGGCGAGGTCATCACCACCATATTTCTGGAAATAGCGGACCAGGTTTTTTTTCCTGGACTCGTCGAAACAGTCCCTGTGGATCGCCAGGACCGTATGATAATCACCGTCGGAAATTTCCTTGTCGAGGCTTGAATAGAAGTCGTATTGAAGGCTTGGCCCCCTAAAATAATAGGCGACAAGACTGCAAAGAGTGATGACCAGAACTAGGCCCAGGATATATTTTCGCAAGGAAACTCCTTAATTTTCGCGTGACAGGGCTGCTCGCAGGCGTGTTTCCAGAAAACTGGCTAAGCCTTTATCCTCCGAGGCTATGTTCGCTAAAAAGGAAAGGCTATCGGTCTCCATCTTCTTATAGGCTGATGCGATTTCGCTGGCTGCTACTTTCTCCGGTTCCTTGCCATGATCGAGCCGCTGGGAAAGAACTCGTCGGACGGTTCTGAAAATGTCGGTCGCCTTCTCACCTTGCGAATGTGAACGTGCGATCCTTCTTAACTCCTGGGTCAAGCGAGTCGCTTGCGGACTAAGACCTTGAGTTTGTTGGCATAAATGTTCGAAGATATCCGCCGATTGTCGAAGGGGGGCGTTGACTGGTAACTCGCGGGCGGCCGCCCAAAGTGCGCGATTCGTTGCCAGCATGGTGCTAATGATGCTCGCCTCCTGGCGAGAAAGTGCGTAAGTTAGCGGCACAAAGAGAAAAGAGAGTATCAGTAGGAAAGGGCGCATGGGAACCTCCTGTGTTGCTCACCATTCTTGCTCGAATATACGAAAAATAGGGGACTTTTCCATGCCTTTCTCCGGACAACACATAAGCCTGAACTTTGAAGACGCTGCTCCCGTACGAGTGGATATCTGGCTCGCTCTCCATCTTCCCGATGCTAGCAGGGCAAAAATCCAGAGGCTCGTAGAACGAGGTAAGATTCTCGTCAACGGAATCGCGGTAAAGCGGAGCCACCTTCTACGAACAGGAGACTCGGTGGAAGTCGTTTGGGAAGATGAAGCAGATTCCTTGGTTTTGAAACCGTCACCTTTGGATCTATCAATTTTATTCGAAGATGAAGACCTCATCGTTGTGGACAAACCTGCCGGTGTTTCAGTCCACCCCGGGGCAGGTAAACGTCAGACTACACTGGTGGAGGGCATCCTTCATAAACTGGGGAAGGAAGCGTCGAAAGATCTTGGCTTCCGACCTGGACTCGTTCATCGCTTGGATAAAGACACAACAGGCGTTATGGTTTATGCTAAAAATGAGAGCACACAATTAAAACTTGCTAAACAATTTGCGTCCCGACAAATCAAGAGAGAGTACCTAGCATTGTTGGACGGTTATCTGAAAGCCGCAAGAATCATCTATGAAAGTTATCTGTTTAGAGATCCTTTGCATCGGCAACGCTTTGCATCTCTGACAGCCGAAGCTTATGAGGCTAAGTTCGGCAGGCCGATCGAGAAGGCGCCTTCGAAGTTTCGTCGTGCAGTGAGTACGTTTACCAAGAAAAAAACTTACGGCAACCGCTTAACGCTGGCGAGTATAAGTTTACAGACGGGTCGGACCCACCAGATTCGAGTGCATAGTCAGGATTTAAAATGTCCTGTTCTAGGGGATCAACTTTACAATCGCTACCACGAATTTCCGTTACACTTTGCTCCTGAACTTCGCAAGCAAGTGTCGAATTTGCCGAGGCAGATGCTTCATGCAAAAAGTCTTGGTTTTCGTCACCCGCGAACCCTGGAAGACATGGAATTCAAAGCTCCTCTGCCCAAAGACCTTGGGGAACTTCTGAATTCATTGGAACCTTACAGAGATGTTCTATGGAAAGCAGAAGAGGAGAGTTCATGATTACGCAAGGGTGGATGCGCGTATTCTTCGGCTTTTGGGCCTTTGCATTAACCAGCACCGTTGCTAAGACCGCTAGCTCCGAGCCGGATGGAGATTTTATCTGGCTCCTTGTTGATAAGGTAAAGCTGGAAGCTTCCCTGCAAACGCTCCCTCCCGTTACAGAAAACCCGCTGTTATTGAAGGATTTCAGAATCGCCATTGGTAAAGAGAAAGGTGACAAAGTACGTGAGGGTGACAACAGGACACCCGAGGGAATCTACTTCACACTTCCCCATATCCCGGAAGAAAAATTGCGACGCGAAAAATATGGGACTGTAGCCATCCCACTCAACTTTCCTAACCCCTTCGACCAGTTCGAGAAAAAAACAGGTCACGGGATATGGATACATGGTGCAGGTAACGATCAGCGCATGGCGGAGGAAAACGTCACGGAAGGTTGTGTTGCCTTCTTCAATTCGGAAATCATAAAATTGAAATCCTGGCTCAGCCCTTACCAGGGAATCGTCGTTATCACCAACGACTCTACAGCGGTCAACCGTCAGGAAGACAGGCAGACTGTCCATAAACTGGCGGAAAAGTGGATTGCGGATTGGTCCACGCGTGATCTGGCAGGCTACATGGAAGCATACTCCCCAGACTTTGCCAGCAACGGACGCAATAAAGAAGCCTACCGTGCGTACAAAACATCAGTATTCCACTCCTACAAAAATATGAATCTGGAAATGACCGCAATACGGACCATCACGCATCCTAAATATGCTGTTGTGTTTATGAATCAGGACTTTCAAGGTGATAAGCGTTTCCGCAGCCGTGGGCGTAAAATCCTTTACTGGCGCAAAGAGAACGATACTTGGAAAATCCTCCACGAGGTGTTTGGAAGCGTCTCTTTCGAAAAACAGAGTTTTTCACGCAAGGAACTTGAAGCGCTCAACCCTATCTTGACACTCAGCCCCTGAGCCGATACTCTAACTTGCCCGTTTTAGTAAGTTCCCTAATTTTCAGCATAGAGGATCAGTATGAAACGTAGTCTATTTTTTGTGTTCTCGTTTTTTCTCGCTGCATCATCAAAAGCAAACAATGAGGAACTTTTCCGATTCGAGGGAAAATCGTATCGGGAGAGTGATCTCCCCCCCGCTCTCAGGCAGTCTATGTTTGAGCTGGATCGTCAACGTTACGACACGGTCACACGCTTAGTCGATTCATTCCTTCTCGAGCTTTATGTAAAGGAGGAAGCACAGAAGAAAGGGAAGAAGCCTGAGGAATTGGAGCAACAGCTTTTCAAGGGAAAAACCGTAAACGAAAAGGATGCTCAAACATGGTACGATGCGAATAAGAGTCGCGTGGGTGGCAGATCTTTCGACTCTATTAAAGGTGAGATTGTTAATTTCCTCCAAATGCAGGAACAGGAAGACGCCCAGCAACTTGTGTTGAAGTCGATCAAGGGCAAAGGCACCTTTCAACTTGCAGTTACTGAGCCGATCGCCCCACAGGTTTCCATAACGACGGACGCTTACCCTTCGAAAGGGTCCGAGAAGGCGAAGGTGACGATCGTCGAGTTCGCAGATTACGGTTGCCCCCACTGCAAACATGCGGCAGAGTCATTGAAAAAAGTAGTTGAAAAAAACAAAAAGAACGTGCGTTTTGTCTATATGGATTTTCCTCTCAACCCAAGCGGAGTTCCCAAACAGGTTGCTGTCGGTGCTGTCTGCGCGGATGAACAAAAGAAGTTCTGGGATTACCACTACATGGCCTTTGAAAATCAAGCTTCCCTAAGCAAGGAATCTCCCGCGGAATTTGCCAAGAAGTTGAATTTGGACCTCAAGAAATTTGAAGCCTGCCTAAATTCTGTAGGAACAAAGGAAAAAGTGGAGTTTTCAAGAAATGAAGGAGAGCGAATCGGAGTGGGCGGAACTCCCTCGATTTACATCAATGGCCGTAAGCAATTTGGATACGACCAAGAAACATTGGAAGAAGCTATCAAGAAACTTCTTTAGAACCTTTCCCCTTTAACATCCTCAACATAAGCTTAGCATGTCCGATAAGAAATTGTGGAAGAGAAGATATCCCTCCTCCTTGCGGAGAGGGAACTTGAGAGGGACGAGGATTCGTCTCTCTTCTCTCAACAGTAACGTCTGAGCATCGGATGTGCGGTTATGACAAGGATGTCCTTCAGTTTTCTGACGTTCGTTTCAGCGATGATTTTATCAACACAATCATTCGCTGAGCGTTTCTCCACCTATGAACAAGTCAAGCACGATACAGAGCAAAAAGTAAGGACTACTGTAGATTCGTTACTGCTTAAGCATTGTGGTGAAGCTTGCCAACTTATCTCCGTGGGGGTGACTCTGCAAGAGGCCGTCCCAGAAACGTTTGACCTAGGCTTTGAGGGGATAGGGGAAGCAATTGAAGGTCCGATGTTTTCGGTCGCAAACCTTTCTGTAGAAATCCAGATCGACAAGAATATTTCCAGGGAGAACAGAGAGCGTTTGCAGAAGATTGTCAGTTTTCACCTCAAAGCGACCGGTCCTAGTGAGATTGTGTTTTACGACATCGAAACCCCGCAGATCGGAAAGTACAGTTCCGAAGCGAACCTTGTAAAACGCGATGTCGAGCAGCAACTTGAAACAGCCGTCGAGAGTACGATTCGAGAATACTGTCCGGACGCCTGCATTCTGTCTTACGTTCTTGTGAAAGGACGAGCAGTTGCCCCCGATGAAGCCTCCGTCTACCCACCACTGGAAATCGTTCGTTCCAAGACAGGGCTAACGTATTTTCATGTCGATGAAGCAGAAGTCTCGTTGTCTATAGATGAGGGGATCAACGAGTTGGCAAGGGAGCAAATTCTCGACGTCCTGAAAGCCCATTTGGATTTTGTTAGACCTGTGACGTTCAAAGTGGATGTCAGGCGCTTCCCCGAAACATTTGCGAGGAAGAAAGAAAGAGAACATGCGGAATCAGACGATCCTTTCGGATTGGAGAAGCTGCGCCGTATGCTGATAATGTTCAAAGAACTTGCGGGGACAAAGGAGATCATCTCCACATCGGAAGCACGGGAAGCCTTGAAGGAGGAAAAGGAACGGACAGAGGGAGAGGGAACGCGCTGGATTCTGTACATTCTCGTTGTCATTATAGTGACCGGCCTCCTTGCTTTCATCATCCTCAAATATGCATCCGCAAATCGCGACGCCCATTACCTCATGCACACACTGGGAGCGGGGAAGAAAGAGGACGAAGGCGTTAAAAAGGAACTTGGAGTGAAGGACAAAACTGATATAGATGTCACACTCCGCATGCGTGTGGAAGACCTAAAAGACCATCTCATTCAGATCTTCCTCAATTCACCGAAAGTTTCGAGGGAAACCTTCGGCCGCCTTCTCCACGAAGATGGCGTCGAAGAGACGGCAAAATTCCTTCACATACTTGGAAAGCTGATGGTCTATGAACTTGTCGATGACCCCACGCTGCAACGAAACCTATTCGAGCTGGTTGAGTTTTATAACAAAAGCGAGTTTTCGTTCTCCTTGAAGGAACAGGAAGAGCTTCTTCTTAAATTAAAAACAAAAGTTCTGGCAAATGAAATTCGTGTGCTGACCCAGAAAACGATCGAACAGTTTGAGTTCCTTGGCAAACTGGATCCTGGGCAAGTTTACGCTTTGATCCGCGATGAGAACCCGAGGGTACAGAGTATTGTCCTTACGCAGTTGCCACCTTTGCAGAGACGAGCGGTGTTCAACACCTTCCAAGGAGCGGGTCGTACCAAACTTCTCAGTGAATTGTCTCGTGCTGATGCGATTCCCAAGGAATTCCTTGCTAATGTCGCACAGGCATTGAATAAGAAAGTAGTGTCCAAGCCCGAGTTTGACACGCAACATATCCGCGCAAGTGATGTTCTACTTGACCTGATGGAACGTTCCGAACTTGACGAACAGAGAGTGCTCATGCGCAGGTTGGAGGAGACGAACCCTGACACTGCTCGCACGATCAAACTTCGCATGGTCACCATTGAAATGCTTCCCTATCTTAAGGCAGGCCATCTACTGGAGTTGGTCATGGGCTTTGAGCGGGAGGACTTGCTGATCTTCCTGGCAGGAACAAGGGAGCATATCCGAGAGCTGCTCCTCGCTCATGCGCCAGCGGAGTTAGCGGAAAGCTGGTTGGAAGACCTGGAGACCGTCGTCGCTGTAGATGAGAAGCGCTACTTGATCGTCGAAAGTATGGTGCTCAATAAGATTCGCAATATGGCCAGCGATGGGATTATCAACCTGCTCGATATTAATGAGGTCATGTTCGCACCTGAACAAACTGAAACCTCAGAGGAAGAAAACTTCGAAATGGACCGCCAAAACGTTGTGGCCTAATCCCAAGCCTAAATCCACAAGTCGTTGATCCCAAGCATCAATCAGGGCCAAATAGAGATTGCGAGTTAGCAAGAATAAAATTTAGCATAGAGATTGTCGGTATCCCAGTTTTGATTTCGAACCTATAAAAGAGATCTCTGTACTCATCGATGATTTCAAGCGTGACAAAAAGCTTGAATAACCTTTCCTCAATCTTTTCTATGATTGCTTTTGGTGGGCCGGACCAAAAAAATCCCGATACTATAACGTTGGTATCGATCACAACGTTCATCATTGTTGAGATCTCTTGCGTGCTCGTCGGGATAACTTGATTTCATTTTCCAAATCATCCTTGGTAAGGCCAGCTTTTTTTGCTGCTTCCCTAGCTTTGGCCATAATACTCTTCAAATCTTCTTTTGAAGGTGGAGCTATAAGCTTCAAAAAAACAGTGTCGTCCTGCGCGTAAACAACAAATTGACAGCCAGATTCAAGATGAAGCTGCTCCCTAATCTCTTCAGGGATAACGACCTGCCCCTTAGATGATAGTTTTGTCGTAGCAATAGCAAGCATACTTACCTCCATTCTTACTAGTAAGAATAACTCGGTGATTTTAATCTGTCAAATTCTCACGAAGATGCCCATTGAATGACTTGGTGGATTTCAACAAACTTTCCAAATCCCTCCAGGGCACTTTTCAGGCACGGAAAAAAGTTTTACCAAAGCCCATCTGTCGGTCGTTGTGCCGTCTGGCTTTTAAGCGCGAAATTGAGGTCAGGTCGTTTCCTTGAATCAAGACCTGAATTGCCTTCGCAAACGCTTGTCCTTTTACCTGATCCACCATTTCACCGACCCCAAGCATTATTTTTTTGTGGGGGGATGAACCGACGGAAGGGTTGACGGGTTGGAAGGGACAGCGAAAATAGACGATGTCAGGTGAGTAAACCTACCAGATCGCTCCGGTAGGCTCCTCCTCAGAACGGAGCATGCGGAATTGCCGCACTCCGCTCCCGATTTAATGATGGGCTTACGCCCTCTTCGGTGTTGGGAACATCGATACCACTTTGAACTTCCGGGGGAACTTAGCTTTATCGAGAAGCACAAGGACTTTGTTCCAAGAGATGCGTCGTTTGCTTCCGCGACGACCGAACCCTTGTAAATAATCTTCCTGCACTTGTCGAGGAACGCTGAGACAACCTGCTGATTGTCAGATACCGCATGGTAGTTGACCCAACCTTGCACCACTCTAGTTATTTGTTTAAGCATGCCCAGCACATTGGTTGTATTCAAGTTGTCCCTAAGGAATTTCCTGAGGTTTTTCAGCTTGATTCTAAGTCTATCGGCTCGACTCTTGAGCTTGAGCCTCCAGAATCGACCATTCCGAGATTTGCCCCAGTAACAAGTAAAGCCCAGGAATTTAAAGACTCCCATGCGTTTCTTGTTTGCAGCAGATCTCTCCGCAACCTTCGTTCCGGATGGTAGTATTTGTGATTTCTCCGTGTGTAGTGAGATTCCAAATTTATGAAGGCGCTTATTCAGTACCTTGTAGAATCTGGAGGCCTGACTAGCGTATTGAAATACAAACACCATATCATCCGCGTAGCGGATTTCTTTGGTCCACCCTTTTAGATGGGTATTGGAGATTACTGCAAACCACTCGTCGATCACCACATGGAGGTAAATATTAGAGAGAACAGGTGACAGACATGAGCCTTGTGGGCACCCACTCTCTGTCGCGAAAATCTCTCCTTTTGGATTTACCACCTCTGCTTTTGTCAGAACCCTCAATAGCTGTAGAAAGTGTTTATCCGAGATTTTCTTGTCTAGAATCTCAAACAGTTGCTGATGTGGAATTGAGTTAAAGTACTTTCTTAAATCGATTTCCACTACGGCACCATCGTACGCTTTGTATGTCGCTTGAACTAAGGATTTGAGATCCCCATGGCAGCTCATCCCGGGACGAAATCCATAGGAGCAAGGGAGAAACAGCGGTTCATAAATCGATTCAAGTATGCGACTCGCAGCAACCTGTACCAATTTATCTTCCACGCAACTTATTGCAAGTGGACGTGTGCTCCCATCCTCTTTCGGTATTTCGATCAGCCGTGATGGTTGTGGCCTGTACGTGCCTCGACGAATGCGAATCATCAGGTTTTTCAGGTTCTCATCCAGGTTTCTCCCGTACTTTTCTTTTGTGATACCGTCTATACCGAGTGCTTTCGATCCATCAAGCTCCCGATACAGCTCCCTTGTCTACGCTTCAATTCGCTCGTTACCTCCTGAACTGCAAGACTCGATACGCGGTGAAGCTGACTTCTCCTTCCGCGGCAGGATTTACACCTGCGAGATGTGCGCCGCTTTTCTTGGCGCACGGGCTGTTTCATTTAAATTTATCGGCTTTTCTAGAGCGGCTGGAATGATGGTCGCAAAAAACGGAGTGTTATTTATGACCCCAAAAACACGCGGATCTACAAATAAAGGGGAATTTAAATGGGACAGCCCTGCTGACCAGCACCAGTCCCCAACAAATCCTTTGCAGGCTTCCAAAATATCATGTAGAGAGCAGGCATTTAGAGAGCAGGCATTCGCCACGCTTGGTTTAAACCCCATCCAATTATTAGAAGGGAAAAAACTATGAAATCACTCCGGCTATTAATGTCCATGATCGCTGGCTTTTCTGCCCAAGTATCGCTCGCTGATATGCCCGTCGATGCTCCAGGTAAACTGCGAAACCCGGAATTTTGGAATCGTTGCAGTGACGGATCGGAGAAAATTCGAGTGGAGGACTGCATTGCGAAGTCTCGATCTTCGAGAGACGAGGGGTGCATTAGCGAAGAGGAGTTTCGTTATGCAGAAAGTCATGGAGTTGGGGTCTTTTGTATTGGCAAAACCATTGCGGCCGCATGCCCTTGTTCATGTTTCGACACTTCTACCAAGCTCCTTAGCTCCACCGCCGATGGAGAGTTTCTCTGGCGCCCGGTTGACGGCTTCAAAAAAGGTGACATGATCGTAACGCCTTCAACTTATAGTTCCTTAGGAAATTTGAAATTGAAAGAAAATTCGGTCAGTTACAAGACCCAAGGGCCTGAGTCAAATAGTCTCTATGTAATTGTAACCGACATCGGTTCGCTAAAAGTGACCAAAGACCACGCCATTTTGTTGGCCGACGGAAGAATGGTTGCCGCTCAGCAGCTCAGTTTGGCGGATCATCTCGTTGATCAAGATGGGAATGCCATAGCGATCCACAAGATTTTCCGACAACTGCCCAGCGATGGCACAGTGCACAATGTATTAGTCCACACAGCTAAAAAGCAAGAGCATCTGGTGATTGCTGACGGGGTTCTCGTGGGTGATTTACTTTGGCAAAACAGTCTCGGGGCTGAGCTTAATGCGGTACTTCTAAGGCAGTAAAAATGAAGACCAAGTTATTCTTACTCTTTCTTTTATCTAGCCTTCAATTTCACTGCGAGGGGTCAGCGAGTCATTCCCAGAACCTTCCTAATCCTGGACCTCAGGAAACCGAACGTGCAGCAATTCTAAAGGAATTTGGTGTCATCGTTGATGCGGTGGCAGCATGTCAGAATTCCGATAACAATTCACTTTCCCCCCATTGCGAATGGGTGGACGCAACCTGGACACCGAGCGATCACAAATGGTTCAGTGGTCCTCGTGTATTGGTGATGGAAACGAATTTACCAATGCCTTTGCTGCTAGGGAGATATAAGCATCGATTCCTTGCGGTGTTATATCAAGAAGAGGACGGTACGTACGTTCCCCGTAGCGATGTGACAGTACAAGGTATCCGGGCTGGTTTTGTCGCGATATCCGAGCTGACTGGCACTTCCGAACACTATTTTACTGCACAGTCATTGCATAATACGGTCAAAGAGCATGGTTTTTCGAAAGTTTTTTCCGATGAAAGTCATAAACTTACTGGAGAGCATTCGATCGCAACCTATTCTATCATTGGTGAATATGTTCCCAGTACAAGTTTTGTCTATGCGCCTCCTCCTATACCGAAGGCATCTTTAGTCTGCAGCAAAAACTTTGAAAAGATAGAAACTTTTGCACGAAAAGCTGGTACCTCACTTGTCGAACATATGAGATCTTTTGATGTGTCTTTTATGAATATGTCGGGGGGTGAGTCGATAGATTCCACAAAACGGTATTTTAGCCATCTCTGCCATTTCGAAATGACAGAAGAAGAGGCTTTAAAGTATCTAAAAGCGATAAAACCGTTCTATGAGGAGCTGGCCAAAGAAGATGTATTGATCATCCAAGCGGCAAACAGGGTGGTACAGTCGGAGATGTCTCACAATATCCCTGATTGCGATTCCGACCTTGTTCCCAATCGAATCCGCGTCCTTGACCTTCTGGATGACGGTACTTACGATATTCCGAAAAAGGGACAAAGTCTTTCCGGACTTACGAGCAAGCTCTTAAAGGTGGAAAGAGCATATTGTGCGGATGTTTTGGTCGCACATCAGAATTCCTTTCATAAGATGGGCAAGCGGCCTCTGCGTGTCTCGGAAGGTTTTATGTTTGAGCCGATACCCTTTATGTGCCCGTCTTGGGCTGCTCCAACCATGACAGCTTTCCTTGCATCTCGAAACAACGACGAGAACTGGCTCAAACTGAACGCGATTGAAAGGAAACATGTCATCCTTGGGCAAGCTCCTTCCATTCAATTGCTGGACCCACTAAGGTATGGCCAATTTGAAGTGTATGAATGGGGTCTGCTGGAGGATGAATCGCTATGAGCCGATGCATGATCCTTTTCTCATTGATGATTGCCTGGAGTGGGATGGTTCGTGCAGAAGTGGAATTAGGCGATAACTGGATCCGTTATACGTTTCGACCTGCTTTTCCTGAGGATGTGGAACAGCTGGCAGGAGAGCCTTCCCAGGAAGGGTGGTCATACCCGCTCCGCCATTATATCTTTCCAGGTTGCCTTTTCCGGACCCATCCCGTAACTATTGTTGGAAAAGCAGTATTGCGAATCGATCTGTTTTTCTCAGCATCCCAGTGGCTTGCTATAAGAACTGTTGCTGATCTTGCAAAGAACGAGATTTTCGGAGTCCTTATACGCTGGAAGGAAGGCGGTGAGGAACGTTCAGAAGTTGTATCTGTTCCTAGTTCTGCCCTTGCAGAAGGAATATTGTTTAGCCGAACCAAGGATGAAAGCCAAGTCATTTTTCTTCATTCTCCTTCAAAACTACAACCGTTTTCTATCAAGGAATTCACTTTTCCTGACGGTGCCGATGATTTGGGGATATCGGTATGCTATGTTATAGACAACACAGCGTTAACAATATTTAGAGTCGTGGCCACCTTTCTTCAGGGAAGGGATCAATAAGTTCATGCCGTTGATTTCAAAACGCTGGGCTATTCTTTTTTTGCTTCTACTGATCTTTTCCGTCTTCCTTTATCTTTCAATACAGGAGAAAGTCCTCCCGCAGCAGTTGGTAAAGAGGACACCAACTGGTACACAAGCGGTGTTGAATAAGCTCGGCGAACAAAATCGGCAGAAATTGGTAAAAGCAATTGAGAACGATGGTGATAAATCCGACAAAACAGAGCCTGCACACATTAAAAAAGTTAGAAGCATCTTCAAAGCTCTCTACGAACAACGAGATTCATTTAACTCAGATACATTAAGCATGGAGGCCTTTGCTGAAATCCAGCATGACGACGAGGCTGTTGAAGTTGTGAAAGTTGTGCTAACAGATCACAAGCAGGCCGTTCAGTTGTTTGAAGGTGACCAAGCCCTTGTTCGTGTTTTTGGTATCAGGTTTTTAGGATATCTTGCAGCTCATGGCTATGATGTTCCCTTGCGTCAAACCATCATGTCGGTATGGAACCAATTTCTTGCCGCAGATCGCGAACCTTATAAAGGAGACGCCTTGGACGCTGAAGATCTAATCGTGGCTCTTTGTTCTAATGTTGAAGTCGTCGATCCTTTTGAATTCATACTCCAACTAGCGTCAACTCTGAACCTTGACGAGAATTTAGGCTCTTTTCCTCAAGACCGGAAAGGAATCATCTCTTTTGGTCGGGGGATAGCTCTGGGTTTAGGAAAAAAGTTTCCATGGGAGAAGATCAACTCCATACTTCTCGGTTTATTCCCCCATTCTTTTTCTCAAAGCCCAGGAATCGTACCGAGGTAAGCATGTTAAGGCGATTAATAATTCAAAGAAAACTATTATTGTATCTTTTTTGTTTCGTTTCTCTGACCGTACAAAGCCCACTCCGTGCGGATATCCCGAATATTTCCCTCTCTTGTGTTCCATCAAATGGTGCCAAGGTAAAATGTCGACTGGATGAAACAGTTACATTGTCGATTGGACTTGCAGGTACACCGTGGGACAAAGTTTCTTCCACTTCAGAGTACGTTCTCGTCTACAGGTTCCCTTGCTTGGCTCATAAACACGGGCTTGTGTTTTCATGTGGTGACTCTCAGGTTGCTGTGCGTTCCTCTGACGGGGAGGAAGTGCTCACGGCGTTTGTAAAAGGTCCAGCGGAGTTGAAACTTATCGACCAGGATCCCACCACGACTTATCGTGCGAGTTTTGTAGGGGACTGTAAACTTAGTGTCGTTTCTGTCACTGTTCTTCCTAACGTCAGAGAAATGAGGGCGTACTTGCGATTGATTCGGCATGAACTTGGTTTCTTAAGACGAGTTTCTGGGCAAGTCCAGATCATTCAGACCTCGGGCCATTTTCTCGAATTGAGAAACCTGTTCAGTAAAGCAGGGCAAGACGACTCTGAAACCAGCGAGACTGTTTTGTCGCAGATTCGTAACAGACTCAGTGAAGTTCTGACGGACGATTCTCATGGGAATAGCGTGGTTACAGATTTTGTGGCAACAGAGGTTTTACAGCTAGGCGAATTGGAGGCGGAAGCAGCTTACCAGTTGGATACAACTGAGCAGGAGTTTGGAGAGTCAGTGAAAGCTCTCTCTCAGGTGCTTGAAGAACTTTCTATCAGGAGGAAGAGAGAGCTTCTCGATCTGAAAGACGCACTTGACGCTAAGGTTGCCGAGCTTGAGGCCAGTAGGGTTGTAATCCTTGATGAGTTTCGAGGAATCATACAGGAAATCCGCGCCCTCTTGTAAAGTAAGGAAATTCCAATGCTTCGACACGTACTCTTTTTTGTGTTTTTCCTGGAGGGGACTGGTGTTTTCGGAATAACTCACGAAAGTAACTACTGCGCTCGCAATGGGAGTGGCAACTCTCCCGTCCTCGGTTTCATGCAGTGTCTCCTCTGGTGCGAGAATGATAATGAATTCGAGAAAACTCGCAATGCTGGGAGGGAGGAATATTCACACTGGCTGTGGGAACCTTCCTCCCTTTCCGAGTTTAACCGGAAAAAATGTGATGGTCTGCCCGACTCTTGGACTTCGGGCTGGGCTAGAAGTCGGTGCCAAGCCTATTGGAACACTCGATATTCGACCACATGGTACATGGGGGCGTTCCGGTGCTGGAATTTCGAGCATGACCGCTCTCTTAACGAATTGGCCGAAAAAACAAGTGCGGAAAAAATTGAGCTTTATAAATCTCTGATCGAAGAAGGGGAGGTTTTTGACGATCCGTCAATCAACCCAAGCCTGGAAGAATACAAGAAAGTGCGAGGAGAAGTGAACTCACTCGAGGCAGCTCGGGATAAAGCTCGAAGAACGTGGGATGCTTTTCAAGATATTCATAACGCCTTCCTTGTGACCATTCAACTACGTCTGAATGAATTTGATCGACTCCACGCAGATTTTCTAAGTAACCTCAATGACCTATCCGTACGAATTGAAGACACCAAAACCTACTTGGCCCGTTTTGTTTCCACTCTATCTGATCCTGAGAAGGTCAAACACGCTACAATACAAAGCTTGAAGGATGACTACGCAGTTCGGACTAGAAGTGTTCACAAACTGTGTCATGACTCGTTGTCACGCCAACTTGAGCAACTCCGTTCACATTTTTCTTTTACGAGTGAATATGCTAGCCGTCATAACGACGTCCAGAATGGCCTGGAATTGCCCCCTGAATATTCTGAACTTCGAACCACACTTGGACTGCAGATGAGCCAAATTCTGGAAGCCATTGACGCCCGCAACTCTATTTTCTCCATCCCCATGGACTCTGCAAAAATGAAGGCCGCTGTTTGTAACGCTTGGGGGAAAATGGGCCACACTATAACAGTTGGAAATAGTGTTGCGGAAATTAATGAGCGTCTTTCCCAACTAAACGAGTTTCGCGTTGATCTGGACACTAGTATAAGGATAGAAGATCGTAATTGGCTGGTTACAAAAAAAATGGGGGAGCTTCGGGAATTCGTGCGGGTCCTCCGAAGCAGACTTACTTACCTGTATTTAAATGGGAAGCTAACGGAATTGTTGTCTGCTCAGCAGTCGTCACTCTCCCTTTTCCAAGCTAAGAAAAAAGCACTCTTCATTGAAGGGGAATTAACTCAACAAGAACTGGAGGAGCAAACGCAAATCGGTCATGCCCTACAACAGGAAGTCAAGCGAATTCAAGAAAAAACAACGTCTTGGAAAATTGCGTCTAAGGTGCGTGCCCGGGCGCAAAATCTTTGGGTCCGACTTCGCAGACTTTTTGAAAATAGCGAGGGAGGACACCAAAAGCTATTCTTCGAACAAGTAGTCTTGATACCTATAAGCGAATCGCTAGGGCTTTTCGTCAATACAATTTACCCAGGACCTGAATTTGCAAACGAGCAGGAAGTCGTCGTATTCGAAAAAAAGCTATCTGAAGCAGAAGCCATGCTCGTCAGTTTTGAACAGGAAAAGATACCATGAACATTGTGAGACTTTTGCCCACATGCTTCTTTTTTCTCCTCCCTGTCGCTTCGCCTAGTGGACATGCTCATCAAATCGATCTCAGGATAGATGGCGATCTTGGTACTCGTGTCGAATGGCCTCGATCTTTAGGGGGACAGAACCTTGATCCCTACCGTGATTCAGAAGGCGAACAGGAAAGCATTGACCGTTCCAACAGCGGCTACCTTGAGCATAGTGTTTGCCTGCCTGGACATCGCTGTAACTTCCTCAAACACGACGCAACGAATAGGATCCATCAGGAAGGCAGAAAGCTTGCTGAATCGGAAGTGCGCGAATATCGCGATGTGCTGACTAAAAAAGCTGCCAAGACAGTTAGTGATTATCTTGAGCATCGGACAGAAAAGTTATCTGCAATCAAATCGGAAATTAAAAATGACCTCGAGCGATTTGACAGTTTTCTTCGTGACCAGGGCTCCTTTCTCGATAGCAGTAAGAGACAAGTCGCTCAAATGAAGGCAAAACAGGATGAGGTCCTTGCCAAGTGGATCTTAGCGGCCCAAAGTGCTCTTCCCTTAATGTCTGACATTCCTGAAGAAAAGCGTCGAGGTTTCGAGGACTATCCTTTCAAAACGTCATTGAACTCAGAAGCTGGGGAGGCCCTCAATAGAACTCATCACTACAAGGAATTTGTCCGCACGCAAATCGACAGCAGCGATACACATGTGCATGAAAAAATCTCGCTGGTTAACCAAGCCGAATATGGCCTTTTCATTGCCGACGAGTTGTTTGAAGAAAACGACCAAGATGGAGGACATTTCGCGCTAGCAGCCGCCAAAGAATTCCTTGATCTTGCGTTAGGCTTTGTCCCGCAATTGTGGCCCGCGCAATGGGGTAAGTCGCTCTATGAATCTATCACAGGTGAAAATCTGATCACGGGAAAACCTCTAGATGAGCTAGAGCGGTCCCTGGCTATACTGGACGCCGTCACCGTGGGTCTAGGCTCAAAAGTTGTGAAAGGTATCACAATCCTTGAACGCATAGCTGCTAGAGCAGGTAAATCTTTTAGAATAGGAAAGCGAGCAAATGAACTCGCTCGCTCTGCAGAAAGATTGGGACTCAAAGGCAAGGAAATTGTCGAATTCGCGCGAGAAAGCTCAAAAATTACAGTCAAGCTTTCGCAAAGTAGGATCAAACACATATTAAATAGACACAGTTTTGATCATTTCCGGAAAGAGCTGCCGTACTTGAGGTCCGAGATAGTAGAAAAACTCATTAATAGCGGGAAACGTACTTTCTTCCCCAAGGAATGGAGTGCGGAAAAAATTGTTGCAGCATCCGAAATTGCCTTCAATAGAGCACTACGAGATGGAGTAAGGCAGGGTTCTTACGTGACAACAGTTTTTGGTGAAATGGTTACGATAAAAACTGTTCAGGAATCAGGAAACACGGTGCTGAGGACGGCTTATGGAAGCAGAATCTATGGATTGGCAGACTTTTCCCCCTAATGGTATCATATGAAAATTGACTTTCGTATCACGGATCGGCCCTCTGACTTGAGCTTTAGTCCCCTTTCTACACTTGAAGAAGAGGTGACCGATATTGAGGGCTACTTTTTTGTGAAAATCAATGATTGGGAATATGGATTTTGCCACGATCGGCCGTTAGCTCCAAATGAAACAGGTCTCTTTAGTCTGATAACCTGGTTTGAACAGTTTCTTGAGGTAATCCGAATTCTAAATGAAGGCAAGGCGTTCGCTGCCATCTCCGATATTGAAACCAGCTCGATATGGCTTTCTTTTGAAAAGAAGGATGACCTCATTACCGTTTCTGAAATTGAGACGCAATCTAACAAGCTTAGTTTGGATAAGAAACCTGCGCAGTTCAAACGGTTAAATCAGGCGCCGTCCCCCGTTTCATTTTTTGATTTTAAACGCGAAGTTTGGGAAAAGACTTCGAAGTTGATTCAGGAATTGATCGAAATCAATCCTCTCTTCGATGAGCATTTTTGTGTTCGTAATTTGAGGAAACTTATCGCTCAGACCAAAGAGATGAAGCCCTAAGTTATTCACACATTCCGCTGTCACCGTCACACTCAGTATCTTTTTCAAAGGAGAAGGATCCGTCGTTGTAGTGGATGGAAAGTTTCTCATACCTTTGATGCAGTCTGTCACCGTCATCATCAAAAACAATTTCCCCTGACGGGCCATTCAGTAGAAGTTTCTTTCCCCGTGCTGCCATCTCCTTAGCCTCCTTCAAAGCCTGAACTGTTGGTGCGACCGCAAAATATGAGTCTCTCTGGGAGGAGACGTTTTTGGTAAGGAAATTCTGAAAACCAATTTTTGCAGCGTCCGGACTGAGTTCCTCATCCTTAGGAGCCGAAAGAAGGGCTAGTGCCACAAGGTAGACGCATGAAGCCGCACCAGGCGCGTATGTGTCAAATAATTTAGTCCTCTCTTTCAGTCTACGGTTCCATGCTTCATTATTCTCCCCAACATCCATCTCTGGAGAAACTCCCGTCAAGCTGTTCCCTTCCGTTTTGAGCCAAACATCGAAAGCTTCGGAAAGCGGTGAGAAGGTATTCGTCTCAATCATGCCATCAGACAAGATGATGTGCCCACGAAAAGGAGAGGGACTTTCCGTCAAATACTGTAAAATATGGGATCCATCATAAGACATACCCGCAAGAATAAGAGTGTTGATCGTTCCTTCTAAACTCTTTGCAATAAGAGCATCCAAACGGTCAGTGATTTGCGACAAGACAAAATCACTTGCAGGATAGGAGAGGAGAGCCTCTGTGGGAAAATTTGACTTTACCGCTTCAGCATATTTTCGTGTTAACTCATCTTTCAGAGACGCTCCGTAAATGTCGTTAATGTAGATGATCGCAAATTTTTCCTTCTCACGAACTTGCTCCCAAATCACATTCGTCTGTTTTCTGTCGTTTGCGACAATACGAAAAAGGGTGCCATTTTTGTCGGAGATTACGAGGTCCTCACTGTCTTGTATAGTCGGATCGTTGATGTAAGTGTTGGTCGAATCAGCACTGCACTGAACGAGATGAGGGTTGCTTCTATTCGTGAATTGCAGCACATGCAAGGCCGTCGACGACCACTGACTGACCACAAGATCCACCCTGTGCTCATTGATCATGGTGTTCGCCAGTTTCATTCGATCTGTACGAGTATCGTAAAAGTTGAAATCAGCGACCCACTTTCGCGTAAAGATACCTGCCGCGTTGACATCCTCAATAGCCATGTTGATAGCATGGACACTTCTGGAATCACGGTTACCGTTGAAGAACATGACCCCAATCTTAAAATCACTCCCTTTGGCTGCCTCAAGCCCTTGCTCTTTAGCCGCGGGTCGGCAAGCTGCGACTCCGACAAATACCGACAGGATAAGATGTAGGCCTTGCAATTTCTTCTTACGTTTCCAAATCATGCCCAACCTATCGGCTTGAGTTGAAAAAAACTAAAAAAAAAATTTTCTTTGCCGATATAAGGCAAGGATTAGGCTTTATCGGGAGCAAGTTATTGAAAGCAGAAGTTAGGCTCATTGTAATGATTCTCTTAACGTCCTGCAGGGAGATGACTCCGGAAGTGAGATCATTTAAAGCCCTTATGTCCACCGAGCAGGTGAGTTCAGCATCCTTAGCCGAGCAAGTGCCCGACGGACCAGTTTTCTTCTTGGCACCGGGCCTCACCGATCTTGAAGTAACCATAGAAGCATATAAGCGCAACCTCCGCCTTTGTTCGTCGTACGATGCGAGGGAGGCAGGGCGATTTCTCGTTTATGCTTTGGATGAGTTTGAAATACAGTATAAGTTTGTCGATACGGCCGAGATTATACCTGCTGCGGAACCAGCCTCAACAGAAGGCTTGCTGCTTGCTGCTGCACCGCCAGTTACGCAAGCGCCCGCACCTGCTCCCGCTCCCGCTTCTGAGCAAGAGGTTCGGGGCGCAGAGCCAGAGCCGGTTGCGACAAGACGATTTTCTTCACCTAGAGACCCTCGCACCCAGTGGGTTGTGGATCAGTTAGGTCAATCCGCAAGAACAGGCAAACCCGGGGGTTTACAGGCTCTCTATCCGGGTCCGGAAGCAAGCGTAACAGGCGCCGAAGTTTCCGAACTATTGTCAAAGGCTAAAGGTAGGGAAGTCAAATTGGTTGCCGTCAAAATGCAGATTGAAGGGGTTGATCGATTGGTGTTCGTTCCGAGTCGAGTCGCATCTGGCTTTGGTCAATACGTGAGTGGAGCAGGAGAAGGTACTGCCATTTCACAGGCACTGCTAGGAGAACTGCAGGGTCAAGGAAGGGCAAGCGACTGGGATCTTGTGCCGGTCCTTCGCTATCAGACCATCCAAGGAGGACTCGAATTGCCGTTCGCCAGAGTTCCTTCTCCAAGCGGAGGGCAAACTACAAGGGATGTGTACGCGGAACTGCTTGGGAAAGAGTTTAGTTCGAGGCTGGAAACCGCACTCGGAGCCAAGAATTTTGTAGCGATCCCACTCACCATCCCAGGACACGAGATGATGCTGATCGTCGACAAACAAAAAGGAAACATTGAACTGTACGATCCTTCTGGGTTTTATCGTTACGGGACTACGGAAAGATTAGGAGCTTCGACTCAACACCCGTGGGCGGATGCGGTTATTGATGAAGTTCGTAGAGTAACGGGGTTTGAAAAGGTGACAAATGTCATCACAGAGGACTTCCAGAGAGTCGGGTCCGGGACTAAGTATAAGTCGGATTTGCAGTGTGGTATTCACTCATGCAGCTTTATGGAAAGGCGCATGCGAGGAGAAACTTACGAAAGCATTAGTGACATTGCTCGAAAGCCTGACATCATTGAAGTCAGGGAGCGGTACCGGACCCTTATAGAAGAAAAAGGACTTACAAGAAGTGCTTTGGAATTTTATGGGTTGAAGAGGAACGCCCAAGGTGAACTTACATTCGAAACTCGTGCGGACGTTGGTAATTTCAGTATTGATTTTTTTGGTAGCGAAACGAGCTTACTCGGTGCAGATGAGGAGGGCAGGAGTTTCGAGGCCAGGGTTTCCGCAGAACTGCGTAGCGTGTCTATTGATGACTTTCCGAACCGAGTAGCGAGCCTGTACGAAAGTCACCTGAAACGTGCCTTGGTTTCAGACACCATCAATGATTGGCTCCGGTTTCAGGACAAAGTTTTTGAAACGAATCTTTTCCGTGACTATGATCGCCACCCTTCCCTGGCCGGTTTGTCAAGGGAAGATGTCATCTACAGCGCTCTCAGGCAAGAGAACTTTCAGGTTCCCAGGCATATGAAGGATCGACTTTCTCCTGAAGAGACGGGTCGCTTACAGGATGCTCTGACTCAGATAAAAACGACCCTTGAATCCGGTAATATTGAAAAACTCGATGCTGAAATAGGAGATCTACTCGACAAGTATGAACGCGGTGTCGATCCAGATAGCAAGCCGTTAGCTGCTGTCGACGAACCCGACCTTGTCGCAAAGACGGGACAGATCGAAGCCGAGTTGAAAGGTGTTGACACTCAAATACAAGCAATTCGGAACATGTTAGGCTTGCCGGACGAAAAAGGAATGCGCTTTGTTGAGGAAAGGGCACGTGTTGCGACGACAGTTCCCGAGTCCGCGGCAGGGCCTGCAGACGAATTCTTCCGAACAGCTAGACAAGGACTGACTGTTGCGAGCGTGACGACGGATAAACTTCCTACTGTTTCTGAACTTCCGTCGCCCAAAAAAGGCCGCTTCTCTCGTTTTATAGATCGCTTGCGGAAACCAGGTTCGAAGCTGAGTGCCTCGCAAAAACGTGGGCTTGAACTTGACCTGGAACGTGCACAGACGGCAAAATCTGGGCTGGAAGCTGAACGGGGACGTCTTGACGGAATGGCCCGATCGCAGCGAATCAGGGAGCAATACGAAAGCAGAATAGAAGAGGTGAGAACCAAACGTCAGGCCCTGTTCGAATCATTCCAGGAACAACTGGGGAGCACATTCAAGCTCAGACAATCTCTCGAAGAAACAGTCTCCCTTAGACTGTGGGAACAGGCCAAGGCAGCGGAAGTTATTTCCAGGAACTGGGATCTTGTTAAGGAAGCAATGGTGAAAAAAACCTCCATTGACGCGGTCTTGAGCGAAAAGCTCATCCCTCTGGATGCTCCCGACTCGGTAGTCCTCAGAAACACATTTGAAACACGTCGGGCTGACGTCGAGGCCATCCACACGGAAGTTGAAGGACACCGGGCGAACGCGGAATCCTATATGGACCTATTGAAAAGGCAAAGGGCGGGTGCAGTTACAGAACGGCCCGACTATTTGGACGACTTTAAGCGACCGATACCTTCCGACATGCCCGAGACTGACATGCGCGAGAAAACAAAAGGTCCTACTGAAATGGAAGCTGAAGGAGGCGGTCGCTGGAAAGGTGTCGTCGTTGGGGGTATTGGAATTCTCGCTGTGCTTGGTGTAAGTGCGGTCATTGCTTCGCAGGCTCAATTGGCCGTCGAAGAAGATCAAGGAGTTGTCACGTGTTTTGAGTTCAACAAGAAAAAGCTCTGGTTTGAGATCGAACAGCTTGCGCAACGGGAACATGAGGCATACGTACTTGGTTTCGCCTTGTGGAATAGACTTCAGAGTCAGTAGACGTGTGTTACTCGCCAGGTCCCCCTGTGGGGGTTTCACGTCGCAGTGCGTGTTTCCACAGGAGGTGCTGGGAGATGATGTAGTCGTCGTTCTGTTTGCGAAAGCGTTCGGTCATATCTTCTGCGCATTTCTGGTAGAAGCGGGCTTTGAGGTTATCCCCTTTCCGGTTGAGGTAGTCTTGGAAGCCTTTCTGCTCAAGTGAGAAAAGAGTACAAGTCGATTCCGCCGTGATGGTGGCTGAACGCGGGGCATCGTCGAAGAGGGATAGTTCCCCAAAGGACGCACCAGGCTCCAGGTAGGTCAGGCGAAGGAGACGGTTCGAGGAAGTGTCGCGTTTGTAAACGGACACCTTGCCGGCGAGGATGATGAAGAGTCCCCGACTGTTTTCACCCTCGATTACGGTGTTTGACTTGGCAGCTTGAGTGAGGGTATTCCCGAGGGCGTACAACTCTGCAAGTTCGTCATCATGGAGGTATCCGAAAATGCTGATCTGACGGAGCAGCTGGGCGCCCCATCGTGGGTCTTTCTGCTTTTCAGCGAGAACTTGGGGGTCAAGAGACTCGTCACTCAGGGATTTCATCGACATGGTTTACTTTCTTATAGTGTTCAAGATAATCAATTTGTGGACAAACTTTTTGAAAAAAGTTTTTTCCCCAACCCCCTTTTCAAAAACTTCAGTATTTAAAGTTTTTTGGGGGGAGGCGTGGAGGGGAACTTTTTTTCAAAAAAGGTCCTCTCCACAAATTCTTTTTCCAAAATACTATAGAATGTCCCGATTGTTTTGATCGTCAAAAATTGTTGTCTCGCATCCATTTGTCATCGACAAATTTCGTAAGGTAGTTGCGAACGCCGTCGGGCAGGATGATCACGCAGTTGGCTCCAGCTTTCAGCAAGGGGGCCTCCTGCAACGCTGCGAAGAGGGCGGAGCCGGACGAACCGCCAACAAGCAAGCCTTCTTCTATGATGAGCCTACGTGCGAGAAGGAAAGATTCCCGGTCTTGTGTCTTCACCCACCTGTCGACAAGGGAGCGGTCAAGCACCTTGGGGATAAAATCGTAACCGATACCTTCCACCTTGTAAGTGCCAATCTCATCCCCTCCGGCAAGGAGGGATCCCACGGGATCAACACCGACGATAACGCAGTTTGGGTTTTTTTCCTTCATCAGCTTGGCAATGCCGGTGATAGTTCCTCCTGTTCCCGCGCCGATCACGACCATGTCGACTTCACCGTCAAGGTCGTCCCAGATTTCCTGTCCCGTGCCGTAGTAGTGGGCGAGGGGGTTGTCGTCGTTGCAGTATTGGTCAAGGATGTGGGCGTTGGGAAGCTCTAACTCTAGGCGTTTGGCTACACCTATATGACTTTCGGGTGCGTCCCATCGTGCTTCGGTAGGTGTTCGGATAATCTTTGCTCCCAGCGCCTCGAGCACGACCTGTTTTTCCCGGCTCATCTTTTCCGGCATTGTGATGATGACATGATAACCCATCACAGCACCTGCTAACGCCATGCCGATCCCGGTATTGCCCGAAGTCGGTTCGATCAAGGTATCGCCAGGTCGGATGCGGCCAGACTTTTCGGCTTCTTCGATCATCCGCACGGCAATACGATCCTTTACGGAACCGCCGGGATTGAAAAATTCACACTTCCCGTAGAGGTTGCAGGACAGGTGTGCACCTATTTTTTGGAATTTGACGAGCGGGGTTTTGCCAACAGTTTCGAGAATTGACTGATATCGCATTGCGGTTTCTCCATTTTCTCTTATTATCCACGCACGGATTTTTTCGACAAGATCAAAGGTGACCGACGATTTTTTTTGCACGCTCTAAGGAGGTAATTTCTGTCTACCATCGTTTGCCATCATTGCCAATTTCATTGGGTGTTTGATCCCCCGCTGGGTCGTTCCGATGCCTGCCCGAAATGCGGCTGGGATGCGAAAGTTTGTCTCAACTGTAGGTTCTACGATCCTCATTCTCACCATGAATGCCGGGAGCCACAAGCCGAGTGGGTGCGAAACAAGGACGCTTCGAACTTCTGCGGCTACTTTTCTGCCCAGTCCCAGCAAGGCAGTGAGAACAATGAAGCTCAAGACGCCAAGAAAAAGCTAGACAATCTCTTCAAGTAATTCCTGGAAAATCTTGCCTACCCTGGCTCATTGCAAGCCTTCACGCGACAGTGAAACAATATAGGTGAACCTTACTTTATCTTTGGAATTCTCATGTTCGAAAACCCGATGGTGGCCATCGACATCGGCTCGACATCGATCAAAGTTGTCGAACTAGCCGGCAAGCAGCAACGGAAATTGTCTCGGATGGGGCAATTTCCGATCCCACCCGGCAGTATTGTCAACGGTGTCATCAGAGACTTTCATGCCGTGGAACGCGCCCTCGCTGGTGCCTTACGCTCGGCAGGGGGAAGACGCTTGCTGAAGCGAGCGGCTATGTCTTTGGGAGGAAGCTCGGTCATCGTCAAGCGCATTCGCATGTCAGAAGGTGCTATGGGCGTCGAGGATCAGGTGCTAGCAGAGGCTGAGCAACATTTCCAGATGGACGTCAACGACCTTTACTTCGATTTCCAAACGTTCTCGCAGGGAATGACCAGTGCTGAAAAAATCGTTCTCCTTGTCGGGGCAAAAAAAGAGATCGTCGATGACCGGGTTGCTGTTCTCAAAAGCGCAGGTCTGAAAATCGGGGTCATGGATTGCGATGTTTTTGCGTTAACAAACACGGTGGAACAAAACTATGGCCTTCTCCCGGGCTTGATAGCGATCATCAACGTTGGCACCACCGCTTCGCAAGTCATTTTTCTCGGCAACGGCCAATATCTCTACACAAGGGAGATCGGACTTGGAGGAGACCACTTCACAAAAGCCATCGCTGATGCCATGGGCATCTCTTACGAGGACGCTGAGCGGGCCAAGCAAAAAGACCAGCGAGGTGAAAGTGTCCTAAGTCCGGAAATTCAAAAAACCATCGCAGGGGTAAACGAACAGTTCGTCTCTGACCTTCAAATGACAGTGGACTTCTTTTTCCAAAGTGGAGAAGCCCCCATTGATCAGGATCGAGTGAAAGGCATCTTTCTTTCGGGCGGAGGAGCGTCGTCTCGGAAATTGGCCGAGTCGATCGCTCAAAAACTCTCCGTGCCCGTTGAACGTGTCGATCCATTTAAAAACATTCTCGTGCCTAAACGCTTCAGTCGCCAGTATCTGCGTTGGGTAGGCCCATCGTTTAGCACGGTGCTTGGGTTGGGTTTACGGCGCTTCGAAGATACCAGGGAGTAAGAGTCCCGGATGATTAAGATCAATCTTGCACCACCACTCGAACTTGAAAATAAGTACTGGTATATTCCGGAACTTGTCCTCTTTGCGCTTCTCCTTGGTGGTGCCCTCTTGGGAACTGAGCTTTATGTAGGGTCCGTGGAGCATGAAATTGCTGATTTCCAGGTGGAAACCCAGCTGCTCCGCCGTAACACAAAACGCCTACAGGTCGACGTCCAGCGTTACGCGCAAATTAAAACTCAGCTGGATGTTCTTGCAGAGAAAATAGGAGCGATCGAGCGGATCACCGTTTCCAAGATAGCACGCTACCTTCCCATTATCCTCTTGGAACACTTTCAGAATCTGAAACCGGAAGGCATGTGGTTCACATCCCTGTCCGATGACTCTCCCTCGAAGCAGATCAAAATCGCAGGAGCGGCCTTCGACAGCCTTCTGATTGCTGAATTCATCTCCGCGTTGGAAGAGACCAAGCAACAGGAATTCGACCCCACTGATATCCGCACCCATGTTTTCTTCCCCGCTGTTTTCCTGGAAAAAGTCACCACAGCGGGAACTTCCCAAACAGAACGCCAAAAAACAACGTCGGGAACCGAAGCGCAGAAAGCACTCCAGGAAGTCAGGGAAATTCAAGTGACTGAGAAAGGCAGTGGGTCGGATGCAGGTGCGATGCAAAAATTTCCAGAACTAAGCAAATTTCCAATGTTCTTCCTCACAGTGAAATATGGAGAACGGGGCGAACTAAAACCTGAACCCAAGCCTGAACCAGACTCCGACGAATCTAAAGAAAAGGACCAAAGCTCAACATGAGTCTAGATGAACTCATTTCAAGGTACAGGGACCTCGCCTTTGGAAAAAGACTTGCCATGTTAACCCTCTTGGCAGTGGCACCGGCAGCCTATGACCTGTGGAACCACTGGCCCACTTTACAGGAGGAGAGAGTGTTAGCCTCGACGGAACGTGAGGTAGCGGACAAGAAGTTCAAAGAAGCACTCAAAAAACGAGAGGAACTTCCCGAACTTGAACTAGCACTCGCCAGCAAAGAAAAGGAAATGACCGAGGCTAGTAAAAAATTGCCCGACGTCTTCTTCATGGACCAGATCCTACAAAAAACGGAGCTAATTGCTCAGGAATTAGGGGTTTCTATCAAAATGTTCGACCCAGGTGAAGAAGTCCCCTCCGAGACAGCTTTCAAGTATTTGCAACTACCGATTAGACTGGACTTGGAGGGTACCTATGGCCAGATCTCTAGCTTTTTCGACCATCTGGTTCACTTGGAGATCCTCGTTCACATCGAAAATTTCTCTATAAAAGTAGCAGATGCTGAAGACGTTTCCCCTGAAGAAATAAAGGGCCTGTCCGACGATCAGCAGCAGGAACTACGACGGGCAAAAACAAAAATTCGGGCTACGTGTGACATGGTCGTGTTCCGCACTCTTACGGAACGAGAGAACTTGGCCATACAGGAAGCAACAAAACCTCCCGTGAAAAAAGAAGGGGAGAAGAAAAAACGGTGACCGCACTGGGAAGAAAAAAGGAAAGGTCAGTCTGGAAACGTGAGGGGAACGTTCGCCTATTTGCGGTAACCTTACTGTTGATGTGTTCTCTTAGCCCCCGTTCGCTGTTCTCCCAGGAAGATGCCAACTGGATAAGTGCTCCACCTTCTCGTGAAGTGACAACAAAAGTGGAAGTTCGAGAAATTGTTGGCCTCCAAAGCGACTACCATTATTCATCCATGTCGAAACCAAACCCTTTTGTTCCCCCCTTACTGTCAACTCTGCTTGCAAAAGTAGAGTTACCGATCGTGAGTGTTTTGCAAAAATACCCATTGTGGGAACTTAACGTCGTCGGGGTGTGGATTCTTCGGAACGGTGAACGAAAGGCTATGGTCATGACACCTGGCAATGAAGGAGTCGTGGTCACTCTCGGAGATTCCATCGGTCAGAGGGGTGGAAAAATTGTAGAAATCGGGGAAAAATATGCAACCGTTCGTGAATTTTCCTTGGCGTCTGACGGCACTCGACAGTTTGAAGACTTCAAACTTTGGCTCGAAGGGGAACAAGCTCTGCCGGAGGATAAGATCATCATCCGGGCCAGTAAACTCGGATTGCCCAATCAGTTTGGTTACGGAAAACACAATTACCTGAAGTCAGAAAATTACGAGGAACGTCGCAAAGATATCCTCGATCAGGCTGAACTGGAGCCTGAGCTACGCGACGGTCAAACAACGATTCCCGTGCGTGATCTGTCACCTGTGGAACCGACCTCTCCCGCGGCTTCCCCGATCGAACAAAAGGTACCTGAAGTTCCTGCAACACCCCAACTAGACGAGGTGGAACCATGAAGGCTTTGCTCATCACTGGCCTCTATCTCGTTACGTCCTGTGCCCCCGAGTATGTCGAGGTCGAAGACGTCTTGGCTCCGAATGAGTTTGAAGAAGACTTCGACGCAAATATGCAATTCGAGCAGCCTCAAAAAAAAGAGCAAGTGCAGGCAAGTTCCGTTCCCCCGGCGGCAGCACCGATCACTCCGCGCGAACTTATTCCTACGAAAGCGAGTCTGTGGTGGATCGGTTACGACTTCCAACGTGAAAATCGACTAGTTAATGTCGAGATCGTTACAAAAGGGGCACCCCAGTACGATCTGCTCCACGAAAAGAACTTGAAGAATCAACCGGAATTGATCGTTAGGTTCTTTGACACCTCGGTTCGGTCAAAGATTCGACGCGATATTGATGCAAGCGAATTCCCCAGTCCCGTCTCCTATATCCGCACCAGGCAAAATTCGGATGGAACTGCGGACGTCATCCTTACCTTGAGGCAGGCGGCGACTCCTCAACTTTTCGCCAAGGAAGGCAATCTCCTTCTAAGCTTCGACATCCCGGAATCCTATCTGGGAGGGAAACGAGAGCAAGGCGTAGAAGTGCCTTTCACCATTTTGTCTGTGGCGCAGGAAAATTTCCAAGAGGTGGATGAAACTCTGCAATTGGACGATGAAAATCTGAATCTCGACAATCAAGCTCTCAACCAACAAGTTCAAAATCAAAACCAGCAAATCAACGAGAACCTTAATTTAGACCTCCAGGAGGAGCGGTCCCAGCAGGAAGCTCCCTCGAAGCCTGCTCCCGAAGCAATCGAGGTGACAGGAAAAGACCAGGATGTCGATGAGGAACAGTCAGCCTTTCAGCCGATCAGTATCGAGTTCAAAGGCGCCAGTCTGAGAGAAGTCATCAGGGCACTTTCCGCAGAAAATCAAGTGAACTTCATCATCCCGGATTCCATCAGTACGAAGAAAATTTATCTGAAACTTCAGGATGTCCCTTGGGACGAAGCCCTTCAGGCAATTATGGAAACCCACTCCCTCGGTATGGTCAAGCTTCGGGGCGATGTGGTCAGGATTGACTCCCTTTCTGTGTTGGAGCATGAGAAACAAGATATTGAGCAAGTAAGGAAGAGAGCTGCCCTTGTTACTCCTACGAAAGTTCTCGTCGTCCGTCTTTCCTACGCGAAAGCTAAAGACATGGTCACGATCATCCGGACAATGCTCCCCTCAGCCGAGTTCGACAAGAGGGTTAAAGTCGAAGCCGACGATCGTACGAATTCGATCATTGTCGAGGCTATTCCGCAGGAACTTTCCAAAGTGCGCGCTTTGATTGAACGAGTTGACCTTCAAACACCACAGGTGAAAATTGAGACAAGAGTTATCGAAGTTCTAAAGGACGTAAAAAAATTCTTTGGCATCAATTGGGGCGGTCCCTTCCTCTTCGATCAAGGACGTGGGCTTGGTTTTGGAACCTTGGTTTTTCCCAACAATCTTATGTCCGCCTTTTCCGTCGACACGGGAGCGGGAGATCACCAAAATGGAGGCCGTTTCGATGTCAATATAGGGAGTTTAAACAATTCGACAGCTCTAAGCCTGCGCCTTCGCATGTCAGAGCTTTCTAACAACACGCGTAGCTTGCAGAACAGTTCCATTATCGTTCTGGATCACGAGACAGCTTCCATAGAAGCGGGCCAAGAAGACTACTTCCAAATACCGACAGGCGAAGGTCAAACAGCCATGAGTTCCGTCAAATATGCACTGTCCTTGCAGGTAACACCCCATATTACGGCCGATGGTTCCGTGCAGATGAAGGTAACTATCGAGAATTCCGCTCCCAAAACTACGACGAATGCTCAAGCCTCCACCAGCAAGTCGATGCGCACACTAACGACAAACTTACTGCGCCAAAGCGGTGAGACTGCCGTCATCGGTGGGCTGTACACCACTCTTCTCAAGAAAACAAAGCAGGGGCTGCCTATCTTGTCTGATATCCCGTTCATCGGTGCTCTGTTTCGTTCCTACAATCATGAGGAAGACAAGCGAGAACTGATCATCATGGTGACGCCCACCATCCTTGCCAGTGCTCAACTCATGCCGAGTGACAAACTTATCCCCAGTCCCGAAATGGGGAAAACCGCAAATCTTTTTGAAAAACAAGCAAAACTGAACGCCGACCAAACCATAGATGAGTCTTTGCAGATTCAAAGTCAGCAAGTTCAGAGCGAGGGGCAATAAGGTGAAAAAGCTTCTCATACCTACATTGCTAAGCTTTTTACTTAACGTCTGCGGGGCGGATCCCGATATTAATGAGGCTCCGGGCGTTTGCCCGCTTTCTTGCTTCAATGCAAAGATCGGCAGCAAGGAGATGCAGGTTCGCTTCCTTAGTGAAGAAATCAGCATCAGTTGCCAGGGGATCGCCGATGGACAACCATACGTCGGTTCTGTTCCCATTAGTTTTGTGGTCGAGAGTCCGGAACGGGGTTTGCCCGCCGGCAAGATTGTCTCCGGCCCCAGTGGCGCAACAGAAGACGATCCCAAACCGTTCGATGCTCAGACGGTAAAAGGAACCCCAGCACCTAAAATTAGTTTCGAGGCCGTCGTGATTGGAGGTTATCTGGGAAGTAGTGACTTGAACGATGTTAACTTCGATAATCCAGACGACGATCGTTATAAATACCGAGGGATTCTCACTTCGATGGATGAGTGGTGCACCGACGCCTGTGGAGTAGGCCGGGTGGAAATCGTTCCGCAGTGCAAAAGTCAGGTGAATACAATAACCCTTCTCGTAAGTTCAGGCCCTGTTTCCAAGGAAATTAAAATCACAGTCAACCCCTAAGCACTGCAAAAAAAAGGGAGAGGGGGGTTTGGGGGGGCGAGGGAACCGTCGCTCCCCCAAAAGATAGGTCTGGGGAGAGCGCGGTGTATGAATATCCAAGAAGAACCGGTACATTTAGACACATTCACTGCCACAACGTGGCAACCCACATCGCCCCACACTTTCGACAAGCGAACGTTGAAAGAACGTTGGGAAGAGCTTGAAAAAATCGGGCGAAAGATCGAAACTCTCTGCCGTTTGAAAATTGCACTTGCCAAATTATGAGGATTTCCTTGCCAAGCATTCGGGTAACCCGTAAGGCATGTGGGGCAAGGAGGTGGTTTGGAGGAAACTGCGCAGCTGGTTCCTCCAAGAAATCCCTTGGGGGAGCGACGCTTCACTCGCCCCCCCAAACCCCCCTCTCCCTATTTGCCCCAAATGCCTTACGGGTTACACATTCGGATTAATTAGAGTTGACTCTAAATTTTTCCGGAATATAATAGAGTTGACTCTAAATTTTTCTGGGCAAGTTTGTGGAGCGATATCTAACGTCTAATATTATAAAAGATTTAAAAAAAAAGATGGTGTTTGTGGGTGGCCCTAGGCAGGTTGGAAAAACAACACTATCTTTTTCCCTTCTTAAAAATGGCAGTGAGAACCATCCAGCGTACTTGAACTGGGATTTCCCTCCCATTCGAGATGATCTTATGAAAGGGATCCTTCCCTTAGGGCAGAAGGTTTTGGTACTCGATGAAATTCATAAGTATTCAGAATGGCGCAATCTTGTAAAAGGAATCTTTGATCGTTATAAAAGCCAAGTTTCGATTCTTGTGACCGGTTCGGCACGATTGGATTTTTATCGTCGTGGAGGAGACTCTCTCCAGGGCCGTTACCACTATTACAGGCTCCATCCGTTTTCTTACCTAGAAATCGCAAAAACTACGCAAGATCCCCTGGGAGAACTCCTTCGCTTCGGTGGTTTTCCCGAGCCTTTTTTGTTGAAAGATGAAGTGGAATGGAAACGTTGGCAACGTGAACGAAAGACACGCGTGATTGCGGAAGACCTAATTAGCCTTGAGCAAGTCAACAATATTTCAAAACTAGACACTCTGGTTTCCTTACTCCCAAGTCGCGTAGGGTCAGTCCTCTCGATAAATTCGCTCAAGGAAGACTTGTTAGTCGCTCATGAGACCGTATCTCGTTGGATCGAGATCCTGGAGAACCTTTATTACTGTTATCGTATCTCCCCTTACACCACCTCGAAAATTAAGGGGATGAAAAAAGAAAAAAAGCTCTATCTTTGGGACTGGTCCCTTTGTCCGACTGAAGGAAGTCGCTGGGAAAATTTAGTTGCAAGTCATCTTCTCAAGTATTGCCACTTCCATGAAGATACTATGGGGGAGGAAATGAACCTTTTCTTCATTCGAGATAAAGAAAAGCGAGAGATAGATTTTTTAGTCTGCAAGGGCCAAACTCCTATGTTTGCGGTTGAATGCAAGCATGGTCGAGGGGAGATAAGTCCTCACGTTCACTATTTTTCCAAAAGGACGTCGATTCCAAAGTTTTATCAAGTTTACAGAAGTGAGGAGCCGGGAAAAGAATTTGTAGACAGTCGAGCTGAATTGCTGCCTTTTTCTGAGTTCTGTCGCAAAATTCTAAAAATCTAAATTATGAGGATTTCCTTGCCAAACATTCTCATTGCCAACGGTGTCAACCTGGACCTTCTGGGACGGCGTCCGGAAAATATCTACGGGGTAGGAACCTTAGAGGATCTTGAGCAGTACATTCTCACGCAGCTACCTGTCGTGGAAAAGGCTGTGGGGAGTGCGCTTTCCCTTACGTTTTTCCAGTCAAACAGCGACGCTGAGTTCCTGAACAAGCTAAGTGAGGGATGGGACGGGGCTGTTTTAAATCCTGGGGCCTGGACTCACACGTCACTCGCCTTAGCGGATCGCTTGGAGGCCTTAAGTCTGCCCTTTGTGGAAGTGCATCTCTCGCAGGTAGTCAAGCGTGAACGTTTCCGTCAGCGTTCTTTCTCCGCTCAGTATGCGCTGGGTCGTATCGAAGGTTTCGGTTTTCACTCCTACACCCTCGGACTTTGGGCGTTAGCGTCTCACCTTACAAAGTAATCCAGGACCAGTTGCGTCCGACATCGGCACCGTCACGGCGGTAACTGTACCAGAGATCGGGTTTTTCAAATGTGCAGGAGCGAAAGACGGAAATGTTCCTTGCGAGAACTCCTCGATTGCTCAGAAGAAGGACAGCCGCACTAGCGAGGTCAAGATGCCAGCGGTCGCCTATGCCTTTATGAAGGCAGAAACCTTTCTGAGCGTCTGTTAAGCCCATGCTAGTGCTACTGACCGCATCGACTGGTTCTGGCCCCACTTCGTAATGGCACGCATCAATAGCTGGTCCGAGGACGACGTGGATATGCTCAGCTTGTCGAAGGTCGAAAAGCTCTAAGCCTTTTGCGAGAATCCCTGCTGTCAGCCCCCGCCAACCCGCGTGCAGAGCCATCGCTTGCTGACCGTCTGACAGGAGGATGGGGAGGCAGTCGGCCGTTTCCACTCCGACAACGACGTTTGCTTGGGAAGTGTAGAGTCCGTCCGCCTCACTTTTCTCCGGCGCCTCAGTTGATGTAGGATCACCAGCGGGGACGATATGGGTTCCGTGAACTTGTTGAAGGCTGTGCCCACGATACGGATCGGCCTTGACACCGTTGAACCCATACCTAACGGAGAGACGGTCGAGCGATGTGGGTGTTCCCGCCTGGGAAAACCACAGAACCTCTTCCAGAAATGTCCTATCCCTGGACACTTGCCAGCCTTTCTTCTTTTTCCTGTGAGGCAGCAGTCTCAAAACTGTCCAGATACCCCTGCAGGACCTCGTCGTCTTCACCAATTAATGACTGAAGGTAGCGTGAGCGCAGAATTGCCTTGTTAAGGAAACGATCGGCAATCCAGGCTCGTCCCTTGTCCGCTTTATAATCTTCGATGGCGCTATTAGCGAGGGCTTCCAGAGCTTTTATTTCCGTAAGACGTTCCGCATGAATAAGAGCGGGACGCAGGTCATCGAATTGGAGTTTGTATTGACGTAGAAGATTCGTAAGAGCTAAGGGGTTGAGCGTCTTTGGGAAAGAGGGGATGATCTTGATGTTGGCCCTCACTACTTTCAACAGGACCGACAGTGTCGACATCCAGCCAATTTTCTTGAGCTTCCAGAATTTACGCATCAGAGGATCTTTTTCCTGGAAGGGTTTCCAGTTGAACTGGAGGGTGCGGTCTAGGATGAGTTTAGGGTTTTTGATAATTTCCTTAAACAGGTCTTTCGTACACATAAGGGCTTGGATTTGTGAAGTTCCCTCGTAAACGGTGAGGATGAACGACTCTCTAAGCCACCACTCCGCTTTGTATTCTGTAATGTAGCCGTAGCCCCCATGGATCTGCATGCAGAGCCGGGCGTGCTCGATCGCTTTTTCCGCAAGCCAGAATTTTATGAGTGGGGTGCGTTTTCTGACTTGTTTGTTGACGGTTTGCAGCTCTTTTTCCAGCTCCTTTACAGAGGGTTTGCTCAGCTTCTTATCCTTCAGCCTGCGACCTATGACCCATTCCAAGCTGTGAAGGTAGGCTGTCTCGTAACAGAGGCTACGGGCGACCTTAAGTTCCGTTTCCATATCGAGCAGTTTGTCGGCAATGAGTTCGTGTTGGGCGATGGGTTTGCCCCAGGTGCTTCTCTGCTCTGCATAGTTTTTCGCAAGGCGCCAAGTTGCCTCCATAAGGCCGACCGCTTGGACGGCAACCCCGATGCGGGATTCGTTCATCAGATCGAGCATCATGGGGAAGCCTCGGTTCGCTTTCCCAATCAGAAGGGCGTAGGACCCGTCGTAGGCAAGTTCCGCTGTTGCGGAGCCGTGCAAACCGAGTTTTTCTTCCAACTTTAGGACTTTGATGTTTTCCTTTCCCTCATGCACGCGAGGGCAGAGGTAGAGACTAAGGTTGTTCAAGCCCTCAGCACCTTTTTTGGTCTTCGCAAGAACCAGACTCAGCTCGGAGGTTCCGTTAGAGATGAAACGCTTGGTCCCGTAAAGTTTCCATGAACCATCGGGTTGCTCTTCCGCATAGGTTTTCAACGCACCGAGGTCGCTGCCTGCGTCAGGCTCGGTCAGGGCCATGTTTCCAGAACTAATGCCTTGGGCAATTTGGGGGATATAGTCCTTTTGGATGTCTTCACTAGCGTATTTTTCAAGAATGCGGGCGATGCAACCATACCAGTTTAAAACAAGGGCAGTCGAAGGGCAGGCTCGGTTACACATTTCGCCGCCTGTCATTTCCAGGAAAAAAGGCAGTCCAAAGCCACCGAATTCAGGCCCGATCCCCGTAGGGGGAATGCCAAACTCTTTCAGCAGGGCAATGTTTTTGGCTAAGGCCGGAGACCTTTTCTCTTTGCCGTTCTCCAGTTTCGTACCTTCGCGATCCACTTGCGACGCATTTTCTGCGACGTCCCCCAGGATTTCTCCAAGCTGCTCCAGAACGCTGAGAAGACTCTGCGCATACTCCTCACTTGTTTTTGCGGAGCAGTACTCTTTTTCTTCCTCAATTAGGAGAGAGAAAAAGCGTTTGAAGTCGATTTTTTTCTCGTACTGGAATTTGATGTCTGGATTGTCCGTGAAAAAATTTGCCATGGTCAGCCCCCATTTTGTGTTGTTTTCCTGGACACCACTCGGCAGGAATTTTGCCGATAGTCATCTGCAAATATCTAGATAGTAGTCTATAATGAGAGGATGAAACAATGGATTCTCAAAACTTTTTTAGTCTCGGTTTTGGGGGTGGCTGGCTGTCTGTCTGCCCAGGAGCAGTATGAAAGCAACTTGCGCGAGGCTTGTCGCGCAAGGGTGGCGGGGCAGTACCTTAGCGTCTATGACAAAGTCAAGATAGCCGAAGCAAACGTAGAATTTCTAAAAGGCAAACGTAAAAAACTTGTGGAGGAACTGGACAAGGTCCGTGTAAGGCTCGGAGCCATTGAGCCGCAGATCAGGAGAGAATTCTATGACATCAGCCTACAGGAGGAAAAGGCGGAGCTGCTGGCGACCATATCACGCCTTGAATCGACCATTCGGGAGAGTCAATCCGCGCTCGTGGTTTATGAAAACGACGTGCTCAGATTTCGCGACGAGGAAGCTACCCTGAAGCAGCAAATTATGCTCCTATTTGTATTGAAACCGATGACAGGCTCAGGTGGTGGTTACCCGTTCCGTTGGGAGTATCAGGACTCCTGTCCGGTCTACAATGAATCCTGTGATTTGTCTCCTGCCCGTGCGCGTCTCTTAGCGGCAGTGTTTGAAGGGTACGAATACCCAGAGGTTTGTCGTAAGTTTGCGGAAGACTCACTTAAGTAGCAAGGAGGTGGTTTGGAGGAAACTGCGCAGCTGGTTCCTCCAAGAAAGGTTACACCTGATGTTCTTTCTCGATTGAGATCATGGTGAGAACACGAGCCGCGCTTTTCTTCAGAATGGTGACGACATCCTGACGTTCTTTAATGTTTGTCTTCTCAATTGCTTTGATAAGTTTTTCCGTGTCTTCGACGTTTTGCATGTAGGTGCAGACGGCTTTGACAACATTTCGTTCGCCGATTGTGTCGAGCCAGCCTAACCCTTCGTTGTAGACAATATAGCTCGCCATCTGTGCGGCTATGATGGCAATCATGTAGGGGAGGGGGAGTCGAGACGTGATACGGGCTTTGAAATTCTCCTGCAAAATGGGGGGGCAGTGTTTGAGTATCAGGTTGTGGTAGACGCTTTCTTTAACGACACTTTCCCCGATCTCGGTAAATTCATCGAGGAGGAAATCTTTTACGAAGTTGATCTCGCGAGAAATTTCCTGTGAAAGTTGTACGAGAGTCTTTTTCCCAACCACGTGGGAAAACTCCTTGAACAGAAGCCCCGCCTCCTGGCCGGCCTTTTCCCTTAGAATGCTGATCACCTGCTTGACATACTTTTCCTTGATGTCGAGAAACTCCTGGTCGCTTAAGAGGAGCGAGGAGATGATCTCGTAGGAGGAGCATATGACCCCTGTTTTATTGGCTGTTGAGTCCTTGATCATGAAGATGCCGGCTTCCTGAAGTTTTTCTCGCGCATCGTTGGTGAAGAAAATGTTGGCCCCCTCCACCACTGCTTTGCAAGAGGGGGTGCCATCCTCTCCGATGAACATCTTGTAGTTTTGTGCGTTCACGGTGTAGGGACGTCCCCCTGCTGGAATGAATATGTCTGCCTTCGCCCTGAACGCCAATTCGTTTCGCGTACGAATGTTATCAGCGCTGTCAGCCTTTACGACGAAGGCACCTTTTTCAGGGGATAGTTTGCTTTTGCTGAATGCAGAGATGGATTCCCCACTTTTGAAAAGTTTCAGAAGTTCCTGCCAATCTAACCCAGCGGGATCATAAGCGGCTCCGTCCCCGTCGGAAATCGCGACGATTCTCGCGTTTTCTCCATACTCGCGATGCAGGATTTTGAGGCCGTTCCCTGCTACGTCCCCGTCAGGACCTCCGGTCATTTTCACCGAAAAGGGTTTTGTCTCCGGATTGATATGAAGGTAGCGCAACATGTGGTCGACATAGACACTGAGACCTTCAGAGGTCACACCATATTTCTTGTGGTTAATGCCGATCTCAGGTTTGGAAGACATGAACGCTTTGGCGTACTTGTAACTCCTTCGTTTGGCTTGTTCTGTAATCCAGACTATTAATTCGTTTGTCACATTCTCGTCAGGGCCAAGGAAGATGGTTTCCTCTCGGTCGTAATACGACACCATAGTGGTTCCTTTTCCCTCCGCCGTTTCTTCTTCCTTAACAAGAAGATCGAGGAGAGCGTTGACCGCACCTTTGGCTGCACGATTTCTGTTCGTGTCAGGCTTGAGAACCATCACCGCTTTGGAACCACCTTCCGGGATATCTTTGTTCTTAAGCTGCTGGGCATAACTCAACCCGTATACTTCGTCAAACAAGCCTGCGAGTGCGTAACCGTACTCGATATGACTCTTAGGCATAACGATGCGTAAGCCCCCACGGGCGATTTCCTTCCATCGAACATGGAAGAGGCGATAATCCCGTCCTACAATGAAATAGATGCCGAACGGTCTTTGGGGATAATGCCGGGAGTCAAGAACATCAGGCGCTAAACGGAAAGCAAGACCTGTCTTAGTGCGGAAATGATAATTCGTAAGTAAAATGTGGTCTGTAAAATTAAGGCTCTCCTGAAAGATCTGCTTTTCCACGGCATCTACCAGCTTTTCGATCTGTGCGGAAATCTCCGTCTTTTTCTTGGCATACCCGCTCTTACTCCTTACGTCCTCCATTATGGGACTGAACTTGATGTTGAAAAGCTCCGACAGGCCCGAGCTTAACTGATGGTGCTGAATGAATGTTGTCAAAATCTTGTGCTCGGAAAAGTAATACGGATTCTCCTTGCTTAGTAAGATATGAACCCAGGAGGCAACGCTTCTTATAAAATTGGTCGCGTTGACGGAGAAGAAATAAGGGGCATATGAAAATCGCGAGTAGTCATCTGTATCGACCCACCCGAGAGTGCGTAACGCTTTGATAAGCTTCCGAGAAGCGACGCTCTCCAAATCGACCAGCTTTCCGTCTTTCTGCGTGAGGATGAAGTTTAGAACGCTGATGGGTTCTTCATAACCTTCCTCGAATTGAACGATAAACGAGCGATCAATGTCAAACCCGTAGCGAGCGATAAGGTGAAATATGTTTTCCAACACCTCAGAGGCACGGACTTCCTTCATGCCAACAGTCAAGCGTGCGGTTGCCCCTTTCTCGAAAGACTCGAAGAACGTGTGCACCCCCTCCTTGAAGAGCATGTGGTAGACCATTCTGTATGTGTTCCGAACTCGTCGAGATGTGCCATACATGACAAAGGTGTTATCGAGGGTATTGATGTAGCGATGAATTTCCTCTTTTTGATCAGGAAAGCGTTCCAGGAGAGTTTTTTTGGCTTTTCGTAGTTTTCCGGCAATATGCCTGTTGGATAAGTCAGGCGTTTCCCAAGGCCGAATCATGAATGTGGAAAGGAAAAGGAGTTTGTCATGTGAAAAATAGAGGGCACCCACCTTAGGCTTCAAAGGCTCAATCTTTTTCGCCATGTCGATAAGGATACTGCGCTCGTTTCCTGGGCCTATGAAGGTTACTTCCGATCGGTCACGGTTCCATAGTTCCACCGTCTGCTTGGTTTCGAAAATATGACCGGTGATGATCGAAGAAAGGTGCCTTACTTTGTCTGCCCGTGGGGTCGTCTGATAGTAATTCTGTGGCATGTTATTGAAGAACCACGGGGTCAGGATGGCAATACTCTGGTCAACTCCAATCCTCACCGTATCGGCAATATCTTTGATATAAGTCTCAAGTTCTGCCGGACTTTTCGTACTTTCTTCTAAGGATAAAAGTTCGGCGTCAGGACTGAGTTCAACTTCTTCGCTTAGTTTGATGGCCGCTTCTACGGTTTTGACTGTTTTTTGTTTCGCCATTTCAGATTCTCTCCGTGCTTTTTTTCTTTTCAAACACTTCAGTATCTAAAGTTTTTTGGGGGGAGGCGTGGAGGGGAACTTTTTTTCAAAAAAGGTCCTCTCCACAAATTCTTTTTCCCAAAGACTATATGACAGCTTCCCAACGATTGTTTAGTTCCTTCAAATCTTTCAAAGTAGGAAAAGCCTGGGTCTTTTTCTTCAAGAGGTCGGTTAAATCTTGCGCAGGGGTCCGTCCCTTTTCCGTAAAGTGGGAATGGAAACGCCTCAGTGTCTGTGAGCTTCCCGCACCGGTGAAAGCTTCTCGCAACCTTTCCAACCCTTCGACAGACCGTTCCATGAGTCGAGAGGCAAGCGTTTTCAACGTCTCATCCCGCAGGCCGAATTTTGCCTCGGCATTGAGGTGATCGAGGGAAGGTATCTGTGGCACCATGAGATCGAGCACAAAATCCAGGTTATTCTGGTCATACAAAAGGCCGATATAGAAACCTACGGGGGCAAACTGCCAGGGCCTGGCTTGACAATCAATACTGCGAATTTCCATATACCCTCGGCAACGCACCTCGGGAAACAGCAAGGAAAGGTGGACAATGAAATCTTGCAGGCTTGGAAAAACTCCGTCGATCCCGTTCGTGATCCACTCCCGCATCGAATGACGCGGTTGGGGAACCTTATAAGCAAGGTCCGTTACAAACACCACGGGACAGGCCAAGGCGAAAGCAAGATATTGTTCAACACATGTTTTTTTATCCAACTTGTCAGCAAGGGCGCGGACGCCAATCAGGCCCGTTCGTTTGGCATCAAGGTTTTGCCAGACTTCCACCCTATTCGATTGCCGATCATTTACCTGTCGATCCATACACGGGGAGTTGGCAAACAGAGCGGCTCCGACAGGGGAGAGTAATTGGGCTGCGAGGAATCGCTTTGCAAGCGCGGTCTCATCGTTCCCAAAATCGAGACATACCTGGATGGAACAAGTCTGTCTCATCATCCTCAGCCCCCAATGAGAGGGAAAGTACTGGTCCATAGCCAGGTAGCGCTTCTTTGGCATCTGTAACCCGATCTCATCCACCGTGTGCCAGGGGTTCATACCCATCTGCACAAGCTGGATACCGCACGGTTGCAAGACGCTCTCGATTTCGCGTTGAAGATCATCCACTCGCTGTAATACGTCCTGCAAACAGGGGAAAGGTTGCGAGGAATATTCAAGTTGTCCACCCGGCTCAAAAGTGATCGTCTCGCCGATCATCAAGCGAATTAAACTCAGAAAGCGCTCTCCGCGACCGGTCTCCTCTTCCATCAGCTCCCAATTGTTTTTCGCACTTAATTTTTTCAGGCATGTGGAAACTTCCCTGTGCAGGAACGGGGGAGACTCGGGAAAACGAGGGTACGATGCCCGATCCACTACGACGGGTAACATTTCGATTTCTATACCAACCTGACCTGGCCAGTCAGGATGTCTTTTCTGGTGCTGAGAAGAGCGTAAAGTGAAAACGTACTGCTCCAAATACTCGTAGCAGGCCTCGACCGTAAGATGCTCCTTGTTTCCTTTAAGAGCCAAGCAGATGCCCTTTTATTTTGCGGAAGATTCAACGTGGATCGCAAAGTCTTTTATACCGTTTTTCCTCACCTCATCAATGAGTTTGATGACCGCACCATGCGGTGTGTCCTTATCGGCCGAGATCAGAGCCTGTAAAGAACGCGACTCTTTCTCCGCAGCCTTTCGTTCGTTGTCGATATATTCACGCACCTGATCGAATAATATCGGCTTACCATCCGCATAAAGAGCGGCTGATTGATCGAGAAGAAAGGACAGGTTCTTCTTCACAAACGTGCTCGACCCCGTATCCGCCTGAGGAAGCGACACCTTGATCGACTGGTGAACGATGTAAGTTGTAGTTGCCATGAAGATGATGAGAAGCACTAACATTACATCCACAAGGGGCGTAACGTTGATGCCAGTTATCTCTTCGTCTTCTTCTAGTGAAAGATCTGCCATGCGAGCCTCTAATGATGAAAGGTGACCATCAACTTAATGACGGACTGCGCGTTAGCCACGTGGTTTTTCACTACCCTCGTAAACGCGTTGAATGCGATCACTGCCGGAATGGCGACAAGAAGCCCGACGGCGGTCGCCACCAGAGCTTCGGAAATTCCTGCCATCACGACGGAAGGTCCCCCCTGAGGATTCGACGCCAAATCATGAAACGCCTTGATAATTCCAATCACCGTCCCAAATAATCCAATGAAAGGCGCATTGTTGCCTAAGGTTCCCAACACCACCAGACCACGCTCAAGCTTTGTCCTCTCGCCCACCACCAAACCTTCCATACTTCCCTGGAAAGCTGTTATGCTCCTCGCTCTGTTCTTCAACCCCATGCGTGTCACCTTAGAGACGAGAGCGTTGTTGTCCTCACACATTCGCTCCGCCTTTTCATAATCGTCCTGGCGCAAGGCATCGGACAAACCTTGACTGAATAGCGCGAAATTGGTCCGCAGTTTCGTAAAGAACAGGATCCGTTCTATGATAATGGCAACTGAAAGAACACTTAAAGCCAGCAAGAGCCACAACACCCACTCTGCCCCAATCAAAGTTAAACTCAGCAGCGAGTCGATCAGGTTGAACGGTTGTGATTCCATAGAAAACTCCCCCTTAAAAGACACTGTCAAATAGACTATCCTCAATTAGGTAATTTACAAACTCGTTAAATGCATAACTCAACGTTAACATCACTTGATCCATCTTGCGAATCCCTGTTCCTCCATCTAGCGGCTCGGAGAGGGGTCTGAGAACGAATTGGTTGAAATCAACGGTGACCTGGAAAAAATGCCGCCTGGTGATTTTAATATTAGTGCCCAGGAAAATTCCGAAACCTGGACCCAAGTAGTGTCCTGGTAATTCCTGTTCAGGTTCAGAGATGCGATAGAGGGAATATTTTCCCCGACCCGCGCGCGCACCTAAAACGATATCCTCGATCCTACCGGATACCTGTACACCGTAGAAAACCAATGCTCCATGTTCGTGAAACGTGACAAACTTCTTAAAACCGGCCGGTGTATAGGAAGCGAACAACGCCAAATCCACTGACTGAAGGAGAGAATACCCCGCCGTTAGGGATGGCGTGTAACCTAGGTAGGTCGGTGTCTTCTCGTCATTCTCCGGACGGAAGGTGAAGGTGCCGGCGCCAAAGGAAGCGACCAGCAGAAGCCCTCCGTACGCTACATCCGCCAAGAGGCAGAAGCTTAGAGCTAGCAAAAGTCGTTTCACTGCCTGCCTCCTTGGACGCTTTCCAGGATCGCTCGTTCCAAGATGCGACCGTAAAGCGCCAGGCTTATGATCTGATCACGAGTCAAAGAGGAAGAAACACGCGGGCGGGGCAGCGTTCCCTTCTGAAATAGGGAGGCGATGTCCCACGCCTCGCCCTTACGAAGGAAGAGGTCCTGCCCGACAATCTTCTCGCTTCGGGAGACCACCCAGCCGCTTGTGGACTCCTCTACCAACCACCCAGGGGCGTTTTTCGGCTTGACATAAAAATAGCGTCGCCCGGGGTCGATGAGACCGGTCTCGATAAAGAAAGCCGGTAAGCCCGGATGCTCCTGGTTGAACGCCCGGCAACGTCTTAGGACCTGACTTCGTATGGCGAGAAACGCTTCCTCCGTTCTTTCTCGCGTACCGACAAGTTCGTAACCCATCATCTCTCGTGGTCCGATAAGTTCCCTTGCAGCGGGGTAGCGAATCTTGCGCCGCGTAAATAGTGGGTTCGATTGTGACGAGGAATTTTTTGCCCCCCGCCGCATCCATGAGAACCCCCCTTGGGAAAGCCGGAAAAGCTTTCGGAGCGGAGCTATCAAAGTTTCCAGCAACTTAGCCTTCATTTAATTATTGACACTCCAGCCTAATCTTTCTAAACGATGATCTTTAGGTATTGCGGGAGTAGCTCAGTTGGCTAGAGCGTCGCGTTGCCATCGCGAAGGTCGAGGGTTCGAATCCCTTTTCCCGCTCCACTCTTGAGAGTCTCTCTCCGACTCTATTTTATCCTCGTTAGAAACTTCCTCGTAATAGGCCAAAATTTCTTAGGACTGTTTGCGGCAAAAGTGCCGGTCATTGAACGAGGCCGAAGCTATCTCCTTCCAGGTGTATACCCCAAGGTTTGACAAGTAATTCCCTACGTGAACTCGCTTCAATTTTACCAGCAATACAAGCTTGGTAGCCTAAGTCTCTCGCTTTCTTGACGGCCACTTCAGCATCGGACAGAGAGTCTGTATAAATGGCGAGACCCACTCCATAGTTGAAGATCGTGAGCATCTCTTGGGTGCTGATCTTGAATTGCTTTTGTAGGAACGAGAAGAGTTCTGGGACGGGGAGGCAATCTTCGATTACATAACGCAAGTTTTTCCTGGAGCGCATAAGTTTCAACCAACCGTGTCCGGTGATGGGTTCAACTTTGACGGGGGCAATGACCGACATGAGTTCTTGAATCAGCCCCGTATACAGGTGGCCTGGGACATTGATGGCTTGCCAGAACTCCTGACCCGACGGGAATCGAGTGCGGTAGCCCTGGGGCAGGTCTCGCGCCATCTTTCGAAGGGTGGTAAAACCATTTTCATGAGTGCCTGAACTTTCGACGAAAACGATGTGATGACCAGCGTCTAATCGTTCACCCGTGATGGGAGTTTTCCCAGGCGGGATGAGGCCGAAGAGTGCGCCTGCGATGTCGAGTTTGTCTTCTACGAGCTTTCCCGTCAGTTGCGGTGTTTCCCCCGCGATATAGACACAAGCTACTTTCCTGCAAGCGTCGACGAAACCGTCCAGGAATCCTTTCATGAAGACCGGATGGAAAAGTCGTTCGGGCGTACTGCTGGGAAGGTAAAGGCCAAGAAGAATGGTCTGCATGCCGGACGAAGCAGCATCGTTCGTCAAACACGAGACCGTCTTAACACCAATGTTGTGCCAGAACTGAAGTTCTTCGTCCGGGGCAAGGTCATCCGGCCTTGCGTCATCCGCTGTTCCTAATCCTTCAGGCAACAAGCAGACATGCAGGTGCTCAGCCCCCACTTTCAGGAAAGGGCGAAGGTCGAGGGAGAAAATATTCGCACTTGCTCCCAAATCGGGATTTACGACAAACCCGAATGCCTCGGCAAAACGCAAGGTTCTCCTGCTCGCTGCAATAAACTCCTGCTTTGCCCGGTCCAGACTTGTGTAATCAACGTGGTCTAGCATATTTTTTCCCGCGGCTAGTTACCCCCCCAAAAAAACTTTAGATATTGAAGTTTTTGAAAAGGGGCTTGGGGAAATAACTTTTTTCAAAAAGTTTTTCCCCAAATTGATTATATTGAATACTATAGTAAAAGGAGGCGGCAATGCCTTTGTTTGGTCACACGGAACGGGTGAGGTAACGAGATGGTCCGAGTGAAACAAGTCACGGTAATACGCTGGCGATTTCTAAAGTTTGTTTTGACTTTTTTTGTTTTAGCCGTCTGTCTGGTTCCGGGTCTGACGCACGCGACCATTGCAGACCCTTACAATTACCTGATCAGGAACGGCATCCATTCCCCCGTCTATGGGGAACTGTCTGCTCATGTTACGGATGAATTCGAGGGAACGAACACGCTTCTGAATTTTCAGTTCGGGATTCAGGCGCTAAGGTTCTCAGAGCACTCCATTGCGATTGGGTATCTGATTCGCGGTTTCAATCATGGGCACACTGAGGCGAGCAAATATAAAGTCAAGCTTGACGGCGTAAATCTTGAGTATCTCTACACGGAATATGACTGGCGTCCGCGTTTGGGAATATCCTACCTGATAGGAGAAAAAAGAGAAAATGAAACAGAGGACAAAGAAATCGTCAATGAAATGAAGAAATTTGAAGTTCAAGCCGGGCTTGGCTATTTCATTCCCATGATCGAGGGGGAACTCCTTCTTGGCTACAACTACTCGATGTCAAGCACGACTACCTTTACGGATAATATCACAGACAAAAAGCGAGTTATCGAGACCGTAACTCGTGATGAAAAGAAAAATTTCAGCGGTGTTGTTGTGGGCCTGCGATTTTCCGGATTCTAGCAGTCACTACCAGACGCCGAGGAAGTGCCACCAAAGACCTCCCAGGCCCAGCCATATCAAAATGTTGATCACACTGATTCCAAGGCCCAGCAGCCACCAAGCTTTGACTTCGACATAACCTGAGCCAAATAATACTGGTGCAGGCCCCGTTCCATAATGCGTCATGCTGGCGAATAGATTGCTAAAGAACGCTAGGGTGATGGCAACCAGTAACGGGGAAATGCCCACGGCGATTCCCACTGCTAAAAAAGCTCCGTACATGGCACTTACATGGGCTGTGTTGCTTGCAAAAAAATAGTGGCTGTAGAAATAGGCGAGTGCAATTACCGGAAAAGCAAGGGTCCAGTCCAGGTCCTGAATGTAAACTTTGATGTTCTCAGTAAACCAGGGGATGAATCCAAATTCATTCAGATACCCTGCCATCATGACAAGGACGGAAAACCAGATGAGCGCATCCCAAGCGCTTTTTTCTCGTAAAACATCGTCCCAGCTCAGAACTCCCGTGACCACTAGAATTGCCAATCCCAAAAAAGCGGTCGTCGTGGGACTCAACTCAATGTATGAACCGGCAATCCATAAGGTCAAAAGAAGGAAAAAAACTCCCAACATAACCCATTCCTGCCAGGACATGGGGCCCATGAGGGCTAGCTCTTTCCTTGCCAAGTCTGGGGCATGAGGCGTCTGCTTTAGCTCGGGTGGATAGAACCAGTAGAGAAAAAGAGGAATGACGGCAAGACTGAGCAGTCCCGGAACACTCGCATAGAGTGCCCATGCACCCCACCCCAGCTCAACGCCTAAATCGGCGGCCATTTTCACGGCAAGCGGGTTTGCGGCCATAGCGGTAAGAAACATAGCACTGGTAATCAGATTACACTGGAAGACACTCTTGACGAGGAAACTTCCAATCTTTCTGGCTGTCCCCGTCTCCGGATCGCTTCCAAAGCTCTGGGCCAACGATTGCGCAATCGGATACAAGATGCCCCCCGCGCGAGCTGTGTTACTCGGAATAGCCGGCGCAAGGATCAAGTCGGCAATGGCTAAGCCATAACTTAAACCAAGACTCCGTTTCCCCAGCAGAACAACCAGGTGGTAAGCGATTCTCTTCCCCAGTCCCGTTTTTACAAACGCTCGCGAAATAAGGAAGGCCACAGCTATCAACCAGATCACAGCCTGAGAAAATCCACTCAACGCCTGCGGAAGACTCAAGACTCCCGAGACGGTGGCAACAGCGAACGCTAAGAGTGCAACAGCCCCAACCTCTAAAGCCTTACTCACAATCCCAAAAATGGCAGCTACGAAGATCGCAAATAAATACCAAGCTTTTTGGTCCAGACCGTGAGGAAGCGGCAGCGAGGCAATGCCCACCCCCACTCCCACAGAGAGGAGAAGGGGTAAGTAACGATTCCACAAAGACTTCAGCATATATTTCCCATTTATAATTACGGTATAGAAAAGCCCAGCAACTTAACGACCTCGGTGACGCCGTTGATAATGAACTGGATGGCAATTGCGGTCAGCAGCACTCCCATGATCCGTGTGATCAGATTCAAACCCGTCTGATGCAGAAGTCTCTGAAGGAGCGGAGCCATCCGCAAAGTCATGTAAGTTGCAAGCATGGCCATAAGGATAGCGACCGTTAGAACGGCGTACCCCTGCCAACTTTCTATTTTACTTGCCAAGAGGACGACCGTCGAGATAGCCCCCGGGCCGGCAAGCAACGGCATAGCAAGAGGGAAAATGTAGATGTCGTCTCTTTCCATGGATTCATGTTCCTCCTCAGCGCGGACCCTTCTGCGTGCAGCATTGAGTTGTGCCCAACCGAGAAGGAAAAGCAAGATGCCTCCGGCAATTTGAAAAGCAGGGAGAGAAATCCCAAAGAGATTAAAAATCGCCATCCCTGTATAGGCAAAAACGAGAAGCATGACAGTCGAAATGATCCCCGCCTTTCGACTGACCAGCTCCCTATCATGCTGCGTATATTTTTCCGTGATCGTTAAGAAAATGGGAACAACAGCAAAAGGATCGACGACGACAAAGACGGAAACAAAATAGGACGAAAAATCGCTGAGAAGGTTAAGAAACATACCGTTTTCCTACACTAGAGTTAGACAGATAGTCTTTTCCAACGGTAGAAAATTCGGAGTCAGTCGGCAAGAGCTTCTTGGAGAACTATTGGAGGAACCAGCTGCGCAGTTTCCTCCAAACCACCTCCTTGCCCCCAGCGGCTAATTTCTTCATCATCTATCCCTACACATAAATTTTATGTATCAAATATGGCCATATTTGATACAATTACGTTGTATATCGACTAATTTAGCGAGGCGATCCCTATTTGCGACGCAACCTAGCGAAACAACTAAAAGAATATCTAAATCGATCTGAGCCGTACAAAAACGTCCTTCTCCTTGAAGGGGCGAGACAGGTTGGCAAAAGCTACCTGGTGGCTGATGTCCTTAAGGACTATCAAGGCCAAAACCTCGTCAGTATCAATCTCGAAGAGTCGCCTATAATTCGAGAAAAAATCGATGAGTGCCCAGACTTTGCAAGCTTTCAGTTCTTAACGACGGAGGTTTGGGGACTTGATGTTGAAAAACCTGGGATTCTCTTTATCGATGAGGCTCAGGAGAGTCGTCAGATAGGTTCTTTTGTCCGTTTCATGAAGGAAAACTGGGCTGACACTTCAGTAGTGCTAACAGGATCTTCAATGGCTAGGTTGTTTGATCATACTAGGGTCCCTGTTGGCCGCGTCGAATATCTTCGGCTTTATCCTTACTGTTTCTCTGAGTTTCTTAGAGCACTTGAAAAAGAACATTTACTGGATGATTGTCGAAATCAGATTTTTGATTGTCCGCTATCCAAACACACCGCATTACTCGAACTTTATGATGCTTATCTCCAGGTTGGTGGTCTTCCGTCAGTAGTTGAGGCGTACAAGCAAGAGCCACATGGAAACGGCTATTCCATTAAGCGGCAGGAGATCTACATTTCCCAAAAAGATGACTTTCATCGCAAGGAAACTGGGTTAAAACATCATCTTTTTGAATCGACAATCAAAGCAGTGGCTAGAAACCTAGCTTCCCCGTTCAAGCTTACGAGTATTTCTGATAATCATCGCGATGCCAAACAGGCTTTGTCTCAACTAACCCGGTGGCATATCGTTCTACCTTGCGAGCAGCAGGGGCTGAACCCTACGTCCAATTACTCCCCCAAGGTTTATCTTTACGATATTGGACTAGCGAAACAATTTCGCGAAAGCGTTTTGCCAAAGCTATCGACTGCTAAGACGGAAGATTCATTACTCCGCAATGCTCTTGGAGGATTAGTGGAGAACGCAGTCTTTATAAGTCTTTTGAGTGGGAAAGGATTTCTTACTCCGCCCACTGGATGGAAAAAAGACCCAAAGAATCCCGTTGAAATAGATTTTATTCTTAACTCTGGTGCGGTTCCTCTGCCAATCGAAGTCAAAGCTGCGAAAAAATATAACCAGCGTTTCGGGTCTTCTCTGCTGGAATATTTACATCTGACTGGACTCAAGCGAGGCGTGCTTGTTTCTGCTGCCCCCTATCAAGTGGACAGGATTCGAGATTGCGAGATCATCAACCTTCCGTTGTACTATTGCCTTGCATCGACATTGGAGCAGCTAATTCCCCAAAGTGCGGTTTGACAATCATCGCCTCACCAGAACCCGTAATGCGTAAGCCACCTGGGGCAAATAGGGAGAGGGGGGTTTGGGGGGGCGAGGGAACCGTCCCTCCCCCAAGGGATTTCTTGGAGGAACCAGCTGCGCAGTTTCCTCCAAACCACCTCCTTGCCCCCAGCGCACAAACTAATTGACCTCTTAGATAACAGTATTTATTGTGCTTTGTATGGATACTGTCTTTATTGTAAACCCTTCCGCTGGTTGTGGAAAAGCTGCCAAAGCCTTTGACGAGCTGCGCCCTTCTCTTCGTTCCTATTTCCCTCGTGCAGAAACATGGATGTCCCAACGACAGGGCCATGTGCGGGAACTAGCTCGGAAAGCTGCTGAGAACGGAGTGGCGCAAGTTGTTGCCGTCGGAGGTGATGGGACTATTAACGAAATCGTAAACGGACTCTTCGCGAACAAAAAAGCAGTCAACCCCAAACTTGTGCTTGGGATACTCCCCTTGGGAACAGGCAGCGACTTTGCTAGAAGTTTAGGTGTAAGCCGGAAGCCCCTTGATGCACTAAAGATACTGGCGTCCGGAAAACGACAAGCGATCGACGTCGGATACGCCAGTCTTGTCGACAATAACGCACGGAAACAGGATTACTACTTTATAAACGTTCTCTCTCTTGGGATCGGTGCTGAAGTAGCCTACGCCAGCAATCAGTCCTCGAAATGGGCGGGGCCTTTTCTTAGCTATCCCATCAACACAGTGAAGTGCATCTTTAGTTTCCGTCTCAAGGTCGCAACGGTAAAAAGCTCGGACAACGACTCGCTTTACTCAGGAACGATCTCCGAATTAGCTATAGCGAACGGAAAATATTACGGGGGCGGAATGCTTATAGCCCCTCAGGCTCAATTGAATGATGGAAAACTTCAGGTAGTCCTTATTAAAGGCATGAGCAAGCCCCAACTCCTTTTCAACCTTTCCTCCCTTTTCTCCGGCGCTCATATTCGTAAACACTTCACACTTGTTTCCGAATGTACCTGGTTGGAAGCAGAAAGTAACGAGTCTATGCTTGTCGAAGCTGATGGAGAGTCTCCGGGTGGACTTCCGCTGCGCGTCGAGTGCTTGAAGGAAGCTTTACAGGTGATCGTGGGCGATTCTCCAAGCCTTCAAGTCTAGTGAAGACATCAAATTGTCACTTACCTGACTTTTTTCCACCCAGCGGATCCCGGGGACATTTGCTTGACTCCCCGACCCATTCAATAGGCACACTTCCGCTTCGATTTTGTGTTGGGTGATGTGATGCCGAAAAGTGCCTAGCGGTTTTCCTTCGGCCAAACGAGCTTCGTACCCATCGAGCGAATAGCCTTCCGTCTTGCGGAGAGAGAGAGGGAATCCTTGCGTCCCCCGCAGGAATTTTGCACCCTGCCCGCGAGGGAAGAGTCCGATCAGCCCCGCTTGTTCGATGATGTTCACCCGGAGCTTGACTGGCACCGCTGCTTTCCGAACTTTGGGAAGAGGAGCCAGATGGGTGCTCTCCCGAGAAGAAGCAAGGCAGACGTTTTGCAAGGGGCACACATGACAACTCGGCTGAAGGGGTCGGCAGATGGTCTGTCCTATCTCCATCATTCCCTGGTTGAAGTCTCCGGGATGAAAAGGATCAATCAAGGCTCGGCTTTTCAATTTAAGAAAGGTTCCCACTGACCTGTCATTGGCCGGCATGCGTTGATCAAAGATGCGGGCAAGGACTCGGATGACATTTCCATCCAATACAGGCGCAGCTTCGTTACAAGTAATGCTACTCATCGCCGCGGCAGTGTAATCCCCCACTCCTGGAATTTGCAGCCATTCTTCATAATTACGGGGCCAGCGCACCGCTAACGGAGGAGATGCCTCGACGATTTTCTGCGCTCCCTTGCGAAGGAGAGCAAAGCGTCGATAGTAGCCCAAGCCTTTCACCGTCTTTTTCAACTCGTCCTCGGTACTGTCCGCAACACTTTGCACGGTGGGAAAGCGTTCGAGGAAACGTTCGTAGACGGGAAGCATAGCAGCAATCACAGTCTGCTGAAGCATGATCTCGCTGACCCAAATGTGGTACGGGTTACGATGTTCAGCCCAGAGCAGCCTCCAGAGGTGTCTTTTTTTGTACGCGTTGTACCATTCAAGCAGGCAAGTCCGAAATTCTTCTACCGGGAACTCGCCTGTCGGGGGGGTAGGACAAGTAAGAGGGCCCTGCCCTCTCTCCAAGTCAACACTACAGGAACGCGTTCTCAAGTGGACGCAGGAGGAGTTGTTTCGGAACTAACCTTTTTCTTTCGGCCCCGACTTGCCTTTGGGGTGAGGGTTTTTGCTCGCGTTTTGCCCTTTTTCTTTGCTCCTCCGCGAGTTTTTTTAGCTCTCATGAGACCCTTTTCAAGTTTTTCCAAGTCGATGCCGGCCTTTTTGGCGTTCTTGAAGAGTTCTGTCATGAAACTATTGTAGGTAGGCTCAATTTTTTTCAGTTTCGCATTGATAAGCTTCTTCAATTCCCTTTGTGTTTTCTCCAGGTCTTTTTTCAAGTCCACTTTCTTGACGCGGGTTAGAAGGTCATTCCCTTCTTTGTGGACCGTGGCTTGTAGCTTTGAAATGTCCTTTTGCAAACGTGCAATCAGTGTTTTCATGCTCATCTCTCCCCTTTCTAATACTTGTGAATCATTTTCTTTTACGGCTTCACGAGGCGTAGGTCAAGAGTTCTCGAATATTTTAGAAGCCGATGGGTCGCTCCCCCAAGGGAATTCTTGGAGGAACCAGCTGCGCAGTTTCCTCCAAACCACCTCCTTGCCACAAGCGGCTCCTTGCCACAAGCGGTTACGAAAGGGTGCGGCCCTGTGGGCCGTACCTTCGTGCTCACCTGTGAGTATGTCTAAATTGACCGTACGGAAACTTGCGAAGAGTTGAAGAAAGTATCTCTTTTAGAGACAAACGCACGAAAACTTTGAGCTAAGTGGAAGGACGTCTTGGAAACAACGGCCCAACATACACAAACCACTTCAGTGAGCCTCATTGCTCTCAATGAAACATTGAATTGAGCATATTTAAAGAATAGCGCCTTCCCAAGGATTTTACCAGAGGCATCACATTATTATTTTCCTTGCAAAAGCGGATTACGTTGGTTTGGGGTAACGATGGGGGAAGCGTTCCCTCATTATGTCATAAACAGTTTCAACGACATCCTGCACATTAGGTTTTGAAAAATAATCTCCGTCGGACCCATAAGCAGAGCGGTGTGCTTTCGCTGTAAGAGTGCGGGGTGGGGCATCGAGGAATTCATAAGCCCTCTGTTTTTCCAAAACTTCTTGCAACATATAGGCGCTGGCTCCTCCTGGCACATCTTCGTCAAGAAACAAGACGCTGTTTGTTTTAGAAAGCGACCCTGCGATCATCTGTGAAAGGTCGAAAGGGAGAAGGGTTTGCACGTCGATCACTTCCACCGAGATCCCCAAATCCGAAAGTTCCTCACTTGCCGCCAAGGCGATCTGCACGCAAGCGCCGTAGGTCACCAGGGTTACATGTTCTCCTTTGCGAAGGATTTCACAAACGCCAAGGGGAATATTGAAAGTCCCCAGGTTCTCGGGTAGGGCCTCCTTTACCCGATACCCGTTGAGAACTTCAATGACCAGTGCAGGATCGTCTCCTGCGAAGACAGTCTGGTAGATCCCGGCTGCCTGCACGCAATTGCGGGGAACACAAACGTGAACTCCCCTAAGCGAGCCAAGCAGCATAGCCATGGGGGAGCCTGTATGCCAGATTCCTTCGAGTCGGTGTCCCTTCGTGCGGATAACAAGCGGAGCCGCTTGCCCTCCTGCCGTGCGGTAGTGCAAGCTTGCCACGTCATCGCTCAATCCTTGCAGGGCGTAAATAAGATAGTCAAGGTACTGGATGTCGACGACAGGACGAAGCCCTCGCAGGGCAGCGCCTATTCCTTGTCCTAGTATCGTTGCTTCCCGAATTCCTGTGTCGCTTACCCTGAGTTCGCCGAATTCTTGAGAGAGATTTTCGAACTCAAGGTTAACTCCCCCCAACTTTCCTACATCTTCGCCAATGATGAAAACACGAGGGTCGTCTTGCAATTTCCTGTGAAAGAACTGTTGAATCACCTGTCGCCCATCGACTCGGGGAGGGTTTTTCCCGTACACAGGTGGGATCAACTGCGTTTTCAAAGGCGAACGGGACGTTTCGTTCAAAAGGCAGGAATCGTAGGCCCGTTCGCTTTGGGTTCTAAGCTCGTCCAGAAAATCCGCTAGTCCTGTTAACCCTTGCCCTGCCTTTTGATAAAGAACCTTATGTGCTGTAGCATAAACGTCACGAAGCAGTATGGGCCTGCCTTCCAGATTCCTAATCAGGTTCTGCAATAGTTCGTCGTCCTCCGCCTGGGGAAGTTCTTGAAGGACTGTGACAAGTCTATCTTTTTTCGCTTTTATTGGTTTTTGGAAAGCGTCCCATGCTTCTTGTCTTTCCTTTTCAACTTGCTCCCGACATTCCGTTTCAAGTTGGTCTAATTGTTGTGGGGTGGCGATCTTTCTTTCAAGTATCCATTCCCGCATCTTTTTGATGCAGTCGATCGAGTCTTCGTACTGAAGCCGTTCGGTGGTTTTGTAGCGTTCATGGCTTCCGCTAGTCGAGTGCCCCTGGGGTTGGGTCATTTGGGTGACATGGATCAGGCAGGGCGTGTGCTCCTTCCTGCATTTAGCGATCGCCTCGGAGTAAGTTGTGAGGAGGGCTTCATAGTCAAAGCCTTTCTCAGTGTAAATGTCGAAGCCTCTCGCTTCGGTAGAACTGGCAAAGCCTTTGAAAATTTCGGAAACTGAGCGTTTTGTGATCTGCAACTCGTTGGGAACAGAAATTCCATACTCGTCATCCCACACGGAAAGAGCGAAAGGAATTTGCAGAACGCCTGCTGCATTGACGGCTTCCCAGAATATTCCCTCTGCTGCGGATGCGTTTCCGATCGTGCCAAAGGCTACTTCATTGCCTTTGTTGGAAAAATGGGAGGCCTCCTTCCAGTTCTGCAATACGGGTTCCTGTCTGTAAAGTTTAGAAGCATACGCCAACCCCACAAGACGAGCCATTTGCCCACCCGTTGGGGAAATGTCGGCAGAAGAGTTGAACATGTCCGCTTGTTTCTGCCAATGACCGTCAGGGGAAAGGAAGCGAGTGGCAAAGTGGCAGTTCATCTGCCTTCCACCAGACGCCGGCTCTCGTTTTAGATCGGGGTCAGCATAAAGTTGAGCGAAAAATTCCCGAGGAGTGCTTAGCCCGAGCGCAAACATGAACGTCTGATCGCGGTAGTACCCAGCTCGCCAGTCCCCTTTTTGAAACGTGTGAGCCAAGGCTAGTTGAGCTACTTCCTTTCCATCTCCGAAAATGCCAAACTTCGCTTTGCCCCCGAGAACTTCCTTTCGTCCTAAAAGACTTGTCTGGCGGCTTGTAAAAGCTGTGCGGTAATCCTTCAAGACAGCCTTTTGGGAAAGGGGAAATCCTTGCTTCCGGCGTTCCAAGCTCAGCTCCTCCTGGTTATGTGTCGAAAAATACAACGGTCACTCCATCTCCACCCAGTTCCCTCGACCCGGCTTCGAAATGAACATCATAGGGGCAGTCATGGGCGAGAGCGTTTCGGATTGCCTGCTTGAGCGTCTGGGTCCCGTGCCCATGAATAAGGATAATAGCATGTTCTCCACGAAGGATTGCCGCGTCGATAAAGTCCCAACTTTTTTCTAAAGCCTCTTCCACGGTCAATCCCCTTAAGTCCAGGCTATTTGTGGAACTCGCTATGACCGTAGGTCGCACCTCTTCGGAACTCTGGAACTTTCGGCTTTCCTTCTTAGCTAGCTGCACTTTCTTGGCATCTTTTTGATCCCACAGACGAAGCTCGGTAAGTCTGACTTTGAATTTCAACATGCCGATTTCAACTTCAACCTGATCATCGGGAGTCTTGCCGCGGTTTAGTACCCGACCGAATTTTCGAAAGCGGCTGACGTACACCTGGTCACCTTTCCTTAACTTGTCAAAGACGACCGGTGTACCGGGGGCTTTTTCTTTGAGAATGTAAGTGTCTTCCAGTTTTCCCAAATCATCGCGCAGTTTTGAGAGAGCTTCTTTCATCTCCCCTTTTGCTTCTTCTTGTTGCGCGGGACTTTGCTTAGCTTTCTTAAAGGAAGCCTCGAATTTATTCCGCTGCTCGCGGAAGACCTCTTCGTATTGCTCAATAAGAGATTCTGCCAGGTCATGTCGACGCTTCTGTAGAAGGTCGACTTCCTGCAGCCATCGCGCTTTCTCGGCTTCTGCCTGAGCGACTTTCTTCTCCATCACGTCGGAAATCTGTCTGTGTTTTTCCACTTGCGTCATTAGCTGAGCAATCGCATTGTCGATAGACGATGACTCCTGTCCTTTAAGTTCCCTCGCTCTCTGAAGAAGGGAGCGGGGCAATCCCACACGCTCTGCAACTTCAAGACCAAAGCTCAGGCCCGGAACGTCAAAGCTTAGCCTATACGTTGGGTGGTAGTCTGAAGTGTAACCCATGGCCCCACTTCGACAGAAGCTTTGGTTCAAAGCAAAGAGCTTGAGTGCGTCAAAGTGCGTCGTGACGAGTACCCAGGCGCGGGATGCCGCAAGATGCTCCAGTATCGACTGTCCGAGGGCAGCTCCCGTGTGTGGCTCGGTGCCTACGCATAGTTCATCAAGAAGGACAAGGTCAGACGGCGCAGCTTTCTCAACGATCGGGCGTAACCCGTTCAGGTGACCAGAAAAGGTGGACAGGTGGGCGCTGATGTCCTGGGTATCACCCATTTCAATGAAAACGTTATCAAACAGAAACATTTCCGAAGCAGGCGATGCGGGAAGCATTAGCCCCGCTTTGGCCATGACGTGGAGCATCCCGACCGTCTTCAGTATGACCGTCTTTCCCCCCGCATTAGGTCCAGAAATGACCAGCATCTTTTGTCCAGCTAATAGCTCGACGCCATTGGCAACGACCTGGTCTCCCGCTAAACTCAGGAGCGGGTGTTTCATGTCCCGCAACTTTATCGTGGGCTTGTCACTGAGCGTAACGGCAGAGGCGTCCAAGTTGTGAGCCAGGTGGGCTTCTGCCATCAACAAGTCTAAGGACACCAGTTCGTTATAGTTGAGGACAATTTCGCTGAGCACCGTCTTGACGAGCTGACTAAGCTCGCGGAAAATTTTGTAGATTTCTAGCTTTTCGGATAGTTCCAGCTCCTTCAAACTTGCGTTGTAAGCACCAATCCCCGCAGGTTCTATGTAAAGAGTCTGTCCGCTGGCTGACGTACTTACGATCGAACCAGCCACTCGACCACGCCCATCGACGCGGATGGGGACTACGTATCGTTCATCGCGAATCGTGAAAAAGTCATCCTGCAAGTACTTCGCATACTCCGTATCTTGACTGAGATGCTCTAAGTGCTGCTCGATTTTTCTTGTAAGAGACCGCTTGGCCCGCCGAATCTCCAGAAGCTCAGGGGTCGCATCGTCGCGGACAAAGCCACTCTCATCAATCGTACGGCCTATCGTTTTCACAAGCTCAGGCAGGGGACGTAGCTTGCTCTGTACAAAAGCCAAGCTTGAGAAATTGTCCTTAAAATCCTTGGCAAATATGAAACATCGGTTAGTCATCTCCAGTAAAAGTAGGATGACCTTCAGTTGCTCACCGTCCAGGATTTGACCTATAGACGCCGCCCGCACAATCTTGGCAATTTCAGGAAGTTCTCCCAACGGCGGAGAGTAGCCCTGTTGAACGAGCTGTCGCAGAGATTCAACAAGTTCCCAGCGCTCCTCGACTTCCGCCCGCTTTTTATCCGGAAGAAGGGCGCTTGCTTTGTTCTGCCCCTCCTTCGTTTTGCAGTACGAGACGAGGTGTTTAAGAAGTAAGGGCCATTCTAATTTTTCGAGTAGCTTTGCATTCATGATATTCTTGTTTTAAGAAGTTAGTCTCACTCACTTGTGGCGGGTGTTGGGTTTGGAGGAAAGCAGTTATCCCCAAACTTCCATTCTTGCCCGTGCTTCAAGAAAAGGATACCCTTTTGTCTCTTTCCTTCTCCCAGCTTCTGACATCGCCCCTGACATGGGTTGTCTTTGTGTTTGGTTCGATTTTTGGAAGTTTTTTCAACGTTTGCATTTATCGTATTCCCAGGGGAAATTTTTTCCAGTCCCATCGTTCTTTTTGCCCGCACTGTCAGACACCGATACCTTTCTGGCTCAATATTCCGCTCCTGAGTTTCATCATCTTGCGCGGTCGCACGCATTGTTGCCGACAGCCGCTTTCGTGGCAATATCCTATTGTAGAACTTCTTGCGGCGATTTTGTTAGTCATAGTTTTCTGGCGTTTTCCTTTTCTCAGGTGGCAAGAAGCAAGGATCGTGTGGAACGGGCTAGAGGGGATCCGATTTCTGCATGCCGCTCTTTTTACATCGCTCCTGCTGATCATTTCTGTGATTGACTTTCACCACATGATCATCCCCGATAGCTTAAGCATTTCCATGATTGCGGCAACACCTGTTGTCATCCTCGTGCATCCAGAACTTAACTGGATGAGCGGTATGATGGGAGCAATCATGGGAGCAGCTGTCGTCTACCTGATCGCCTGGCTCTACATTCTTATAAGGCGACGGGAGGGCATAGGTATGGGAGATGCGAAACTCCTGGCAGCAATGGGAGGCTGGCTGGGGGTGGAAGCACTCTTCCCCATCTTTCTCTATGGCTCGGTGACAGGCTCCCTGGTCGGTATCGGGCTGCTCATGGCAAAGCGCACGATGAACCTACAAACTGAGCTTCCCTTCGGTCCCTTTCTCGCCTTCGGAGCCACGCTGCACCTGCTGCTTCCTTTGCACTGGCACGAATTAGTGTACAAACTCCATACTCTCGTTTCACCCCAGTTATGAACGAACTCACACTACTTCGACAACTGCTTCGCACCCTCATCAGGATCATCGTCGATAGAGAAGCTTACTGGGCAAAAACACTTGAGGACAGCCAAGCCCTCCTCCACGTGGACGAATTGACGGGCCTCTACAACTACCGATACCTTCAGGCAAGCCTCCGGAAAGAAATCAAACGCTGCCTGCGAAACGATAGCAAGTTTGCCCTGCTGTTCATTGATATAGACGACTTCAAGCGGATCAATGACCACTTCGGACATCTCGTGGGAAGCTCTCTCCTGAAACAGTTGGGTGCTCTGCTCCTGGCGACCGTACGTGAGAACGATTCTGTTATACGCTATGGAGGAGACGAGTTCGTCATTCTTCTTACTGATACAAATCAAGACAGCGCAAGCCTCGTCGCACAACGCCTCAGGGACACAGTTGACCAATTCCCCTTCCCAGCCAATGGCAAACAGCTCCGCATTTCCATCTCCATAGGAATCGCAATCTACCCCTACCACGGTCTTCACGCGAACGAACTTCTCTCACAAGCAGACCAAGCCATGTACCAAAGCAAACGAAATGGAAAGAACAAGGTGTTTATGAAAGACAATAAAAGCAAATTCGATTTCATTAAAATAGGGTAATGCGTAAGCCACTTGAGGCAAGGAGGTGGTTTGGAGGAAACTGCGCAGCTGGTTCCTCCATGAATTCCGGGGGGAGGCGATGCTTCACTCGCCCCCCCAAACCCCCCTCTCCCTATTTGCCCCAAGTGGCTTACGCATTACAAAATAGGTTAATTTCCGCATTGACGTTTATTGATAAACTCCCATAAAATTAACTGGTTAAAATTAATTGTTCGTTGACCCATCTCCTTAGTTGTGAGAAACAAAACCTCGACTCATTTGTTTCAATTGGGAAAAGAAGAGGTAAAAAATGAAAGTTCTAAAGGTGGTAATGATGGGACTAGGTCTATCCTTCGCAGGATGGGCCCTCGCTAATAGTATCGAAGAAGCAGATCAGCTCTTCTTCAAACGAGGAGAAGGGAGCAACGACAATGAAAAATTCGCGTCCAGCACAAGAGCTTATAAAGCCTATGAAAAATTATACAGATCGGCTTCTCTAAGCCAGGAGGACCGATCTTACGCTTGGATTCAAATGCGCCGCCTCGATGTAGCCCGAGGGGGAATGCTGGAGGGGGCCACTCAAAAAGATCGAGAAGAAGTTCTTGAAACTTGTGTTGAGGAAGCAGAGAAACTTACGTCTGTAAACTCTAAAAATCAAACTGCACAATATTTCCGAGTCTCCTGCGCTGCCATACGAGGCAAACTCGCTGGTTTGCTCGGACGCGTGAAATGGGCACTGAAACTCAGAGGAGCACAAGCAGATGCTCTCGCTTCCACAACAGTTAATGGAGAACTTGTCGGTGGTTTTGAGGGTGGCGGTATCCTTCGCGTCATGTCCGCTGTACGGGGGAACCCAAAAGCAAGAACTCTGGGACTCTACAATCCAGAGGAAGGTGTCGACTATGCAAAGAGATCCCTCGCTTCTCCTGCGACCATGTCTCGTCCCTTTGAAAAACCTTTGACCGGGGAAGACTTCTATGAAAACCATTTCTACCTGGCACAGGCTATCAGCTCCCTCGGTATCCAAAAAAATGACTTTAGTCTCGTTAATGAAGCCCGAGAAAAAATAGTAGCCACTATGGAACTTATGGATGAATTGGGAGAGGAATTGCCTAAAGGACGTGAACCCGAGCATGAATATTACTACGGCATGATGAAAAAGCTAAAAGGCTACATCGACGAGTGTGAAGCTAGCTCTTCATGGGCGACATGCTTGTCCAAGAAGTACGATGATTAGTTGACCGCTAGGCCGCTTGGAGCAAAAGGGAGATGGGTTTTTTGGGGGGACGAGGGAAGCGTCGCCTCCCCCGGAATTCTTGGAGGAACCAGCTGCGCAGTTTTCCCAAACCACCTCCTTGCCCCCGGGCAACGAAGCCCGACGAAGCAATCCAGTTTCACAATAATGTTATTACAGTCCCCCTGAAGGAGGTGATGAATGTTTAGAAGTTCACGGATTCTTATTTCCTTTTCTATGCTGACATTTACCAGCCTATCTTACGGGTTTGAACATACAAAGGTTCTCCCCAAAGGCGTCAGGCAGCTCAATATCAAGAGCATCAACACCTCCATCGGAGAAAAAAGCTCCGGCGATGGCGTCCTGCAACCTCTCGCTACAGCGCTTGAAAAGGACCTTACCTTTCAAAAAATTGTAGACAAAGAAGACGGTATCAAGAAAATGCTGGCGCAAGCTCTTCTCCACCAGAACTTTGCCGAGGGTGACAATCTCGACCTGGAAAAGTCAATCGGTCATTTTACAGCTGACATGAAAGGCAACATCGCTGTCACCGCATCATTCCTTTCATACGGAGTCACTGAAAATTTGACACTCGCTCTCGTGGTCCCTTATTACCAAGCCAAGATGAACGTTGACCTCGGCTTTGCCATGAATGAGACCGGACATAAATTTGTCGGGATCCTCGCCAGCCCAGCGGTTAACAAGGTAGAAAGCGCCATCAAAGCATCCAACCCCACCGTAGGTTTCAGGGAAAAACTTAGAGACAACGGTATGGCTGATCTGCAAGCCTGGAAAGGATCAGGTTTGGGCGATATCGTCCTCGCGAGTAAGTTGCGCTTCCTCGAAGCTGGCCCTTTAAGCATGGCAGCCACGAACGGTTTGGTGTTCCCGACGGGAGCGGCTAAAGATCCCAACAACCTTATTGATATTCCCTTTGGAAAAAATTCCTATGCTTTCTTTACAGCTATGCTTGCCGATGAAAGCATTACGGACGGCCTGTTCTTTAACCAGTACGCAAAGTACACGACACGATGGCCATCGCGACAAGATGTCCGCTTAAAAACAGCAAAAGATCCCATTACCGATGACGTTCGTAACGTCAACTTCAGACTGGGTGACGAATGGGAAGTCGGCGGATCGCTTCAATTTGAGCCTAGCTTTGGACTGCTCTCCGGTATCGGGGTTACCCATATGAGGAAATTCCGTGACCACTACCGCACGTCCGTACGAGCGTCTGACGAAGCCTGGGAGGATGGCACGGACGAACGAGCGTCCTATGCAGAGGCATTGATCGGTTACAGCAGCCTGCCCTCGTTCAAACGTAAGGAATTCCCCGTACCTTTCTCCGTTGCTCTGGAAGCGAAACAGCATCTGGCGAGCACAAATTCCGTAAGAAAAGATATGTATACACTCGATGTCAAACTTTACTTCTAATTTGCATAAGAATTTGAGGAAACATCATGAGCAAAACAACATATTCAAAAACGTTTAAGTCCTTAGGCTCGCTCCTTCTTCTTACAGGCGCTTTGTCCTGCGGTGTCAAAGACCCCGAAATTAACCCACAGTCCGTCAATGGAGGAACACCAAGCTATCCACCCGTGGGTGACGTCTTTCGCCTAACTGAAAGTGCAAACCTGATAGACGGGAATCTTAGCGAGCAATACAGAGGTTCCCTCACGATATGGAACCCCGACGCCGACACAAAAAAACTTGCTAAGGTCCTGGAACTTTCGAAACTCAGTCGAGAAGCCAAGGACCGCTACCTCATGGCAAAAAAACCAGTTGCCGAGGTCGATGCCTTGATTCGCCAAAAACAAAACTCCATCCAAAAAATCAAAGCTACCCTGGGCGATCCTATGAAAGAAATGGAGTTTCATTTTGACCAGGAAGTCAAACTGCTTGAAAGTTCTCACCAATGGGTAAATGCCCGAGTGAAGCCAGAAAAACAGATACAGCTCACTCAGTACTGCGACACAGTCCTACTGCAATTCGCAAGTTCCTCGTTTCTTCGCAATCAAACCCTTGCGCAACGCCCCATTCCTTCAGGCCTCTGTGAACGTTCCTACGAAGAAAGAGGGATGTTCAAAGGAGCTACTTGTAAAGACCCGTCCCCCGATGTGGGAAATTACTTCGCCTGTATCTGGGCAGAAGGAGTGCTGAAGTCTTCCCTCAAACTTTATACAAAAGCGAAGAAGGAGGCTACAGCCGAGGACACCGAGAACTTTGTTAAAAATCTCAACAGCCTGAAAGCTTGGCTGGACGCAAAAGAAAGCTGGGTCCTTAAAGCCGGAAAATTGGGGGAGGACTTTAGAATCGGATTTAACCCCACCAATAGCAACCCAAAGATTGCAGATGTGCTGAACGATAGCCGATCCCAACTGTTCAATGCGGAGGATGCAAAGGCAGTGGACGAATTGAACCAGCTGAGGGTCGCTACCGATCTTAGCACGAAGCTGACTTTCAACGATTTCATTTATAACCGTCACCGCCTTAATAAAATGCCTGGCAGCACTTTAAACAACGATGACAAAGTGAAATTGACCGAATTTTCAGGCACCCATAGTGAAATCATGGGATCCATGTTCAAGGACCCCGCGCAAGCAGAAGTGCAAAAAGTAGAAGAAGATATTAAAGCGCTCCAAACTCAGAAGGATGAGCTGTTTCTTAAAGCTAACAAACATTTCAACGACGCAAAAACAATTGACGGGAATGCAGCAAAACTGATCAAGGATGGAACTCTGGAAGTTCTTCCGCCCGAAAACAGGTTGCCGGACCAGCACTTAGGCTTGGCGATCTACCCGGACGTTTTAGTCTCGCTCGACCGCAAGGGAGATTCGGTAAAGGTAGCAGTCGAAGTGCGAGAAAAAAGAACCGCCAAGGTGCTGACCGCTTGCCTCGACTGGGCTACAAGTAAACAAGTTTCTTGTGAAGCCAGCGATAAGGAAGTAGCTGCTGAAGAAGCCTCTCTCAATAAGGAAACTGGTCGCCTCTTTCTTAAGACCACAATTGAAGAAGCAGACGACTTGGGGTTCGTAGAAAAGGCGATCAATGAAAAAGATGCAGACTTCTCTCTAATATTACTTGAGAAGCTTGCAGGAACACGCTTTGAGTTGGAACTTTTCCCCGCCCGCCTGGGGGAAACCCTTCGTACGGTCACAGGAAGCCTAACGCTTAAAGACAAGCAAGGAGCTATCCTCTATATGGGGAGTCTAGTCCTTGTAGAACCTTGCGAATAGACTTGTTTTTTTAAAAACACCTAAAGCCTTCTCCCTCCTCTCCGACACCCAAGGGAAGGAGGGCGCCTTGTGAGACTCGGCACACTCATCAGCGAACCTAACAAATACTCCCGATTTGGCAGAATCCTCGACCAGTTCGGGGTCGGCTACACTGTCGATCCTGGCGACTTGCCTGAAGATGCGGAAGAAGGAGAGGAGTACGCCTATAAAGTGGAAATCTGGGGCAACGACAGTGGACTCGCCTATAATGTTGAAGAGGATTAACCCACAAACAAGGGAGAGGGGATCGAGTAGGAGGGGGTGACTAACCCCCGTCCTCAGACGTTCGGAAAATTTAGGAAGTTCATTGATCGATAGGCTGGGTCGTGCCCGCACTTGTTGCTATCCAGGTTTGCTGCCATGCGTTGAATTCGGACGGCCTGATCTGATAACGGGCAAAATTTCCTTCGTGCAGTCCGAGTAATTCGCTCTCCACAACATCCCTGAATTGATCGCGCTCCGTCGGTTCGATCTTCTGCTGCACCCAAGCCGTGATATGAGCATCGGCCCTCTTCCGGCTCATACACCCCCGTACAACTTCGCCGATGATCTCGCGCAACTCTACACGATACCGCAGCCTGAAAGGGTCGGGTTCGCCAAGCGATTGCCTGACGGCGACATAGCGGGCGGCGGAGCGTTCATAGGCCCAAATGAACAAGTCCTTCAAAAGATCGATCTTATTCAACTCGTATACGCCGAGCATGGCGTCGGTATAAATTGATCGCGGCACTTCGGTGAAAGATAGCGGTGGGAGATTCCCTTTGATGAGCGGAATATTCGCGGCAAGACGCGACACACGCTTGTTAACATCGTCAAACGGTTGCAGATAAGAAAGCTGCACCATGATGAAGAAGGACTGCTCGAAGAGGTTTTTGATTGCGGCGGCGGTCGCCAATATCTGATCAAAGCATTCTTCGATAAGCTGCGGCACTTCAAGCGGATGAAAGGCAGATTTCTCGATGCCGACAGGGATATGCCTGAGCCTGCCCACCGCAGTTGAGTCTGCCAGCAAGTTGTTCGCCAACAAGGCGTGGAGATTGAGGACGGTGTAGCGGTTAAAGCCGATATCCTCGGCTGCGCTAACAAGAAACTCGATTGCCTCCTTGTGGTTAAGGATCATCTGCGCTTCGAGCCTCTCCTTGCCTTCTGCCTCCTGGCCGAAATCGATAAGGCGCTTCGTGTCGAGAAGCGAGTAAGTGTTGCCTTCAAGGCGGCTCGAATTCCAGGACAAGTCGATGAGAAGCCGGTTCAATATCTGTTTTGCGTAGGTGCCGGCCGGTTGATCTCCTGCCGTCGGCTTTCCAACTTCCCTCAAATGCTCGTGCTCCCGCGGTGAAAGATAGAAGCTGACATTCGGCCGGTAGGATTCCAGGAATTCACGGTTAAATCCTGCCGGCTTCCTCGCTGTGACGGGCTTGCGGACATAGTTCTGGATTTCGGCCCCTATCTTCGAGAGTGGCATAGATACCTCGGCTAGCGCCTCAATAGACTGAGGCAGGAGGTATTTCGCCCAGCGGCCTTCACCTTCTTTGACAAGACGTTTGTTGTCCACGAGGTACTTGAGCCGGTATTGAAGTGTGCGGAGAGGAATGGCCTCTTTCAGATTACGACTGATCTGCTTGGCCGTAACACCCTCTGGATGTCGGCGTGCAGCAGCCTCGATTACTTGGAGGGCTTCTTCAGGTATGCGTTTAGCCAATATCACACCTTTGTTGCGCGTAGCTTATATACGCAATTAAACCATATCTGCACGCAATGATCAAGTTCTATGCGCCATTATATGTTGCGTATATAACCATATATTGCGCATTTCAGTCTACGCGCAACTTTCTCGAAACACCCCCAATTAGAAAGAAGAATAAGGCCACGACTGCTAAAGACTCCCGCAATGTTCGTTTGGCAATCCACTTTCTGTATAGAATCCTCCAGTTGTTTCATTAAGTTGTATGGCACATAATAGATGGTAGTGCAGGCTGGTTGGAAGGGGTCGGCGGAAAATTTGGCCAAGATACGCGCTTCATGCAAATCCGTATTCCATAGGGCGAGGGCAAGCTCATGGTTTTTAATTACTTCCTTTGCGAGACCTCGAAGCAGTGGCAGTGATTGGGAGGATCATGAATAGGTAGAATTAATCAGGGAGTGTCATATTAAGGGAATAGCGCATATCGTTTGTGAGAATTTCCTTTGTCTTTTTCGTGAGTTCGCCATCAATGCACATGAGGGCACACTCAGACCAATCCTCTGCCGACTCGTCGTAGTTGAAACTACCGTTAGAAACAATGGTATCGTCAAATAACCAAATTTTACCATGATGCCATCGGTGATAGGTGTAAACATTTAAATTTTTTCCAACGACGTTATCATAGGTTCTTGACGCGAAGGATCGAGCTGCATAGTTTTTCATATAGTTGAGAACTTTGCTTGGAAGGGACTGTAGCGCCAAGTAATAATCATCGATAATTTTTGAATTACGGTAACCAGGTCCATTTGTCAAAATATCAACATGGCCGTTACGATTTTCGCTAAAATTTAGTATTGCGTCTCTCAGTTGGTTGCGTTTTGCATCTTTATACTCTTCGCCCATACTCAGCTGCGGTACCTCCATAAGGAGATTTGACTTTAAATGCTCAACAAGAAAAACATAGGCGTTAAGCAACGCAAAGTAATTTCGGTGGGGTTCCTGATGAATAAAACGACAGAGTCCTGATTTTCCTTCGTTGAACCATTGAGAATATTGATTATCGACATTGCCTATCATCCTCTTTTCGGAAAAAATCTTCTCCTTGTCCGCCAGTGTGTTAGCAAATGCCTTATAATCTTTAGGATCGGCGTGCAATTGTTTCAGCATGTTTAGAAATTTCTTCTCGATTTGGGTGACTACGGGGCCAGAAACTAAGGTGTCTGTATCACGGAAATACTCATTATGGCCGTTGGATTTACTCCACGCGTCCGAAATATTTTGACCACCGACAATGGCGGTATGTCCATCAATGACAAGCAATTTTTCATGAAGAAGCCAGTTGGTTACGATCGATGTGTTGTAGAGTTTAATTCCTCTGTCGACTAAGATCTGCGTACATCTGGATTCCCATTTTATGGACCGATTAAGATTGAGCGTTTGCAACCAGGATTCCCAATCCCCACTGATTATTACGTTTACTTGGACGCCTCTTTTTGCAGCTGCTACTAAGGCCCTGTTGAATGCAATCCCAGAATCGTCACAAGAGATAAGAAAATATGCCGTGTTAATTGAAGTTTTTGCAGATTTAATCAGCTTTAGCTTTTTCTTGAAAGATTCCCCATTCGCGATGATCTCGATCTTATTGTCAACGGAGAGAACACTGTCTGAAATGTTGTCAAGTTGAGCCTGAAATTCACCTGATTTGAACAGGCTGTTTTGTATCTCTGCTTCGTTCTTTTGTTGGCAAGAATTTTCAGTCGCACTGGTACAAATATTTTTTGGAGTTGGCTGTGAGGAATCGTTCGGAAGCTTGGTATATTTTTTCGGATTAGTGACGTTGTTGACCCATGTTTTCTTAGATTCATTCTTAGTCCAGAAACTCAAATTGCACTTCTGTACCAAAGACCACCCGCAAAAATAGAGTTTTTCGCACTGGTCAAAGGTTGACGCCGCGCTGCAACTTGATAGTTTTGCACTAAGGCAGTGACCCGTGGTTTGGTTCCATACACAACCTTGACTTGAGCTACACTCATCACCTGCCTTTGATGAGCACCAGTTTGCAAACAGGAAAAGCTCACTTTGAGCCGGTGCAGGTTTCTTGTTATCGGGTCCTGGTTTCGGTTTAATCATGCTTTTGCAAGATGTCCCGAGAAAAGTAGAAAAAAGTAAACTGACAAGTATCTTCATATTGCTTTCCTTCAACAAGACCACTGTAACGTGGATATAATAATAACATATCTTAAAACAATGTTATTTTAGGAGAGTGGTGGTTTACTTTTACAGACACTGGATATTTGGATATTGGTGATTTCAACCCATAAGACTTCCAGTAATTGGTTCCCATAGCTCGGTGGAGTTGTGGGGTCAGCGACAACCTAGGAAATAAGCAAGCCACGCGCGCATGTACTCATTGATACACCGAAGACGTTCTTCCATCCTCATACTGCGCGTCTCGGAACTTCCACCCTATAGAAAGCACCCATACCTGGCGCAATTCTTGGAGGAACCAGCTGCGCAGTTTCCTCCAAACCACCTCCTTGCCCTAAACGGCTTACGCATTACGTTTCCTCCAAACCACCTCCTTGCTACAGGTCGATAATATAGGTATTCTTCGTTCGATATTTCGTATTCTTATTGAAAGGAAAAACTCATGATCATTGGAAAAGTAGGTGCGGTTACGTTGGCATTAGGCTTAGGGGGCTGTGATTTGTCGGCTCATAATCCTCAGGTCAATTGGGAGACACAGGAAAAGGAACGAGTGAATGCTCATCAGCAGCTTCCGAAACTGACAGAAGAAGGGACACTGCCTGCTAGCCCTGTTCTTCTGGCCAAAGCTGAGCCAACCCAAGACAAGGCGCCGCCAGCTAGCTCCGCTCCTGCACCGACAGCAGCGACACCAGCCGCAGCGCCAGCGAAGGCCGGCCCTGACTTGGCCGCTGCTCAAGCAAAGTATGCAACACTCTGCGTTTCCTGCCACGGCTCCGATGGCGCAGGGAAAGATGCACCCATGGCAGCAGCGTTGACTCCAAAACCGAGAAAATTTACAGACAAAGAATGGCAGAAATCAAAAACTGATGAGCAAATTGCTAACGTGATCAAAAACGGCGGCCCATCTGTAGGACTTAGCCCGTTGATGGCACCCTTTGGAAGTATGCTGTCAGAAGCAGAGGTACAAGGATTGGTAGCTACAATTCGGAACTTCGCTCATTAGCATTAGAGCGTCCTGCTCCCGGAGATAGCGGTAGAGCAGTTTTGTCAATGCTAACGTCTGATGTTTGGGCAGCCTTGCGTTGCTTGGCTGCCTTTTCTTCTTCGTCGAGGGAAGCCTCCGCTTCCCGTACGACTGTATCGAAGTGTGATTTTGCCTCGTTGGACATCCTCCGCGCGTGGACGAAGAATTTTCCAAATTGGCGCATCAACTCAGGAAGTTTCTGCGGGCCATAAAAGACCAAGGCAAAAATGGCAATGATACAAATTTCAAAAAAACCTATGCCGAACATAACGCTGCCCCTGAAAGGGTTTCAAAAGAGCGTTCATCATAATATAGAGGGTAGAGAAAGAATAGAACTTTGGGAGTCAACATGATCATTGTAACCGGCGGGGCGGGCTTTATTGGCAGTGCGCTCCTTTGGGGCCTCAATCAGGAAGGTGTTCAAGATATCGTCGTCGTCGATGTGTTCGACGAAGCATCGAAGTGGAAAAACCTCGTCAAAAGAAAGTTCCGTGAAGTCATCCATCGGGACCAGTTCCTGGCTTGGTTAAAGGAAGGGAAACATGACATTGAGTGCATCTTCCACATGGGTGCGTGCTCGTCGACGACAGAAATGAACATGGATTTTCTCCTGGACAACAACTTCAAGTACTCGGCAGAGATTTTCCGCTTCTGTACAGACAAAGAAGTGCCTCTGATCTATGCGTCCTCTGGCGCTACGTATGGCATGGGCGAGCAAGGGTTTTCTGACGATTCCCGCGTGATCCCTTCTCTTCGACCGATCAATCCGTATGGCTTCAGTAAGCAGATCTTTGACACCTGGGTTCTACAGGAGAAGGGGCAGCCTCCGTTCTGGTGCGGTCTGAAGTTTTTCAACGTCTACGGGCCTAACGAGTACCACAAAGGCAGTATGATGAGCGTTGTCGCGAAAGCATACCCCCAGATCAAAGAGACAGGAAGGCTTAAGCTTTTCAAGTCTTATAAAGAAGGTTACGCCCAGGGCGAACAATTGCGAGATTTCATATACGTCAAAGATGTGATCTCAGTCATGCTGCATCTTTGGAAACATCCTTCACTCCCGCCAGGGATCTACAATCTTGGAACGGGAACGGCACGCTCCTTTGGCGATTTGGGACGTGCGGTTTTCTCCGCAATGGAGCAAGAGCCAAACTTCGAATGGATCGAGATGCCAGAAGAAATCCGCAACCAGTACCAGTATTTCACAGAAGCCAAAATGTCTCGCTTGCGGACCCAAGCTCAATACCGAGAGCCGTTTCAAACTTTGGAAGACGGAGTCCGCGACTACGTTGCAAATTATCTGGCGACGGAGGATCGTTATCTCTAGTGGGAAAAAAGGAGGGAGAGGCCATAAGCGGGTAAAGCGTAAGCCAACCGGGGCAAGGAGGTGGTTTGGAGGAAACTGCGCAGCTGGTTCCTCCAAGAAATCCGGGGGAGGCGACGCTTCACTCGCCCCCCCAAACCCCCCTCTCCCTATTTGCCCCAAGTGGCTTACCCATTACCATAAGCGGGGCCTGCTAACTGGCACTCGCACCCTCTATGCTTCTTTCTCGACCGAACGCCTTCTGTAAATGCGGAGGCAGTGCCTGGGAAAGGTCGACACCGACAAGTTTCGAAACACCTGGCTCTTGCATTGTCACACCGTAGAGCGTGTCGAAAACCTCCATCGTCCTGCGGTTGTGGGTGATGACGATAAACTGGAACTTCGTAGAAAGCACCTCCAACACGCGGTTGAATCGCTTCACGTTAGCTTCGTCAAGAGGTGCGTCCACCTCGTCAAGGAAACAGAACGGTGCAGGATTCGACTTCAAGAGGGCAAAAATGAGGGAAATCGCTGTCAGCGCCTTTTCCCCACCCGAAAAAAGTCGCATTGCCTGTGTTTTCTTGCCCGGGAGGCGCACCATGATCTCAGCCCCAGAGGTCAACGGATTTTCTGGCTCCGTCAGGGCAATGTGACCTTCCCCTCCCGGGAAGAGGATCGGAAAAAGCTCTCGGAATTCCTTGTTCAACGCATCAAAGGTACTCATGAATTTGGTCCGTGCGTTTTCCTCAATCTCTTGCTTTGCCTTTGCCAGAATATCCATGGAGGAAAGGACTTCCTCCTTCTGCTTATCTACAAAGTCTTTACGTTCCTTTAATTCCGAGTATTCCTGAGACGCTCGCATGTTGATGGGGCCAAAACTTTCCAGTTTTTCCCGAGCGTTCTTAATTCGGTTGCCAAGAGTCCCGGGGTTGACGTTTTTGGGAACGTCTACCGATCCCAAGTCGAACTGATATTTTTCATGTGCCTGGTCTTGAAGGGCTTGGGCTGCCAGCCTTGTTTTTTCTGCCTCGAGTTCTGTTTCTGAAATGGCTTTTTTGTTTCTATTTTGAAGATCTCGGCAGATTTTAAGCTTGCTTTCAACCTCCTTCAACTGTTCACGCGTTACTGAGCAGTTTTTCTGTTTCTCGGTTAAAAGAATGTCTTTTTCTTCCCGTTCCCTAATCAAGCGCGTGACGTCGCTTTCAAGTTTCGAACGGTTGTCGCGTGCTGCGGCAATATTTTCCTGAAGGTTCGCCAGACTTTTTCGCTTCCCGTCGAATTTTGTGCGATGGGTGGCGACTTGGTCCTCAAGTTGGGTAATGGAACTTTCCAGTGACTGCGAACGTTCGCGAAGAGAGGCCAGCTTGATCTTTTGCTGTTGAAACGTTTCAGACTGCTCTTCCTTTTCTTCCTTTAATTCGTCGATAGATTCCCGGATGCTCTTGATTTCAGATTCGGTTTCCTTCTTTTCTTTGAGCAGTGTGACATTGGCCCCTTGTAGATCGCCGAGTTCGGTCTCCAGCTTTTCGCACGTTTCTTCTACCCCTCGAGTGAGTTCCCTGACGGCGAGGATGAGTTCTTCCTTATGGGAAAGCTGAGATTCGATAGTTTTCAGATCCGAGGCAGCTTCCAGCATCTTTCTGTTTTTCTCGAAACTCTCCTCTTGTAAACGCTTTTGATCCGTCTGCAGTGAGTCCAGTTTCTGGGCTGTCTGAAGCCGCTTTGCCTGTAAAGCTTCGAGCTTCTTCTGTTGAGAACCCAGGGAGGATTCCAAGCTCAGCATCTTGGATTTGTAAGTAAGAAGGCCGGACGCCGTCTTGCCTATCTGCATTTCGCCGGGAGCCGAGATCACCGTCCCGTCCTCCGTGATGAGCACTGCCCCACGACGAGCACCTTGCAGTACCTGCTCCGTGATCTCATGCGTAGGAAGGAAAACGACGTGCCGCAAGAACATCTCTAGCGCCTCATCACCCCCCTCCAGGGTGAGAAGTTCAGAGAAAGGAGTGCCGTCGCTTTTCTCCAACCAATCCGAAAGCGCGTCAGCCTTAACTTCCAACAAACTAGCAGGAATTCGGTTGAGCGAACGCTTCTTGGCAAGTTTAAGAAAGCCGTTCAATTCTTCACGGGAACTGAAAACGAAACGCTCAGCCCACTTTTCAAATGCCAGCGCAGCGGCCTTGGGAATCGATGAGATACGCTCGTTGAATGCTACTAAGTCGATAAGAAGCTTGAAGGAACGGTCGGGGTTGTCAGCCTTTAATTCCTCACATATGGATTTGACAGTGCTGGAAGACTTAATCAGCTCTTCCAAGCTTAGGAACTCGGCCCTCTTCGCAAGGAGTTCTTCTTTCAACTCTCCTATTTTGCCATCATGTTCTTGCAAGGCGTTTCTCTGAGCTTCCAGGGAAGCATCAAGAGCATTTTTCTCGTCCAAGCACTCGTTCATGTCTCTTCGGGCGCGTTCCACTTTCAACTTGGCACTGTCAACAACAATAAGGTCCTGCGAGTGCTGATCTTCGAGCTGGATCAGCTTTTTGATCTGCTCGTTTTTCTCGTGATTGGCTTTCTGCAGGTTTTTCTTTATAAGCTCGATGCGACCGTGATTGGTGTCGATCATGCGGTCGATGTTTCTGGTTTCTTCCCGAAGGTCAGCGAGTTTGTTGCTGAGGACTTGCTCCTTTTCTTCGTAGAGGGCTGCCTGGTAACGGAATTCTTCGATACTCGCTTCGCAGCTTCCCTGCTCTGCCTTTGCGAGGGAAAGTTCTTTGTTTTGTTTGGCTGCGAGTGTTTCCAGGTTGTGGACGACAGAATTTTCCTTCGTCAGTTCTTCCTCGATCTGGGAAATCTGCTGGTCACCGTTGGCGATGAGCTTAAACGCATGGCTGAGGGATTCCTCTGTCCTCGCAAGTTTTTCCCGAATGAGGGTCACTTCTTCGTTCAATTTTTTAATTTCCGGATCGCTTTCTTCCAGCTCTTGCAGCATTTCTGTATGCTGGGCTTCAAATCGAGATAAATCTGCCAGGTTTTTTACGTCTCTTGTAGATTCCTCAGCGATCTTCTGGGTGAAACTTTCTTCCTTGTCTTTAAATTCCCGATGGCGTAAAGCCCAGAGCGTCATTTCCGAGGAACGCACTGTTTCCTGGAGTGTCTGCCATTCCTGGGAACGCTCGACCTGCTCCTGAAGGCCAGCCATGTGACGATCGACTTCGAGCGCAAGGTCGTCAATGCGCGCAAGGTTCGCTCGGGTTGTTTCCAGCTTCTTTTCTGTCTCCTGGGAGCGAAGTTTGAACACGATGGTCCCGGCTGCTTCTTCGATGATCTCTCGAATTTCCTCAGGCTTTGCTTGCAGGATGCGATCCACCTGACCCTGCTGAATCATGGAGTAGCTCTTGCTCCCGAGCGAGGAGGAAATGAAAAAGTCGAGGATGTCCTTGAAGCGGCAAGCTTTCTGGTTGATGAGATACTCGCGACTCCCGTCAGAGTACAAGCGTCGCGTGACCGTAATTTCTTCCTCACTCCTATACTCAACGGGACAAAAGGGTGAATTTTCGGAATTGTCGAAGACAAGCGAAACTTCCGCCATACCCTGCGACTTGCGCTTTTCCGAACCGGCGAAAATGATATCCGTCGCCTTTTCGCCACGGAGCATCTTGGTGTTCTGCTCACCCATGACCCAACGAACCGCATCTATAATGTTGCTCTTGCCCGACCCGTTCGGTCCAACAACACCCGAAATGTGGCTTTTTTGAAAAGATATCACAACCCGGTCAGCAAACGACTTAAAGCCGTTGATGACAATTTTCTTTAAATACATGAGCCTACTTTTAGAAATTAATCATAGGAATTCAATAGATTCAGTGTATCACTTTCTAAATCTATTTTGAAAAGCCGGAGGCCGTGGGTGTAGAAAGAACCCGTTAGAATCGTATCGCCCGCCACCGCCAAACCAAAGTAGGACTGTTCGAGATCACTCGACGCAGCCTGCATAAACTTCCCATCTTCCAGCCGTCTGACGGCGACAATATAGCGAGGATTGTCGAAATTCACAAGGTCTCGGAAGCTGTTCACAACGACAACCTTTTTGTCGTTAAGCTTCGTTAACTGGAAGGAGGCTAGGTACTTGTCGCCACCCCGCTCATCCTTGCTTAACCCGTAAACTCGCTCGAACGTAAAGAAATCTGAGGTCTTTTCCGTGGTCCGAGGGTCGTTGGTGGTGGAAATTGTGACTTTAATAACGTCGTTCGCTTTCTCCGAGTAACCGTCCTTGGCATAGCCGACGTGGGAAAGGTAGAAGATGTCGGCGTTATCCTCGTCGGCCTGGGCTTCCCAAAAATTTGTACGGTAGTATTTGAATTTTGTAGGCTCGTCTGCAACTTCCTTATCGTCCCATTCGCCGTCACCATTTTTGAGGTTGAAATACAGCCAACGATATTCGGTACGGGGAACCTGTTCTTTTTCCAGGAGAGGAAAGCCGTCCTGAATAGCTTTGTTGATGTCGTAGATTGTGAATTGGAAGTGGCTGGAATCTCTATTCAGAGCAAGCGAGCGGGTCTTACTCTTCTCGATTTCATCAGGGATTTCGTTTGGCCCGCTGCCTTCTACCTTTGCATTGGTCTCGTAGGACACTTCGTCCCTATCTTTCTTGTCAAAAAGGTCCGGAGCCCCTATATCCGTGACGAAGGAGAAAAGAAGACCTCGGCTCTTATCTAAGTGCATGGCGCGGCGAGTGAATCCTGAGTAGGTGCGGACGTGTTTCACAGTGGAATCCCGCCGTGGGTCCTTCAGCTCACCTACGAACAGTTTGCCGTTCAAGCAAGTGACCGCAAAGTAGGCGTAATTCGCTGGGGCAACAATGTTGAGCGGGTCACAGGAGTCAAGAGGAAACTCTTTAACCGGACTAGGGTTGGTGGGGGTGCTGATGTCAAAAAGGAGAAGCTTCGTGCCTTCGTTATCCCCGCTCTCCTTATCAAAGGTAGCAAAAAGGTCGTTTCCCCTAACCGTCAAATGGCGACCTATGCGCGGGGTTTTTACGCGCGTAAGTTTTTCACCTTCCTTGGACAGAACTAGGATAGAACCGGAGGAAAATCGGTGGTTCATATCCGAGTTAAGCACGTAGAAAACCTGCTTGCTTGCATCTGTCGCAAACGCGATGGGGGAGGATGTACTTAGTTCAATCTCTGGTGCTTCAAATTCATCAGCACAGGCAAACAAAAAAAATAAAACCACAGCGAAAATGCGCATCATGTTGTCCTCTTTGAAAAACTTCAATATCTAAAGTTTTTTGGGGGGAGGCGTGGAGGGGAACTTTTTTTCAAAAAAGGTCCTCTCCACAAATTCTTTCAAATACTAGTAAGTTGAAAATGTCATGGGTGCTCTGTACTAGCAAATGATAATTTATCCTTGTAGGCTAAACACACAACCGCTATTAGTGGCAAGTGCTTATGCGCAAGCTGTTAAAAAAACTACTCAGCTATCGAGAAAGGATACTATGGCATCGTTAAATAGAGTCATGATCATGGGCCGCCTGGGTTTCGATCCAGAAATGCGTTACACGGCCAACCAGACACCGGTCGCCTCCCTGCGTGTGGCGACGACGGAAGTTTGGAATCGCGATGGAAAACGCCAAGAACAGACCGAATGGCACAGGGTCGTCGTCTGGGGGCGACAGGCGGAAAACTGCTCGAAGTACCTCAGCAAAGGGCGCTCCGTCCTCATCGAAGGACGTCTTCAAACGCGCGCGTGGGATGACAAGAACGGACAGAAACGCTATACTACGGAAATCATCGCTAACAACGTTCAATTTCTCGCTGACCGGGGGACCTCTCCCTCTGCTCCTTCCTTTGAAGACGGTGAGGCAGAGCGATCGCCGCCGCGTGACTATGACGGCAAGTTTCCCCAAGCCAGCGCCGATGAATTCCCCCCCTCCCACAGCCCGTCAGAAGCCAACGGTCACGGTCAATTCGACGACATTCCGTTCATGAGGCTAAATGAGTACGGAATGTAAAATTATTCCCGTATCTCCTCTGAAGAAAGTCTTTCCGCAGCCCTGTTCTGTCTCTAAATTCGTGGTTGTAGTAAGCTAACAAACGCTGCAAGAACGACTAAAGAAAATGAAATGTAATCATAATTGGTTGGTTTCTCTTTTAGATAAGCAAAACTGAAAATAGTAAATACGGCGAAAGTAATGACTTCCTGAATGAGCTTAAGCTGTGGGGTGGTAAAAGAGTTGTGTCCAATACGGTTGGCTGGAACTTGAAGACAATATTCAAAAAAAGCGATTAACCAAGAAACCACAACGACCAACCAGAGTGCCTGATTTTTGAACCGCAAGTGTCCGTACCAGGCAAACGTCATGAAAACGTTGCTTGCTAACAACAAAATAATTGCCTTTAAGCCATCCATTCGACTCCCTCGTATGCATCAACAAAACCATAACGAAACGTCTCCCGACGGACAAGCCACATTTTGCTTGTAATACGTAACCCGCTTGTGGCAAAGAGGTGGTTTGGAGAAACGGCGCAGCTGCTTCCTCCAAGAAATCCCTTGGGGAGCGACCCATAAATAGGGAGAGGGGGGGTTGGGGGGGCGAGGGAACCGTCGCTCCCCCAAAAAAAAACGATGTCAGCACGGATTGACCACTCATCCTGCGATGCAGGGTATTTACGAGATGGCTTCTAGAATTGTAGTCAGTATATGAAATTTTTTACTGGCATGAATATATGACTGGAAAGTTACATCCGATATCAATCCGCTCGGTATTGGTATTAATGGTCTTCACCCTCATTCCTTTTGTGTTCATAGCGGAATATGTTGACTATTTTACAGAGGCAAAATGGGTCTTCCTTTACGGGGCAACTGGTGTCCTACTGATTGTTACGTCCCTTACAAAAAAGGAATTCATTATCCCTCGCCTACAAACCTGGCAGATTGCAGTCGTACTCGCACTTGTTGTGATTTTTCTTCAGAATACAACTCGCTTTGGTTGGTTATTCCAAGGCAGGGTGGTGCTGGATCGCATTTTGTTCTGCATCTGGGCTTGGATTTTCTTCCTGAAAATTAGGGAGACTCCAAAATTTCTCATGTACCTTTCTTACAGCTTGTTGGTCTCGGCGGTGTTGGTAACAACAATAGGTTTGCTGCAGTGTTCAGGAGTGGTCTTTTCTTTTTTGCCATCAGGTTATTCAGGCAATAGTGCGTCTTTCGGACACGTCAACTACACTGCTGAATATTTAGCTTATGCGATCGTCTTTTTCCTGGTCTTCCATAAGGATGAAACCAGGTTCTATCGCAGGCTACTTTTTGAAATCTCTACCGCTGCGGCAGTTGCTTATGTGATACACCTAAATTGCCGAGCCGTATTTCTCGGACTCATCGCCAGTTTGGTTTACCTTGTGATTTTTGCAAGAGTGCTCCCTAAACTTGCATTTGTCAGGGTGTGCACCTTGTCTTTTTTACTCTATGCGGCTCCGACCTTGCTTCAGTCCTTCAGGCAGCAGATTCAGACGGTACCTGTCGTCCACAACCCTGTCACGAGTGTCCTGGCTAAAGGGACTGCAACTATACATGAGCGTTTCTTTATCTGGCAAGACCTGCTTGCCACTACACTTGCTAATCCCGCTGGGATCGGGCCTGGAAATTTTGCCTTCGGTCATCTCCTTGCCTCAGGAAAAACGCCGCATTCGGAAATTCGTGAATTCTTTTTCTGGCATCATCCACACAATGAATTTCTGCGCTTTCTGGTGGAAGATGGCTGGTTGTTCACGGGGCTGTTGAGCATACTTTATTGTTCTCTGATCTGGACAAGCTGGCGAAAATATCGGGCAACTCAGCAAGGAAGTACTGAGTACGAATCCCTCACAAAAAAGTGGAAACTTTTGGTTAGCTTAGGACTTATTCTCCTCACGAGTGGAGGCTTTTCTTTTCCGCTCTATCTGCCTTTCAGTTTTCTAGTCGCAGCTTTATTGACAGCCTTGCTTTTCACGTTACAGAAGGAAAGACTGGTCATCAAACCCAAATTTTATTCGAAAATGCTACTCACACTTGTGCTGTGCATCGCTTTTCTTAACCTGGCCGGCCGTGTAGATTTAGCAGAATACGTTGCCAAGAACCGTCTTAACTCGGAAGCAGATACTGATCTTGCTTGCCGTATGCTTCCCCATCATTGGCCAGTCTGTCTTGCTGCTGCGCAAGCTAACATCGACCACAATCATTTTGATGCAGCAAAAGCAAAGTTGGACAGAATTCTACAGATGTTTCCTTTTCACTATCCTGCACTGCGGACACAGGCTTTCCTTGCAGCACAACAAGGTAACGGTTTTGACGAATGTATGAGTTTATGGGCTTATGACGCTATCTTGAGAAACCCAAGTTCAATGACTGAACGCAAGAACGCAGTATGTAGCCATGAATTTTTGCAGGAAATCACTCGCTCCTCTCTCTCTAACAATTTCGGTACCCTAGCACGTTTGCGGCGATAACCCACTTGGGGCAAGGAGGTGGTTTGGAGGAAACTGCGCAGCTGGTTCCTCCAAGAAATCCGGGGGAGCGACCCTTCGCTTTGCTCAGGGCAGGCTTTTCCCTCGCCCCCCCAAACCCCCCTCTCCCTATTTGCCCCAAGTGGCTTACGCATTACATTTAGGGATCATTTCCCTGCTTCTTTGGCACCACCAGTATAGCATCTGAAATGAGTCGGTCAGAGGCCTGAAATTTCTTGCTATCATCACCCCTCACAATAATTTGAGTGGACCCATCACCGTCAAGATTGATGGCCTCTTGGCATCCTAATGCTTCGTGTTCGGGAGCGAGAGCGATGACATCTGCACTATCGTAGGTCGAGAGCATCCATCTGCCGTCTTTGAGAAAGCAAAATGTTGTACGGTTGCTACTATAACCCCAAACATTATTCCATGCATTTCTCAGACGTGAATCTGGTGAGCCAGGATATAGATTTTTCTTTCCCCCTCTCACCAAAAAAGGAAGACCGGAAATAAAGAACTCAACGCCAGCGAGCATAGGATGCTTCGTCGAATCTTCGGTACTATGATCGTTACCAATGGGCATGAGATATTGCGGCTCAATGAAGAGCATTCCCTCGTTCCGCAAACGAGCCACCAAGTTAGCATCGTTGGATTCCAAAACAAAATGATCGAGGGTTATTTCTTTGATATCTTCTTCTTTAACCTCCTTGCTTGCGCCCCCAAAAAGGAAAGGGATCGAAGCCTGTTTGCTGGCTTTGATGATGGCATCAGTGACATTGTCAAAGCTCGCAACGACAGAGATGAAGTTGTGATCCACGACAATGACAAACTGCGAGGCACGATCCCCTTTCACCTCGATAACCTGTGCTTTGGCCCAGGGCGCATATTCGCGACGTTGCAGAGGCAAGTTGAGTGAACGGGGATTGAGGTGCCACTTAACTTTTACATCGCCACCTATGACGTGTGGGGAGTCGGATCCCCTATTAGTCCACCCGATCACGGCCCAGTAATCCGATGTATCACTGATTAAGTTCCCTGCTTTAAGCATGCCAATTGGCTTCGTACCATACCCGTACGAGCTTGAAACTTTGCGCAAGAACCACGACAAATTACTATCATTGGAGTCGTTCCAAAAACCACCGTTCAGACCTGCCAAAGCTCCCCTTTCATCAACAAACTGCGCTACAGTCTTAGCCTTTCCCCAAGAGTCAACATTGGCAATCACAAGATCCAGCAATTTAGGATCAACGAGCAGACGCACGATCTTTTTGTCCTTATAGAACCAATACTCTAACCCATCCGCTATTTTTTCTATCTTTTCAGGAACTAATTCCTCCACGATCGTTGGAATTTTGGTCAGAAGCGAGCTGTAAAAAACCTTATCCTCGTCATTCGCTTCGGTCGATTGTTTCGCGACAAATTTCTTGAGATCGACGATATTCCTCCAATTCAGCAAGTATAAACTATCGACGAGGTGTTCAACGACTTTCCTTCTAATCACGGTAGATGACAGGAGCGTTATTTGCGACAGAAGAGACTCAACATCAGTCACTTGAAACAAGAGCGAGCCATGGAGTGCCAGAAGTAACTTAATATCTGGGCTTAGGTTTTCTGTTGATTCAATGGTGTGAATCGCATCCTTCTTTCTTGCATCCTTCAAAGTGCTAGTCATGACATGATTGATCAGGGCTACTTTATCGTCTTCGCTGAGTAGCGTGAACACGGTCGGATGCACTTTTCTGAAGACAATTAGGTAGATAGCCGCGATCCTATAACGCATCTTTTGTGATACGGCTGACAAGTGGGGAAGAATGCCTTGCAGGCTGTCTCTAAGTTTCTCTTGCTGTTTCGCCGAAAGATAAAGAGGTCGTAGGAAAACGTCGTTATCTATCTTTTTACTTGACAATACACCTACAAAATCATGATTCCTGGTTTCCAAAATCGCTCTCACAAGCTTACCTATTCCTGCAGATGCGGACGCTCTCTTTTTCTGTTCCATTGCAGCAACTACAACTTGCCGTTGTTCGTCATCCAAGGCATTTTTCAATTCATTCAAATAACCTAATTTATCAATGGTATGGAAGAGACTGAAATCAACGAAGTGTTCGAGATAGCCCTTTTTCGTTGTCGCATCAAGCTGAGAAAAGGCATCGAAGAATTTGCGCCAAAGCATTTTTTTTGCTCGGCCATCAACAACAAATGTCTGAGCAAATAAAAACATCGCCTGTGTTTTCCTATCCACATCCCGTGCAGCCAGGGCATTGAGATCCTCCAGGATTCTTTGAAAATCGGTCAGATCTTTCAGTTGCTGAAAAAACGTCCAAATACCGCTTAAAAAAAGTGGACCCTCATCATCTTCCCTTTTATCAATTTTCTTAAAATCAAAAAGAGTCTCGAAAAAACTCAACACCAGTTCGCGATCTTTTTTTACAAAAACGTAAATGGAGGCAATAACACCGAAGTACGACTCTTTCATTTCATAGTCACTGTCCATGGCGTATAAAACTTGGAGCCTGGCTAAGATGTCTATGGCCTCTGCGTCAGAAATGCGAAGTTTGCTACGAAAAAAATTTCGGCTACTGTATTCAATAATACTTGACAGCAGTATTGCGATATCGTGTTCCTTGGTGGGGGCGTCAAGCTGGACAAACTGCATCAATTCGTACGAGCCAAAGTTTTTGACACTTTCCTTGGTTAAATACGGTCGACTTTGGGAACTGCCTGGGTAAGAGTAGCCTGACGTGTAGGAATACCCGGGAGTATAGGAATAATAGGCTGTTCCTGGGCTTGCGGTATAAGAGGAGTAGCCAGTGTTGTAAGCGTATCCGGAAGACGGAGCCGTTGCAGACAGTTGACTCACGCTCTGAAGTTTTTTTTCTTGGGTTCCCTGCTGTTGCGCAGGACGACAAGATAGGATGAGGAACATAAGAAACGAAAGTGCAAACCCTGCCTTTACGAGCATTATCATCGTCCCCTCAGTTTTTGTAGAAGTATAGTCAGTATATCAAATTTGCTCCTGGTACGAAAATATGACGGGAAGCTCGGGGCAAGATATTCGGCTTTTAATTTGAGGGGTTTGCCAAGAATTATGGAGGAACCAGCTGCGCAGTTTCCTCCAAACCACCTCCTTGCCCCAAGCAGGGTATCGACAGGCGTTCCAATTCTTGGCGATAGGCTTTTGTCTCAGCAGACAGACGAGCATCATCCCAGTTTTTAAAATTGGCTACGTATTGCCCCAGGCGGTCAAGTATAGAAAGACCATGATCCTGGGAGAACATGTAGATTTGTGTCCGACGCATGAGTATGTCGCTCAAAGTTTCAGCATGTTCATACAACATGAAGTAATCGAGTTCTGCCAAGATGTGACAAGGGGTGTCGATGAGTCGTTCTTTTTTGCTCGCATCTTTCTCCAATATTCTCATAAGCTTTGAGGCAAATGCTCCGTAACGTTGGCTTAAGACTTGCGCCATCTCAGATTCGAGGCCCAGGCGCTCAAATTCCTTCTGCCCAACTTTTTGATCAAACGCAAAAATAAGGGGAGAAAGGGAATGATAGGTTCGAGACGGCTTTAGTTTCATGGGAAAGGTCTTACCAAGTATGGTCAGAGCCTCTACCGCCATAGCACGAAAGGTCGTCAATTTTCCGCCTGTGACGGAAAGAAACCCGTCGTCACTTACTTTCACTTCCCAGTCGCGAGATGCTTGGGAACTTGCTTCGTCCAGCTCTCCTCCGATCAAAGGCCGTATACCAACTTCAGCCGATAGAATATCTTCAATACCGAGATGTGCGTCAGGAAAATAATGATTCAATACACCCAGCAAATAGTCCACATCCTCACGCACGACACGAACCGCATCCAGATCGCCTTCGTAAAAATTGTCGGTTGTACCAACCCAAACCCCTGACGGGAACGGGATGAGATACACAAAACGGCCATCCTGTGGAACCTCTAACGCCAAAGTATCTCGAATGTTTATACGGGAAGAAGAAAACGCAAGATGCACACCTTTTGAATGCTTCAGCTGAAAAAGATCAGATCGATCTGCCCGTTTTAAGATCTCATTTACCCACGGCCCTGCGGAATTGATGGCGACTCGTGAGCGTACCGTCCAGGTAAGACCTTCCAGGTTGTCGTAAACCAAAAATTCCCACAAATTATCGTGTTTTTGAATGGCTTTTACTTCCGAATAATTACAAACCTGTCCTCCAAGATAGCTCACAGTCTTAATCACTTCTAAGGTCAAGCGGGCGTCATTGGTTAGGCAATCGGAAAATACGACCGCACCTTTGTTATTTTCCTTAGCAAGTTGCGGAAACTCTCGGCCAAGTCTATGTTTCGACCAAACCTCGCAGCCCCCCAAGCGGCTTGGCCACTGTAAGAGGGAATATAAAAATGTTCCGACGCGCATAATCCACTTTGGAGTTCTTGAGTTGCGAAAGAAGGGAAGCACAAACTTGATGGGAAAGACCAGACCGGGTGCCAATTTCTGACATAACAAGTCACGTTCACGACACGATATATGAACCCAGCGGAAACGCATGTGCTTCAAATAACGAAAGCCACCGTGAATTAATTTTCCCGAACGAGAACTCGCTCCCGATGCAAAATCTTTCCTTTCTAAAAGAAGGATACTATATCCCCGCGACGCAGCTTCTCGAGCTATGCCTGCACCCGAGATGCCTCCGCCCACGATGATGATATCGAAAACGTCACTACGGCACCGATCTCTGAGTTGCTTTCTTTTTAATTGTTCCATTTTTCTGGATTTAAAATCCCCTCCGGATCCAAATCGTGTTTTACTTGGCGGAAAAGTCGTTTCACTAACGCATCGCCATATTGATGATTTTTGTGATCCACGCCAATCCCATGATGATGACTAATCACTCCGCCTGAGCCAAGTACCGAAGTATTGGCGATCTCTTTGACGCGGTGCCATTGGGCCAAGGGATCCTTGCCTTGTTGACCAAGGATCGTAAAATACAACGCAGCACCATCCTGGTAAAGATGAGAGACATGTGTATACAATTTTAACTTCAGGCCGTCTCTTCGAAATACTTCCGCAATGTTTCCGCGCACCGTCTCATACAGATGGAAAAGGTTTGACCATTCCGTTGCAGTCTCGAAAGTATCAAGAAAAAGACCATAATCGAGACAGTCATCACGAAAGTAAGGGAGAAAAAAACGATCCTTCAGCCATTTTCTCCCTGGTGCCGATCCTAAATTCATGTATCGATGCTCACCAAGGATCTGTTTTAACCAGGCTCTGCGTTCGGAAATCTGTTCACGTGAGCCTTCTAAACCCACCATCAAGGCGGCCATTTTCGGGGGAAAGATTCCGCGCAATTTCAGATAGGATTTTCCTAACGTTTCCACCATTTGTTTGACAGGATTGATTTTTGTCGCTTCCACAAAGTGGAACATTGCATGGGTCTCGTCTTCATCGGACAGTCGAAGCATAGCAACCGGCACCTTGTTCTGTACCACCTGCCTGACTGCCTCTGCTGCCATGCGAAATGAAGGAAAAGCAACGAGAAAATACTCTTTCCGCTCAGGCACGCGATGAACATGAAGAACGGCCGAAGAAAAAATTCCAAACGTGCCCTCTGTACCGAGAAACAACTCTTTTAAGTCAGGACCGCACGCATGACGAGGAACAAGAGGAGTTTGATAAATCCCCCTTTCCGTCACCATACGAAGAGCGACCACCATTTTTTCAATCCCTCCGTAGCAAATGGAATTTTGTCCGGAGGAACGCGTTGCCAGCCACCCGCCTAGACTCGAAAATTCGAAGGACTGAGGGAAATGACCAAGCGTATAGCCTCGGTCATTCAACTGTCTCTCCATGTCTGGCCCTAGGATTCCTGCTTCTATAGTCGCCGTTTGGGAGGCTTCATCTATCTGCAAGACGCGATTCATGCGTTGCATATTTAAAGTCAGGACCGACGAGAACCGTCCCTTCAGGGGATCAACACCACCGACGACAGATGTTCCTCCACCAAAAGGAACGACAGCAACCCCTTCGCGAGAACATAGGGAAAGCAGCCTTGCTAGAACTTCCTCGTCTCGAGGAAAGACTACGGCATCAGGAAAGGACTCCACCTTATTAAGACGAACACGCAGCAAATCCTTATAACTCTTACCCGTTGCATGCCGGAACCGTACGATAGGATCCTGACTCAAATCTTCAGCGCCAAGTATGCTCCGCATTTCGCGGACGAAAGATTCGCTCAAAGACGAAGGAGGGATGCCTACGTTCTTCGGTTCCCATGTCCACGGATGATCAGGAAAAGACTCAACACCCAAATGTTCCCGAAGATAAGGGATAAGCTTAGGACGTTGGGAAATGTTGAATCGTGTCAACCCGTCCCCCCAGGCGCCAATCTTCATAAGCATGGGAACCGTCATAAGAATTTAACCCCTAAATTACAGGATTTGATAGAGATCCCAGGCTGTCTTCCTTGCCTAGAAGTTCAGCAGCCCAAACGGCAGCCGATTGGATCGCCTGTATAGGCCAAACCCTACGCCTTGTAAAACCCCTTTCCAACCTTAATCTTTCCTGATCCAATGATGAGGAAACAATCATCACGAGTGAGGGTCTATATGTGGGGCGCCGGAATCTTCATCACACTGGTCATTTCTGCACGTACATTTGGAGCAGGTAGTGCGGAGACTGCGTGTGAACAAACATTTTCCACTGACAAAGAACGTAATGCAAAACTGCTTGATGCTTGTTATGCGGCAGAGGGAAAAAGAAAGGACTCCTGCGATGATCTGGGACACCTTAAGAATGCAGCCGAACTATGCAAACAATGGGAGTTAGGTGAGAAGGCAGACAACCTCTCGGAGTGTCAAAAGAATCCTCACTGCGCGGCAAGTCACATTGCGCGCAATTTATACACAAAGTCTTTTTTTGAATACGGCGAAAAAGACTTTCAAACAGAGTTAGCATCGATTCACGATCCGTGGGCGAAAAAAATGATTTACGCCGAATTAACGCGCGTCTGGGCTCGTTCCGAAGGTGCATGGCAGGGCATGACGCGTATCTATGCCTACAAGAATCGCCCGGATTTTTTTACCCACTTTTATGAACATTCAGACCGGGAGTATAATTGCGCATACTTTGTGGGATACACCTCCTATGAGCACAAGCACTTCGACAAAAGCTGGGGTGTGATGCTCCAGCGTGCAGACTTGGCAAAAAAATATGAAGTTGATTATCTCATTCATACGACGAGCATCAACGGCTTCATCTCCCAAGCCAAAGATGGCACACTTAATGTCGCTGGAGCGAGGTTCGGTCCGTTCAAATTTATTGAAGCCATAGACGAAGATCGTACTACTCATCAAGGTTTATACTACGGTCCGGTCGTGATGGTTTTCAAAACTTCCCTGCTCGATGATCCGAAAGTGACTTATCATTGGTCCATCGATCACAACTTTGGAAGTTTTGTCGTACGTAGCCTCTCAAAATGCTCGAGTCCATCTCAATTCGAGCAATTTTTGAAAGATCGAAAAGACGTTCAAAATATACCCCGACTTGCAAACAACGAGATAGTCCTTTACGACCCGGTGCCGCTAAAATCATACCTTGTTGCCGTCATGCTTGCCGCAAATTCCGACCAATTTGACGAAGTGAAGAAGGCCGCCGAACAGTATCTTCCCGGTGTTCCTTTTATCGAACATGAGAATGACTTAAGCATTGAAGGGCATCTGGAAAAATGGGAGCAAAGCAAGAAGAAGCCGTAACGTAACAGACAATGGTGGAATACTGCGGCAGCAACTTTTCCAGGGTATTTTCGTGGACGACTCGTTATCTCAAAGTATCCTTATGCAATTAGTGAGGATAGGCCGGAGGCGTTCTTGCCAAACAACGCTTCGCGTGCATGGGGAAAATCGCCGGTGGAAATACCGCGCAAATAGAGCCAAGGGACCAGATCCTCAATACTCTTGGTTCTCTTGAGGTACGGTGGAAGGATGCTGCTTTGGAAGTGGATGCACTCACCAAATTTATCGACCCTCTTATCATTGACTTTGGGCTTTTTCACGGTTATCGCGCCTATACCTGTTTGAATCGACCGCTCAGGGTGATGCCCATTACGAACAACTAAACGATGACCGGAAAGATCACGCTCATCTTGGTTAGCCGGGATATACTCAGCAACTTCAGCTTCAATTGCTGCCTGCAACATACGTCGTGCTCCAGCTCTCAAAAACGCTGTCAACTCATCCTAAAAACCGACCAATGAAACGGCTGGAACAACTCTGTCCTCAATGCTACTCTTACCCATGGTGTACCTCTCCCATACATTTGTTTGTATAAATCAGGGTTATACTACACCGCCTGATTCTGCTCATCCACTAGATCTGGTCATACCTCTCATTGAATCCGAGTACGCGTAAATCTTCTGCAAAAATTGCAAGACGTTCTCGACAAATGCCATCTAAGAATGATTGAAGTTTTACATCTCCACCGACAAGATTTGATAAACGGGTTTTGTAGCGGGATCTTGGCCTTTACGTGTGCGATGGAGGTAAACGACTCCCTCTTTCATGACAAAGGTCACATTCTCCAGAGTTTTAATGTTCGTCAAAGGATTTTCCGGCGTTGCTATAATGTCGGCTATCTTTCCAGGAGCCAGCGATCCCAGGCTGTCTTCCTTACCTAGAAGTTCAGCAGCCCAAACGGTGGCTGATTGGATCGCCTGCATGGGCGTCATCCCATAGTCCACCATGTAACCAAACTGCTTCGCATTGTCTCCGTGGGGAAAGGCGCCCGCATCGGTTCCAAAAGCAATGCGGACACCTCGTTTCACTGCCTTTGCAAAATTGTTCCTCTGTATCATCCCAAGACTTTTTTCTTTCTGGACAAATTCTTTCGGCATCTCTCCATGATTTCCAGAAATGTAGTCATCGTTGTAAATGTCCGCCACAAGAAACGTTCCCTTCTCCTTCATGAGTGTCATGCCTTCGTCATCAAGCATACTACCATGCTCTATGGAAACCGCTCCCGCAAGGACTGCGTTCTTGATCCCCTGCGCGGAGTGGGCATGAGCGGCAACCTTCAACCCATGGCGCCTCGCTTCGTCCACAGCAGCCTTCAGCTCTTCAAAACTAAACTCTTCAGAAGTCGGTCGGCTACCATGTGTCAGGACCGCACCGGAGGCAAGGATCTTGATGAAGTCTACCCCGTAATTCGCTAACGTACGCACAACCTTGCGGACCTCGTTAACCCCATCGGCAATCCCAAAACGCAAATTTTGTGGAAGCACCACGTCGGGCGCCAAACCCGTCAGAGCGCCAGCCCCTCCCGATGTCGTAAGGTAGGCTCCCGCTACAAACATGCGTGGTCCTTTCACATGGCCCCGGGAGATAGCGTCACGAAGCGCAAGATCGGTAAGAGCACGATAGGTTCCTACATCCCTCACCGTTGTAAACCCTGCCTCCAATGTCTTGCGCGCGTTGGGAAGTGATTCGTACGCGACCTGTGCGGTTGATTTACTGAGGATCATGTGAGGATCCAGGTCTCCCGCATCTCCAACCAAATGCGTATGGCAGTCGATGAGACCAGGAAGAAGCGTGGAGTGCGAAAGATCAATGACAGACACCCCGTGGGGAACGTCTGCATGTTTCACAATGCTCTCAATGATTCCATCGCGAATCACAATCGTGTGCGCATCGAACTGAAGACCTTTCGCTGGATCAATGATGCTGCCAGCCTTGATGGCAATGACCGCTCCCCAAAGCTCCCCCATCCCCAACAAGAAGACTAGTGGCAAAAGTCCTTGCCTCAGCGGGCCCATGCTAAAAATGGAAATTTCTGATAAGGTAGACTTAAGAACATCTACGAGAAAATTAATGCAAAAAATACTTCAAATCCTCTCTTGCTTTCTGCTTCTACAACTCTGTTCCTGTATGCAAAAAAGTTCAAGACACCTGCGGGAACAAACCCAGCTTACCACACCAAAACAAGGAGTTCCAGAACTTCGACCTGAGCGTGTTGTCCATCCCGAAAGTCTGATAGCCCCCGATCTGGAAGTTTTCCCCCAAAGAATCTGTACCTCCGACGAAGCGGCCTTGCTGCGTGTAAAAACATCTGACAAGGATGTCGACTACTTTGAATATAGCCTCTGTCCCAAAGCGGGAGGACCGTGCTGGCAAGCATCTTTCCTCGACCTCAGCCCCCTCATCGCTGCTCCTGGTCCAGGTGATTATACGGTCGTAGCTCGTGCCTGCGTCTATCCAGATTACGATAAAGCCACTGCCCAGTGCGGACCAGAATCAGAAGAGAAGGACTTTGCCGCTAAGCAAGTCTCCGATCAGGCAAGAAGTCTTCTCGCCAAACAAACCCGCCTGCGGGAAAAAATGATCGGCATATGCGGCAACATGAGACGCATTATGAAGGACTATCTTGCTAACGAGGACGACAGGGGATCTCCCCTCTATGTTCAAATCCAGAATTTTCTGGAATACACAGGGCCAAACGTCTGTAGCGAAACGCTGCTCTCGCGTGAACTGATGGTCTTGGACGATATCTCACAAACCCACCCGGAATTGCTGACCCCCGAGCCGGAGAAAGAGAAAGATAAAAAGGAAGCCACCCCCGTTATCGTCTATACCCGCTCTCCTCTTATGGGCCTTCTTTTTCTAGGTATCGGAGCTTCAGGAATCTACCTCAGTGGATTACAAGCCTACCTGGCTATGAAAAATACCGTCTCCGAGCATGCAAAAGAACTGGGTAAAGAGATTTTCCTGCTGGACAAAAAGAGAGAGGCAATCGAAGTGGCCAGACTCGAAATCGAAAATAAAGAGCTGGACGACATCCTTAAGCATCGAACCGACCCTGACTTTATTTCAGGGACTGAAGCGAATGTTAAAGCACGGATAGTCTGGGATTTGGATTTCATCATTGTTCACTGGCAACCAGTGTGGGGTTGGGGTGGCGATCAGCGGATGGTGGAACAATTCGAGACACTAAAAAGGGAGATTCAAGAAGGAACTTTAAATAGCGAAACCGCATGGCGGAGAATGACGGAAATTGTCCAAGTTTATAATAAAGCCCTACCCCTCTGGAGCATACGCGAGAGCTTTGAAGATATCCCGTCTTGGAGGGGGTTGGAGTGGGAATCCCCATACAGACGACTTCAAAGATCCATGCAGCACAAGGAACTTATCGGCGATCTAAGACAAAAAGCTCAAAAATACGGACAAATCGGTACTCAAAATTTCGAACAAACGATCCAAGCAAAAAAAAAGGAGATAGCGGCCACACTGAGAACAAAAAGAAATTCGTGGGAGAACTATCTCACAGGGCTGGCGACAACGGCATTTGCAAAGGGAAGGGAAAAAGTTACGGCGATGGCTGTGCTCGGGGCAGGGGTAGGTGTCGTGCTGGGCTATTTCCCTCTACTCCCGATACCGGGAGGAAGACTCGGTGCCATAGCCGGGGGCTTTGCCGTTGGGGGGACCCTCGGGTTTGTGGCGGGAGGCTACAAAGGTGTTAAAGACTTTGTTGATGCCCATCGTGAACTCAAACCGACCGACTGGACAGAGGACGATCTAAGGAGGTTTGAATCCGGGGACACGGAAACACTTCGAGGCTTGCAAGTGGATCTTGAAGCTCAGACCGTCGCCAAGAGTCGAGCCTACACAATGGAAGAGCTAAAATATGGAAACGTCAAAGCCAAACTTGCAGCTGCCTTCCCTTGGTTGGCAGGTGTAGGAGTGTCTGCCTTTGTCGCCTATCTGGGAACGAGGGAGCTTGCCTTAGCCTCCTCCGATGCTCAGAACACGTTCATGGGACGTTATACGGAGCTGTATCAGCAGGGACGGAAGATTCAGAAAGCCTATTTTGACGTGCAAAACAATCTCCTGCTAGATAATTGCCGGGATTGAAGTAATCCGTAAGCTGTTTGTGGCAAATGGAGGAACCATCTGCGCAGTTTCCTCCAAAACACCTCCTTGCCCCATGCGGTGAAGAAGTAGGTATGCACCTGCCTTCAAAAAAAATGTTCTTCCTGAGCTACTGGGAAGCGTTCTTCTATGCGCTGATGGTAGCCTCGTCAGAGAGTTTTGCCCTCTATTTAGCGGTCAAGTACGGCTTAAGTTCGGTTCAAATCTCGCTAGTTTCGACAGTCCCTCTCCTTTTAGGAGCTGCCTGTCAGTGGGCCATCCCGTGGCTGTTAAAAAACGAGCAGGTTCGTCATGGCATTGTGGTAGCGATGTCAACGCAGGTTCTTGGCATGGGTGGGCTTCTATATTACGTGCATAAGGATCATGAGTTTCGGATACTCTTCGCGTCGTTGTGCGTTTACTGGATGGGTGGATTGAGTGCCTCCCCGCTCTGGCTGGACTGGATGTCTAACCATGTTCCTGCAAAGTTGTTTCGCAGGTTCATATCACGCCGTAGCAGCTTTGTAAGTCTGGTGACCGTTTCGTTTTTTCTCTGTCTGGCTTATGTGTTTTTCCAATTTCCTGAATTGCCGGTCACTTGGATTTTCATTGTCGGCCTGGCGGCCCGTTTCCTTTCTCTTGCTTGCCAATTGTTACTTTCTTTTGTGTTGAAACTCAGTCTGTATCAGACTCGTCTGCCTTTGAATCCTAGGGCTGTCCTTGGGGGAGAGAAAGTCGATTTTTCAGGAGAGACGTTTCAGAAGATTCTGAAATTGTCGATTTTTTGGACAGGCATATTTAAGTTTGCCGTGTTTCTTTGCTCACCGTTTTTCCTACCGTATATGGTGAACGAGTTGAAATTCTCGATGTGGGATTTTTCTGTCGTCACAGGAATGGCATTGATAGGACGATCGCTCTTTCTGGGTGTTTGGTCGAGGGCCTCATTTGGCATGATGCCGTTCATCGGTCTGCAGATTTCAAGCCTTTGCATCTCCATTCTACCCCTGCTTTGGACCCTGTCGTCGGACTTCACCTATATCGCAATGTTACAATTCTGCGCCGGGATTGTCTGGGGAGGCTTTGATCTGTCAACCATCTTGATCGTGCAGAACTTTATTAAGACCTCATCGCGCAAGTATTTGGGAATCCATATGGCCATCATGAATTTCTTCGCGATCCTGGGAGCGTCAGTCGGTGCGTGGCTGCTCAAGCAGGATTATTCCTACATTTCGATCTTTGGTCTGTCGTCCACGCTACGCCTTCTTATCGCAGGAACTTTTGTCTATCAGATTTCCAAATGGCCTGTTGTGAGGCTGACGATCCTAACATTGAACGGCTATTTGACCTCTGCTCTGTCCTTCAAATCTTCGACCGGCGGGCATGTGTTTTTCCCCAAGATCGCGAGAAAAGGAAAACGTCAGTTGTAAGCCCCGACCTTCAGGTAATGCGTAAGCCACTTGGGGCAAATAGGGAGAGGGGGGTTTGGGGGGGCGAGGGAACCGTCGCTCCCCCATGATTTTTCTTGGAGGAACCAGCTGCGCAGTTTCCTCCAAACCACCTCCTTGCCCCGCGTGGCTTACGCATTACACCTTCAGACAAAAACCACTATCGCCAGATAAAAAAATATGAGTATAAAGGACGCCACCTTCAATTTTTACAGGGACAGGCGATGTGCGGTTTTATGGTCTACCATGGTCAGAGTCTAAGTGTTGAGGCTTTCCAAAAAGCTTTTGCTAGCATCAAACATCGAGGTCCAGATGACACTCGTGTCATAAAGTTTGAAAACGCGATCATGGGTTTTCATAGACTTGCCATCATGGATACCTCCTCGAAAGGAATGCAGCCGTTCATCAACGCCGACGGTGACAAAGTTGTCTGTAACGGAGAAATCTATAATTTCGAACACTTGAAGAGTCTCGCAGACTATGACTTTGAATCCCACTCGGACTGCGAACTTCTTCTACCTTTGTATAAACGTTACGGCCTTGAAACATTGCTGGATCTTTTAGACGGCGAATTTGCTTTTGTCCTGTGGGATCAGAAGAAGAAAAGGTTCGTCGCAGGCCGGGACCCCCTTGGGATCAGGCCCATGTTTTATGGATACGCCGCCGATGCTGGCATTTTGTTCGCTTCAGAAGTCAAGGCGCTCCAAAACCTTTGCGAGGACATTTCCCCTTTCCCGCCCGGGCACTATTTCGATGGTGAACGATTTGTCCGCTACTGGGACCCTGCGCCTACCCTGTGTGTCGATGGCCTGGACGACGTTCTGGTGAACATTCGCGAGAAGCTGACGACGGCGGTGGTCAAACGCCTGCATGCGGATGTTCCTGTAGGCTTCCTGCTCAGCGGAGGACTTGACTCCAGTCTGGTCTGTGCGATTGCGCAAAGGTTCAGTTCTCGCCCTATACGAACCTTCGCCATCGGGATGAAAAGTGATGCGATCGATCTAAAATACGCGCGGGAAACCGCGGATTTCTTAGGGACAGAGCACCAGGAAGTGATAATTTCAGAATCAGACGTTTTGGCAAATCTCTCACGCGTAGTCGAAGCTCTGGAAACTTGGGATATCACGACCATTCGCGCTTCGATGGGAATGTATCTTCTGTGTAAGGCAATTCGAGAAACAACCGACGTCAAGGTTCTCTTCACCGGAGAAGTCAGCGACGAACTTTTCGGTTACAAATACACCGATTTTGCACCCTCTCCCCAGGCATTTCAGGAAGAAGCAGTCAAACGTGTCAGTGAACTTTATATGTACGATGTTCTACGTGCCGACCGATGCATAAGCGCTCACGGGTTGGAAGCACGCGTGCCTTTCAGTGATAAAGACTTTGTTAGCTACGTGATGTCGATTCATCCCGAGTTGAAAATCAACCGCTGGGGCATTGGAAAATACCTGCTTCGTCAGGCGTTTGCCAAGGGTAAGTACCTGCCCGTCAGCATTCTCATGCGCGAAAAAGCTGCCTTTTCCGATGCTGTAGGTCATAGCCTCGTCGACAGTCTGAAGTCCCACGCTGCGAACCTCTATAAAACCATGGAAGGGAAAACGCTGGCATGTCGCTTCCCCCACGCCACACCCTTTAGCTCCGAATCTCTGATGTACAGGGAATGTTTCGAGTCTTACTACCCAAAGAAAAGCAAGTTGATCAAAGATTTTTGGATGCCCAACCAGGCCTGGCAACATTGTAAGGTCAACGACCCAAGTGCAAGAGTTCTACCAAACTATGGGCAAAGCGGAATTTAAGAAACCTCTGATCACTGCTTTTCGCATTGGAGCACACAGCGAAAACGGACCGCGTCGCACTGTGCCTCTGCCTTAGGTTCACCATGCTTTGGATAGGCAAGCAGTCTACAATTCGTCAGGTCAGCAGGAATTCTTGCCTCCAAAGCTGACAAGGAGTGCTCTTCGTCTCGTGGGTTCAGCACCCGATAAACGCAATCAAGAAGCTTTTTCTGGCTCCAATAACTAACCCAGTCCAGACGTTCCCAACCATTGTAGTCAGTGTCTCCAAATGACGGAATCGAAAGACCAGGAGGATTACTAAGCAAGACTCCCGAAACTCTGTACTTTCCATAAGGTGACTGCACTTCCTGAAAAGCTAATGACTGATGGTTCGCACACTCCAAGTTAACAGGACTTGCTGCGAATGAGGTACCAGAAAACAATACAGATGACAGAAAGACTCGTTCAAACATTTTCCTCAACATCGTCCATCCTCCCTCTCTGCTTTTATGCGCGAGGGTAGAATATGTCCACAAAAAAAAATTTAGAAATGAAATTAACAAATTGAAATCATTAGAATAGTCTGCTAACAATGTCCTGTGCTTTTTTGAAAGTTAGAGGGGGAAAAATGAAACTCTTAAAACAATCCTTACAGTTTCTCTCGGTCGGAACGCTCGCATTCTATTTCGCAAGCATGGCATGCCCTGCTCATGCCGGCAAAGTGAAAGAATGGGCGGGGGGAATCAATGCTGCTGAAAACTCCTATCGCAGTAACCAACTTAAAGCCCTTTTCCAAAATAAATCCCAGCATACCATCTTTACCGCTATTCTTAGAGAAGAAGCTCGAATCGTTATGTTGCTTGAATCGAAACAAACACTTTGGCCAGGAGCTACCAATAAATTCCTTCTTCAAGCTCGCAAACAGGAACAAGGCTACTGGATGGTTGAAAGACTTGAAGAAAAAACTACTGGTAGTCCGGAAGTGTGGGAAAAAATTGCGGAGGTCAAATGGCGACCCAATGGAGTCGCTGAACTTCGTCTGACACTTGTTCCCTCAGAGCAGAAGGCGATTCTTAGAGTAGCTCCGCAAAAAGACAAAATTCTTGCCGTGACTTCCGTGAGCCGGCCGTTTTTCGGTGGAGCGCTGAAAGTAAAAGCAAACTTCCTCTTTGACAATAGTGAAGGCCTACCTGTGCCCATGTACTTGACCAAAATGGCAGAGGGACAAGCCTATCAGTTTGAAGAAAGGCCTATCTATCGGCCGTCTGTCAAAAATATGATTTTGGAACATGAATGGAGGCCGTATGTTCAGTTTGTAGCAGATAAGGAAGCCGACCTGTTTCATCTTGATTTCAAAGCCCCCGTCGCTCCAGCACAAGCATTTTCTCTCGCAGTTGCTATCCTGGCGAAATAGCAGCTGAACCGTTCTGTGGTATAATCACTGTAAACACCACATAGCGAGTTCACCAAGATGAAAATCCACTTCATTGCACTAGCTCTGATGTTCACTACACCATCCTTCAGCAACATTTTCGACATACAAAAACGATCAGAGCACGATGCTGAGCGACTGCACACCGGAAATTTCAAGCTTAAAATCGAGGCAAAGACAGGAAATAGCGAAGTTGAAAAATATGAAGGCGAGCTGACTTCCATTTTTCATCTTGGAAAGCACGAGATCATAACCGCTATCGACCAAAGTTACGGAACCAAAGCAAAACAGGTGAATACAAAAGAAGCCATGCAACATCTTCGCCATCGCTTTCGCATCACTGAGCTAGTCAATAGCGAAGTTTTCATTCAACACGCCTTCAATGAACAACAACGACTGCTTACCAGAAACGTTGCAGGCATTGGGCCCCGCTTTGACCTCTTTGAGGACTCCTACAGCGCCGTTTTCCTTGGCATGGCCTATCTATTGGAAGCAGAACGTCTTGGAGAGGGCGCGTTTCCCGATGCAGGAGAGAAACGAAGCAAGCAGCGACTTTCAAGCTACCTATATTTCCACCATACTTTCAAGAAAGACCTCAACGTATCACTTGTTATGTACTACCAGCCCCTCCTTAGTGAATTCAAGGACTACAGGATTCTCAGTGAGCTGGGATGGGAATTCAAGATCTTGTCGGCCCTTTCCTTTGAACTCTCTCTGGAAACTTTCCGCGATTCCCTTCCACCTGACTCTGTGAAAAAGCAAGATATGGAATTCAAAAACACGATCAAAATTTCCTTTTAGTAAAGCTGCCGCAAGGAGGTGGTTTGGAGGAAACTGCGCAGCTGGTTCCTCCAAGAAATCCAGCTATGCGTGGATCCTCTTAAACACGCGCTCCCACAGACCCGGTTCTTTGCGAAGCCAGGAGGAAAAAAGTTTGCGTGCGGGTCTGTTCACGAGAGCCTTGCTCAGGAAGTACTCTGCAAATTCCTTGATATCTTTCAAAGTCTGTAACTTTTCGACGTGAGTGGGAATGATGAGAAGTTCAGAACTTCTCGCTTGCAGAACCATTGTGTTTTGTTCGTAATAGATCTCAACCATAGTCAGTGTCCCTTAGGAGCTTTGTATATTTCATGTTCTTTTCGCTCGGCGCAGTTAGCATCTCGTCCGGATTCCAGAGTATCGCTTTTTAGGTGTGCTGCTGCTCGATGACGGGCACGAAAGGTGGGAAACGGATAAGATTTTCCCTTTCCTTGCGGGTGGTAGCCTACCATCTCACTGAGGAAGAATCCTTTGAAAAAGCGAATCATGGCTTGAAACGGCTCGTTGAGTTCCGGGGGGATTTCAAGGTTAGTGCAATCAATCAGCAGGTTCCAGTGGGAGTGCCATTGCATGAGGTTGTTTGTAAGTTTGGATTTCAGAACCACCAATCGACCCTTGTCCAACGCGACAGGTTCAGCGAAGCTCAGCTCGACGACTTTCTGCTCGAAGTGATTGTCCAGATGTATCAGAGAGCGGAAGTCCTCTGAAGCTTTACGAGGCTGTTTTTCCCTAAGTCCCAAGGCAGCCAAAGCTTCCTCTTCTTCTGCCAAAACTTCGAAAGGCAGATGCTCCAGCCCTTTCCCATTTCCCCAGCCCACAACTTTTTTAAGAAAAAAACGGGCAAGGAAATTGAACATCCGCTCCAAGGCTTTCTGTACCTCTGAATCAGAAGCAATACGCAGATGCGAGCAGTCGATAATCGCCTTATAAGGAGAGTGCCAGGCCTTCAGTTGCTCCATCCAGAGCTTGCGCCAGCTCTCAACATCCGAGACGTTGCCCAGAACGGTCATTTTCGGGAACGAAACCGCCAAGATTTTCTTCTGAAAGTCGGACTCGAATTTTACATCCATGTGCTAATGTTCCAACAAACTCTGGATCTCAGTTTTGATTTCTTCAAGCGAGGGGGGAAGGCGTCGTCCGTTCACAAAAACGCTAGGGGTGCCGTCTATGCGCAATTTGTTTCCCAAGACGATATCGTCCCTGATTTTCTCAACTTGGCTCTTATCGTTCAAGCACGCTTGGATTTGTTCTTCAGATAGGCCCACACCTTTTGCCCAACCCATGATGGCAGCTTCCGACAGCTCGCTTTGCTTTTTGAACGCTGTATCGTGAAAGCTCCAAAACTTCCCGTACTGTCCTGCACAACGCGCTAGAACGGCCACCTTGCAAGCGAAAACATGCAAGGGCCTGGGGATGCCAGGGTTGCAGGCTTGATCAAGCGGGTAATTCCGAAAGACGACTCGCAAATTGTCCCCGAAATAACTTATCAATTCTTCCACACCTTCAGCAAAAGCCCGGCAGGCAGGACATTGAAAATCTGAAAATACGACCATCGTCACCCGAGCCTGATCGGACCCTTTTCTGTAGTCTTCTCCCATGCCACTGTATGGGGTGAGGGCAATAGGAATGTCGGCCTGAGGAACTTCGACCTTCCGTCCTTCGAGGACTTCTTCCAATGTGGGAAGGGGAGTGGGGTCTTTTTCCCCTATGATGTTGTTAGCAATCAAAACAGCGGAAAAGCTCATGGCAGATGTGATCAATCCCGAGTATAGGCGCTTCCACGAAAAGGAGAACGTGAGGATTTTTTTCTTGAACCCCACCAAAAGGAGAACGGCCTGAGCGAGGTTTGTCGCATAAACTCCGATGCAAACCAAGCACCAGCCTCCGATGCCGAGCCAGGAAACTAAACCTAGCGACAAGGAGGCCAGAATGCCGATTCCCACCCAAAACGAGTAAGCGAGAGCTTGTTCCTCCCTGGTCTGGGGTTTGAAAAGACTCAAAGCGAGGAGAACCAACAAGGTGACGAAAAATGCAAGGCCCCAAATTCCCCAAGGGATCGTCAGAAACTCGGCGTAAACACTCAACGCCACCTGATCGCAGTTGAATTGCTGGTTGATATTGCAAAGTGCGTCCGTTTTTCCCGCCATGCGTAGCTCTCGGTAATGCCAAGTCGCATAGAGAGAAAGGAAAACACCCAATAAAGCTGCCGATAATGCACTGTAATGCCAAACTTTTGCATTCATTTCGTTCCGATCGCCTTGTTCCATGTCAAATAACCCCGTGCAGTGATTTGCGAACGTAACCCTGATATCTTGTTATATAATGCGTAAGCCGTTTGGGGCAAGGAAGTGGTTTGGAGGCGTAAGCCGGTTGGGGCAAGGAAGTGGTTTGGAGGCGTAAGCCGGTTGGGGCAAGGAGGTGGTTTGGAGGAAACTGCGCAGCTGTTTCCTCCAAGAAATCCCAGGGGAGGAGCGGGACTGGTGGAGCATAGCAGAATCGAACTGCTGACCTCTACAATGCCATTGTAGCGCTCTACCAACTGAGCTAATGCCCCACACGAAAACGCTGATAGTAGAATCCGACCTGCTTCCTGTCAAGTAGGAGCTTATCTCATGAAAATACAGCATATGGCCATCTTTGCCGCCTTTTTTCCATCGCTAGGCTTTTCACAAGAAAATCTCGCCGATGTAAAACGAGGTCTGGATCAAATACGGACGGCGATCGATTCAAAGCAATCCTTGTCGGAAAACCCACTTGCCGCCTTCGATCTGGCTTCCTTCACCAGCAGGGGCTATCTGTTCTACTACAGGGGTCTGGCACAGAGACTCATTGCGGAGAAGGAAAACGGAGAGAAAAAGCTAGCAAGTTTGGAGTCCGCCCTTGTTGACCTTAAACATGCATTACACAGCATGCCTTCCGCGGACTTTTTGAAAGAGGCCCTGTTTGCAACCTACAAGGATGTGATCGAGACCGCCTTTGCCCTTAAGCGTTACTTCACTGTCCTCAACGCTATCGACAAACTTCCCGAGCAGGACCTAAGTACTCCTCGTTGGGTTTTTTATTACGCACAGTCTCTCTTTGAGACTCACCAGACGACCGCCTTTCTAAGGCTTGTCAAACAGTACCCCTCCTTGTTTCGAAATGAGGGAAGCATCCTCCAACATTTGCCGCAGCCTCCTTCCTGGCAGAGGCTCATTATTATTGCCTTGGAAGATGAGCGGATAAGCATCCCACGTCCCAAGGAAACACCTTCCTCTCTCCCTTTCGATCAGGAAAGCATGCTCGACAAAACGAGAGCCGCGATGGATTACCTGAAAAAGCACCCATTTTTCAGTGTCGCTGAAAAGACCTTCAATGTAGCTTTGAGTCTCTACGACTCTCTCTCGACAAAGGTGTCTCTAAGTTCCCAGGAGCACAGATTTGCGGGGGAATTCGAGAAAGCAATGCCCACTTTTGCCCCACAGTGGGTGGAGATACTGATCGACAAACTGTGGAAACGGCAGAAGCTTAAGGAAGCAGAACAACTGAGCCTTGCTTTTCTGAAACGTTACAACGGTCACCCTTCCGTTCCCAAAGTGCTTTTCAATCTTGGTCGCATTCAGGAAGATGCGAGTGACTACAGGGAGGCCATCAAATCGTTTCGTAAGTTCCTCGACCTTTCGGATGAACAACCCTTGCGTGAACTAGCCCAATTCCGAATCGCCTGGACAAGTTATCTTGCTAAACATGGACAAGCTGCTGAACGTTTCGCAAGTTACCTACGGGAATATCCTGGCGGACGCTACGCGTCGACATGCGAATATTTCAATTTGCAGCTTGCTAGGAAAGAAAAAGCAGAGGGAGAGGTGAGGAGTCTCGCTCAAACGTTTACGGAAAAACATCCGTTAAACTTTTATACGCTCATGGTGCTTGACGAATGGGGGATTTCGGAAGACGTCTTGCTCACAAGATTGTCCCATCGTCCTTTCTATCAGGAAACAGCCTATCAGCAATTTAGAGCCAATATAAAAACGTTGAGCAAACTTCGTATATACAAGGAACTTCGAGCCTTCGATTTGCAAGAAGACGCCTGGAAACTCCTCATGACGTTCCCCTTCGATGAGGGCAATGAGACGTTTATGCTGTATCTTACCGCTGAATTTAATGGCCTTCAATTTGACCACGGGCAAGCGCTAAGTATGGCTCGTTTGTTGGGAAGCTTTCCTCATTTGCGAGCAAAACTTACTTGGCAGGGTCTTTTTCCAGCATATAGGCTCGACCTGATCAGGAACGTTCTTACCGAGCAGTCTTCCGCCCTTTCTGCCTTTATGGTCCTTGCGATCATTCGCCAAGAGAGCGCCTTCAATCCAGACGCCCGCTCACCTGCCCAAGCGTACGGTCTTATGCAACTCATCGAGCCAACCGCACGGAGAACTGCTGGAAGTTTGGGGCTGAACGATTTTGACCTGCTCAAGGCGAAGGATAACCTGGCTCTTGGTATAAAAACCTTCTCGGATCTTCTGGAGATTTTCGACCATCGCCTTGACTATGCTCTCAGTGCTTATAATGCGGGGGAAGCTGTCACTAGACACTGGATCAAGCTGCGTGGGCACCTTTCGCCGATCGAATTCGTGGAGTCCATTCCCTACCAGGAGACTAGAAACTATATCAAGAATGTCTTGAGGAATTATGCCATCTACCAGCTTCTCTACGAAAAGAGGCCGACCCCTCTCGTGGCATTTGAATACAAGGGGAAGGAGCTGGGTGCAAACTGAAAAGACGACTTACCGTAATGCGTAAGTCACTTGGGGCAAATAGGGAGAGGGGGGTTTGGGGGGGCGAGTGAAGCGTCGCCTCCCCCGGATTTCTTGGAGGAACCAGCTGCGCAGTTTCCTCCAAACCACATCCTTGCCCCAAGTGGCTTACGCATGACTTACTTACGCTTTGGGAATCTTATCCTTTTTTTGGAGGGCATAACCGGACCCGTAGAGGGTCTTGATGGTGAGTTCTGAATCGATCTGTTGAAGGGCCTTCCTGACCTCGAATAGTTTCCTGTTGAGCGCATTGTCGCTTACTGAGTTGGTCCCCCAACAATCTCGTTTCACCCTTTCGCGAGAAATCGCTTGACCCATCGAACTTAACAACACGGACAGAAGGTTGATTTCAATGGGAGAAAGATATTTGATCTTGTTGTTTTTCAGATTTTTTAAGCTGCGCGCAGTCGGATCAACAACAAGATCGGAAACGGCGATTGCACTCCTTTTCTCCATGCTGCGCTGAAGATGTCTGGCATTTAGACGCAGACGAACTCTGTCACCTTGCAAGGGTTTCAGCACAAAATCGTCAATTCCAAACCTCAGTACTTCCGCAAGAACGTCTTCCCTGGCCTCCCCTGAGATTACGAAGAGTGGGCACACAGGCCAATTTTCCCGTATCTGGGGCAAGTGTGCCAACAGCTGATCCTTGCCCGTATGCTCCAAGTCAAAGAAGAAGGCGATCGGTCTTTCGAGCATAGTTGCCTTAAGGAGATCTTCAAAATTTCGGAAAACTTTCACTGCGTACTGGGTGCTTTCCTCCAAGAGGGTTTTAGAAACGGACTCTGCCTCTAGGATTATGACGCAAACCCCAAGTTCTTTCGCCATTTTGACCCCGGAATTGAATATAGGGTAGGAGATTTGTCTATCAATATTGTAAAAGAATTACCGTTTTGAAACAATCTGTCGGGAAGATTTCGGACCTTGTCAATACGCGTTAGGGTTGAGAAAACCTCGGAAAAGAGTGAGAATTAGGATTTTTATGTCAAACAAAACCGACCAATTTTGTATATAAAACAAATCACATTCGATTCTCTTTTCAACACTTGTGTTTCCCCTCCACCCGTTAACTTGTGCCCATCCTGTCATCCCTGCTTTAACTTTATGACGAAGCATATAGCCAGGTACATTCTTGCGGAACGTCTCGACAAAAACAGGACGCTCAGGACGTGGACCAACAAGGCTCATTTCCCCTCGCATGACGTTAAAGAGCTGGGGCAGTTCATCCAGACTTGTCGTGCGCATCAGGCGTCCCACAAACGTCGCACGATCATCTTGTTTGCTGGCCCATACCGCACCTGTTTTCTGCTCCGATCCCACTGGCATTGTGCGGAACTTGAAAATGGAGAAAACCTTACCGTCCAACCCCATGCGTTCCTGCTTGTAGAGAATAGGTCCGCTTGAGCTTAATTTGGTCAGTCCTGCTAAAAGGAGCATGAGAGGCCCGAAAACAAGTAGAGATAAACTGGCAACAAGAAGATCGAGCGCTCTCTTCTTTACAGGCCCTATCCCCTTCAGCGGACTGTCGTGGATATTGATAAGCGCTATGTTGTCTATAACCTCAATCCCCGACGCAAACCGCGTGAAGGAGCTTAAATCGGGAAGGGCTTTGATGTCGATAACATGCTCAGCTATTTTTTCCAAGTTTTCGTCTAGGAACGAGTGTTCTTCCCTTGGAGGAGCGAGGATCACCGTCTCGCAAGGATGCTGCTTAAAAAACTGTGACCAGTCATCAGGGATAGAGAAGATGCGACAGCGTCTGGAAAGTTCCTCGTTTGGTTTTTCAATGCCTAACGGCACCAGCCCCACCAATTCAGCGTCTGTTAGTCCAAGAGAGTTTGTAATCTCGAATGCTTTCTGAAGGGCGCCACCTCCTCCTATCAAGAGAACTTTCCTCGGAGGATATTTCCTGCGATAAGCCCGCAAACCCTTCCTCAGAAAGCTTCGACTCGTGACTAAAAACACAGGATGAAGAATGGCAAAAAAGAACAGAGTTAACCGTGAATAGCGATATTCTTCGTAAAAATAGGTTGTCGCAATAAAGGCAAGAATGGCCAACATACACAGTTGTAAAATATCCAATCCTTCATAAACAGGAGAACGGGGTCGCATGCTCCTTCTATAAAGGCCTCCCATGTTAAAGACAAGCAACCAAATGATGACGATGAACGGTAGCAGTTTGAAGTAAACCTGCCACTCCGGAACTCCCTTGGGAACCGGCAAAGGGCCATAGAAGCGCAGATAATAAGCCCCTACCCAAGCTAGAATCAGTGCAAACATGTCCACCTGCGCATGTAACCACTTGATAACGTGTTCTCGTGAATCACTCACGTTTAAACTCCCACGGTTCTTGTAACCAAATCTCTGAACTGATCCATAAATCGTGCTTCGGAAAACTTTTCTACTGTTCGCGACACCCCCTTTGGGTCGAAGCTTGCTGTCGAAAAAGACTGAAGGGCTGCCATCAACGACTCGGCCTTCTGTTTCTTGAAGAAGATTCCATTCTGTCCTGGGACTATGAAATCACATGCTCCCCCTTTCTCAAAAGCGATGACGGGAGTTCCCGCTGCCATAGCTTCGACGGCAATGATCCCGAAGTCTTCAACTCCAGGAAAGAGAAAGGCTTTTGCCCCAGCCATCAGATCGCGAAGTTTTTCATCCGCAGGCCGAATCATAAATTGCACAGTCGGTCCTGCAATCTTACGTAAAGCTGCTTCCTTGGGTCCCGCTCCTGCGACCACGAGGTTGACCTTCAAACGGTTGCAAGCGTCTATCGCGAGGTCGAAACGTTTGTAAGCGACAAAGGCACCCGCTACGAGGAAATAATTGCCTCCCTTGCCTACAGTGCCACAACGCGAGCGAAACGCAGCAATATCCACCGGCGGATAAATAAGCTCAGACTCGCGTTTATAGTACTTTCGGACCCTGTTTTGCACAAAACTGGAATTTGCAATGAAGTAATCGACTCTTCGCGAGCTTAGAATGTCCCAGGCACGTAGACGTAAAATCAAGCAGCGGATCACCTTTGAAACAAGAGGGACTCTCATCCACGAACCTAAGTACTCCTTTCTCTGATCCCAAATGTAACGCATGGGAGAATGGATGTAACAGATATGCTTCGCCTTCCCGCCAGGAATCACCCCTTTTACTACACACGACGATGTAGACAAAACAAGGTCGTAGTCTTTAAGATCAATCGACTCAACAACACTAGGCAAAATTGGCAAAAGCAACTTACGTAGCCTGCGAAACCTGTTTAGGAATTTCGGAAAACGGATGTCTTTTTTCTGGAAATGCGCCGGAAGCGATTGAGGGTCATAAAACAAAGTATAAATCGGTGCGGATGGAAACAATCGAGAAATGCAATCAAGGACCTTTTCTCCACCTCGATAACTTACCAACCAGTCATGAACAATGGCAACTCGCACTGCTCTACCTTTCTTTTCCTAGTGCCATATTTTAGAGAAGCGTTAGTTTTCTCAAATTTGCCACTCACTACAATTCTTTAAGCAACAAATGCCCCAAACATACCGAAATCTGCTCAGTCGTGATTTGCGCTAAAAACAACAGATAGGCTATGATTATAGATGAAGCCGCAAAGAAAATTACAATAATTCGACATACAGAAATTCACTGCTCAACCAGTTTTCTATTAAATGTAACCACAAACGTTGCTCAGGGGAACATCAAGCATGGGTACTGGTAACGGTAATTCCCAAGATCATGATCCCGCCTTGATCCAGAGCAAGTTGCTGGGCCCCAAATGCGCCGGAGAAGAGAATTACCGGGAACTCTTTCCCGAAATCGCTGGTCGGAGTCCCACTCTCACCCATGCCTTAAGATTGGTTGCCAAAGTAGCTCGCTCCCCCAGCTCCGTCCTCATTCTCGGAGAAAGTGGCACAGGCAAAGAGCTGATCGCATCTGCTATACATCGCCTGTCTGAAAGGCGCTACAAGTGCTTTGTCGCCATAAACTGTAGCGCCATCCCGGAAGAACTTCTGGAAGCCGAACTGTTTGGCCACGAAAAAGGAGCATTCACCGGCGCAGATAGAAAACGTATAGGTCACTTCGGTGCTGCCGAAGGAGGCACGATCTTTCTCGACGAAATTGGCGATATGACCCCTCGCCTTCAATCCAAGCTGCTCCGCGTCCTTCAGGAAAAACAATACTCCTCCGTGGGAAGTCACACCGTCAAACATGTGGACGTCCGCATCATCGCAGCAACTAACAAAGACCTTGAGCAGGCAGTAAAAGACAATTCATTTCGCCTAGACCTGTACTACAGACTCAATGTATTGCCTGTTGAACTTCCCCCGCTGAGGGCACGCGCAGGTGACGTCGAACTTCTGCTAGAACACTTCTGTGAGCAAATGAATCGCTTGCATTTACCGGAAACCTCGTGCTGGTTCGACCCCCAGGCGTTAGAAACCCTGCGTTCCTATTCATGGCCAGGGAACGTCAGGCAACTGCAAAACCTGGTAGAACGCCTCGTCCTAACCCACCCCGGGGGACGGATCGGAAAGGATGATCTGCCCCCAGAATTTGTGCAAGCAAAAGACCTCGAACCGCGACCCGCTGATGAAATGCCCGCACTTGCCCCTCCATCGTCGGAAATCTATCGTGCAGGGGCTTCTGCCCAACTGCCTAAGATGGGACTGAACCTTAACGAATATATCGAGTCGCTGGAAAATAACCTCATTCTCCAAGCCCTCCAACGCACAAATAATAATAAAAATCAGGCGTCCAAACTTTTGGGAATGAACCGAACGACGCTGGTTGAAAAAATCAAGAAGAGAAATATTTCCCCATAGATCCTTCGTGGCAAGGAGGTGGTTGGGAGGAAACTGCGCAGCTGGTTCCTCCAAGAAAGCGAGCTACATCGTCAGAACTTCCTTCTTCTTCTTTTCAATTTTTCCATCAATCATGCTGATGAATTGATCCGTTGCGGTTTGAACTTCCTTTTGCAGACGATGGGAATCGTCCTCGGCTATTTCCTTGTCTTTCTCCAACTTTTTAATCTGAGTGTTGAAGTCTTGGCGGATCTTACGAATACTTACTTTTGAATCTTCCCCTATCTTATTGACTGTCTTTGCAATCTCCTTCCGCCTTTCTTCATTTAAAGGTGGGACCGGTAGGCGGATGACATTACCATCGTTGTTCGGCTGAATCCCAACGTCAGCGATTTGAATCGCTTTCTCGATTTCACCCAACAGTTTTTTCTCATAAGGTGCGACCACAACCGTCCTCGCATCTGGTGTAGAAAGAGAGGCGATCTGGTTGAGCGGCGTAGGGGTTCCATAGTAATTCACTCGAATACCGTCCAAGAGAGCAACCGTCGCTCTTCCTGTCCGGACACGACCCAACTCTTTATCGAGTGTTTCAACACGCTTCTTCATACTTTCATCACAACTGCTGACTAGCTTATTCATAGGTTCTCCCTATCTATTTTACTAAAGTTCCCACTGAACTTTCCGTCAAAGCCTTATACACACAACCCTTGCGATCGAGTTTAAAGACCTTAATGGGCAATTTTGCATCCATGCACATGGTAATGGCTGTTGCATCCATAACCTTCAACTGCTTGGACAGGACTTCCAAATAAGAGAGCGAGAAGAACTTTTTAGCCCCCGCATCTTTTTCCGGGTCACCACTATAGATGCCATCCACCTTGGTTGCTTTCAAAATAATATCACAGCCTACTTCCAACGCTCGAAGACTAGCGGCCGTGTCTGTTGTAAAGTAGGGGTTACCGGTACCGCCAGCGAAGATGACGACACGGTGTGAATCAAGGTGCTTGACAGCTTTGCGTCGGATATACGGCTCCGCGAGTTCCGGCATATGGATGGCGGTCATCACGCGAGTGTTGATCTGGTAATGATTTTCAAGAATGGCTTGAAGGGCAAGGCCGTTGATGCAGGTGGCTAGCATCCCCATGTAATCCGCAGCAGAACGTTCGATGCCAAAATCTTTGGCTGAGGAACCACGGAAGATATTCCCGCCTCCAATTACCACTCCAACCTCATAACCTTTGTTATGCAGGTCAGCGATTTCGCCCGCGACCAGCTCAGTTGCGTTCGTATTGATTCCATAACGGTCTTCCCCCCCCAACATTTCACCAGAGAGTTTCAGAAGCACACGTTTGACTTCTTTCTCATTGGACACGGTAAAGTTTCCTCAAAAAAAAGCCCCGGGGGTTCCCAGGGCTTGTGTTTTAGCGAGCTAGTTCTGCAACCTCTTGTTGGAACTTGCCTTTGGAAACTTCGACACCTTCTCCTAGTTGGAACCTCACAAATTTCCTAGGTCGGGCGCTTGCTCCGCTTCTCTCGATGTGTTGTTTTACTGAAAGTTTTGGTTCTTTCACGAACGGTTGATCGAGGAAACAAGTTTCCGAGTAAAACTTGTTCACCTGCCCCATCGCGATTTTTTCGATCATGTTTTCCGGCTTACCCTCAGCAGCAAGTCGTTTTTTGATGATCTCCTTTTCTTCTTCCAACTCACCTGCACTTACTTCCTCTCGGTCGAAGAAACGAGGGGCGGACGCAGCGACATGCATGGCGAGGTCTCCACCTAAGTCCCGAGCCTTTTCGTCCTCCTGGCCGGAGAACAAAATAAGACTTCCAATCTTCCCCTGCATATGATTGTAACCAACAATAAAACCATCGGCCGCGTTCAAATAACTCACGCGTCGCAGTTGAATGTTTTCACCAATCGTGGAGACAAGATTCTGCAAAGCTTCCTTCACCGTGTGCCCACTGGGAAGTTTGCGATCTTGAATCGTCTGAGCGTTCATCGCTTTGGCCTCAAGAACCAACTGAGCAAGTTCATCAGCAAGTTTGCGGAACGTCTCGTTTTTCCCTGCGAAATCTGTTTCGCAATTGATCTCAATCATGGCAGCTTCTTTACCGTTTCTGCTGATTCGGAAGCTGACGACACCCTCCGCTGCTGAACGGCCTGATTTCTTGGCTGCTTTCGCAAGCCCACGCTCACGAAGAATCTTCGTGGCTTTGCCTTGGTCGCCGTTGGCATCTTCCAATGCTTTTTTACACTCCATCATGCCGACACCCGTAGCTTCACGAAGTGTTTTTACTTGAGCTGCTGTTATAGTCATCTCAGATGTACTCCTTATTTTTTCCCCCTTTTCAAAAACTTCAGTATTTAAAGTTTTTTGGGGGGAGGCGTGGAGGGGAACTTTTTTTCAAAAAAGGTCCTCTCCACAAATTCTTTTCCCAAATACTATACCTTATTTTTTCTTAACTACTTTAACCGAATGTCCTTCCTTGTCGTAGATGGTTCCTTCCTTTGTTTCGAAGGCAGGCTTTTCTTCCTCAGCCCCTTTGTATTGCGTCTTACCTTGCAGGCAAGCTTCCGCAACACCCTCTATGAACATTTGCAAGGACTTCAGGCTGTCGTCGTTCCCTGGAATGACGTAGTCAATCCCGCTTGGATCAGCGTTGGTGTCGGTAATGGCAACAATTGAGATGCCTAGCTTTTGTCCTTCTTCGACAGCGATGCGTTCTTTGTGCGCGTCTGTCACAAAGATGATCTTGGGTAGACCAGGCATGTCTTTGATCCCGCCGAGGTTACGCTCCAGCTTTTCGCGTTGGCGCTCCAAGTTGAGAACTTCCTTTTTCGTCAGTTTTTCGTAAGTTCCGTCAGTTGACATTTTTTCCAACTTACGGAGACGGTGGATACTTTGCCGGATCGTGGGGTAGTTCGTCAGCGTGCCTCCCAGCCAGCGGAAGTTGATGTAGTACATGCCGCAACGTTTCGCCTGCTCAGCTACGGTATCGCGGGCCTGGCGCTTCGTTCCGACAAACAATACGTGCCCACCCTTGGCGGTAACCCCCTCCACGAATTCCGTCGCTGTCTTGAAACAGCGGACCGTTTTCTGTAGGTCGATAATGTGAATTCCGTTTCGCTCGCCGAAGATGTAGGGGCGCATGCGGGGATTCCAACGGCGACACTGGTGACCATAGTGAGCTCCAGCATCGAGAAGCTCCTTCATTCCGATTTTTACTGTCATGATTTCCTCGTGATTTCAAAAGGTTAAACATTCAGCTCCCGTTGATGCCTCCTTGGAAACACACCCTTTGTCCGGGAACCTGCCTTGATTTGCTGAAGGTCCTTAAATACTTGGAAAACGTCCCCAATGCTAGGATAAACTCCCTTAATTGCGTTTGCCCCAAGCGGCGCTAACGCATGAATCCTTCTACAACCTGGGTATTGCCAACATTTTGGACTATTGTTAAAATTACTCATGAGTAAAATTATCCTTGGTTTAAAAAGTGGATGTTTCAAGATATCTTGAGGAAATTGTTGAGAAAAATATTCACCGTAAGATGGTGTTTGTAAGTGGTCCTCGTCAATGTGGGAAAACGACTCTGGCCCAGAGACTACTTAGCAAGAATCAGAAAATGGGGGAGCTTGGGACCTATCTCAACTGGGATGTTACAGAACACAGAAATCAAATTCTCGGTGAAAAATTTCCGGCTGGGAAATACATGCTGGTCCTTGATGAGATCCACAAATATTCGCGATGGCGCTCGATTTTGAAAAGTCTATGGGATGACCCCAAGCGACAGCAGAGTGTTTTGGTGACGGGAAGTGCGAAGCTCGATTTCTATCGCTATGGTGGCGATAGCCTTCAGGGCCGGTATCGAATGTTGCGCCTTCATCCGTTTTCGGTCGCAGAGTTGTCGAGGGTTCTCTCTAAGTCGCCAAGGGAGGTATTTGAGAATTTGTTCCGTTTTGGGGGATTCCCCGAGCCATACGTCTTAGCCAGCGACCACGAGTCTCGGATATGGAGTCGCGAGTATCGCTCACGCTTAGTGCGCGAAGAACTGACCTCCCTGGAAAGCGTTTCGGAACTCGCTCTTGTGGAGCGATTAGCTCTTCGACTTCCGGACCTTGTAGGCAATCCCCTATCGATCAATGCTCTCCGTGAAGACTTACAGGTTGCCCATCAAACAGTGAGTCGCTGGATTGATATATTGGAGAGGATTTATGGTCTATTCCGCGTTTATCCCTTTGGTGGCCCAAGAATCCGTGCAGTTAAGAAAGAGGCCAAGCACTACCACTTCGACTGGAATTTGGTTTCAGATCCCGGCGCTCGACTGGAGAACCTGGTAGCGTGTCATCTTCTTAAATGGTGCCATTTCATTCAGGATAGTGAGGGATGGGATATGGAACTTCGATATTTCCGTGATACAGATAAACGCGAGGTCGATTTTGTTGTACTTCGAGATGGCAACCCGGAAATGTTTGTTGAAGTCAAAATGGGTGAAAAAAAACCGTCCTCTCACTTGAAGTATCTTTTTCAACGTTTTCCCAAAGTTCATCCCGTTCAGGTTGTGAACATCCCGGATTGCAACTTGCAAACGAAGGAAGGAATTGTGATTCGAGATGTTGCGTCGTTTTTGGCGGAGTTAATCTAGGGGCAAGGAGGTGGTTTGGAGGAAACTGCGCAGCTGGTTCCTCCATGAAATCCCTTAGAGTCCCGCCCTTTCAGCGGTAGCCTAAGAACGGTATTTCCAGGCAACATTTCCTTGACGTACCCTGATTAGCAAGATAATTCATCATAGGTTACCCAACCTAACTAGGATTAAGCACCATGGCAGTACCTAAGTACCGAACATCAGCTTCCAAACGAGATATGAGACGCTCACACCATGCACTGAAGGCGAAGGGTATATCCTTCTGCTCGAACTGCAATGAGGTCAAACTTCCCCACACCGCTTGTCCCTCATGTGGTTTTTATCGCGGGCGACAGGTGATTGAACCAAAAACATTTGGGTCTACTGATCTGCCGGAATCCCATGACCACAGCAACCACGACCACACTCACGAGTCCTAACAAATGAGCAATATACTTGCGATGTTTCCCGGTCAGGGCTCGCAATATGTGGGAATGGCTAGGGATCTTCTGAACCAGTTTCCCCGCTTGGCGATCGTCTTCGAAGAAGCGGAAGAGGCATGTAAACTGCCCATCCGTCGGCTTTGTGATGACGGACCTGAGACCGAGCTACGCCTTACGGAAAATCAGCAGCCTTGCATCCTCACAGTAAGCAGTGCCATGTGGAAAATCTTGCAAGAAGAAAGCGGGATCAAACCCCAGCTTTACGCAGGACACAGCCTGGGAGAATATTCAGCCCTTGTGGCCGCTGGAAAACTGACCCTTTGGGATGCCGCCCGACTCGTGAGGGAAAGAGGCAGGGCGATGCAGGAAGCGGTTCCACAAGGCATAGGTGCCATGGCTGCCGTTCTGAAAGCTGACGAACGTGAGCTTCTGGCGCTTTGCCAAGAACTTTGGCAACTCGATAAGCGGGTCGAGATCGCCAACTACAACAGCCCGGAGCAGCATATTATTTCTGGACATAAGGAAGCAGTCGATGCTCTTGCGAAAAAATTGGCGGAGAAAAAGATTCGCAGTCTACCCCTTCCCGTCAGTGCACCGTTTCATTCTTCCCTGATGACTTCCGCAAAAGAAACGATGCTCCCCCTTCTCAAGACACTTGCGTTGAATTCCACCCCTGAGAAGGTAATCGCTAACGTTTCCGGGGAAGTCGAGCAGCCTTACAAATATGAACTTCTCGTCGAGCAGATCGACCACCCCGTCCTGTGGACCAAATCTGTAGAAACTGCCCTGAATCAGGGGTGTCGACTCCTTGTGGAGATCGGCCCTGGGAATATCCTTTGTAATCTTGTGAAACGCTGGATCCCCAAAGATATAGAAGTGAAAACTGGCCTAGAATTTCTGAGGTCCACTTAAGTAGAGGTCAATGATGAGTATCAAAGCTTTCATGAAAACCCATTACCGACACTTCAACGCTGCAGTTTGTGTGGATGCATCTGAGGCCTGGGTCAGGCTGCTCAATAGCGATGGGAAAATGTTCCTCACCCTAGCGGGCGCCATGAGTACTGCAGAGTTGGGAATTTCTCTCGCTGAACTGATAAGAAAAGACAAAGTTCACGCGATTTCCTGCACAGGTGCCAATCTTGAGGAAGACATTTTTAATCTCGTTGCCCATACCCACTATAAACGCATCCCTGAGTATCGTTCGCTTTCCAAAAAAGATGAGCAAGCACTCTACGACAACGGGATGAACAGAGTCACCGACACGTGCATTCCTGAGGATGAGGCGATTCGACGTCTTGAACGTCATCTGCTTGAACTCTGGAAAAAAGCAGATAGAGAGAACAAGCGTTACTTCCCTCATGAATACCTTTATCAACTTCTTCGCAGCGGAGAGCTGAAAAAGTACTATGAAATTGATCCTAAACACTCATGGATGCTTGCGGCTTGTGAGAAAAACTTACCTATATATACACCTGGGTGGGAAGATTCGACCACGGCCAATATTTACGTATCCCATGTGATGGCAGGTGATTTGAGCCGTTTCGATTTGGTGAAATCGGGTCCTGAGTACATGGCATCTCTTGCCAACTGGTACACGGAAATATCGGCAGCGCACCCCATCGGCTTTTTCCAAGTGGGAGGAGGGATCGCGGGGGACTTCCCCATTTGCGTCGTACCGATGATTCGCCAAGACTTGCAAAGAGATTGCAGACTGTGGAGTTACTTCTGTCAGATTAGCGACAGCACTACCTCTTTCGGTTCTTACAGCGGAGCAACTCCAAGCGAGAAGATAACCTGGGGTAAACTTTCCCAGGACACTCCGAGTTACATCATAGAATCTGACGCGACAATCGTCGCACCGCTGATTTTCCAATACATCTTAGAGAGCTAGAGGGAGAGGGGCAAGGAGGTGGTTTGGAGGAAACTGCGCAGCTGGTTCCTCCAATTTTGCCCCAAGTGGCTTACGCATTACGCACTCGCTATCACTTCGGCTATATCAAGCACTTCGACTTCCTTGTCTTTCTTCTCGGCAGCAACTCCGTCGCGCATCATAGTCATGCAGAAGGGGCAGGCGGTCGCGATAGTTTTAGCCCCTGTCGCAAGGGCTTCCTTAGTACGGTTGACATTGACGCGCTGATCCTGGTTTTCTTCCATCCACATGCGAGCACCTCCTGCGCCACAGCAGAAGCCTTTGTTGCGGTTGCGAGGCATTTCCACGAGGATGGGAGAAGCGCCAGATTCTTCCAGTGCTTTCCGTGGAGCATCGTAAATCTTGTTATGTCGACCGAGGTAGCAGGAGTCATGGTAAACAACAGGCGTATCGAGTTTTTTTGAAGCTTTTATTTTCCCTTCGGAACTAAGTTTTGCAAGTAGTTCGCTGTGGTGTAGCACTTCGTCTACTTGGAAACCAAAGTCTCGGTATTCGTTCTTGATCGTATTGAAGCAGTGGGGGCATCCTGTGACGATTTTCTTGACTTTGTATTTCTGGAAGGTTTCGATGTTTGCACGGATTTGCATGTCGGCAAGGTACTCATTTCCCGAACGCCGGGCTGTGTCTCCGTTACAGGTTTCTTCAGAACCAAGGATTGCAAAGCTTATCTTGGCTTCGTTCATGATTTTGGCAATTGCCTTCGACACTTTCTTATAACGTTCGTCGAAAGACCCAGCACAACCGACCCAGAAAAGGTATTCAACGTCACCGTTAGTTTCTGCCATGGTTTTGACATCAAGACCCTTCGCCCAATCACCCCGCGTCTGGTTGTTGAATCCCCATGGGTTGGACTGGTTCTCGAGATGGGAGAGGGCTGTTTGTAGTTCTGGAGGAACGGTTCCTTCTGTCATCGTCATATAGCGTCGCATGTCGATAATGGGGGGAAGATGCTCAATATGTAGAGGGCATGCTTCCATGCATGCACCGCAGGTTGTGCAGGCCCAAAGTTCTTCGGGAGTCACGATTTCACCGATGAGTTTCTTTCGCTTGTCTTCAGGATGTGCGGAATCAAGCATGGCGTCTTTGATATAATTGATGATGAGACGGGGGTTGAGAGTTTTTCCCGTGTTAGTAGCGGGACAGACCTCTGTGCAGCGCCCGCATTCGACGCAAGCCATGCCGTCAAGCAGCTCCTTCCATGTGAAATCCTTAACCGCACCGACGCCAAACGACTCCGCGTCTTCTGCAAACTTCATCGGACGGATGCGCCCCGTACTAAGGTGGCTTTTGAAGAAAATGTTGGGCCACACCCAAATGAGGTGCTGATGTTTTGAGTAAGGGAGAAAGCACATAAAGCCAAACAAGATGGTAATATGAGCCCACCAGACGACGTTTGCGAAAACCAGCCACGCCCCTTGCGTGCTTATTCCAAATCCTGCCAGCCTTGCAAACAAAGGTGCCATGACGAGATAGGAATTGTCTCGGGAATTCGCAAAACCTTCAGCCCCCCAATAGAGCAGGGATGTAAAGACAAGCCCACCGATAAGCCCAAGGACAATGTAGGCGTCGACTCGGGCACTTTTCGCAAGACTTTCGAATCGCTTCGGGGGGAAAAATAAGCGACGGGAGTAAGCCCATACGATGGCAATTGTGACAAGGGTGTTTGTCCAGTCCTGACTGACTGCAAATAGTCTGTAGAGAAAACTTTCATGCCCAAATAAATCACGAAAGGTGAATGATGGGAACATTCCGTTTGCCAGTGTTTCCAAGGTCCCTACGGAGACGATGAAAAATCCCCAGAAGATAACGAGGTGCATGACACCTGCAAGGAAGTCTTGGTACATGCGGCGCTGCATAAGCCCTTCAAAAAAAACATCCCACAAGCGCCTCCCCATATTATGCGTGCGGTTTTCCTCGGAACCCGTGCCTATGTTTGTGATCCGCACCCACGTTCTGCCAACAGAAAATATGAAAAAAGCAAAGGCAGAAAGCGTCAGAAGCATAAAATAAATATTCATGGAAGTCTCCGGACTTGAACTGTCGCTTTTCTATAGTATTTGAGAAAAAGAATTTGTGGAGAGGACCTTTTTTGAAAAAAAGTTCCCCTCCACACCTCCCCCCTCCCCCCAAAAAACTTTAGATATTGAAGTTTTTGAAAAGGGGCTTGGGGAAATAACTTTTTTCAAAAAGTTTTTCCCGAAATTGATTATCTTGAATACTATAGAACAAATTCAACGCCGCGCGTCGAATAACATGAGGTGAGTTTCCCACAAAATCCTCGTTTTTACAAAGGAAGAAGACAGCTCGCAGATTTCATCTATGTGCGTCAAGTATGCTGGATCGGTAAGTGCACGGCGTAAGGCTTTTCCGCCTGAGTTTTCTTTGCGGCATCTGCTGCAAACCTCCCTCAACCTGTTGGGGAGAAGCCGTTGCGCCCGTGCAAGAATCTGCTTGGTTTCGACAAGTGAGTCCGCCCATTCCGTAATTTGGTGGGCAAGTTGTTCACGGGAAAGGTGTGCTTGCATAAGTTACCTTAGAATACGTCGGAGAAAGTTGTTGAGGACCGATCGGTCTTCTCCTTCGTATCCCGATTCCAGGATCTCATCAAGAACTTCCTGCCTATAGCGTGGGGCCACTTGGTACTCATGTTCAATGACAATGTCTCCTCCGATAATCGCCTGCCCGTAATAGTTGTCACCGGTGACGCGGTTGCGGCTGCCCCTGCGGGAGCGTTCCTGCTGGGTAGCGGCCTTATTAGCCTGACGCAGCAGACGGCCAGCTAGGTCGGAAAAGCTTTCAGCCTTGATGAAACTTCCTTCGTTCCCGCTATCGGCTGTCTGTTTCATGGCTTCTAGCGCGGCGCCAAGTCGGTTCGCCGATTTGGGGGACACGGCGAGCAGTTGGCTTTCCAGGCGTTTCGCATCTTTTATGTTGGTGTTTTGGTGGGTACGAGCGACGGGCCATTGTTTCGCTAATTCATCCTGTGAGCGAGTTGTGGAGTGATCGAGCTGAGATGAGACTTGAAGTTGGCGCTTCTGAAGTTCCTGTAATTCTTCCTGTGCGGACAGAAGATTTTTTTGTCGTTCCTGTTCACGAGCTTCTCTTTCTCCATCTTCTAAAGCTTCGAGTTCCTCGATCCACTGACGATAGACGGCAACTGTGCTCGATAGGCGTTGAAGAGAGGAAAGGCTGCTATCCTTACCAATTGTTTCTGCCTGCCTTGTAATCTCCCTGATATCGGCGTGAAAGGGCTTGTCCCTTCTTACTTGGGGCCACAGTTTCAGTTTATGTGGTTCTGCGAGATTCTTCGTTCGCAGCTCCCACCGTTGTGAGCGTTGATCGAGGAATGTGAGGATGCGTGCGCCAACTTTTTTCACCTGATCCTTCGAAAATTCCTCTGATTCAAGGATCCGAGACAGACTTCTTGCAGCGACAAAAAAATCTCGATCCCTGTCTCGGTCATCAAGCATCTCATGTTCTTCAAGAAATTCCGTCACTAACTCGCGCAGTTGGGCAAACTGGTGCGGGTCGGGCCCCTGGATTTGTTTGAGAACCATCCGACGGATCGATCCGATTTGAATCCGGTCGAGCGCATCGAAGAAAGGTGTGGCCTCCGCCTCATTCTCGATTTTACTCGCCAACTTGTCATTTTCCTTGTGTATAGTGGGACTGTTTTCCGCGAAAGACTGGTCAAGGGACGATTTGACCTCTCTTAGCATTTCAAGGGTCCGTCGGTAGCGTCCGTAACTGCTGATGACTTCTAGTTGAATGGGGTTGCTGTACCCAACAAGCGGTTGTGGCAGAGCGCGATCAAGAGCCTGAGCGACAATTTCGATGTTTGCGAAATCAGTATCCATGTATTTGGAAAGAAGTAACGAGTAGGAAGTTTCAAGTGTCAGCATTTCGGTGGATGCGATCGAGTGGATGGACTCTCGCATCTTATGCCCGTTCATGCTAATGAGGAGGTTAAGCTGTTGAAGAGGGTGCTTGGCAACGACGTTGATTTTTAGATCAAGGGGCTTATCGTCAGGCCAAGGCGTCAGCAAGGGTTCGCGTGTTTCGAGTGTAAGTTCAGGAACCGGAAGTTTTTGAACGGAGATTTTAGCCAGTGGTTTTTGGGTGATCGCTGGAATTGTGACAAGCACGTCATCACTTGCTGTGAACTGAATATGGTAATGGAGAACCGGTTTGTGGGGCGGTGACAGACTGCTCATTTGAAATTGCTGAAAGATCGAGTTATCGTCGTCAGGTTTTTTCAAAACGACGCTAGGTGGCGGGTCCACAGCGGGAGCATAGAAGGAAACGTCGAGGAGATTGGACCCTAGGACGTCAATTGTTGCCATTTCCTTTACGGACAAAGGAATCTGTCCTTGTACCTGCCCGGAGGCTGCTCCCTGGATGATGGTGATGTGTGCACCCTTTTGGGCAATCGCTCTCACAACGTCCGAAAAAATTATGAAGGAGGTGGGTTGAACCCAAACAAGGAGTCCCCCTGATAGAATTCCTGGCAAAATGAGCGAACGAGTTTTCTTTCTTATTCGACCCCGTTCGAGTTCGCGAATTTCCTTCATAGCGTTGACGACGGGGGTGTTCCAATCCTTCTCGAACTCAGGTGCTCCCCAACCCTTCCTATTATAAATGGAAGTAGACACACCAGGGTTTGCAACATCGAGCGAAAAAAGGAACGACGTTTCGTCTATCGGATGTCGACTCCAGTCACTCAAATAAAGACTGATGCCCAATGCAATCAATGTAACTGTGATAGTCCAAATAGGCGTTTCTGGAGAAATTCCAATAAGTGCTAGTCCAATTGCTAAAGCAATCAAAAGGGAACGCAAGACATTGAAAAAAACGGAAAGACCAAAGTAGCGTCGCTTCATGCGTCGAAGCTTGCGCAGCTTCGTCTGCAAAAACGGGGAAGATGATGCTATCTTTTTCATACTGCCGTTTTCGTTAGGATTGACGCCCATGGGTTTTCAGCCAGGGAATGAGAACATCAAGAACTTTTCCAAGAACTTGATCGCTTTTTGTCATCAAATTATGCCCGTGGGAATCAATGGTGACCATTGTGATGCGTTCTTCGTTCTTATGTTTAGATATCAATCTTTTAAGAATATCATATTTACAGACAGAATCCTCGGTTGGGCATAAAAGAAGAGTCGGAATAGAGACACGGAAGAAGAGCTTATGTGATTTTGAGATAGCTATGAGTAATTCTTGTGTAATCGAGAGAGGTACTTTCACGCGTTTTTTTGATACATCGGGGTCCAGTGTGTCAGTCAGATAAGGGGCCATCCAGTGCGGTGTGTGAACTGTTGGCATTGCTTGAGAAAGAGTGCGTATTAAAAACCTTTGCAAGGGTCGGATGGTCTTTTGCAGGGAAAAGAGTGGTGAGCTTAGAACGAGGCTTGAGGCAAAATTACCGTGTCCTTGGGCGAAATAAAGGGCTACTAGAGAGCCTATTCCCTGCCCGATGACGATGGGCTTATTCCCATCCTCTTTATGTTTGATCCATGCAACTACCTGGAGCAAGTCGGACGCAAGTTCCTCGAAGCTGATAGCTCCTGCATCTCGTAGACGTTTCTTTTGTATCCTCATTTCAAAACAGTAGACATTGAACCCTTCCATCGCTAGCCGTTCTGCTGACGGCGTATAATGTTCAATAGTCTCCCCGAGATCATGCACAAAAATTAACGGGATGGGTTCCTTGGAAGGGCTGGGTGCCATCCAACCTTTTACAAAAAGCGAGGTTCCTGCGGTATCCACAGGGCAAACATAGACCAATGTTCGAATTTTTAATTGTTCTGGACCCATAACTTGCCTGTATGCCCTATTTTCCTGATAGCAATCGGCCCGCCAAGCTCTTACCTTTATTGACACTTTAGCATAGTTCATTTAGAATCCCTAAACTCCGATAGATTAAACGGGGGCGTTCCGGATTCGACAGGTTTGGCAGGCGCCCAAAAGAGCATGTCCGGGGTGGAAACGTGACCCGGTAAAAATGCGTTTCAAGCTTAGTCGGCAACGATTACGCACTTGCTGCCTAAATAAGGCGGCCGGCTTTTAGAGGACCGCCGGGGTGTTCTAAAAGTTGTCATACAAACCGGAGTAGGACTGGCGCTTGCTTCTCGGAGAACGCCAGTCCGAAACTTTCCCGAGATGCGGTTCGAGTAGCCTGTCCGTGGGCGCCTCGTTCAACAGGACAAATTACGAGACTAAACATGTAGCGCTTCGGGCCACCCCTAGCTTGGACGCGGGTTCAACTCCCGCCGCCTCCACCCCTGCTTAACTAACCAATATTAAAAGACAAAAAGACCGCCAACTCTCGTGATTTTAGGTCAGGGTGGGCGAAAGGTGGGCGATCAGAACTGATGGGTAACCATCGGACGTCTCAAAATCGCCCTTCCTCACCTTGGACAGGCCGAGGATTGACAACTGAGATCGGGGTTACCTTTGGCTCATTCCCGAGGATTCTCTCACTCATCCCCAAGGGCGTTCGCCTATGCCTCTTAGAGAGATGGGCATAGCGTTGAGTCGTTTTCACATCCTTGTGGCCCATCAGATACTGGAGTGAGCGAAAATCGTCGTGCTCGATGACATACCAACTTGCGAAGGTATGCCGGAGACCGTGGAAGCAGATGTCAGGTACTCCAGCCCGCTTGTTCGCCCTCCTGAATGTGTCGCGAGCCAAAGACGAGGGTAATACACGCCGCCCATTGGCGGTGACAAAGATCACCTCTGGGTCGGGGCTTGATTCGATTGTTTCCCGCAAGACTCTTGCTAGAAGCCCATCGGGATCAAAGTCAATGAACCTTTGAACGTTATTCTTCGTAGGTCCATATATCTTTTGCTTCTCAAGCCACTGCCGATGAACGTTAATG
>JACPKR010000055.1 GCA_016186945.1 Deltaproteobacteria bacterium | reverse complement strand
CCTCTTTTGCCTTTTTTATCGAGAATAGGTTCAAAAAGTCCCCACTCCGGATCACTCAAACCCTCAAATCTTCCGGCCATAAAAAGTCCTCCTGGACCTGTTATGGCAAAAATTAGTTATGAATTTAGTGAGATAGGTTCAGGGATCATTCCGTATCCTCCTTATCCAGGAGGGCGAGTCCAACCTCAAGCGGCACAACTTTGGTCCCGTGTTTGCGTCGAGCGAGGATAGCTACGGCAGCCATATCATGCTTGATACCCACGGGTCCTCCGCCTATCTGAATGTCGACGTTTGCGTAGATGGTCTTGGAAACCAGAATTTTTGAATCCGGGTTGTAGGTGAGTTTGGCTTGGAATTCCGCGATCAGTTTATGAAGTTTTTCAATGAGGACACGTTCTTTCACCAGGCGCTTCTGGTAGTATTCGATTCTTTTGAGTAATTTGGAAGTTTTCTGGTGTTTCGGTCGAGAGACGAGTTCTCGCAGAACCTGGCGATCGTTGGTCATGGTATCATTTATGTTTTCGAGTCTATTTTTCCTGATACGGACTGCCATTTCTGATTTCCAGTCAACTCCCACATTCAATTTTGTGAGTGCCCCATTTTTAAAACCGAGGTTGGACGTTTGGATATTTTTCCTGCAGCTAACATTTCCTCCCGCAACGACTCCCGTCATTCGGTCGGTTACTTCTATATTTTCCCCAGCTATGACATCACTGTTGATGATGGCTCGTTTTGCGATGACCGAGCCTCCGCATTGGATCCGCGAGTTTTCGATGAATTCCGCCGTTAGCTTTCCTCCGGCCGTTACGACCCCACCTTTCCCGGTGTTGATTCCTTCTGAAACTTCAATGTTGCCCTTGGCGCGAACGACGGCTCCCAGAATAGTCCCTTTCACCTTGAGATCGGACTGTGTTTCCACGTAGGCGCCGCTGTCGATGGAACCAAGAATTTCCACAGGTCCATCGAAGGAAATGTTACCTGATTTCAAATTAACGTCCCCGCGGTGGATCATGACTTTGGAAAGAGAAATTGAGTTCTCGTCGATGACAGGCATGCCGTCAAATTCTGCGTAAAACTTCCCAGGTTCCTTCTCGATCACTCCCTCCTTTGCATTGATGACGAGTTCCTCTCCGTGCGGGGGAATGGCGGGATTGCCAAACACGTCCCTGCCGTTGACAGGTTCATTTTTGTAACTTAATTGGGCAATCAATTGTCCACCCTTGACGAAATCCATCTGCTGCATACTTCTCAAGTCGACAATCTCATCCTCGGTGTGGACATTTTTTCCTTGCTTGGATCGGTAGGCGACCTCTAAAAAAGGTTCCGTACCGGGAATTCCTTCGATCCCTTCCGCTACCACCATGCCCTCCAGAGATCCCCTCGTTAGCAATACGTTGGCAAGACCATCGAAATGTTCGATGCTTGCTTCATCGGAAATTCCGTAACGTTTCACTTCCTTCCTTAACCAATCCTCATCCGCCTTGAAATCTTTTGCCGCATAAACTTTCATGTCAAACTCTTCAACCGTCGCAAGAAGTTTGTCGTCAGCGACTTTAATATTCAGCCGACCAGCACCAGGGTAAGAAGGCATTTGTTTTGCTCGAGATTCAAGAGAGGGGACTGCGGCAAGTAAGACGAGGGGGAGATTTACGCCGATAACTTCAGGCCCCTGTATGGCTGTTTCCAAGGATGCTAGGAGTTCGGATTTAAGCACCTGGAGTTCCATATGCCACTGGTATGACACTTTCTGAGCTGCATCCGAGATGGTACGCATAAAGTGTGTAGGGTCCAGACCTTTCAAAGAAGCGGTCAGATCATTCAAGACTACGGTGAGTTCCCTCCGTGGCCGGTTGGCGAAGATAGAGTAGGGCTTGCTTGATCCTCCTACTTCAGGACGCGCTCCGATAGGCAGGTCGATGATGCTTTCTCCCCCGATCGCCCGTAACCATGCTCCGTGGACTTGCGCAGTGTTGACTTTTTCCTTCAGCCCTTTTTCCCGGAGATAGTGATTGGCATAGCATACGATCCATTCCAAACGGAGCAGTCGAAGATAGGACGGCTCTTCATCGATTGTGAGTTTGATGATGCCGTCCTGTGTATCACACGGCTTTACTGCTATTCCACTCAAGTGCGGGCACCCTTCCCCTATAATCATCACGAGGTGATCGAAGGGTGGGGACTGCATTTCCCGGTAGGCGTTCCATGTATTGTGGAACTCATCTTCATAGATCTCAAATATTTCGATAGCGTTCTCGCTTGTGACCTTTTCAAGTCTAGCTTCTGCCCTTGCAAGAATATCAGCTGGTGGCTCCTCGAGTTCCTGACAAGCCTTGTGAGGCAATGTGAGCTTCACCCGAAAGAGAGTGGATATATATGACAGTTTTGGCTCTTCCATGGCCTTTCCAAACTCCCAGCTATAGGATTTCCTCTTTGTTGTTATCGGCGAATGGGGGAATGCTGTTAGCGACGGGAATTAGCAGATTTGCAATTTTGCACAATTAAGTGTTTGTTCTGAACCTGTCGGGTTCAGGGGGCTTCTTTTTTGCCATGTTTTTTTTCAAGCTCCACAGCAAGTTCATTTAAGGTCTCGACAAGATCCTGAAGCTCGTCCTTTTTCCTCACCGTCACCCGTGCGCTGTAGTTCCCGTTTTTCAGTTCAGCTAGAAACCTTCGAATAGCGACAAGAGGTCCGTAATAGCGGTGCGTAAGTCTGAAAATTGTGAAGAAGAGGACGAACATGAAAATCACAAAGCAGACTAGTAGCCTGACCAGGTTCGTGTAAAAAATTTCGTCCGTTATAAAATCCCAGCGCAAATTTGGGTCAACGACATTGAAAATGCTCAACACGTGCCTGTACTGTTCCAGAAAGGAGTTGACGAATAAAATCGCACTTACAACCAAAAAGGCGATTGTAATCCCCAACATGTAGAGGCCAAACTTTATCTGCTTGAAAGGTTCGATGATGAGCGACGTCAGGGTTCTACGTTTTACACTCGCATTCTTTTGTTCCGCCACAGCCCCCTCCTCTCTGGGTTAGCAAATGATCCGCGGTTCACATGGCCATCGGCCGAAAGTCCTGTCTCGATGAGTGCCTCCCGGCTAATGCCTTATTTCCCCTTGCTTTTTGTCGATGGACGGGTATAGTCTCCCGTTTATTACAAAAACTATAGGGAGTTAGGCATTGCACGGTTCAAGGCACAGACGAAAACACCCAAAAGGCAGACGAAAAGTTGGACGCAAAAAAAGACGCATGATGCGCAAAAGGCGTACTCTTAGGACCAACGGATAAGGTAAAACGTAGCCCGCTCGTGGCAAGGAAGTGCCACAAACTGCTTACACCCCTACCCCTGACTAAAATCCTCACCAGGGCAAGGAGGTGGTTTGGAGGAACCAGCGCAGCTGGTTCCTCCAATAAATCCCTTGGGGGAGCGACCCTTCGCTTTGCTCAGGGCAGGCTTTTCACTCTCCCCCCCAAACCCCCCTCTCCCTATTTGCCCCAAGTGGCTTACGCATTACGGAAATTTAGGACTTTGCCGGACGAGGAGCGTGCAACCTGATAGAATTATGGAGATAGGGGGACATATGAGGAAACGCTTGCACATCCGAAGACAGCCAAGTGACGAGACTTGCGGACCTACCTGCTTGGCGGCAGTGTATAATTTCTACCAGGATCCGGTCAGCCTGGAATCGGTGATCGACGAGGTACAAATGCTGGAGGAAGGGGGAACCTTGGCCCCTCTCCTTGGTATTCATTCCTTGAGCCGGGGGTATGAGGCTGAGATCTATAGTTTTAACATCAAGATTTTCGACCCCGCTTGGTTTGGCTTTAGCGACAAGAAACTGATCAAAAAACTGACCCTCCAGATCGCCACACCCAAGAACCGAAAGACAATAAGCGTCTGTAAGGCCTATCGAAAATTTCTCAAGAAGGGAGGGCGGATTCGATTTGCTGACCTGACGAGGGAGTTCCTGAGCGAAAAACTCGCCGCCGGACCAATCATTTGCGGACTAAGCTCAACCTACCTTTATAAAGCATCCCGGGAAAATCCGAGAACCAACAGACCAGACGATGTCCGGGGAGAGCCAGCGGGTCATTTTGTCGTCCTAGCTAACGCTCAGGATCATCAAGTGGAAATCCTTGACCCCTATTTCCCAAACCCGGTATCATCCGGCCAAAAGGGGATGGTAGCTATCGACCACCTTATTAACTCTGTTCTTTTGGGTGTGATCACATACGACGCAAACTTACTTATCATAAGAAAGAAACAATAATTGGAAAACATCATCATTGTCGAGGAATCCAAGGACTGGAAACTTCAAAATGACAAAGTTCGCGTCATGTCTGCTCGTGACTACATCCGAGGAGGAGATGTCGCGAAGAAAAAGGGTGTGCGCGTCTACAATCTTTGCAGGAGCTACACATACAATTCCATCGGTTACTATGTATCACTTTTAGCCTCTGCGCGTGGTCATAAACCAAGCCCTTCGGTTGAGGCAATCCAGGATCTAAAGAGCATTTCGTTTGTTAAAATCGCTTCTGAAGGTCTGGAAAAACAAATTCAAACCAGTCTGAAAGACTTGAAATCTGACACTTTCGAGATCAGTCTCTATTTTCGAAAGAATATGGCAAAGAAATATGACGCCCTCTGTAGAGAGCTTTCAAGGTTTTTCCAGGCTCCCTTTGTTCGAGCCTTTTTCAAACGTTCGAATGGAAAGTGGTATTTGAGGAAAGTGCATCCCGTGGGCCTTGCTGATATTCCCGAAAGCCATTGGGAATTCATACAGAAAGTTGCTGATAAGCAATTTAGCAAGTCTGTCCGGTCGATTTTTAGAAAGCAGTATCGTTTCAGCCTTGCGATTTTAACAAACCCCGAGGATGAGCTTGCACCATCGAACTCCAAAGCTTTGAACAGATTTCTAAGTGCCGCAAATAAGCTGGGGATAGACGCGGAAATTATAAGCAGTGATGACTATTCGACTCTGGGAGAATATGACGGGTTGTTCATTCGGGAAACAACCGCTGTGAACCATCACACCTTTCGCTTTGCGCAGAAAGCAAACGCCCTCGGACTTGTTGTCATTGACGATCCAACCTCGATTCTTCGATGTTCAAATAAAGTCTTTATTCACGAAATACTTGTGAATAACGGTTTCTATTCGCCAAAAACGGAAGTTGTAGATTCAAAAAATGTAAATGAAATAGCCGATAATCTCAAATACCCGAGTGTCCTAAAAAAACCAGACGGATCCTTTTCTAAAGGTGTGATCAAAGTTAACTCGAAAGAGGAATTCGTCCAAAGTACGCTTGAATGCCTGGAAAGATCAGAACTTGTCATCGTCCAGGAGTTTATCCCAACGGCCTTTGACTGGCGAGTCGGAGTTCTGGATAACGAGGCTATTTTTGTTTGTAAGTACTTTATGGTTAAAGGGCATTGGCAAATCTACAAACATGGAGGCCCACGCAATAAATATACGACAGGAAATTTTGAAACTATCCCCGTCGAGTTGGCCCCCCAATCTTTGATAGAAGCTTCTCTGAATGTGACAAAATTGATTGGTGATGGACTTTATGGCGTGGACATCAAGGAACTTGATGGGAAATTTTATGTTATCGAGGTCAACGATAACCCCAATATTGACGCTGGCGTTGAAGACTTGGCACTTGGGGAAAAACTCTATCTCGATATCATGCATGTTTTTCTGTCAAGAATGTTAAAGAAAGTGGAGAGTATCAGTGTCCCAGGTAGCAAAAATTAGAAAATTCTCAGCCTACGGTATAGAACTCGAGTACATGCTTGTCAAAAAGGGCGATCACTCGATTGCTCCTATTGCCGATGAAGTTCTAACTTCACTGGAAGGTGAACTGACCGAGGAGTTTGAGAGGAACGGGACAGCATGGTCGCAGGAACTCGCCCTACACGTGATTGAATTAAAAACCAATGGACCCCAAGATTCGTTCTTGGACATTCAGAGAGCCTTCGTCAAAGAAATACGAGAAATGAACAAGCTCCTTGAGCACTTCGACTGCTGTCTAATGCCCACTGCCATGCATCCGTTTATGCACCCGGATGAGGTAAAACTCTGGCCTCACGGGTACCGCGAAATCTTTCTCGCTTACGATCGGATCTTTAACTGTAAGGGGCACGGGTGGTCGAACCTTCAGAGTGTTCACATAAATCTTCCTTTTTTCGACGATCAGGAATTCGCTCGCGTTCACTCTGCTGTGCGTTTGGTTCTGCCTTTGATCGCACCCTTAGCCGCAAGTTCTCCTTTCGTGGAAAGTAAACTGACGGGTCGCCTGGATAATCGACTCGACTTCTACCTTCAAAACCAGAGAAAAATCCCTTCTATTACGGGGGATCTGATCCCAGAACCCGTGACGAGTCGCAAAACATACGAGGATGTCATCCTGAAGCGGCTTTACACGGATATTGCCCCCTTCGATCCCGGGAAGATCTTGCAGAAAGAATGGTTGAATTCCCGAGGAGCGATCGCACGCTTCGATCGGAACGCGATTGAAGTTCGAGTCATGGATATACAGGAAAGCGTGAAAATGGACTTTGCCATCACAACTGCTATCATCTCTATGCTTATTCTGCTCGAAAAGGATCAGTGGGGTCCTTTGTCCCAGTGGGAACATTTTGACACGCTTGAACTTCGGCATATCCTTCAGACCGGTTTGGACAGAGGGTTACAAGGTGTCATAGACAATCGGGCGTACCTGGAGTGTTTCGGAATTGACAGAGCCATTACATTTAGAGAACTGTGGTGTCAGGCAACCAAAAGCTTCGCAGGAAAAAATCTGCCGATTAAGGACTTTATCACGGATTTCAGATGGATACTGGAGAACGGCAATCTTGCAGAGAGAATCACGAAAGCCTACCACTCTTCCAAGGATATCTCGCTAATCTATAGACAACTCTGCGAGTGTCTATGGAAAAACGAAGCCTTTAAGATTTAGCGGATTTGTCGTGCTTAAATGTCTTTCAGGACCAAACCGAGTATGTGTGGTCCTATCTTGAGAAAATCCTGGGCAGGGGCGAAATTCAGGTCGATCGCGGCAATGGCGACATCAAGGGGGTCTATACATTCAAAGTCGTAGAATTCACTCGCTAGATAGTCTAAGACGTGGCCTACACAGAGCGTGGGATCTTCCGTGTCACCTGGAGGTGTTATGCCAAACGGCTTGAGAAGGATCCCAAGAGATAGGGCATGGTTTGACAGGAGACGCATTCTTTTCTTGTATACTGAAAAAGGGATGTGAACCTGCATGACAGCCTTTCTACGATTGGCTACATACGTGTTATCGGTGATAGGTAGGAAAAAGTTGACTAGCTTGAGAAAGTTCTACGTCTCCAGATTGGGAATTTTGCAAATTGAACCCGTTTCGCCTGAGGAGAAAGATTTCTGGTGATGGGAATAAACCCGTGGAGGAGCATTCATGAGTGCGACAACTTTATTGTTTGGCTTTATGCCCCTGGTAGCTTTTGTGGTCATCGACAGTTTTGCAGGAATAAAATCGGGAGTTATAGCAGCCGTTATCTTTGCGGTTATAGAGGCGGCATACACCGTTTTCACATTTGGATCGATTGATGGTATCACTTTGGGGACTCTCCTCCTTGTGGGCATCTTCGGCTTTTTGTCTTTTAAAACTCAGAAGTCCATTTATTTCAAAATCCAGCCAGTTGTGTTGGGCCTACTCATGGGGGGCACATTGTTGGTCATGCAAATGATCGACAAACCCCTGCTAGTGCTCATGGCACAAAAATATCAATACGCGGTCCCCGAAGAGATAAAGACCAGCCTTTCGAACCCGATTTTCATCGGCATTCTGACGAAATTGTCCGGAATCCTGGCTTTCGGCTTCATCCTCCATGCCAGTGCGGTTGCCTATGCGGCGTTTTATCTGAGCAAGTGGTGGTGGCTTGGCATTCGAGGTGTGGGCCTTTATGTCATGATGGGCATTTGCATGTTTTGGGCGCGATTCTTTTAGCCCTTCGGCGGTGCTCTCCTCTTTTGACCTGAATGGGTCCTTGTGCTAAATTTCGTTATTCAAGTGTCGGGGCGTAGCGCAGCCTGGTAGCGCGTACGTCTGGGGGGCGTGAGGTCGCAGGTTCAAATCCTGTCGCCCCGACCAGCAAACTTAACATACTGAAATAACACAGAAAAAGCTTTTTTTTCAGGATGCCATGAGCCTCATTTGTGGTAAAAAAGCTCTTTCAAAACTTCAAAGGCCGTGGATTTTTTGTGGCCTTCTTCTTGGCGTTTCGCACAATCGCTTGGTACACATGGATGTAACGTTCGAGGATTTCCTGCTTCTTATGACCGAGCCACATGCGT
>JACPKR010000054.1 GCA_016186945.1 Deltaproteobacteria bacterium | reverse complement strand
TCTTTTGCCTTTTTTATCGAGAATAGGTTCAAAAAGTCCCCACTCCGGATCACTCAAACCCTCAAATCTTCCGGCCATAAAAAGTCCTCCTGGACCTGTTATGGCAAAAATTAGTTATGAATTTAGTGAGATAGGTTCATGCAAATTACTTTCAAAAAAAACACGTTGTACTACTTCCCGATCATGACGAACCAGGATTTAAATTTATGTCGGTTGTTGCCGCCGCCATTTCCAGTGTCGTATCCAGCTATAAGATTGTTTTACTGCCGGCACTTATGGATAAAGAAGATATTTGCGATTGGATAAGAAAAGGCGGTAACGCTAAGGATTTTAGCGATATTTGTGGAAAAACAAATGAAAACAACCTGGCCCTTCTCCAACACAAAACCGTCCACGACGATTCTTCGCGCGCCTGGAATGCGCCAAAAGACCTCCCCTCTATTCATGCGCCAGTCCAGGATATTTCACCTGAGTTCATTCCCGAGTCGTTGAAGCTTTGGGTGAGTGACATCGCTGAGCGAATGCAGGTACCACTTGTTTGCGTTGCCGTTTTGGCACTCACTGTGGTGGGAAGTCTCATTGGAAGAAAAGCGCGAATATACCCTAAGAAAGAAGATGACTGGTGCGAAGTGGCAAACCTATGGTCGATGATTATCATGCCCTCTGGTCGCCTTAAATCACCAATCATCAACGCTGTTTTGAAGCCTCTGCAGGAACTTTCAGATCAAGCGGAAAGTATGTTCGACGCGCAGTCGAAAGAGGCTGAAATTGAGCGTGCCGTATTTGAGGCGAAAATTCAGGCTGCAAAAAAAGAAATACAAAAAATTGCAATATCCCATGCTCAAAATCGTGACGACAGGCTTGAGGCGGCACAAAGAGATCTGATTCAACTGCAACAAACTTGCGAAGATTCTCGGGTAAACGCCAAAAGATACAAAATTCATGATGCCACAGTTGAAAAGATTGGCGAGCTTTTAAAAATCAATACCAATGGCCTCTTGCTTGTAAGAGACGAACTCTCTGGTTGGCTGTCTTCTCTTGATCGCATCGGTCGTGAAGGCGACCGTGAATTCTTCCTCGAAGCTTGGAACGGTAAAGGAAGCTATGATGTGGATCGTATTGCGCGTGGGTCACTTCATATCTCGGCCCTTTGCTTATCTATTTTAGGTGGAATTCCCCCGGGCAAAATCGAATCATATGTCGAAAGTGCTATCTCGGGAGGAGCCGGAAACGATGGTCTCTTGCAAAGATTTGGGTTGATGGTCCATGCCGATTTCAAAAAGGATTGGCGCCTTGTGGATCGTGCGCCGAATAAGCAAGCTTATGAACGGGTCAAAAACGCTTTTTTTCGCTTAGATCAACTAGATCATGCGGATCACCCGAGCGAGCCGGATGCGGCTAATAATAAACTAAGTTTTCATTTTGACGCTGAGGCCCAGGAGATCTTTTATGAGTGGCTTACAAGGCTTGAGACCAGTATTCGTGCCGAAGAAAATGAGTGTGATGCGTTTATTTCCCACATTTCCAAGTATCGAAAGCTAGTGCCAGCCCTCGCGTTGCAGTTTTTTCTCCTCAAAAAAGTGGATGATCCAAGTATCGGCGAGCAAATTGACGCTCAGTCTTTGGCGGTCGCAATTGAATGGTCTCGTCATCTTGAAACCCACGCACGCCGAGTTTACTCTTTGGCACTTAACCCACAAATTCACGCAGCCAGGTCGCTCGCTCAAAAAATAAAGCAGGGCAAGATAACAGACGGCGCCCGCTTGCGAGATATTTACCGACATCAATGGAGCGACCTTAGAACAAGAGCGGCCGTCGATATGGCAGTGGCTGTTCTCATCGAGGGCAACTGGGTGTTAGTTGAGGAAATTCGCCCAACAACCGGCGCTCCATTTGAGGTTCTCAGGTTAAATCCTTCCCTGCAGGGAGTATCCCGGGTACATCAACCCAATGAATCCTCTGAAAACGAACTTGACGGAACTGACAGAAGCCAAGTTGATATTTCTGGCAGTTCTGTCAACCGCGTTTTGGGGTTGGAGGCAATCGCATGACTCTTATGGATCCTCCCTTAGATCCTCCCTTTTCGAGATCAAAGGTCTGTATTGCCTGCCTCATAGCGCGTCCTATCGATGATTTTCCCTCGAGAGGAGCAGGAAAGACGAGGACACGTTGCACTCGTTGTTTTCGGGAAAACGCAAACTCCAAAAGACGCAAAGAAAATGAGACCAAGGATATTTCTGATCTCCCGGTAGCCATCTGCTTAACCGAGGGATGTCAAAGTAACTGGGTTGAGGTGGTGCTGCAGATTCTCACGGACAAAAAATTTCTGGTAATTTCGGATGCAAGTTCTGGCGACGAACTTATTGACCTTAAGGTGCTATTAAAAACCGAAAATCGTATCGCAAAGCTTGTTGAAAAGGAGATGGAAAGTGAGAAAGGTAGCCATTTATCCCCGCGTTTCGACAGAAGAGCAAGCGAAGGTAGAAGAAGGCTCGATCAAGAACCAAATTGAGTCTTTGAAAAAATATATTCAAGGTGAGAATCTCAAGCATGACGGCATGTGGGGCGAGTTGGTTGGGATTTACCCAGACGAGGGCTATTCAGCAAAATCACTCCAACGGCCCGGTGTAAAAAAGCTGCTTCTCGACATCTACCATGGCGTCGTCGATACCGTTATCATCACGGAAATTTCGCGTTTAAGTCGCTCGGTCGAGGACTGGATCCACCTGCGAAAGTTCTTCGAAGAGCACCGAGCCTCATTTATTGCAACAAGGCAGAACTTTGACACGTCCACGGCAATGGGTCGCGCGATGCTAAGTTTTGCGATTGAATTTTCCCAGCTCGAAAGAGAATTGACTGCAGAGCGCGTCAAGGCAAGCTACACGGCACGTGCTGGTCGGGGGTTATGGACAGGGGGGCCTATTCCCTTTGGACTCGAAAAATCAGCTAGGAATGGTTACCTCATCGTTAACCCGGCCAAACAAATTATTGCGACTGAAATTTTCAATATCGTCATTCACAAAGCACGCGATATTGCGACAGCAGTCGATTTAGTCAATCAATCTGGCTATTACGGTGAGCATGGAAAAACGTGGGATCACAAATCTTTGCCAACCTGGATACGTCATCCAGCGCTCGCTGGCGAAATTCACATGAATCGTGATGCCAAAGATCAAAATCAAGAATCCATGCCCGAATCCGAGCGGTTTAAAGTCATTCCCGCGGTTTGGGAGCCTGTTGTGAATCCAGACATGTGGTTGGCGGCAAACAAGATCCTCGATGAACGATATGGCGAATTGAAGGTCGGGAACTGGAAACATCACGACTTCTTCTTGTCCAAAATTCTCCTTTGTCCAGAAGGAAAAAGGCTTACAGGAGCGAGTGGAACCGGTGGTGGCGGGACAAAATATTCGCACTATCGCCACTCGGGAAATGTGGAGTGTCTGTGCCACATCAGAACGATCCCTGCCAGAAAAATTGAAACCAAGGTTCTCGACGAACTCAAGAAGCTTCTTCTTCAGCCGGGAATCATCGCTGATCTTGCCAAAAATGCGAATCGTAGCTACAGCGAGACCCTACCGAATCTTTCTGTAACCATTGCAGAACTCACACAAAAATCGGCAAAGCTTGAGGCCAAGTTAGGCCTGATTGCGGATCAGGTTCTCGATTCAAAAGACGACAGCCAAAAAGCCATATGGAACGCACAATTGCAAAGAGTGCAAAGAGAGAGACTGGGTTATGAAAAACAAATAGAGAGTTTACAGACGAGGCAAAAAACTCAAATTCAGAACCTCGATCCTAAGAGAATTGAAAAGGCCATCGAAGACCTGATAGCAAACTTCGATATCCTTGATGGCCGGTGTAAGCACCTGATGATTTCGAGCATTGTAGACCGGGTGGATATAAAGAGGGATTCCATTGGAATTGCAATAAAAAACCCGCTGAATCAGCTTGATGTTAACCAAGGGATGAAAATGTTCTACTCAGAAGAAGAGTGGCTCCTCAGGACGGACTCGAACCGCCGACCCGGTGGTTAACAGCCACCTGCTCTACCGACTGAGCTACTGAGGAACATGAGGTTTTTTTAGACTTATTCGGTTCTCTTGTCAATGTTCCTGGCATCGGCGTGGTAATGCGTAAGCCACTTGGGGCAAATAGGGAGAGGGGGGTTTGGGGGGGGGCGAGTGAAGCGTCGCCTCCCCCAAGGGATTTCTTGGAGGAACCAGCTGCGCAGTTTCCTCCAAACCACCTCCTTGCCCCAGGTGGCTTATATATGTGGAAGCCGATGGAAATTAGGGGAAAAGTATTAATTTTGCGTTTTGGGAATAAGCAAGAGGCGGTTCACAATCGACAAGATTGTGTCAATTTCGAAAGGCTTGGCTATGAAATCGTCAGCTCCGGCGTCAATCGCTCTGTCCACCATTTCCCTCGAACGACGATCGGACATGATGATGATCGGGACGGACTTCAAACTGTAGTGCGTCTTTATAAGCTGGCAAAGTTCAACACCATCGACCCAAGGCAGTCGTACATCCAAAACAATGAGGTCCAACCTCGTTGTCTCCAAAATTCGCGAAAGTTCCAGCCCGTCAGCCGCAAGCACGACGTTGTACCCTTCCCCGTCCAAGATTCTCTTCAACCCGTTACGCATGACATCATCGTCGTCGACGACCAAAATGGTATGAACCTCGACGTTGCTCTTTAGCGAGCGAAAATCTTGCAAACTTACAACCTTGCTAGAAACTATCTTTTGCCTTTTGATCGCTTCCAGCTTTTTGCGAAGTGTTTTATCACTCATATAGTTAGCAGCCCAGTAGCCAATAATCGAATGTATGCGTACTTTGCCATTTACTTGACTTTATCGGCGCTCCCATGCAAGTTCCCAAGCGATATTGAAGCAGGAAAGATATAAGCTATTGAAAATAAAGACGTTTGAAAACACAAGTCCCACAGCCTTCGACAGTTCCTCGAATGTTTCGTCAGTAGAAAACGCGTTGGGATGGCCTCATGGGACACTAGCTGTCTTAGAGCAAGCTTTTTTGCAAAAACTGGACAGGCACACCTTATGGGATCTTTCGAATGTCTCCAACACGGCACCCTTTGAAAAGGCCGCCTCCGTCTTCCTTCGGGGGGTAAGGATTTTGGGGAAGGATGAAACTGCAAGGAAAGTCTCCCCAACCCCACTTGTGACCAGCAAAGCAATGTCCGAGATTTTTGACCAAGAATATTTCGTCGTCAGTGACGCTCGGGTCCTTGACGCATGGCCCTTCTTAAAACAGCACACCGACCTTGCCTTAGAGGTCTCTGAGCTTACAAAGAATTTGGAGACAGTCTCCCGAGTCCTGAAAGGTGTTAAAACCCGCCACCCCTGGCTCATCATAGGGGGGGGGATCACTTGTGACCTGACAGCGTTTGCGGCTTCTCAAGTGGGGGTTTCATTCTCCCTTGTCCCCACGACTCTTCTTTCCATGGTGGACGCCTGCATTGGTGGCAAAACTGGTGTGAATGTCATGCCCTATGGAAAAAATCTCGTCGGCTCCTTTGCTTTTCCCGACCAAGTGTATCTGTTGACCGACTGGTTAAAAACGTTGCCAGAGAGGGACCTGCGTTCAGGATGCGGAGAGTGTTTCAAACATGCGCTGCTTTTGGGAGACCTGAACCTTCTGGAGACACTGGCAGTCAATTTTGCAAAGAAGGACTTTGCGAAGCTCGGAAAGCACCTTCCGGCGCTCATACGTCTCAAGGAAGACATTGTTGCTCGCGACCCCTTTGAGAAGGGTGAGCGGGTCATTCTGAATCTCGGTCATACACTTGCGCACGCGCTGGAAGCTGTGTCCATGACTCAACAGGACCAGGCCCGGGACACGATTGCCCACGGTGAGGCTGTTAGCATCGGCCTTCTTTTTTCCCTCCTCGCCTCTGTAGCTATTGGTCTGTGGGAGAGAAAAGGGTTTGACCGCGTTCATTCCTATTTTCAAAGCGCGGGCTGCTTGCTTTCGAAAGCTCAGTTGCAGGTCTTTATGAATTCCCCCCTTGGCTCAGACGAACTATTTTCCAAGCTTTTGCACCATATGAGTTTCGACAAGAAAAAACAGGGGCACGAAGATCACGCGCACTTTGTCTTGCTCAAAGCTCCTGGGCAAGTCCATCTCCATCAAGGCAAGTTCCTGACTCCCCTTTCCCCCCCCTTATTACGAAAAGTCTGGGGTGATCTGCTGAACATCATGACTTAACTCGTTTGTCATTGGGCGACCGATCCCGTTTCTGTCTTAATAAGAGCAGAAAGGGCTGTTACCATGAGCCAAGTGTTGCCATTCATGTACTCTTTCATCCTTTTCACCATCTGCCTCAGCTACACCGGGATGAGCATCGACATTCTTGTCAAGCTTCACGATAAAATCGAATTTCTCTCCGAGCAAGACCGCAAATTAATGATCTGCTCACAACAGAAAGCGAATCATTTGAATCTTTGGGAGGCTTACTATTACCTTCTTGAACAGTTCCCACACCAAAGGCCCGGGCTGACAGCCATCAGGGACGAACTTGCACGCAGGTTTCCCAATCCGTCAGGGTCTTGTGTGCATGAGCAATTTTCCAGGATTCAAGCAGCAAGCAAGAGACAGAACAGGGAGGACTACCCCGGTTTTTGGCCGAATTGGGTTCTTGGGTTTCAGGGTGGAGTCAATTGAGATGACTTTGTCATTTTTCATGCTCAGCGTCTTTCATCTTTTCGCAACTTACACCTTAATGACGGGGGTAATGAAAAAGATTGGCAGTGCGTCCCAAGATTTTTCTTCTCAAGCCTCCACCTGTCCACAAACGTTGCGGGAGTATAGTGAGGGGGAGGTACACAACACTTGCATCCCTCCTCCCACCGATCATGCGGCTTTCTATGTTCCTTCTTCCGGTGCCCCTCCTCTGTTGTGTTTGTTCATGGAACAAGGGATTGACGGCCAACCCATCGGTTCGGCACTACGTTTATCTGACGGGAGGACCTTATGGTGCAACTATCTTTAAACAGGTGGCCTCCTGTGCTTTCCCATTTTCTCTGCCTCTTACTGGGCATCGCCTTTGCAAACATCGTTTTGAAGCCTGACAAGTCGTCTTGTTTTACGGCTGATCGTGTTTCCATATCTCTTCCTCCTCAATTTTTTGCGATGAGTTCATCTGCCTTCAAGGATGGCCAGAAGGTATTTCTCGGCAAGCGAGAGGGGAAAGAGCTATGCCTTTTCGACAATTGCACTGCCCTGCTTGTCCAAAGTCAACCGTTTGTCGTGCTATCGTTTCGCACCAAGCAGGTGAAGGAACTTCCCGAAGTGTTTGACAGCAAAAACAAGGGGAATATCGTCCTTTTCCCAAACTTGTCTCAAGGCGTGCCAAAGGAATGTAGTTCACGGGGACAAATTGTTTATGGCTATGGTGATTAGAATCCTTGTCCTGCTTTCGTCTCTCTTGGCCCGTGCTCAGCTAAGGGGGGAAGATGTCACACCAGTGCTTGTGGAGGACCAACGTTCCCGAGAGCTTTCTTTGGAAATAGGGTCCGCTCAAACGATTCCCTACCCTGAAGGTTCCCGTATTCGTGTTTCGCGGCGTGGAGTTGTTGACGTTCAAATCCTTGACAAACATATCCGCCTGACTGGATTGCGCCAGGGATTCGTTACCGTCACCCTAAGCTCAGATGGAGCTGAAGAGAAGGATATCAAGTACTTCGTGCAGGTTGAAAAAGCTGAACTTGTCGGACAAAGTACAGAAAACCTGGATTTCGCCTGTCGCTCTGCCCATCTGAGTTACAACCGCGAGCAGGAAAGTGTGACAGGTTCAAGCGCCGACTATCAAATGTTCTACCGTGCGAAGCTCCTTTGCCAAAAAGCAAGGAATTGCACTCATCTTGCGACTCTTTCCAACACAGGACAAGCGAAGTTCATCGGTGTACTGGCTAATTTGCTTGGCTCAAGCTACGAAGTCGATGTAAAGGCAAACGGAGCGATTCATGTTTTAGCTCCCTGCCGGGAACCTCAGCTAGCGAGCGAGCATCAGAAATTAGTATTCCACCTGATCGGCAATCCCTGGATTGGGGAGCACCTCTTTGTTTCATGCCGACAAGACATCTCACCTGACGTCTATAAACTTTTCACAAAACTGATCGTCATGGAAAAAAGCGTGGCAGAAGACATAGGTCTACAGTCAAAATTGGGCGCTCATGCTTCGCTATCGCCAGCAAGTTTTAAAAAAAATCTTGAACTCGACTTGAATGCTGTGCTTGAACATCATAAAGGGGAAATCCTTGGTGAACCTGTACTATGGCTAAGGAGTGGGATGGAAGCACAGGTACAAAGCGGTTCCGAAATTCCTACCATTCGCAAACAAGTCTATATGAAGGACGAGCCTACCCCGCTTTACGTTTGGAAAGAAGTCGGACTGGACTTGAAGGTAAAAATACTCCCTGCAGAGAAAGGAAAGGCATTCCTTCAATATACCCTCATCATTTCCAACCCTCCGTCCGGAGCCGAAATGTCCATCCACCGTAACAAACTTGAAAGCGAGGTGGAACTTACCGTCAATCAATCCATGGTGGTCGGTGGCATTCAATTCAACACGAAAGGTGGCAAAGAAGGATCGATCCCATACTTGAGTTCGATCCCCATCATAGGTCCGTTCCTGCGAAGCTCGGCACGTGAGGAAGCGACGACAAATCTATATCTGTACTTTCTTCTGAAACAGACGGGCTAGGAAAACGGTGTCTTCATAAAAAGAATTTGTGGAGAGGACCTTTTTTGAAAAAAAGTTCCCATCCACGCCTCCCCCCCAAAAAACTTTAGATATTGAAGTTTTTGAAAAGGGCCCTTACGCCTGCTTTTCTTTCAGTTTTTTGAACACCAAATCCGGAACAAGTTTGGACACGTCTCCCCCCATAACAGCCACTTCCCGGACCAGGGAAGAGGAAATGTGGCTTAGTTCTTGTCGCGTCGGGATGAAGACCGTTTCAATAGTGTCACATAAGGTTTTGTTCATCATCACCATCTGCATTTCGAATTCATAATCAGCTTCTGTCCTCAATCCCCGCACCATGACCGATGCGCCCTCAGACTTGGCAAATTCCACAGCCAAGCCCTTGAAGGACTTGACTGAGATATTTTTGTTCAATGAGGTGCAAACCGACTTGAGAATAGCTATTCTTTCTTTCACGCTGAAGAAAGGTTTCTTCTTGACGTTATCACCTATTCCCACAGTCAAGCTCTGGAAGAGGTAGCTTGCCCGTTCGATAACGTCACAATGACCGTTTGTAAGGGGATCAAAGGTTCCAACGTAAATGCCGGTAGAGAAGCTAAGGGGTTGGGCGCTCATTTCTTTTTCTCCAGATAATGATCGAGGTCCCTCCATATTTGCGAGTCTTCACTGTTTCCCAATGCTCGTCCAGAAAAAAACGATCTTCTGCCTTCTGGAGTGCCTTGCTTTGAAATTCCATAATCAAGCATGTCTGGTCGTTTGCCAGAGGAAATAATTCGCGCTTTAGGAAGCCTGCCCACCGCTCGCTATCGTCATAGGGTGGGTCAGCCCAGACAATTTGGGGGGAAGTCATCGACAGGAGGCTCGGCCAAGCTTTGGCAAGCTCCAAGTTAAGGGTGTTGAAGCGCCGCTCCCCGTTCCCGAGTCTTTTTTTTGCTTCTGCGATGTTTTTTTTCAAGGCTGTCAGGGCAGCTCGACCGCTTTCCACCCAGACGCATTCTGCTGCTCCCAGGCTTATTGCCGTCAGTCCCATGGCTCCTGATCCTGCAAAAAGATCCCAAAAAACGGCTCCTTCGATGTCCGGCGCAAGGATGTTGAAGACGGCCTCACGCACTCTGGCGACAGTCGGGCGGGTGCCTTTGCTCGGTGTGGCTAGCCTCATCCCCTTAAGCTTACCCATGATAATGTTCAACTTGTTGTGTCTCCTCAGTCTTCTGCTATATTATTGGAGAAAAAGAATTTGTGGAGAAGACCTTTTTTGAAAAAAAGTTCCCCTCCACGCCTCCCCCCAAAAAACTTTAGATATTGAAGTTTTTGAAAAGGGGCTTGGGGAAATAACTTTTTTCAAAAAGTTTTTCCCAAAATTGATTATCTTGAACACTATATATTAAAAAAATCATATCAAAATTGGATTTCCCGCCTTAAAAGAACACCCATTTCCAAAAAGGGAGACGAGCAATGGGGATTCGACAGGTTAATGAAGCGATCGAACTTTCCGGTATTAACGAGTGGGGAGCAGGTTACTTCTTCATCGACAAAGACGGCAATATCGGCTGCTGTCCCAACGGTAAGAATGAGGGCACTATACCCTTGCACGAAGTTGTAACTCAAGCAAAAGAATTGAATATCCGGACCCCCATGATCATTCGGTTCCCGCAGATTATCAAAAGCCAGATGCGTTCCATGAGTGAAGCTTTCTCACGCGCGAAGAAAGAATTCGATTACGAGGGGAAGCATTTTGGCGTGTTCCCATTCAAAGTCAACCAGAGACGAGAGTTTATCGACGCTATCGTCTCGTGCGGACGAGAAATGCAATGGGGGCTTGAGGTGGGGAGCAAAACCGAGTTCATGGCCGCCCTCAGTTACCCCATTAACAAAGAAGCCTTGCTAATTTGCAATGGGTTCAAGGATGAAGAATTCATAGAGATGGCCTTTATCGCCTCCTCCCTCGGTCGCCATGCAGTTGTAGTGATTGAAGGTCCAGATGAACTCCATCTCTTCAACCGCTACCTTAAGCTGAATAAGGTACCTAAAAAACTTTGCCCTGAAATTGGTATCCGCGTACGGCTCTACAGTAAAGGGTCAGGTAAATGGGAAAAATCCTCGGGGGAAACTTCCAAATTCGGCCTCACTATCGTTGAGATCATGCATGTACTGAACCTTCTTGAACGCTCGGACTTGGTCGACAAACTGACCATGCTCCACTTTCATATTGGCTCGCAGATCACAGCGATCAAGCGGTTTAAGAATGCGTTGAGGGAAGCAGCTCGGGTCTATGCCAAAATTGTGAAAATGGGTTTTAACCCGCATTTCCTAAACATCGGGGGAGGTGTCGGTGTCGACTACGACGGGAGCAAGACGTCAGCACAATCTAGTGCTAATTATTCCATACAAGAATTTGCAAACGACGCTGTTTATGTGATTGGTGAGGTTTGCAAAAGCGAAAATGTTCCAAGCCCGAACATTATCACTGAGTCTGGACGAGTGATCGCGGCCTATCATTCTGTGATCGTAACCGATATTCGCGAAGTACAGGGCGAGGATCCGTTTTCCACTCAAGATAATTCCAGTATCCTGTCTGACTCCAGCAATTTTCATGCAAAGGTTCAAGAAATTGGCTCGATTTTTGAAAATATGAGCAGCAAGAATTTCGGCGAATGCTATCACGATGCTGTCGAGCTTTACGAAGATCTCTTTACGCTTTTCAACATGGGCTACCTAAGTCTAAAGGAACGCGCTTATGCTGAGGAAGCGTTCCATCAGATATGCCTGAAAACAATCCACTTCTCATCAACTCAAAAAAGGCCACAGGACGAATTCCTGCACCTGCAAAAGTTGAAAGTCACCCGCTTTCTCGCGAACTTTTCCATCTTCCAGTCTATTCCCGACAGCTGGGCCATTGACCAGTTATTTCCCATCCTTCCCATTTCCCGTCACAACGAAAAACCAGGACACAAAGCAACAATCGTAGACATCACCTGCGACAGTGATGGATGTATCGAACGTTTTTCCGATATCAGGCAAGAGAAAAACGAACTCGATCTGCACCCACCAAATGGAGAACCCTATTACCTTGGCTTTTTCCTCGTCGGAGCCTATCAGGAAAGCCTTGCTAACGAACACAACCTATTTGGAGCCATTAACGAAGTTGAGGTTGTCATGCGCAAAGATCTCTCCTGGTACATCAGCAAAACGACAAAAGGTGATCCCATCAAAGAACTTCTCGTGTGTCGCAACTACAGCACACAGGAAATGTTGGGGAACTATCGAAAACATATTAAGAAAGCAAAACGTAAGGGTCTCCTGCACTCGGGCGAAGACAACTCCATTTTAAAGAAGCTAAAAACCTACCTAAACGCTTACCCTTACCTTATCGAGCGGCAAGCGTCGGAAAGTTCAAGCAGCTGATATTCAAAAGAGTTTCGCTTCCACCACTAAAGAATCCCGTTCTCTTTCCGAACATAAGTGACGGGTGGATAAGCTTTAGTATCCAGATAGGCGATACCATTCATGGCTCTCAATTATCGCATCGTAAAAAACGACCAGTGGGAAACCATCTTTTTTTCCGGAAAAATCAATGAGGATGCCGAAGTTTCTCTTGCAGAACTCAATGAGAAGGTTGGAGATCGTTGTATTTTCAATCTTAAAGAAATCGAAGCAATTAATAGTCTTGGTGTTAGAGCCTGGATAAATTTCTTGCGGAACTTTGAACAGAATAGGCAAATCATATTTGAAGAATGCCCTCCGGGGATTGTAAACCAATTCAACATGATCCCCAGCTTCAAGGGGAAAGCAACGATACGCTCCCTCTATGCTGGATATATTTGCGAAAACTGTGGTTTGACAAAGATGGAACTTTTCAAAGAAGGTGAGAACCTTCCTAGAAACGTGGGAGCCACCCCATTGCCAGAGGTAAAATGCAGTAACTGCGGCAAAACAATGGAGTTGGAGGAGCTGGAAGACGAGTATTTTGGTTGGATATCAACTCGGGCATCATAATTCAAATAAAGAGTTCATAAGTGCCTCCAGTGAACAGGATAGAATTACTGAAAAGGTTTGAATCCTACGAACCTTTTTGTAAAGTCATGCTGGATGCTTATGCCCTAATTGACCTCGACGGGAAAGTTATCAAGAGCAACCAACTCCTTAGCGTCCTCTTGGGAACAACAACAAAACAAATACAAAAAGCTGACTCGATCGACCAGCTTTTAAAAATGAAGGTCGCGCAGAACAAAATAAAAACGGAGCATCTATTCACGTATAGACAGCCCACTCGCATTGACGAAGTGAGGGGAGATACAAAGGACAGGGAGAACCTTAACCTGATTCTCGGCGTCTACCCGTTCCTAAATGAAGACAAGCTCTTGGGGCTTTTCCTTCTCATCCGTGACGTAACGGCGGAAACTGCACTCCAAGACAAATACAAAGTTAAAGCCACACAATCGATTACAGATAATCTTTCAGGTCTCTACAATCGGCATTATTTCGACCAATACCTCCCCTCCATCCTTGATCAATTGAAAAAAGCTGAGGACAACTTTTCCATGTCGCTACTTATGGCTGACATCGACCATTTCAAAAAGATTAACGATACCTACGGGCACCAGGCTGGAGACTATGTGATTGAGTCGATGTCCCATCTATTTAAGGAGAATTGTCGAAAGACAGACATCCTCTGTCGCTACGGTGGGGAAGAGTTTCTGATCATCTTCCCAGGTGCAAAATTAAAGGATGCAAAGGTAGGCGCAGAAAAGCTGAGAAACGCCGTCAAAGACTTCAAATTCGTTCACAATCATAACGATATTCCCGTTACAATCAGTATTGGAATCGCAGAGATAAGCGTAGGAAAAGAGAACGCTGACGCCGCTATCGCAAGAGCCGATGCAGCCCTCTATCATTCGAAAGAAACAGGGCGCAATCGCGTCAGTGTCCATCAAGGCGGGAAGATCACTTAGAAGCGGTTCTCAACCATTCATCCGCCAGCGCCTCCCGCTCCAAATTTCGCTTCTGCCCTTGCACTTGAAATGTAACGCCCTCAAAGGAACGCTGATCCCACGCGATCGGCAAAAAAACATCCTCGTCTTCCTGGAAATACTCTGCGAAATAGAAATCAAGGTAGTCCAGTAAAAAAAGAGCTGCTTCCCTCTCCGTTAAACCCTGTTCTGCAGGTGCCATCCTCGCCTCCGCGGGGTAGAAGAAACTGCCTGCTCCATCACGAAGAGTCACGGTCACGAACACCGACGAATGTCTAAGTTCCGTCTCCACAAAAAACAGGCGCCCCTTGAGTGATGAGGCATACTTGCAGTTCATAATCGTCGCAAGCTCTGCGCTTTCACCACTGGTTAATTGCTTTGTGTTTTCAGACATTCAATACTCCTTTTCAAAACCTTCAATATCTAAAGTTTTTTGGGGGGAGGCGTGGAGGGGAACTTTTTTTCAAAAAAGGTCCTCTCCACAAATTCTTTTTCTCAACACTATATCAATGAGGGAATCGACACTCGCCAGGTCTTGCAAACTCCCCACGGGAATAAAGGTGACGCGGTCCTCACCTTCTGCCCCTGGAAGAATCTGTGGGCACTGCGGAAAGCGATTGAAAATTCCCTTGAGAATTTCATTTCCTTCAAATCCGATTCGGTCTCTCAGATTTCTGTCAAACCAATCCAATAGCAGACCATGTTTTTGCTGAACAAAGTAAGTGTAAGCCTGTTCTCCACCTTTCCCCCCTGTTTCCACAAGGGCACCTAGGAATCGTCTCTGAGGGGACTTCAACAAACTCAACCCGACCCGGAATAACTCTTTCGGATATTCCTTCGAAAGGATTTGAGCGGCTAAACCAAGATTGCCATCGGACAAAAATTCCAACCCAAGGGAAGCGAGGGCTTTGGCAGCAGTAAAAATGGTCTTCAAGGCGGCCAGATCATCAGCTTCCCTCTCGACGGCAGTACAAAGGGCATTCGCAAGGAAGACAAAACCCTGCTGCAAGCCCTCCTTCGCTGATTCCCCCCCGAGATGCTCAGCACCGTGGGATAACACTTCATCCAGAAAGAAAGTGCCGGTTTTTCTCGCTCGCGCCCCCAAGGACGGAAGTGGCGCGCGACTCCATAGAGCTTTCTTCTTTGCAACGTCGATCTCTGCAAAACAGGTCATACTTTCCTCATGGGAAACAAACCCGTCTTCTTCCAGGCGTGATTTGCGAAACTGACTGAGAAGATGGGCGGATTCCAAAGGCGGAAGGTAGGCTGAATGACAAAGAAGCGACAACGCATAGTTTATGTCGTGTGCGAGAACCGCTTCTATAAGACCGACAATATTATCATGCACGTCTTTGTCCTCTGACAGAACACAATAGAAGAGGGCATCGTTGGGCAAGCGGTATAAACGATCCTGTTCTTCGTCAGACATCGCCTCATAAGCGTCATTATCGAAAACCCGAACAAAGGGGGAAAAGATGCCGATCTGGTACTCTTCCTCAAGATCTCGTAAGCGACGGTAAGCTTGCTCAGTGCTTATGTTTCTGAATAGTCTCAGCCAATTTAATGCCTGCTGGGGAACCAGCTCATCGTTTCGCCAGGCGTCATAGTCAAGTATCCTCTGAACCTGCTCCGCGCTCAGGTGTTTTAATATGTCGGGGTAGGACGCAGGCCCCCTTTCCAGAAGGGCACAGTAAAGCCGCTGGATGGGAATTTGCGGGACCAGGCTGGGAAGGTCAGGACGCATGATCAGTTTCTCAAGATCAAGATCGCCCCAAAATTTATTTAAATTGGATAACTTAACGTCAAAAGATAAGCCACTACAACCACTGTTGTAAATGCCGGAACGAGTTTCCTCTGACAATCGACTTGCCATGACTGAGTCCTATAGGTATGACTGTTAGCCTAAACTTTTAATAAGGTTGGAAAATAACGCGCTACCAAATTCGTCATTTTGGGTTATTTGAATCGCCGAAGCTAGCACAAATCAACCCTGAAGACAAGTTGGGCGATTCTAAAACCCTTGCCTTACGAGTTAAGCTAAATTGTTAATCGAAAGCACCACCCCGCCGCAGAGTAAAAAACTCTCTAATTTAAGCCTGTTAGTAGCCCTCAAGGGATCTCTGGGAACGGTCGGCGATGAGATCGCTGAGCTTACAAAACTTATCCCCACTTACCTGCCGGTCGAAACAGACTCTTCCCAACGGATGGTACAGCACCTTTTTTCCAACCCCGGGAAAATGATACGTCCCGCTCTTTACTTGCTCAGTTGCAGACTTTTCTCTTACGAAGGGCCGCACAAATTTTCCATGGCTGCCGTTTGTGAGTTTGTCCATACGGCAAGTTTGCTACACGATGACGTGATCGACAACAGCACCACAAGGCGTAACCGCCCGACTGCCAACTCCATCTGGGGGGACGAAGCCGCTGTCCTCATGGGCGACCTCATCTACGCACGCGCGAGCGAAATGATGGCCGAAACTTCCAACCTTCAGATCGTTTCCGCCTTCGCACAAGCGATACGCATCATGAGCGAGAGCGAGTTACTACAACTTGAGCACCTTTATTCCCCAAACATACCGGCGGATGTGTATTTTCGCATCCTCAACGGCAAAACAGCTGTACTGATCGGCGCTGCCTGCAAGTGCGCTGGCCTCCTAGGAGGGGCCAACACACAACAACTCCACGCGATCGAATCGTTCGGACAAAAGATCGGAACAGCCTTCCAAGTTGTCGACGATGCCCTGGATTTCTTGGGCGAAACTTCGATCCTGGGAAAAACGAAATACCTGGATCTACAAGAGGGAAAAGTTACGCTGCCTGTCATTCTTCTGAAAACGTTTATGACGGTACATGAAAAGAAAGATCTCGAAGCGATTTACAAAGAAGCTCAGTTTACAGGAAGCGAAATTAATAAAGTGGCAGCACTCGTCCACAAATACAACACAGCTCACATGGCCTTAACCCACGCCCGTCAAATGACCGACGAAGCAAGTGACATCCTTCACACGAACTTTCCCCCTTCCTCCGCACGGGACGATCTGGAGTCACTCGCCCATCACCTTTCCTTCCGCATGCACTGAACAACCCTGAAGGCACACCTTACACTCCTTGCTTCGATACTACGGCATCTATGTTTTCAGCACTCTTAACCTGTGGGATCGGGAAAGGGTTCACAAAACCATCCTTATAAGCGACCATATATTCACTGAGAGCTGATTTAACACTGCCCGAGAGAATCATCATACCTACGATGTTAGGGAAGGCCATGCTGAGTAACATCAAATCTGAGAAAGTAATAATGTTGCCAAGCGATAAAACTGGACCTAGAGCAACCATCAACACATAGAATACCCTGAAGAATGGAATCGCCTTCGTTCCAAAAAGATACTCCGTCCCCTTTTCTCCATAATAACCCCAGGAAATGATGGTGGAGTATGCGAAAAGAGTCGCTGCAATCGTTAACAAGAGCGGCGCAACGCTTCCCAAACTCTCAAAGGCCTTTGCCGAAATTGCTGCCCCCTTTCCCGCTAACGCTGGGTCGAGATGAGCGCCAGTAATCAGGATTGCCAACGATGTCAACGTACACACCACATGCGTGTCGATGAAAGGCTCTAACATCCCCACAACACCCTCACGCACCGGTTGGTCCGTCTTCGCCGCAGCATGAGCGATGGCCGAAGAACCAAGGCCCGCTTCGTTAGAAAACGACGCTCGCTTGATGCCCTGAATCAATACTCCTACAAAACCACCTGCCCAAATCGCATCCGGTTGAAAGGCCTCGCGGAAAATCTGGCCAAACATAGAGGGGATCATCTCGTAATTCGCAAAGACTATCAGCAAACAGCTCACACAATAGAACGCACACATGAAGGGCACAAGCTTACTGGTTACCTCACCGATACGCTTGATGCCACCTATGACAACCGCTCCCACCAGTACAGCCAAGACAATCCCTACTAACCAATTCGCATTCTGTAAAACCGGAAACTGCGCAGCCAGAAGTTCAAAAGACTGGTTCCCTTGAAACATGTTGCCCCCACCGAGGGAAGCAGCAATGGCAAAGCTCGAAAAGACAACCGCAAGAACCTTCCCCAACCACGCAAAACGAGGAAAATTGCGCTTGAACCCCTTCTCCAAATAAACCATCGGCCCACCTAGAACCGTCCCGTTCTCGTGTACAATTCTGTCAATTTGCGCAAAGGTACAACACGAAAATTTCAGACTCATTCCCAAAAAAGCAGCAACCCAAAGCCAAAACACAGCACCAGGCCCACCCAAAGAAATCGCTACCGCAACGCCCGCAATATTCCCCAAACCAATCGTCGCAGATAAAGCCGATGTCAAGGCCTGAAAATGTGTGACCTCCCCTTTATGGTCCGCCTTGTCAAAACGCCCACGTATCACGTCCCATGCATGACGAAATAAACGCACACTGACAAACCCATAACGCAACGTGAAGAAAATCCCACCTCCCAACATCACCATCAAAATAGCCGGAAGCTTAAATGGATGATCATCCCAAAATAATATGGCCCCCCAATTCTCATTGATCGCCCCGAAAACACTGTTCACACTATCCTGCCAAGTCACATCTGGGACCATGAGACTCCCCCAATATTCTAATTTCTGATTGTTCTCAATTTTCAAACTACTAAATGAAAAAATTATTTTCCATACTTTATTTTCTCTTGAAACTCATAAACAGAGCCATTATGACGCGACGAACCCCCAAAGAAATTGACACGGTGTCCACAAAATCAGAAGCGTCGGGATTCCTAGAAACAAAAACTCTCCCGCTGGCAAAAAATCCTCAAACGTTTTTCGCTTCTGCTCCGAGATGATCTTGTTCCTCTCGACCCAAACTTCCAGCAGAAGTTCACGACTTTCCCTCAAAGGAACTCCCGTCAACACTTCCTTCTCGCAAAGCTTCCTCCAAGCGTCCGAAATCGGAGAACCATCGTCCACCTTCCCCAAAAAGAGTGACGTCAGAAAGCTCTCCCCTTCCCAAGTTAAGTCCCCGTCCCAAAACCACGGCCGAGGAAAATAGAAAACAACTCCACCCAAGAACCCCACTGAAATTCCCCAAGCTAAACCCAAGTGCAATAGATCCATTCCCGAAAACGAAGAAACCGTGAAAAGAAGTATGACCCGAACAAGTAAAGCGAAAGCACTCACGACGAAAACACGCCAACTTAACGCCTTGAGAAAATGACCCCTGTTTACTTCCGTCAGATGAGACTCCATCAACAAACTGCCTAACTCGCGCATCTGCCAGGAAAGGGACTGTCCACTCCAGACAGCCTCCCTGATGATCGCCCAGACTTTGGCAAAAACAGGTTCAGGAACTTCTTGCGTCGGCCTTTCCTGAAGAGCTAAATGCATGCGCCACTCGATGATCTGCTCCCAGAACACAAAAAGAGAAGGCCCACCCGTTCTCAAAAAAACCACCATGACCCCCAACAACGCACACAAGTAAATACACTCCCCCACCGGAACCATGATCGGCCCTCCCCTAACACCAAAATTCACCTTGAGTGGAAATACCCCGGTCAGGAAAGCGACATTTCCGCTTGTGAAATTCTTGGAGGAACCAGCTGCGCAGTTTCCTCCAAACCACCTCCTTGCCATTTTCCCTCGCCTAGAAGTACACTAATGAATAGGTACAACAGCCATGAGCTTCTATGTTTGAAATCGCAGAAATTGGAAATAAGCTAAGTAAAGAAATCTATGATCAGGAAGAACCCAAGATCCGCCATTCGATTTTGGAAGCCCAGGAAGAGCTTCGTGAGGCTAAAATTCCCTGTATCATCATCGTGTCAGGAAACGAAGGAGCGGGCAAAGGAGACCTTGTCAAGCTTCTCAATCAGTGGATGGATGCAAGAGCAATAGCCACCTATGCCTTGACTCCTCCTACTGATGAAGAACATGAGCGCCCCCGTTTTTGGAGGTTTTGGCGTATCCTTCCGCCGAAGGGGAAAATAGGCATCTTCTTTGGTTCATGGTACACAAACCCGATCGTCGATCGAGTGTTCAAGAAAATCGACAGCGCCGCACTCGACTTGGAACTTAAGCGCATCCGTGAATTTGAAAGCATGTTGGTGAATGAAGGGGTCCTGGTACTTAAGTTCTGGTTCCACCTTTCCAAAAAAGAACAAAAGAAGCGCCTGCAAGAGCTTGAAAAAAACCCCAAGACAGCCTGGAAAGTTACAAAACTACATTGGGACTATTTCAAAAAATATGACAAGTTCAGAAAAATTTCCGAGCACTCTCTTCGCGAGACTAACCTTCCCGACAGTCCCTGGATCATCATTGAAGCCGTCGATAACCGCTACAAGACAATTACGTTCACAAAAACCATAACCGAGGCTCTTCAGAAACGAGTGGAGGCATGGAAACGGCAAAAAAAAGAAAAAGAACCGCCCCTCGCCTTGAAAGCACCGGAACTAAACGTGATGGCCAGTCTAGACATGACTCAAAAGCTTTCTGAAAAGGAGTACAATAAGAAGCTTCCCGACTTACAGGCTAAACTCAATGAATTGACGACAGACCTATACCAAAAGAATAGAGCTATGGTGCTCGTTTTCGAAGGTTCCGATGCAGCTGGTAAGGGGGGAGCAATACGACGTGTTGTCCACAGCATAGATGCAAGAACATATAAAATTGCTCAGATTGCTGCACCGACAAGCGAAGAAGCCGCTCAGCCTTATTTGTGGAGGTTTTGGAGGCACCTGCCCCGCTTGGGAAGCCTTGTTATTTTCGACCGCTCCTGGTATGGCCGAGTCCTTGTGGAAAGGGTGGAAGGCTTCTGTGCAGTGGCTGATTGGAAGCGTGCATACGAGGAGATCAACAATTTCGAAGAACAACTTGCTGATTTTGGCATGATAGTGATGAAGTTTTGGCTAACCATCACAAAAGAGGAACAACTCGCACGTTTTACGGCACGGGAAAACACACCCTACAAAAGGTACAAGATTACGGAAGAAGATTGGCGCAACCGAGAAAAATGGGACGCCTACACGGCGGCTGTCTGCGATATGGTGGAAAAAACCAGTACGGAAAATTCTGCTTGGACATTGGTGGAGTCAAATGACAAGTATTTTGCAAGAGTTAAGGTTCTGCAAACCATCTGCGACAGGCTGACGAAAGAACTTCACTAGCTGCTTGGGCAAAAAGGGAGAGGGGGGTTTGGGGGGGCGAGGGAACCGTCGCTCCCCCTGATTTCATGGAGGAACCTTGCCCCACAGGGATCAAACTACGCTAGCATCATGAGTTGCCGCGGAGTCATGAGCCAAGACAGTGCGGCGCATTGTCCCAAAAATGGACTGCTCACGTTCAATTTTGCCAAACCACCTTTTTTCATCTCGATGAATGCACGCTCACTGCCACAGATCAGATAGGATATCAAGGTGCTCAGATCAGGTTCATGCCCCACCAACAACACGTTCTTAGTGTCCTCTCTCCTGCCTAACTCCTCCATCAAAAGGCGTTGATCCCCACCGCACGCAAGGTGCTCATTAAGTTCAAGTTTACCCTGAGCCTCAAGGCGCTTGGCAACGATCTCTGCGGTTTGCAGTGCTCGAGTGTAGGGGGACGACAGGATGGCATCGAAAGAAACTTGCATATTCTGCATTGCCTTGGCTATGCGCTCCATTTTCTTTTGACCCTCTTCTGTAAGGGGTCTTTTGCTGTCGGAGTCCATCCATGCTTCTCTATCCGCCGCGAGACCGTGTCTCAAAATGTACAATTCCATCACAGGATGATCCTAAATTTGTCTAACATTTTTGCTTGCCTCAAAAAACGATTGATCTGTTTTTTTTCTGTCTGTGCTATTTTTTCAAGGACTGGACTCATAACCCTCGCCTGCCGCTCATTTCCCTGAAGGAACTCGTCGATTGTTCCCTGTAGCACATCCAGATCATGAATTTCGCCCATAATTGTTTGAAAGTCATGCATTTCCTTTAATGTTGACTTAGAGAAGCTGAAAATGTTGTTCAGAGCTTCTACAGCGTACCTATATTTTTTAAAGGCAAGGCGCACTCGATGAATGGTCTCGATCTTTTCAGGGTCGACCATTTGAGTCAAGACCATAACCCTCGCGAATCGTGATTCTACATGATTGTACAACTGTGCTTTAAGTTTTTTTTGCCCGCTAATGTCATGGGATGGCCGATCTAGGTCACCACTGAGCGCCTTTAGAACTTTCAGTTCCGCATCTACTGAAGACTTGCGCATATCTTTCGAAATTCTTTTTATCATTTTGCGCTCACGTTCCAAAAGATGATTCTGAAACTTCTCAAGCTTACCAAAATGGGGCAGCAAAGAGCTGACACTTAAAATTTGGACCTGCAAGTCTCGAAGGTCACTGAAACCCTTTAGCAGCTTCGAGAGTTTTTTCTTCAATTTTTTTGCTTTTTGCACATTCAGGACGCTGCTCAAAATGGTCAGAATTGCGTTGATCCGTCTTAGTGAGACTCTCAAATCGTGGATAGATTTCTCAGAATATTTCTGCTGGCAAAGCTGGAAATTGGTCGCAAAGCTCTTTGCACGTTTTCGCAGGGCGTCTGCAACAGCACTCCCCACATTACCCTCGGCTGGTTCCACAACGACCGACTTCTTTTTGTTTGCCCGTGGAAAGCTTTGTGCGCTGACCTGAACCATAACTCTCCTCCTTAAGACTTAATTGTACCAAAAAGAGCTTCAAACGGACTGATTGTTACGTAAGTTATTGCATTTATTATTGTTGTTGGCTATGTCAAATAGGGAGAGGGGGGTTTGGGGGGGCGAGTGATGCGTCGCCTCCCCCGGATTTCTTGGAGGAACCAGCTGCGCAGTTTCCTCCAAACCACCTCCTTGCCGCAAGTGGCTTAATTCGTCACTTAAAAAAACGAGCAAAGTCGAGGAACTGTTCTGGGCTAAGGGATTCGGCTCGCAATGAAGTGTTGAAGGGAATGTCCTCTGGGTTCATCTGATCGAGATAAGGTTTTAAGGCATTGGAAAGTTTTTTGCGGCGTTGGGAAAAAGCCTTTTTTGTAATGTCCTCAACTTTGGCAAGAAGGTCGGGTGATTCCTTGTCAGGTCGCTTACGAAAAGCGACCAGTGCGCTGTCGACATTAGGGATCGGAGTAAAGCAGTCACGGTCCACCTTTCCTTCCCAGGACACCTTGGATCGGAGCTGGGTGTAGACGCTCAGGCTTCCGTAGCTTTTCTGTCCGGGGGGTGAGATCAGGCGTTCAGCAAATTCCTTTTGAAGGAGGAATACCGCTATTTTCAAGTCGGAAAGTTTAGGCAAGAACCAATGTATGAGATCAGAGGAAATATGGTAGGGGATGTTCCCAACTACAGCATGAGGTGTTGGGGCATTTCGCAACCAGAGATCGTAGTCGAAGTGGAGTATATTCTGGTGGGAAACGGAAAATTGTCCCTTTGCACTTTCTGATGCAAATCGTTTCATGACGTAGTGAACAAAACGTATATCCATTTCTACACTTGTTACGGACAAACCCGCATCGAGGAGTTCCTTGGTGAGAATCCCTTTTCCAGGCCCTATTTCCAGAACTGACTTTACATTCTCCGTTTTAAGCTGATCGGCGATTTTTTTACAGGGCCAGTTTGTATGCAGAAACACTTGCGACAATTTTCTTGTCTGTCTCATGGAATCTTGATCTTTGTTGTTTTATTGGGCTGCATGTTGATATTTAGCGAAGGCATCCCAGTCTAAGTTATGAAATTGTTCAGAAGTGCTGTTCCTATAGCGAAACCATGCGTAGGTGGCAATCATTGCGGCATTGTCTGAACAGTATTTTTGATCGGGGAAGTAGGAAGGTATGGGGCAGGCTTCCTTTACAGCTTGACGGAAGTAATGATTCGCGGCCACTCCCCCCGATACGATGATAGATCTGACATTGGGGTGAAGGGAGTGTGCGGTTTGTAATTTTCGCACGATTTGCCCTATGGCTTCTTTCTGAAAGGCGGCGCAGATATCCTTCCTACGTTGTGAGGGGATGGGCAGCTGCTCCTTTTGTATAAGGTAAAGTACGTGTGTTTTTAGACCGGAGTAGCTGAAGGCCATCTGCTCTTTCTCGTCCATCATTTTTGGCATCACGACTTTTGTCTCGTCACCTTCCCGAGCCAACGCTTCGATCGCTGCACCTCCTGGATATCCCAGGCCAAGGAGTTTTGCGACTTTGTCGAAGCATTCTCCGCAGGCATCATCTTGGGAAGACGCAAGGAGCTGGAACTGCATCGGAGTATTCATGAAATAAAGGTGGGTGTGCCCTCCTGAAACTACCAAAGCCAAGCTTGGGAAAAGTTCTTCTCGTCTGATGTTTTCGGGTATTCCCAGGAGTGCGCCGTGGACATGGGCATGTACGTGATTCACAGGGATGAGGGGCTTGCGCAGGGTAGTGGCAAGACCTTTGGCGAAGGAAACACCTACCAGCAGGGCGCCGATCAGCCCTGGACCCTGTGTAACTGCGATTGCGTCGATGTCTTCGGGAGACATGTCTGCATCGGCCAATGTTTTCTTGTAGAGGGGATGAATCATCCGTAGGTGTTCTCTTGCTGCTATTTCGGGAATCACACCTCCATAGAGTGTGTGGACGTCCTGAGATGTAAGGTTCGTGCTTAAAACCTTACGCCCGTCCTCGACAAGGGCAAGCGCAGTCTCATCGCAGCTCGATTCAATCCCGAGTATCTTCATGAATTTTCCATCTTCTTAACCAGGTTTCTCACCCGTTCACTTTCTGGGCCTGTAGGATATTTCTCCAAAAGTTGCTTATAGTAGGAGAGTGCCGCCTTATTGTCTCCCAGAAAACGAAAACAGTCCCCTATACGAAAGTAGGATTTTGATCCATATTTATCTTTCTTATCTTTTTTGATGAGGTCATTGTACGAAACTGCTGCTTCTTTGAGTTTGCCCAGTTTGAAGAGACTTTCCGAATAGTAAAATAGGAAGTCGATGTTGTTTTTCGAGTCTTTCTTCAGAGCGGGGGGCAGATCTTCGATGATATGCAAGTAGTTTCGGCGTTTGAAAGCCTTTTCAACTTCAGCCAGAGAGTCCAGTGCTTTTCGCTTTTGTCCTCCCTTGTTTTCATAGTTTTCCAGGATCGACAGAATTTCCATCTGTGATTTTTCTAAATCGGAAATACGTTCTTCCAATTTTTCAAGAGTTTCTCTTTCTTTTTCCAATGTTTTGATTTGTTCTTTTGTTTTTTCAATTTTTTTCGCAATGGAATCTTCTTGATCGGTTTGTCCGGGCAGTTCTCCTGTTTGCACTCCGATGCGCAGGCGTTCTACCTCACCCTTCATTTTTTGAAATTCTTCCTCCATGCTCTCGACTCGACTCGATGAGCTAATGTATTGTTTGTTGTCGGTGCTTTGCTTGTCTTTTATGTCGTGTTCCAAATCGACGAGTCGTTTTTCGACATCGAAAAGTTCCTTTCTGAATTCGTCTTCGTGAATGCATCCTGAAATCAAGATCACGGAAATAATCAAGACAAAAGCTTTCATAGTTTCTTTCTCACTGTGTCGTTGTTTTATTTTATTTTACCAGTTTTTGGCGGGGTCTTTTACTTATCTTTTTCAGCGGCGGCATTCGCTTGCAAGTCGACATAGCGGCGATGGAGCCGTGCAATGGTACGAAATAGTTTATTGCAGTCCGACACCCACATAGAGGTATAAGATCTGTGCAATTTTTGCAAGAAGGCAGCGAATCTAAGTTTTTCTTTTTCCTGCATGGTCTCCCCTAAATCTTCGCAGAATTCCTCGAGACGACCTGCTAGACTTTCTGGGTGTTTATGGGTGAACTCAGGAACGAAATCGACCCAGGGAATTCCTCGCGGATCGGCGGTGGCTTCTTTTTGTTTGCCCTCCCGAGCTGTTTCCGGTAGGGCTTCCTGCAGGTCCGACTTGTCGCCGGAGGGTGCAGCCTCGACAGCGGTTTCCTCGCCAGCGACAGATTGTTCTCCTGGGGTATCTAACTTGTTTTCAACAGCGGTGCTTTGAGCCTCCATTTCATTCACCTCATTGATAAAAAATGCTATACCATTAGATACATCGGTAAATATGTTCGCTTCTTTGATGGGTTATGCCCCAACTTTCGCGATCTGATGAAATCTTTGTCGAAAAGCGTTAAAATAACAGCCTGTTAGGAAAAAAGACGAATGAACCTAAAGCCAGAAGAGCAAAATTTAAACTTGGAAGCTAGCACCTCGCCTGCACAAGAAAGCAATTTTGAAGAAAAAGAAGGATCGTCCACCGGGGTTGAAGCTGACCCTTCCTCTTTATTTGATCTCTCTGGGTCTCATTGGGAGCCTGAGGTCCGAAAGTGCATGACGGAGGCCAAATGGGAGAAAGCTAACACGTTGCAATCGGCCTCTTTTCCTTCCATCATGTCTGGCAAGGATGTCTTCGTAGAGGCAGCAAACGGGACGGCGGGTGTTATTTTCCCGACTGTTTCAGATCGGATTTTAAAAGGGAAAAAAGCTAGCGAGGCACTTGGAACTGGACCTTTTGGGGTTCTCCTTTATTCCAACAACGCACTGACAAAACGGGCTTTCGACAAATTCAATCGCCTTTTTGGAAAAACGGGGCTGTCTTCTAGTTTTGTTTCCACAGATGAAACTGAGTGGGAAGACGCTAGCGAAACTATACACAAGGGCGTTGATATTCTTTTTTCCACACCCGAGGCGCTAAGACCGTTCTACGTCAGAAAGCGGTTGAGTCTCAAACACGCCATGATATGTGTGGGTGTAGACATGGATGCTGCTGTCAGCAAGGGACATGAAGAGGAACTGGAATTCTTGCTCGGACGCTTCTCGATCCACTGTCAGAAAATTCTTTTTTCTTCCACGTCTTCAGCGAAGGTCAAGGAGTTGGCTTTCGAATTCTTGACACATCCTAAGCATGTCTATCTTGAAGGAGAGCACGAGAAGCTTCCTGAGGTGGAACAGCATGCCCTTCTTTGCGAGACTCCCGACAAGTTTAAGGTTCTCATGGGCCTTTTGAAGGATCACAGTCCCGGGTTTGCGCTGGTTTTTGCAAACTCTAAACTTACCGCATCCTGGCTGCATCATAAGTTGCAGGAGAACCAATTTCCCGTAGAGTTGATCAACGCAGAGCTGCCTCAATCGCGACGGGTTCACTTACTGAAAGAGATTAAGGCGGGAAACACAAAGGTGCTCGTCACAACGGACCGGGTTAGCCACGACCTTCATATTGCCGATGTTTCGCATATCTACAATTTTGATGTGCCGGAGAACCCGGAAGACTATTTAGACCGCGTGGGGCATATGGGCAGAGCCGAGCGGTCGGGTATCGTTTACACGTTGGTTTGTGATCAATATGGAGAGTTCTTCCAAGGAATTGAAGAGCTATTGGGCACCAAAACTCCGAAGCCGAAATGGCCCAAGGAGGAGTATCTGACCCTAATAGACAAGTCAGGTAACCCGTTCATTGAAACTCAGACTCCGGAGACAAGAGAATTCCGCAGACCCATGGACCGCCCATCAGGACCGATGGGTGAGCGCACATTTGGAGAGAGGGAACGTCCGCGCGACAATCGCTTCAGGGGAGAAAGGCAGGAGAGAGGCCGTGACGGCATGCGGTCTCAAGGCGAGCGACGTCCCTCCTCCTTCCCACGTGGTGAAGGTGAGAGACGCGAGCCAGTTCCTCAGTCACGCGACAGGCAGCAGGTGCGCCCAAGATCGCGCAAAGCATTGGGGCAGCATCCCTACAAGCGAATCGAAAGGCCACAGCAGTTTGAAAAACAAGTGGAGCCAAAAAGCTTGCTTAAGAAGATCTTGTCTTTCTTCTCGCCTAAGAAAAAGTAACTCCGCCCCCCTCAGCAAGGAGGAGGTTTGGAGGAAACTGCGCAGCTGGTTCCTCCAAGACAAAAACTTTGGTTTCAGAACGATGTGCGCGCAATGAGTTCATCTTGCATGTCTTCGGTTAGATCAATGAAATATGCTGAGTACCCCGAAATTCTCACCACGAGGTCGCGAAATTTTTCCGGTTCCTTTTTGGCCTGTAGTAACAATTGGCGATCTAAAACGTTGAACTGTAATTGCAAACCTCCTTTTGTAAAATAGCCGTTAAGGAGTCCATCAATCTGTTCAAATCTGGAATGAGTCCCCATATGATTAGCGGCAACAGTCAGATTCAAAACCGCACCGTTTGCTGTTTTTCCCCCATCTATATTGGCTGCTGAGTTAAGTGTGGCGGTTGGACCTTTTCTATCCCAACCTGAGTATGGTGACATACCGTTAGCCAGTGATTCCCCCTTTTTCCTTCCGCTGGGGAGAGCATCTGTGAGCTTACCGAAACCCTGGTGCGTCGTCATCGACCAGAAGCCTGGGAAGTAGCGACCGCCACGACGGTTCTGCATCGAACAAACGATCTCTGTAAAAATACTTGTAATTTTCTGGGCGCATTGATTGACTTTCGAGTCATCGTTTCCGAACTTTGGAATTTTGTTAAGCAGGTAGGCGTGCAGTGATTTGTCGTTTACAAAATTATCCCGGACCTTGTCTATAAAAACGCCGAGACTCATTTGTTTCTGCTGGAACACTACCTGGTCAATCGCAATGAGCGAGTCAATAACGTCGGCCACCCCAACGCCTTGTAAGCCGGTGCTGTTGTAACAGGCGCCACCTGTGGTGACTTCTCTGCCGTTTTCTATACAACCCTCGACGAGAACGGAGAGGAAGGGTGTCGGTCGGAATTTCGCATGAACATCTTCAATAACGTTGTTTTCTTGTACAGCAAGTTCAGCCAAAAAACGTAGTTGCTTAGAAAAGGCTGTAATTACCTCTTCAAGGGTATTCCAACTGTTGGGATCACCTGTCTTTGCACCAAACCTGTGATTGCGATAATACCCGTTGTTCAGTGCGAGTTGTAATGCAAACGCCAGGTTAATGAAGCCGGCGCCGGCAGCAGGAAAGCTTTTGTTGGGCACGCCCCACTCTGTGCATCCGACGATGGAATAGTTGCGAGCATCGTCAGGGGCGAAGCCTTGGTTCTCCAAGATCGGGATGATTTGTTCATCATTAAAAAAGGCGGGCATCCCCCCCCCTTTTTTCAAGACACGGTAGCACAAGCGCATAAATTTCTTGGGGCTATCCCGATGGACCCGCACATGGATGTTAGGTTGGCGGAGGCGTAATTGATCGTACGCAACGAGAAACAAATAAGAAAGATCGTTAACCCCATCTGATATTGCGTCGGGAGGAACTAGCAATGAGCGCTTGCCGCCTAAGGTTATGCCGGAAGCAGAAGACAGTCCGCTAAAGTATTCGGTGATGGTGTCCGGAAATAATGGCAGGAGCTCTCCTGCTTTTGCCAGGAAACATCCGATAAGCTCTACGGCTTGTCTGAGGGTTAGCGTGCCTTCCTCTCTATCTTTTTGATAGTATGGCAACAAGAATTGATCGATTCTGCCAAACGAAATGCCATGCTGAAAACTTTCTTGATGCAATATGACATGCGTAATAAACACACTCTGAAGGGCTTCGTGGAAAGTTGTTGCCGGGTTGGCAGGCACGCGCTTGAACAGTTCGGCTAAGTTCGTCAATTCCTGTTTTCGCCTCAAGTCGGGTGTTTGCACGGCCTGCTGTGCCAGGAAATGGCACCAACGTTCGCTATAAGCAATCGCAGCGTCGATGACGATGAGCGTTGCGGAGTAAAAGTCTCCTTTTTCACTGCCCCCGATTGTCTTCTGTTGTTTTTGGATATCCTCTTTGATTCCTAGAAACCCACGTTTCAGCACAAGGCTGTAGTTTGGTGTCAAGTGTGAGATGCCCGCTACCTGAGTTAGAAGAAAGTAACCGTCGCTTAGCATTCGGTTTAGGATAGATGGTTGGAGGGAACGTAAGGAAGAGTGAAACAAAACGCTTCGTCGGAACCAAATCGGGAAGACCTCCTTTTTAAGCTTGAGAATTTCCTCTCTCGTGATCTGCAGTGGATTGATTTTCCTGGTTGCAATGGTGTCCAACTCCCTAAGCATTAACATGCCCGAATAGTCAGGATGAATGGGAGCTCCTATACGATGCGAAGAGGGATTGCCCACGATTAGCTCATGGTCGTAGACCTGTAATTTCATGTTGGAGAGAATGTATTGTAACGTCTCGGCCCAAAACCGTAGCTGTTTGGAGCTTTCTACCTCCGAGGTTTTATAAAACGAACTCAGGAACCTGTTGACTTTGACTTTCCAGTCCGGAATCTTTACGCCGTCACTCAGTGCACGCAAATTTTTTCTGTAGAAATAATAGTGAAAATGGGCAACGATTTTCGCGAATCTGCTTTCCTTGAAAAGATTTTGTCCCTTCATAAACTCGGACATGAGGAAAGCTTTTTGCGTACACATTTGATACCGCGCTGACAAGAGATCCTTGCGGATGTTTTGCAGGCGTTTCAAGGCAGGCACTCTTTTAGCGCTAGTTTGAGTTTTCGCTTTGCTTGGTATCCTAACTCTTTTTCAGCCTTTTCGGTCAAGTAATTATAGTGTTTCCCAACAACTCGAACAGCATAACGGGTTATGCGTGGTGGCCGTCTGGTGAACTTTGCTATCATTTCGAGGGTTGAAGCCACTGCATAAGCAAACGGATAGGGAATATGTTGAGTGGGCGGGGGTTCGCCGATAAGGGACGAGAGATAGTTTAAAAAGTCGCCCCAATTGCCGTTACTGTTATTGGTTAGGTTGTAGGTTTGGTTGATTGTTTTTGGATTTTCCAATGAAAGCAGCAGGAAGTCGATAACGTCATCGACATGAATCAGATCGAGGCGATTCTTACCGTTTCCTATGATGCCGGCACTTTTCTTTCGAAGATTTTCGACCACTTTCGGAAGAAATTTGTCGTCATTCGGCCCATAAATCACAGTAGGGCGAAGGATCGTTAAACCGATACCACTCCTACGAGATAATGATGTGAGTAAACGTTCTGCGTCGATTTTCGTATCCCCATAGGGATCCCCAATTTTCACGAGAGGAGAGTTTTCATCAATCGAACAATTAGCTTTTCTGCCGTAAACGGAAACGCTGCTCATATGAATAAAACGAAGCACACCCGAGCGAATCGCTTCTTCGGCAATGTTTTTGGTGCCGGTGACATTAACGCGCTGGCAGGCAGCCCAGGATTGGCCGTAACCAACAGCTCCCGCTAAATGGATGACCGCATCATGGCCTCGAGTTAGACCATATAAAGTTTTGGCATCGCAAAGATCTGCTTTTACGTACTCAGTATTCCGTTGCGATGGGGGTAACTCAGTAGGGAGAATAAGTGCGGTAACGCTATGCTGATCAGCAGTCAACCTTTTGGTCAAGGCTTTGCCGACAAATCCAGTTGCACCAGTTATAAAAATTTTCATTTTTTTTATCCCACGGCCCTGCCAATTAACTTATCTACCAGTGACGGCATACGGTTATTGAGCCAAACCATCAACTTCCCGCCTGAGGTTAAGATAACCTCTCTTTTCTTTTTGAGTGTTGCTTGTAAGATTTGTTCTGCTGCTTCCTGAGCAGACATAACTTTTCCTGCTGTCTTTTCCACGAAGCTTTTTTCGCTGTCAGCCGACCTACCGTCGGCCGTTAGAGCTGTTTTTCGTATTTCGGTATCGGTATAGCCCGGTGAAATGATCCCAACATGAATTCCGTGGCTTTGCAATTCAACTCGCAGCGACTCAAACAAACCTTGAACAGCAAATTTCGACGCACAATACCCACTGCGGGTGGGAAAACCGCGTTTACCGACAACGCTCGATATGAAAATTAGGCTGCCTTTGTTCTTTTTGAGATAAGGAATGGCAAATTTTGCAATGTAGAGTGAACCAAAGTAATTTACCTGCATTAACTGATGGAAAACTTTCAGATCGGTGTCTACAAATAAAGCGTTCATGGACTGCCCGGCATTATTTATGACGATGTCCAAGCCGCCAAATTTTTGTACTGTTAGAGCGACTACATTTTGACAGAACTCTGGATTTGATATATCTCCAGCAAAAATTGCAGCCTCGCCTTTAATTTTTTGCTGTAAGGCTTCAAGCCTATCTTTTCTTCGGGCAATGAGTGCCAAATGTGCACCCTGCCGTCCGAGGAGTTGAGCGAGTTCATAACCGATACCGGAGGAGGCACCGGTCAGAAGAACGGTTTTATCGGCCAACATAGGTTTCATAAAAAAGACCTTTCACTGCGCCCCCCTCCGCCCCCCTCAGCAAGGAGGTGGTTTGGAGGAAACTGCGCAGCTGATTCCTCCAAGACAAAAGCCCTCGTTTCAGCCGAAGTTTCCAACCACTTCCAGGGTGGTAAACTTTGCAATATTGGAAAAATCACGGTCAAAATGCATGACCGGAACTTTGCTTTCAATCGCAATCGCAGCGATCAAACAGTCCACAGTTGAGCGGATCGTATAACCTTTCTTTCTTCCAACCCTATAAATCTCCGACGCGTCAAGGAAATGAGATAATCGCAGGGGATTGCCAAAACAGGGGAACGACAGCAATCCAAGCTTCACACGCTCGTGTTCCGACGGATTTTTCACACCTTGAAGAACTTCCTGCACAACCGGAGGGCAGACGACAACCCGCTGAAGCTGTTCATAAGTGATCTTATCCCGGTTCAGAAAATGAATCCATGCGGAGGTGTCGAGTAAAATCATCGCTTTTTGGCAGGCCTTTTCTTGCGCTTTGTCGATTTATCGTCGCGCATTTCCGAGAGTTCCCCCTCCCAGACGCCTCTGCCTGACATATCCGCCAAGCCCCTCATATAATGGAGCTGAATCGCCTGTTCAAGTGCAGTATTGACCGCTTCCGAGTAGGTTTTGGCCCCAAGCAATCGGGTCGCTGTTTCAAGGGTGTCTTCATTTAACATAAGATTTGTGCGTTTCATGTGTCTATTGTACTCATTCAAGGCCCCCTCAGCAAGGACTTCTTGACAGAAGTTACGTGCTTCCTTACTGTGTGTATGGGGAGGTGTATAATGCGGACAAATATTGTGCTCGACGACGCACTTTTGGATGAAGCGAAAAAGCTAACCGGTATAAAGACGAAAAAAGCCCTCATTCATGAAGCCTTGCTGATCCTGATCCAAACTCAAAAAAAGAAAAAACTATCTGATCTGGAGGGGAAGATCTCTTTTCGAAGTGACTACGACTACAAGAAACTTCGAGAGCGCAAATGATCATTGTCGAGAGTTCTGTGTTGATCAATCTTTTTCGAGGTAAGACAACAAAATCTGTCGCCATGTTCAAACGGGTTGAAGCGGAAGGTGTCCCCTTCGCCATTCCGGCAATTTGCTGTCAGGAAATCTTGCAGGGAGCGAAAAACCAAAAAGAATGGGATCTCTTAGCTGAATATTTGTCGGTTCAAGAGATTGTTTACGGTCGAGGTCAAAAAGAAACATATTGGTCAGCTGCGAACATTTATTTTACGTTACGCCGAAAAGGTAGAACAGTTCGCAGTACCGTCGATTGTTTGATTGCGCAGTTAGTCCTGGAAATAGAGAATGGACGTCTTTTACATGACGATCGGGATTTTCTGGTAATCGCTAAGTATTTTCCGCTCGCCTTCCTCTCCTAGCAAGGAGGTGGCCCCCAGCAAGGATGTGGTTTGGAGGAAACTGCGCAGCTGGTTCCTCCAAGATTGTTTGCAGCAAGGAGGAGGTTTGGAGGCTGCCGTTGGATCCCGCGGTCAAGCCGCGGGATGACGGTGGCTTAGTCTGTCATCCCGCGGCTTAGTCTGTCATCCCGCGGCTTGGTCTGTCATCCCGCGGCTTAGTCTGTCATCCCGCGGTCAAGCCGCGGGATGACGGTGGCTTAGTCTGTCATCCCGCGGTCAAGCCGCGGGATGACGGTGGCTTAGTCT
>JACPKR010000059.1 GCA_016186945.1 Deltaproteobacteria bacterium | reverse complement strand
ACTATTGGCCGCGAAACGAGTGACGTTGTCACCGGAAATCTCAACCGAGATGTCTTAGAAAGGCTTGAGCCGTGTGCGGGGAAACTCGCACGCACGGTTCTTAGGGGACTTCTGGGGAGCAATCCCCAGAGGTTACCCGACTTCACTCGATTGGTTCCTCTGGCTAAAACAAGAATTGGCTTTTCCACGCCTTTCACCATGAACACTAGAGATTTTATGATCTGCGCTACCTCGCAACCTATAGCAGATGCAGCATCATTTGCCGTACGTGTAGATGCACTAAGCTCCATCACTTTAAAGTTAGCCCCGTTTTTGGCTAAGATTCCTTGAATTTTTTGCGCGCTCCGGCTTAAAGACATAACTCTTGCAGAATGTCCGTTATAACGCATAATGGGCCGCACTAGCATTGTGCGCTATAACGCACAAGCTTTTTAAAGTGAGCCAATCGTGAAGCAAATAAGCAAAAATATTGCCTTCAATTTAAGGTTATTACGCAAGGAACGAGCTTGGAGTCTGGATAAGGCTGCTCATGAAACCGGGGTTAGTAAAGCCATGCTTGGCCAAATCGAAAGAGAGGAATCTAGCCCAACGGTCGCCACTCTATGGAAGATTGCAACGGGGTTTAAGGTCCCATTTTCATCGTTTCTTGAAAAACCTCGTATAGGTAAGACGCCTGACAGTGAAAATAAAGATACACAACTTTTTCATTCCGCAGATGGAAAAATGCGCGTTGATCCAATTTTTCCATTTGATCAGAAGTTGCGCTTTGAAATGTTTGTCATTCAACTTCTTCCCCACTATGAGCACCTATCGCCCCCTCATGAAAAAGGAGTGGTTGAACACGTTGTCGTTGTGGCAGGAGAGATAGAGGTCTTGATGGATGGCATATGGAAGAGCTTAAAGTGTGGCGAAGGTCTTCACTTCGATGCTCATAAGCCTCATGGGTACCGCAATCCAGCTTCTGAAATAGGGACCTTTCACGACATCATTCATTATCCAGATCGTCAACAGAAAATACTTAAAAAATAGAAAATGGGAGCAAGGTGTCTTATGTCTGAATTTCAAATGCGCATGGTCGCTGTGATGAATGAAAAATTGGAACCTGGAAAAGCGTTGAATGCTCTAGCTCACATGTGTATGGGGCTTGGTGCTGCTGTGGGGAAGGATCAGAACATTTCAAAAATGCCTCTTGTGGTTCTGAAAGCTAACTCCAATAAAATTGGCAAACTTCGAGAGCAAGCACTTTCTCAAGGTATTTCTTTTACCGACTTCACAGATACTATGACGGTTGGTTCCTGGAGTGAGCAGAAGGAAAGAACTTTACAAACAAAATCGGAAGCCCTGGTCTATTACGGAGTCATGCTTATTGGGGACAAAGACGTTGTAACCGAACTAACTCGCAAATTTTCATTGTGGAAATAGAGCCTTCATTGATGGAATGACGGCGTGTACATTCAAGATGCTTTTAGAAGGTACTCAATGCATGGCAAATAACGAAGATTCATTTTATCAGCCAGAAAATATAGAGATTTTCGAGGCCATCTATGGCAACGGGCTTATATCGTTGGGTGGGCTTGTCGCAGTTGACAAAATGTTTGAAGAATCTGATCTCAATGGCAAGTATCTACTCGATATTGGGTTTGGTTTAGGAGGAATGGCTCATTATCTTGCAGAGACAAAGAATGCTTATGTGACTGGTCTCGAAGTCCACCCATGGATGACTCAACATGCTACTAAAACGGCCCCCTTCAGCATCAAAGATAGGGTTAAATTTGTCGTATATAACGAAGATAATACCATCCCACTTGCCTCCGAAAGTATTGACTTAGCATACAGCAAAGGTGTTTTAACCAACGTTCAGGATAAGAAATCTCTCTTTCTAGAAATATCACGCGTTTTAAAAATTCATGGTCAGATTTGCCTTATCGACTGGCTTAATCCATCTGCTCCACGTACAGAAAAATTGCACACGGGAGAACTTTCCTACAAGGAAAACAAAAAATCATATTGCGAAATTTTGGAGTCTTGCGGCTTTAAGGACATTACTTTTCGAGATGAAAGCAGTGCTTATCTTGGCTACGCGAAAGACTTGGGCCATAAGCTTCAATCTCCAGAACACATCTCACAATTTTCTGACATCTTTTCAAAAGAACTTCGGAATACTGTGATCACATCAAACACAAAACTTATTGAGTCCATAAGTTCTGGTGCTCAATTATCCTACTTGATACGAGCGATAAAAACTTAAGGAGAGGAGCCATGGAAAAACTAAAAGGTAAAGTAGCAATCATAACTGGCAGTGGCTCAGGTATGGGAGCGCAAGAAGCTTTTCCGCGGCCCCCGCGACATCTTAGGACTTTCCTTGAAAAAAATGGACTCTTGTAAAGCAACAGGGCTGGCAGCACCAAGTGTAACGGGCTTTATTTCACTTATTTATGCCGGAATAGCGACGCAGCCATTGCGAAGCTTTGGCTCGAAGGGTGATTGGGTAATCGTTGTTATCGTTTTAGCAGGATTATCCATTGCGGCGTTCCTAGCGTGGTGTGGCTATTTCGCCATCAAAGAGAACCGGTCATCGTGGAAGGTATTTCACGCATTTTCATGGGCTAGCATTTTAATACTTACCAACAACCCAAATTTCACAAACTCGTCGTCGAATTTGGCGAGTGGAAACTAAACCTGGCTCAGTTACAAAATGAGTACAATGCTACGCAGGATTTACTCGTAGATGCTCAGAAGAAGCTTGTCATTGAGGAGCGTAGGCTTGCAGCAAGCCTATCTCAGCAGAAAGAAGCTGGGAAGACAGTGTTGCTTCCCACACTCAAGACCTTAAATGGGTCAGTAGCAAGCTATCAAGATGTAAAACAAGCTATCAGCAAAGATCTATTTGGAAAAAAAGCCGTAGGAGATACTTTAATTTTTCAAAAGCTAAATGGAAAAGCAATATTGGAGCTTTTTGACTCTGGGACAGGCAGCTCGACAACTGCGACAATGCCCATTGAAGACACCGAAAGCATAGAAAAAGCGATCAAACAGTCGCCAAGCTCACTGTACTTAGGCTTTCCTAGTTCTCAACACTCCTCCGAGGTCCCATCAGAAAAATAAGCCTTATCCATTCAACCCTCACTCCATCATCGACCTATAAGAAGCCTGCGCTATTTTAGCTAGCTTTGAGAGTAGTGTTAAGGGAGCTGTTAAATCTGGAGCATGGAAAACCTCTCTAGATACGGGAAAACCAATCGTTTCTGATGGCTGGGAACTAATCTTTACGAGGAGGCCCACTGATGAATTGGTTGTAGTCAAACATGCTCTCATGAAAAAGTAGGAAAATATGACTATTTATAAGAGTTCAGACGGAAGCACTAGCTTTGAGCTCAGACAGACAGACTTCTTAGATGAGAATGGTAGTAAAACTTATTGTTTTACTTGTAGGATTAATTCCCATGGATTTACCGCTGAAGTAGAAAATATCTGGTTCTATCGTGAGGATTTGCTCAAATTTGCTGATGAGTTTGTGAGTTAAAAGTAATAGCTCAAAATACATAAGAAATGGCTTTTGTCATAGCCATGTCGCAAGGCCGGCCTGAGGTGGTGTCTAGGGCAAGGAGGTGGTTTGGAGGAAACTGCGCAGTTGTTTCCTCCAAGAAGTTCATTCCTCAGGCTCCGTTTTGGGTTCGAGTTTCCAGGCAAACTCCAGCCGACGGTCTTTGATGGTGAAAAGATAGATGGGCCACTCGAAGACGTTGTCTTTCGAGAATTGCGGCAGGAGTCTCAATTTTTTAACGATTTCTCGTTTCGTGGTAAGAGGGTTTTGCGACGCGCTTAACGCTATTTTTGCTGCGTGATAGCCCATCATTTGCAGATCAATTTGTCCCGCAACGGAAGGAAGCACAAAGTACTCCGAACTATCGAATTCGTACTGCATCCCGCCCGGCAACTTTGCGTAGCTCCCCACATGGTCGGCGAAAAAAGACCCGTGTAAAAAAGGATCCCAGGGTTGAATAAGGGCGGACGAACGCCATTCGTTGTTTCCGATCATGGTTACTTTGTCGATCCCGTGATATTTGAAAAGGTTGACGAAGTGGCGGACGATCCGAAAATCATCGGGGATAAAAACAGCGTCTGCGTCCATGAGGGGAGGAAGAACTACCGAGTGGGGGGAAAAGCGTAAACCCTGCTTTTTCGCCTCTTCGAATTTTTTCTCGTAAAGGTCCCTGTATTCAGCCATTCGTTCCGCCGTTCCTGTTCCTGTCACCGTCATGACGGCGCTATCCATTGAACGGTAATCTCCGGCCTCATATTGAATATCATGCGTGACCTCGATCCCGAACTTCTGCAACTCCTTTCGGAACTTTGTGCAAAGTTCGTCTGCTTTTCCACTGAGTGGGCGAAGGAAACTGACCCGGCGCAATTGTTTCTGATGCGATGTCATAGCAAGCGCGCGCGCCGTAGACGACTCAGCGAGTGTTATAGGAAAAACATAGGGGTGTGAACTTCGCTCAGGTGTGGAATAGAGCACCGATCTTTTTTCCACGATGAGAAGCGAAGGTAATAAAAGGTCCTCCGACCAAGCCGCAAGTCGGCTGGCGTCCTCAGCATTCACCCCCCCTATGATGAGTCCTACCTTATCTCGAAATACTAACTGGGCTAGAAGGGAATCCAGTGAGGGGGTCGTGTCTCGATCTTTGAAAACAAAAACTTGCTCGCTTCCGCTTCCTTCCATCCCCGACTTGATGCCGCGCAACAACGTTTTCCCAATCTCTCCTGTAGACGATAATGGCAGGATGACGCCTATTTTTGTGTTGTGTTCGTTAATACCGCGAGAGATGAGTCGAAAGACATCCCATCGATCGTTTCCTACGCAGTCGTTCTTTTTAAGTTTGCTCAGTTGGATCAGGGGATCTCGGGCGTTCACGGGACCAACTATGAACTTGCTAAGTTTCGCATAAGCGGGGGATAGCGTCTCGACGATCTGCTGGCAGAGTTCGCTTTGATGCTTGGCTTTCTCTTGTCGGGCTTTTTGGTTCTCGGAGAGTTCGGTGAATCTGTCGAGTTCTTTCCACGTAACCGAGTGTTTCGGAGTGGTACACGAGAAGAGCAGCACTATTAAAAAGCTAATCGCGAGACATCTATAGTATTTGGGAAAAAGAATTTGTGGAGAGGACATTTTTTTGAAAAAAAGTTCCCCTCCACTGTCATCCCGCGGCTTGACCGCGGGATCCAACGGCAGCCTTCCTCGAATAAGTTGGATCCCGCGGTCAAGCCGCGGGATGACAGACTTGTAAAAGTTTGTCCCCCAACTTGACCGCGGGATCCAACGGCAGCCTTCCTCGAATAAGTTGGATCCCGCGGTCAAGCCGCGGGATGACAGACTTGTAAAAGTTTGTCCCCCAATTGATTGTTTTGAAAACTATAGTCATTTAAAGTTCCCCTCCCCTGTCATCCCGCGGCTTGACCGCGGGATCCAACGGCAGCCTTCCTCGAATAAGTTGGATCCCGCGGTCAAGCCGCGGGATGACAGACTTGTAAAAGTTTGTCCCCCAATTGATTGTTTTGAGCACTATAGTCATTTTCGGACTCCCACGAAAGGATTCCGGAAGTTCTTCGTCCCCGTAACGTATTCGTAGGGAGATGTCTTGGGAGGCTCATCGTTTTCGAAAAACCACATCGTAATGCCATCCTTATTTTGAAAACCGAAGCGTTCATCCACGGTGTAAGCCTTCAATCCGCCTGGTGAGCGGAAAGGTGAGGAGGGACGCATGGGGAGAACCTCGGTCATGAACGATTGCCAAAGGGGAAGCGCCAGGTCTGCGCCACTTGCTTTTCCTATTATGGGTTGCGAGTCGTCGTTTCCCACCCAGACACCGGTGACGAGGTTGCTGCTGAAGCCTATAAACCAGTTGTCTTTGTTGTCGTTGGTCGTCCCTGTTTTTCCTGCCATCCAGGGGGCGAGTTCCTTAGCTGCGGAACCTGTCCCTCGCTCCAGGACTTGGCGCAGTCCTTGGCTCATCATGAAAGCGACCTGTGGGCTGAGAACGTTCTCCGCTTTCGGTTTTGAGCGATGGAAGATGATTTTGTCGTTTCGATCTCTGATTTCCAGAATGGAGGAGCTAGGTACCTTCAGTCCTTTGTTGGCAAAGACTCCGTAGACGCTTGTTATCTCCAGCAGTGAAACTTCTGAAGCACCGAGGACAGAGCCGAATTCGTGCCGTATGGGAGACTCGATCCCTAGAAGTTTCGCGTGTTCGATGATCGCTCCCATCCCTAATGTCTCGCTAAGCTGCAAAGTCGGGCTGTTCATGGAACGGTAGAGCGCCCGTAGCAGGGTTGTTTCCGAAATATAATCGTTAACCTTACTGCGAGGACGGTAGCTCTGTCCCAGAGTCAAGGGAGAGACGAAGAAAAGGTCGCTCCAGCGATGACCTTTGCTTAGCGCCAGCGAATAGACGATGGGCTTGAATGCTGAACCTGCCTGGCGTTTGGCCTGGGAAGTGCGGTTGAATTGCGATGCGCTATAATCTCTCCCCCCGACCATTGCCAGTATCTCACCAGTGCGAGGATCCAGAGCAAGCAGTGCGCTTTCCAGTCTGTGGGAAGATTGCTTTTCGGCGTCTTCCAAGCTTGCGTTTTGCTCCAGGGAAGCCTGTTCGGCAAGCTTCTGTAAGTCGGGGTCAAGAGATGTGATAATGCGCAATCCCTGGTTTTTCAAAGTCCCCTTATCGAGAATGTTTCGCGCTTCCTCCATTGCAAAATCTACGAAATACGGAGCACGCTGACCGTAAAGGGGTTCGTAAGTCTGGTATTCAAGGTTTTTCCCTAACCAGGTTCGTGCTTGGGAAGGAGCGAGAGCGCCAATCGCAGTCATGGCTCTAAGTACCTGTGCTTGTCGTGCTTTAGCCTTTTCGGGATAGAGGTGCGGGTTAAGAGCGCTGGGAGCCTGGAATAACCCTGCTATGAGTGCCAGCTCGTGGGTCTGGCAGTTTTCCAAGGACTTTCCAAAGAACCTTTCGGCTGCCGCGCCGACTCCATAGGCACCGTCACCTAGGAAAAGGGCATTGAGGTAAATTTCAAGAATGCGCCGCTTGGGCAATCGTTTTTCAAGTTGGCGAGCGAGGAGGATCTCTTGTGCCTTCCTCGTAATGGTTTTGTCTCGGTGCAGAAGAAAATGACGGACAAGTTGCTGAGTAATCGTCGATGCCCCTTGTTTGAAGGGTGCCTGTGGGTCTTGTAAGTAGATGTAGGCCGCACGAGCAATTCCCTCAAGATCCCACCCGTCATGCTTCCAAAAGTTCCTGTCTTCCACGGCAACGACAGCTTTCTGAAGATCTTCAGGAATCTTCGAGAGCGGGTAGTAAACATGATGCCGACTGTAACCTTCAGCCAGTTTGCCTCCCTTTCTGTCAAAGATGATCGTATTGTCGAAACCTTTCCAGTTGATGATGGTTTCCAGCCCGTCACCTTCGAGTTGCGCAAATTCGTTAAAGAGAAACCCGCCTGCGACCAGACCGATCACAACACTTGCCCAGAGGGTCAAAGCGATGACTTTGGCAAAAAATGAAAAAACTCCTCCTTGGGGAAGGATTACAGCTCGGAGAAATTTTCGAAACGATGAGGGAGGCATCCCTGCTCCTGGACGCGTTTGCATGCGTCTGCTTAAATTGCTATCGGAATAAATGACCACTGCTTGATGACAACTAAAAAGGGAGAGGGGGGTTTGGGGGGGCGAGTTACTATGTTGAATAGTAGTAGCGACCTGGCCCACAAAAAAGGAAACTCCTAGATCAACACATCATAGGAGTTTGTATGAGAGTCTCTTATCAAGGAAAAACTGTCAACGTGGGAATTGATGTTCACAAACAA
>JACPKR010000058.1 GCA_016186945.1 Deltaproteobacteria bacterium | reverse complement strand
GCTTGAGGCGAAGCTAGACTTCGACCCCGAATAACAGGTTGTTGTTGCGGATCTTATCTCTTTGAAGAAAAAAATCGAAGGAGGACGTTTCTTTGCTTGTGGGATATTCACATAACAGGGAACCGTCGCTCCCCCAAGGGGATTTCTTGGAGGAACCAGCTGCGCAGTTTCCTCCAAACCACCTCCTTGCTTGCCACAAGCGCTACATGAATTCCTGTTCCAGATGAAGCTTATCAATTTCATGAGAGACTTCCAGAAAACTTAGGGAACCTGCTAAACCGTAGATATTGGTGTACCAGCCCGGTAAAAACTTCGGCGGGTCTATGATTCCCGTTTTGTAGGATTCCTCAAGTGGGAAGAGATCTTCGATCGTCAGCCGTCCACAGAAAAGAAGGTGGAGCAAGTCCAGGCGTTGGTTCATAAAGACCCAGCGGAACAAGGCGTGTACCTTCATAAGTCCATCCAGGTAGACGATATCTTTCGTAAAGACAATGTTCTTGTTGGGAAAACCTCCTCTGAAAATCCTGGCTGCCGACCAGAAGCTTTCCTTCGGACTCTGACCGTTTTCAAGAAAGAAGCGAAAGGTATCGACAAAGCTCGCACCATTGAGGGCATTTTCGATCGCGATAATCCTCAACGCGATTCGTTGCAAGCGCCGCAAGTCGATGGAGCCGGTTATGACCTCGGAGTAAGTTGCCAGCCCTTCCTGGGTTTTAACAGTACGAGGCGCACTGAATCCGAGGATGCTAAGAAATTTCTGCCTCTGACCGTTGAGAGCAGTGAGACTGTGCGTTAACACTTCATGCACAAGAAGTTGCTGGCCATCATAAGTATTGTAGGAAGTCCCTTCTCGCAAACGGATGACTTGCGCGTTGGCAGTCGCTTTTGCGGCGAGGGATGAGGAGATTTCCACTTTTGGGCCGACGTCCTGAAAGAGCGCTGCAATCTGATTGCGTAAGAACTCGGCAATCGTTTCTGCCGAAACCGTGCTTTCAGTCTCCTTGAGATAGGGATGGTCAAATCGCCTCTCGTGCCTCAGGAAACGTTTGGCAACCTGGAGGTTGCTAATCTTCTTCTGTGAGATGATATCTGAAGACGTACCGAAAATTTCGATGGAAAGCTTAGTAAACTGCTGAGTTCCCACCGCCTGCAACATGCGGGCCGCATCTCGATAACTTTCTATCGTCTTTTTCAGAAAGACTTCTACAGGATGAACGGCCGTCCAATGCTTAAGAAGGCCGTCCAGTGCTTTAATTTCAGGGTTAAAATCTCGTTTTGGGTAGGTGATTGTGGGGAGTTTAACCCTCCCTTCTTCCAAGGAAGATATAAACTCGTATTCTGCAGAAAGGGGCCACGAAATCGACGAAAGTATTTTGATACCTTTGGCGATGGGGATCAGTTTGTCGTTGATCTCTTTAACATGGTCCCAATTCATCTACTTTTTATTATCGCCTTCCTCATACTCAGCGTCTACGACATCGTCATCTTTTTTCTTGTCGTTTCCGCCAGAGGGGCCTGCTCCGCCTGGCCCATGACCAGCGTGTTTGTAGATAGTTTCTGTGAGTTTGTGCAGTTTCGCTTCAAACTCGGTTCTTGCAACTTTCAAGGTTTCCAAATCCTGGCTGCTAAGTTTGGATTTTGCTGTACTGACGGCAGACTCCAATTCTCCTTTCAGGTCGGCAGGAACTTTGTCCGCATTGTCTCGCAGAAGTTTCTCAGCCTGGTAGATCAGCGAGTCGAGGCTATTGTGCGCTTCCACCATTTCTCGACGCTTCTTGTCTTCTTCCTTGTGCTCTTCGCTATCGCGCACCATCTTCTTGATTTCATTTTCGTCAAGTTTAGCCTGCGATGTGATCACAATTTTTTGCTCTTTGCTGGTGCCCATATCTTTAGCATAGACGGACACGATACCGTTGGCGTCGATGTCGAAGGTTACTTCGATCTGTGGTACGCCTCTAGGGGCGGGTGGAATATCCACCAGACTAAAGCGACCAAGGCTTCTGTTGTCCGGCGCCATCTCACGTTCACCTTGCAGAACAACGATTTCGACCGAGGTTTGGTTGTCGGCTGCGGTGGAGAAGATCTGGCTTTTGCGAGTAGGGATCGTGGTGTTGCGCTCAATCAACTTTGTCATGACGCCCCCTTGGGTTTCTATACCCAGGGAGAGTGGGGTCACATCGAGAAGGAGGACGTCTTTTACATCTCCTGCCAGGATACCCGCCTGAATCGCTGCACCGTAAGATACAACCTCGTCTGGATTGACAGACCTGTTAGGTTCCTTGCCGAAGAATTCCCGTACTCTCGCTTGTACCAGAGGTATGCGGGTAGACCCCCCGACGAGGATCACTTCCTCAATACCATCTTTGCTGATCTTTCCATCTTTTAGGACTTTCTCGCATGGTCCCAGGGTTTTTGCGACAAGGTCATGAATGAGTTTTTCAAACTCGGAACGTCTTAAGGTGACAACAAGGTGTTTAGGCCCCGTCTGATCCGCTGTAAGGAATGGTAAGTTGATTTCCGTAGATTGCGCTGAGGAAAGTTCGATCTTCGCTTTTTCCGCAGCCTCTTTCAAACGCTGAACCGCCATAGGGTCTTTGGAAACATCAATGCCTGTGTCTTTTTTGAACTGTGTGATCAGATAGGAGATGAGGATTTCATCAATATTGTCCCCACCCAGGTGAGTGTCCCCATTTGTGGCAAGCACTTCGACCACATTGTCCCCTACTTCGAGAAGGGAGACGTCGAAGGTCCCACCACCGAAGTCGAATACGATGATTTTTTCGTTCTTCTTTTTGTCCATTCCGTACGCAAGGGCGGCTGCTGTTGGCTCTGCCACTATCCGTTTGACGTCCAGCCCTGCAATCTTGCCGGCGTCTTTGGTAGCCTGCCTTTGGTCGTCATTAAAGTATGCGGGGACGGTAATAACAGCTTCTGTTACTTTCTCGCCTAGATAATCTTCCGCAGCGAGTTTAAGTTTGGAAAGCACTTTTGCTGAGATTTCCGAAGGGTTAAAATCTTTGCCCAAAATTTCAAATATGCAGCCTCCGCCTTTGCCTTCTTTCACTTTGTAGGGAACTCGCTTGGACTCATCCATTCGTTCTTTAAACAAGCAGCCGATAAATCGTTTTGCTGAGTAAATAGTGTTCATCGGGTTGATGACAGCCTGGCGACGTGCAGCCCCGCCGACTAGGATTTCTCCTTCTTTCGTATAGGCAACAACACTTGGGGTGGTTCGCTGGCCTTCAGCGTTTTCTATGATCTTGGGTTTCCCATGTTCCATAACGGACACAACAGAGTTGGTTGTACCCAAGTCAATCCCTATAACTTTTCCCATTTTAAAACTCCAATTTTGTAATCATTCCAGGTTATTTGACAGGAAACCTGCTTCTCTATTATCTGTGGAATGCTGCTGTGAGCAGGTCGTTCTTAGCGAAACTTAAGACCACAGCCCCTTATGTCAAGTTCTTCATGTTAAAATCTAAGAAAACACCCAAAGGGGGCCGTGATGCATGAACTTACCTGCCCGAGTTGCAGTGCGTCAGCGCAATATGACCTGAATAGTTACCTGCTAATGTGCCCGACCTGCTCGGCGACGTTTTCGTTTGACCTGGAGTCGGGGCGTAAGGAAATATTTGCGGAGCATTTTATCATCCCCAACGCGATCGATTCCGGCCAGGTGCGAAATCTGGTTCTACAGTGGATCAAACGCATACACCACAAACCCGGGACGGTAGAAAGGGAATACTTCATAACTGACGCCAAGGGCTATTCTATCCCTTTCTGGATCGTGTCGCTTGAGGCCCATACATCCTGGAAAGGCCTTGTAAAAAGGCAAAAGTCTGCCGCTGAAATGCTCACAACGGGCTATGTCACGGAGAGTGGGGTCTTTCGCCGAAGTTATCGCTGGGCGGTTTCGTCTCGGAAAAACATTTGCGAACACTGGGGCCTGACTGAACTGCACGAACCAAAGGAAGCAATCAACATCGAATGGGATGGCTTTCCCCTTGACTCAACCTTTTCCCGTGGCCGGATCGACCCGACAACGGGGGTTAAGACATCTAAGGAAAGTTTGGAAGGTGAACTTCCTGCTTACGGTGTGCGGGAGTATTTCGATTTCAAGTTCAGTAACGGGCTGCCTATTTTATCAGTAGAAATTGACGAGGAAGAAGCGCTGAGAAGGGCGAGATTGCACGTCGAACTTTACCACTTTAAGATCGCTAAACTTAACGTCGATATTCCCGTGGACATCCGCACGGAACTTGACATCGCTGGGCTTCAGCTCATTCACCTACCGTTTTGGCACATTCGATACCTTTACCGACCCTCCAGTGCCTTGAGACATTTTCAAAAGACTGACAAAAAAAATATCATCATCGAAGGATACACGGGAGGTGTTCTGAAAAGTGAGTTGGCTATTATCCAGAGAGACAAGATCTGGATCAACGCTGCCTTGTGCTCGGCTGCTGCCTTAATCCTCTTTTTTCTCGGATCCATTTGGCACCCCGCTTTCCTCCTTGTTGCCTTCTTTTTCCTTCTGATTGCGGGCGCGAGCGCCTATATTGCCACGATCAGACGCGGTTCCAAGGAAAACGAGACTTCAAGCTTCTTCTATGAAAGAAAAGAGCAGGAAGAGCATATCGAGAAAGTTTAACTGAATACTTTTTTCAAACTTTCTCTCAGCTGATCGGGCAAGAATGGCTTATTCATAAAAAGGTGAGCGGGAATGTCCTCTCGGAAATTCTCACTGATGTGAGCACCAAGGACACTTGCAAAAATACAACGGACCTTGGCGTTTGTTTTTTTCAGCTCGCGGTAACATTCGATTCCGTTCATGTCAGGAAGGATGATATCCAGACTCACCAAGTCTGGGTTCAATTCCTTCACTTTAGCAAGGGCTGCGACCCCATCTTCACAGGTTCCCACGACTTTCATGCCTATACTTTCAAAAATGGCGACGATTTGTTCCTGCATTAATTTCGAATCTTCAACGACGAGAACACTTTTTCCTTTCCAACCATCGGTTTCAGCTTGGCTTTGATTCTTCATAAATTTCCTCTACCCGACACTCACCTTGAAAAGGTATCGGCAGGCGTTTGAAAATATTTAGGAAGAAAAGAAAACCAGCCCCCAAAACACTCCATCGAGCCAGGGGTGAGTGGCTAAGGTCCAAATATGACCAGGAAACATTCCCAAACCACTCCGAACACGTTTCCACTAATATGATGAAAGCAGAGAGAAGACGTCCCGAGGCAGTCTGTACAATATCACTCGGCACCATTTGCAAGACAGCACCGAAAACAACAAGAGGGAAAAGCGGAACGATGAGCAGGTTTAGAAAAAAACCCGCAAAACTTAGACTCCCCAAGACCCCTCCCGCGAGAAGAGTCAGGCAAGCCTGGACTTCCAAACTTCTCCTCAATCCCTCTCCGCCTGCGGCAAGAGAAACGACCGTAACATAAGCCGTCCAACTTAAGAGGGAAGCCACGGAAACCACATCGAGAGGAAAGAAAAACTGCTGTGCTACAAGGGTGAAAAGCACTTTTCCACGGAAGTCGATGGGTAGCGAGAAGACCTTCGCCCCCTGAGCACAGCTGAAAAGAAGAATCGCACGCTGAGCAGCAGGGGGGAAGCCTATCCCCAAGCCATAAATGAAAACGACAGCGACCGAGATAAGCCGTAAGAGGGACTGAAGGAAGTACCACCTTCTGGGACTGAGCAGACAAAACGCATAAAGACACTGGAAAGGAGCCAAGATGCAAACAAGAAAAAGCCAACTCAGGAAACTGATATGTAGCCCACTTACCACGAGCAGGTGAAAAATTCCCAGATGCCTAAAATCTTTGGTCAGGGATGAATCGAGGCCATCTTTTTGGCCCAAAATGATTGCTGCAACGAGAGCCTGAAGTTTCGGAGACGACCTTACAAGGCACTTATCCAGAAAGTTTCCGACATATTGGGAAAGTTTAGCTAGCCCACTGGAATGACCTGGCTCGTATGGTGTAAAGCTGGCACTAACAGATCCAAAAATTTGCTGGAAAGGTACGACCCTGACATCGCCATGAGTGGATTCAGTCCCCACGCCTTTCACTCGATAGAAACGCTCACCATGTCTCACGATTAGGTTTGTTCGTGAAGGGAGGACGTTGCTCCTGGTGATTTCAACATTTTCCACGGGGTATGGGGGAGAAACAGCACTGTGCGCCCAGGCCCAGAAGACTCCTGTGCAAGCGAGAAAGAATAGGGAGAAGCGTTTGTAAAAGCAGTGACTCAGGCCCCACAAGGCGAATGACAGACCAGCCAGGTAATATCCTTGCATGACAAGAGCGTCACTCGCCCATCCCGCCAAGGTGCCAAGGAAAAAACCGATACTCACTATCTGCAGGCCACGGAACGTACCGCTTAGGGCAAGGAGGGGGTTTGGAGGACACTGCGCAGCTGGTTCCTCCAATAAATCCCCTCGACGCATCATCCGACAGCTGATTGCAGCATAAAGGAATGCGGGTTGCGGGATCGTTCCGCTACGGAAATTTTCACTTGGGAGAGAATGTGCCTTGTGAATTGCGCATGTAAACGATGACCGGCTTTGTGAAGTGTGACTTTTCCCGCTAGGACACCTGGCAGAAGGTGGACGTCGCCCAGGAAGTCGAGAAGCTTATGTCTGACAAACTCATCTTCGTAGCGCAAGCCGTCTGCGTTTAACACTCGGTTGTCGTCGACAACAACGGCGTTATCTAGTGAACCACCTAGGGCCAAGCCTTGCGCTCTCATAGTTTTCACGCTGTCTATATGGCAAAAGGTCCTTGCCTCACAGATTCTCATAAATTCCTCGCGGCTAAAACGCATTTGAAAGGACTGCGCCCGGATAACCGAGTGAGGAAATTCAATCGAACATTCTATTTCCAAAGCGGAAGGATCGTCGAGGGGCTCGTATTTTATGTATTGCTCACCCTCGGAAATGACAAAGGGTTCGGGAAAAGCAATGATCTTCTTCGCAACGTGTTGAATCTGAAGGCCGGCCTCAACCAGTTTGTCCACGAAAGGCGCTGCACTCCCGTCTAGGATGGGCACCTCACTTGCGCTTACCCTCACGAGGGCGTTGTCGATTCCTAGACCGAAAAAGGCTGCCATGAGGTGCTCGATTGTTGAAATAGAATGAGGGGCCTCCCCGATGGTTGTGCAAAGCATCGTAGATGTCACACTGAAAGGGCTTGCAAGAACGGGTTCCGCATCCGTGTCGGTCCTTTCGAAATAAATCCCTGAATTGGGTCCAAGGGGCAAGATCGTTAAATTGACAAGACGGCCGCTATGCAAACCCACTCCGGCGAATTGAATCTCGCGCGTCACCGTTCCTTGCAGTCGTTTCATGAATTTCCTTTCTGGAAGTGTCTCGTAGTCGATGTATCGACCTTAGGCAGGCCCTGCTTATAATAAACAAGCAAACAGTATGCCAATACAAAATCGTCCCCTAATGTGCCGAAATGGAGGTCTTTCCTGATTGGCTCGTAAGTTCGGAGAGTTGGCTGTGTCTTTTTTACAACATGCTATTCATGGGGACTGTGGCAAACTAACCACTTGGGGGGGCAAAGGAGCAAGGAGGTGGTTTGGAGGAAACTGCGCAGCTGGTTCCTCCAAGAATTACAATTCTAGTGGACAGGTTTCTGCAGGTAGGCTTTCACCATTTCATTGATGTGTTTGACAACGTTATCGTAGTTGAACTCGGTTTCATCGAAGAGCCATTGGAGGCTGATCCCATCGACTAATGCGATAATTGCGGAGGCAAGTTCCGTTGCGTCGACTTTCTTAAACACGTTCTGTTCCACGCCTTCAATGATAATTTTGGCACATGTCTCTCGAAAGTTTCGGTAGTGTTTGGAGATCGTTAACCGCACCTCCTCCTTCTGGTTGATTTGCGTCCAGAAATCCATATTGACTTGATAATATTCCTTGGTCTCGCGCACAATATTTAGGCACGTTGTGACAAATATCTCGAGCTTCTTAACAGGGTCGTTCACATCCTTTGTGCCGGTTTGTAAAATTCTCTCTATATCTCCGGCAACATGTTCCAAAACAGACATCATCAGGTCATCTTTGTTTAAAAAATAGTAATGGATGATGCCTTTGCTAACGCCTGCTGTTCTGGCAACATCTTGCATGGAAAAATTGTTGTAACCGTATTTGGAAACGCACTCCACTGTCGCTTTAACGATTTGGTGCTTTCGTTCAATGGCCACTTCTGTTCTTGGCATTCCTGGCCCCCATATTTCAAAACCAAGGGATTATGTATCGACTTTATCGCCATCATAGGGCAAAATATTTGTTATTCAATACTAAACAAGGGAAACTATCTACTTAATAATACAGCCGAGAGCAAACGGAGTTTTTCATGGATTTTAGTGCTCGTTGCCTCCTTCGCGTGTTTTTTTATGTAATGGTATTTTCATTTCCCTGCGTTGCAGGGTCCCAACCAGCAGAGTGGACCCATTTTGGGACCCGCCCACTCGGTATGGGGAATGCTTTTGTTTCCGTGGCGGACGATTTTAATGCTCTTTTTTATAACCCTGCGGGGTTGGCGCGTCTAAAAGAGATGAGGTTTGAAATCATCAATCCTCGCGTCGAGGTGTCTTACAATACGATCTCCCTAGCGCGAGATTTGGTGAAAGACACGAAGGGGCAGAAAAGTTTGGACGACATTCTCGATCTGATGAGGGAACAGTCGGGTCTTCCTCATTATTTCGCTTTGGGGTTTACACCTCACGTAGTTGCCCCCCATTGGGGCGTAGGGATAGGCAGTAAGAACTTTCTTTCTCTGACCGCGCATAGTTATGTTGTGTTTGAGACTGAGGTTTTAGCCAATGTATTGATGCCTATTTCCTACGCTGACAGTCTTCTTGAAGATCGCCTCAGTTGGGGGGTTTCTCTGAAGCCTGTCGCTGCTGTTGGGATTCAGGACGACATTAATGTTGATGATCTGGATCTTTTCCGATCGGACACGACAGGCGCAAAGGATTCCCAAAAGCAACTTGACCAGTTGATGGTATCGGGCGTTGGTGTGGGTGCTGATGTGGGGTTGCTTTTTACACCTATCGAACCTTTGGAACCCACGCTGGGGCTAAGTATCACCGACGTGGGGGGGACTGCTTATAAACAGACGATCTCAACTCGCAAGGCTCCTCCCTTGCGCCAACCTTCTTTCAATACAGGGGTCAGTTTAAAGCCACTAAAGACCGAGCGCACGTATCTCCTGCTTGCCCTCGATTCTCATTCGATCAATCAGCCTCTCCATTATTCGCAAAAATTCAATTTGGGAATGGAATGGGGTTTTTCGCGAATCATCAAGGTCCAGGCTGGCCTAAAAAGTGGTTATCCGACCGCCGGTTTACAGATCGACGTGGAACTGCTCAAACTTAGGTTAGCCACTTACACCGTCGATCATGGTCCCGTGGTGGGTTTGCACGAGAAGTTAGCCGAACGTCGTTTCATTTTCGAAATAAAGCTATTGATTTAGCATGGGGTCGTTCATGTTTCACAAATACCATGTCATGACGGTATGTTTTCTATTCCTCTCTGCCCAAGCCTCGCTTTGGGCGCAAGACACAGGAACCCAACCGCCTTCCGAGGCTGGCACTCCGGAGCCTGAAAAGAAGGAAAAAAGCGAAAAGAAGAAAAAGAAGGCCAAAAAAAAGGACGATGGCGGGCAGGAGACTGAAATAGAGGAAGCTGAAGAAGCAGAGCCTGGCTTCAAGGCCAAATTGGCTGAACATCTCAAAACCAAGCTTGTTTTAAGTACGAGCTTCGGTTGGGCGAAAGCCTTCAAAAGCAAAAAGAACCTACGTGCAAACGGTCTTGCCGATTTCAAAGTTGCTTATAGATTGCCTAGGCCGGTCATGACGAAAGATGTTTTCGTCACGTTCCGCTATCTCCCCTTCAGTGTTGCCCCGATCAGTGAAAGTTCGGCGTACCAGGAGTACAGAGGGGTTGTGGAAACGTATAACTTCGGACTGGAGACGGCGTTTCATTTGCACCAGATTTTCGATCTCCTACCTTCCTTTGAAGCGGGGCTGGTCAACACACACCTGTACTCCCAGATTCCTATTGAGGAGGATTCCAAGCCGCTGAAACCGTTCGGTGGGATCGGTTCAATAGGACTGGAGGGGCGATTCAAGCCGTGGGACTTATTTCATATCGGGCCGCGTATTCATGTCGGCTTTGGTAACATCACTGTGCTACAATTTCTGGCCAACGCGTCATTTTATTTTTAGCCACTTGGAGCAAGGAGGTGGTTTGGAGGAAACTGCGCAGCTGGTTCCTCCATGAAATCCGGGGGAGGCGACGCTTCACTCGCCCCCCCAAACCCCCCTCTCCCTAGATGCGACTTTTTTCATGAGCCTGTTACACTTCCGATGCAAAGAGTAATCACCATCTTAATTTTTCTCTCTTTTTTGTCCTGCAGCAAGGAGGAGCCTGGCTTTTTGAATATTCGCGCGCCTCAATCAGGCGCATACGAGATTTTCAGAATCCTGGGGGAGTCCACTCTGCAATTTGTCTCCATGGAGATGGGTTTTTTCAATACACCACTGGAATTGCCGACGGGAAGTTATTTGGTGCTTGGCGACTGCTCTTACAATGTTGTTTCTGTTAACCCAGGGAGAACGACGCAGTTGACAGCGCATACGATTCAATTCGTTCCGCCAACGCCTCCTGGGGAGGAGGATATTTTTTCCATCCAGTGCAACCGGTATCAGAAAACACATCCTCCTCAGATTATCAACAACCGCTTTGAACTTGTTATGTTTTCGGGAACTCAGAATCTTCTTGTAGGCATGAGTCCATTACACATTGAACTATCGGGTGAACACTTTGATACTCCGCAAGTTCTTAAATTCGACCTCTCTGCCGTCAGGGTGGAACATGTTCTTAAACAGACTCCGAGTGAGTTAGCTCCCTATTTTGTTTCACCAGCAGAGGGGCATCTTTCGATCACTCAGGCTCAAAAAATTGACAGATGGCTCTTTCTCTTGCCGGGTACTTATCAGATCACTGTTAACGGTTCTCAGCAAGTCACCTCGCTTAAACCCAGCGAGGTAGCGTCTCTCGTTCCTGCATATCTGAAGTTTGAGGCTCCCCCTGAAATCAATTTATCTCGGTTTAGAGACATTCGAGGGGAACCTTTCATGATAGAGGTTAATGATCACTTCGCTTTTCTCACAGATAAGGTTTACCCACTTATGCCGGGTGATATGAGTTATCGTCTGCATGACGCGAACAAACACGGCTCATTACACCTCAGTGCCGGAGCCTTAACGACTGTAAAGTTGCGAAGTGTACAGGTGAACCTCAACTGCGGACCCTGGGAGTGGGAGTGTCTGGGGAAGCGTGATGTAAACCTTTACGAAAAGGACGCTCCCTATCCTTTTATAGAAAGTTCAACCGATATCCCCATCATGTTCGCTTACGAAACTGATATACAGGTAGAGCTGGAGGGTTCCCGAGGCTTACGCCAACTCATCCAGGCTCACGTCAGGACCAGCATCTTCGAAACCGCGGAACTCCACCTGGTGCCCGAACCCAGTGTCAGACCCGCTCAGCTAAGTTACCTTGTAAGACTTGAGCCAGAATCTCCCCAACTTGCCGGATTTTCGCATGACATCCCTTATACGAAAACCACCAGCTTGCCTCTTATGGTAGGGACCTACAGCCTCCACCATTACTTCCTCCTCGGCCACAACTTTGCAACGACCCCGAGAGGCTCAAACAAAACAAAGCTCACCCTTCAAAAAGGAGATTCCCGCACGCTTTCTTTTGACTACTTCCTTCCCGAACACAAAGGGATGGCAAGCGTACCGACATCTAAACCGCTGGCGAAACCAAAAGAGGGGCAGCCTGACGCTAAGATCTTTTAGTTTTTTTTCTTTTCAAGACGCTTGGCGAGGTTGAATACATTGATACTTACAAGATAAAGTTCCTCGGCTTCGGTCCATTTGCTTTCCTTAGACTGGCGCCGTAAAGTGTAAGCCTTCAGTTCATGCTCACCTTCGTAGGATTCAAGGATAAGATTGATCGCCGCATCGAATTCCAGAGAGTCAGTCTGGTATTTTTGTAAATCTGCAGCTGCGATACGAAGATCGTCTGCCGCACTTTTTTCCCCTTGCCCCTCAAGAAGGGTTACAAATTTTATTAACGCATTCAATAAATCCTGAAGAGAATTTTTCCTGGTTTTCTTGATAACAGGTGACATAAACCTTTCCTTAGATGATCTGAAAAACCGCTAGAGTTTAGGTTAGCACTTCTGAAAAGGCAAACCTCATCTCAAGTCTCGCATAAGAAAGGATTGGAAAACTGGAAATACCCCAGTAGGAAAAATTGTAGAGCTTCGCCGCGGCGGGTATATTTAAATAGTCCGCTTTGAGAGAAGGGTGAGGCCAAGGTGGAGCGCATCCGCTTTCCCAAGAGAGGCGCTCCCCTCAGGCTTCTC
>JACPKR010000057.1 GCA_016186945.1 Deltaproteobacteria bacterium | reverse complement strand
CTGGACTAGGGATTGTCTTTTGTAGATAAGTGAAGAGCATCTTGGGGATCATGCTGTGTTCGGGCAGCGCATCAAGATTCGCTAAAAGCGAATTCCATGTCTGAACATCATATTCCATAACAACCTCCTCATTCAAAACGTCATAGCGTCTCAAATTGGTCGCTAGCAGACAGAAAAAATGTGTCAACCGACTTTCTGCGGGGAATCAATCGACGGGGGAGAACCCATGTCTGTCACAATTCTCGTCTGGCATCGTCCAACGGATCAAAAGATCCAGCCAGGGTGAGAACTACGAGATTTCGTTTTTTCACTTTAGGATGTCCCCCAGACGGGGGCTGAGGGTTTTGTTGAAATCCCGGTGAACCTGGGAAGCTCAGGTGCCACCTGACGTCACTGCATTGCGGAGATCTTCTTGATAGAAAGCTGTGTTATAATCTGAGATCGCTTTCGCAGTGCCAACGTCTTCCATTCTATCCATGAACTCGTCTCCAGCCCTAACAGTGGCATCTTCGGCAAGAGACATGGCAACCGCTGTCGCGCCAGCTCCTATTGCGGCGGCAGCAATTACCCCTGCTGCCAACATAACTGCGAGCTGGGCAGCGTGACTACGACTTCGACTTGCGGTTTGCCGATGGCTCTGAGCTGCAATGGGCGCGCGCTCTGTACCAGCAGGCCTAGCAACCACTGACTCCGTGGGTTCGACTCCGCTTGCGGTTTGCTGAGCTACGAAGTCTGTTTCTAGGAGGCGTTGCTGAAGCTTAGCGTACTGTCGTTGCAGCCTCTCTGCCCTCAGCTGACCAAAGGTCTGTCGAACTTTAGTTCCTTTCCAGAGCGCTTGAATTCTAGCGGCAGCTTTAGTTCGTAATTTCAGGGCTGCAGCGAAATCTGTTCTAGCCTGCTTTCCTCGAAAGACCTTCTGCATTGTCGTCGCCGCTCTGTCAGCACCAGTACCAAAAAACTGCCGTAATGCCGCACTTCTCACTCCGTCCGGGTATTGTAACCGTTTTGCTGACAGCTCCTTCATACTTGCCGTTGTTGTTTCTACGTCTATCCTTGCCCTTTGCTGCCGTGCTTTAAAGTTCCGGCCATCGAATTCGTCTAACTTGTCCCTTATGGTTTCGCCTTTCTCACCCAGTCCGGTGTATTCGTCGTTCAATTTCGCTAGTTCTGCGTCTAAGGCACGGATCTGTGCGTCCAGATCCATTGCCTCTCTCAGTTTGCTACTGAGTGCGTCGATCTCTTGTTCTAATTGCCTGACTTCACCGATGGCGATGGCGATGGCACGTACGTGGCCGCCTCGGTAAACCTTTTGAACAACAGTTGCCGCATCCTCGAATTGTTTCAACTTGCCTGATGCCTCTTCAGTCTTCACCCTAGCTTCAAGGTACTTTTCAATAAAAAATTTTTCATTGACATCTTTTATTTGAGCCAATCTGGTTTCCAAAAACGAAGTATTAAGAGGTTTCTTTGCCGTGTCTAAAACCAATTTGGGGAAATCTATTTCTATTTGTTTCATTATCCCATTGGCTTCTTTTATTTCAGTCCTCAGAGCGGCTACTTCATGGGAAGGTCGAGAGGTCGACATCGCCAATTCGGAAAGATGTTCGGTTCTAGCCTGTCGACGTCCCACCTCTGGCTCTGGAGATCGCTCCCCTACTTCTGGAGATGTCTCCCCTTCGGGTTTCCCTTGTTTGCTCCCAGCGCGCCTAACAGCCACTACTTTTGCCGCAGCACCCGCACCCACCCCTAAAAAAACTGTCGACCCGCCTATAGCAATGACTGCCAACGCCGTTGCGGAAAGGCCCGCTCCTTGATCATCAGCTCCTGCAAGTTCAAGTCCTTCGCCCTCCTTTTCAGCGGGCGATGTCATTCCTTCTTCAATGGCATCAACCGCTTCTTGAAATTCTGGCTGTTCCAATTGGTTCGCGATCATATAGGGATCCATGTTTGCAAGATTCCTAACAGCTTGCATATATTCAGCATTTTCTGGTGGAAGCTCTCCCTCAACGTTATTCGCAAAGGCTTGTGCAGAGGCTTTTGTGATTTTTCCCAATTCGTTATACGTCTGTCTTTCTTCATAGATTCCCTGGAGCAACGCTGCAATTTTCGCTTCAGCTTCTGTTTGTGGGTTGGGGTTTAAGTCGATTGCCCTTGTTACCCACTCGTTACATACAGTTTCTTCTGGAGACACATAGAAACATGGTCGAATCTTAATGGTACAGGTCTCCATCTGCGTACGATCGGGATTACAAACATTGGGAATGAAATGACGCAGTTGCCAGAATTCGTGGGGAGCGTCTTCGGAAGGGTAGCAGGACCCATCATTGCTGCATGCATAGAATTCCATATGCGTGGTCGCATCAGATGCATCTACAGATATCGTCAGACCAGTATGGTCTCCTATTGGGGTGGGAATGAGTTCGACGTTTCCTACGCTCAGCTCACTAACGGATGGGGTTGATTCAGGTTTTAGTTCTGGCGTTAAGATCCCTCTTTCTTGTTTCGGAGCAAGGTCAGTTCCCGCTCTAGCTTTTCTTTTTGGCGCACAATCACACAAAGCAATCAGCGCGAATACAAAAACAAATACACGCATTTCATTTCTCCTCTATAATAAGTAAAAAGGAACCTTTCATATTGTCGTTCATTTCCGCGAAAAAGGAAACAAGGAGCCAAGGTCTTGAATTTTTTCTTCGCCGTCGTAGGGCATCGCAGGTGGAGAGCTGAGGTTCTTTCAACTTACTCACTGGATAGACGATAAAGTTTCCAGCTTTGGGAAGCGGGATCGTAAGGAAACCAATGAACTTTCGGCGATGCCTGTTCAAACGCTCTCCCCGCTAACCCCCGTGCGCGACTGATCAGTTTCACAATATTGTGACCAAAAACCTCACGCTGACGAATGGAAACGTTGTTT
>JACPKR010000056.1 GCA_016186945.1 Deltaproteobacteria bacterium | reverse complement strand
GAGACTCTCATACAAACTCCTATGATGTGTTGATCTAGGAGTTTCCTTTTTTGTGGGCCAGGTCGCTACTACTATTCAACATAGTAACTCGCCCCCCCAAACCCCCCTCTCCCTATTTGCCCCAAGTGGCTTACGCATTACTTCCACCCCGCAGCCGACATTTTACGTGCCCTCCAACCCAGCACTTCTTGAAAAGGATTAGTGCAAATGCCCGTAGGTGCTGCTGTCGCCACGTATATACGGTGCCGCGCTGAAATACCAAAAATCTTAAGATAACTGGATACCTTTGAGCAAAAAACAGTCATCAGTTCAATAACATCAGAAGCCAGATTTTCTTCGAACGATTTGTTTTCCCGTTGGTCATAAGAAGATACACGGGCGTAGAGAATAGTTTCCTTTTTTGTGGGTGTAATTTGATTAAAAAATCGAAGATTAATAGAATCTGTGGAATATCGTCTATGTCCACCTACTGTCCGGAAGGCCCCTTCAAAAGGGCCACCATCGTATCCACCAAGGCTTTAGCATGGACTTTAATTGCCGTGCCTCCCTTTCTACTGTAAAGTCACGATCACTCATGCCTTTAGCCGCAGCATCGGCTGCTTTCTCGTAAGCCTGGCCTTTTTCAACCAAGGCCTGAAATAGTTTCAGTGCGTCCAATCTTGCTGAAAAGGTAGAATCACTCATGCCTTTAGCCGCAGCGTCGGCTGCTTTCTCGTAAGCCTGGCCTTTTACAACCAATGCTTGAAATAGTTTCTGTGCGTTCCATCTTACTAAAGATTCAGGATTACTCATGCCTTCAGCCGCAGCGTCGGCTGCTTTCTCGTAAGCCTGGCCTTTTTCAACCAAGGCTTGAAATAGATCCAGCGCGTCCGATCCTGCATCAGAGTCAAAATCACGCATGCCTTTAACTAGAGCGTCTAAGCAGTCACCTAAAATCGATCTCAATTCAGGGTGGTCTTCCATCGTCGCAATCACGCCGCATAATGTTTGATCGCCGACACCTTTTTGAGAACAATTCTCAAGTCCTCCCTTACTGACGATCTGGGTAGCAACATTAAAGTGCCCATTACGAACTGCCGTCAGTGCCGCTGATTCCCCGTATACATCTCGATTGAAAAGATCTTCTAGATCCATTTTTTCGATGAACAAGGTAATCAATGCTGCATCCACCCTGGCCGGATCAACAGCAAGCAGTGCCTGCAAAGGAGTTTGTCGATTTATATTTCGTTCTTTTAGGGCGAGAGAATTTTTGTCCAAGTAGCCTTTTATGGCATCTTTATCATCTGCCTTTAGCAGATCAAAAATGTTTTTTTCTCCACGAGACAGATAGGATCTTAGTCCCCACTGTTCCCGAGGCATCAAAGCAATGGCATCTGAGACCATGATATCGGAGCCAATCATTTTCTTTTCGTGAGGAAAATACATAGTAGGAGAACCGCCACCGTCAAGATTGATGGCGTCATGACACCCCCTTTCCTTCATAAAATTTGCAAAATCCAGAAGAAGATACCCAGTTGGGCTTACTATCATCTTCCAGGAACCATCCTTATGGAGGCAAATTCCAGTTCGGGGAGAGCTGGTACTAGGATAATTCATTTCTGAAAATGAGTCCTGCACCTCTCCGTTTTGCATAAGAATAGCTCCACCGCTCAACACATAGTCCAAGCCTGAAAATCCTTGCGGATCAACACTGGACATTCTACGGGAGTCCCACTGATAGTGAATCTCCAATTTGTCTCCAACAGAAAGCTCTTCGAATACATATTCGGACCGATCCAAGGTAAAAGAGTTTAAGAGTTCTTTATCTACTTCGTCCACAGACTCAACCTCAATAATCTCGTGATCCTTTATTTCATAACGTTTAGAAGGAACATAAATATATTTTTCTCGAATATCATGGTTCAATTCAGTTTCACGATGTAATTTCAATTCTCTTTCAGGATCATGTAAACGCACAAACCACTGCACCTTCAGCTCTCCGATCACAGTTTTAGAGCCATCCTTGTTCCAGCCAATAGCAGGAATACCAGAGGAAGAGGTATCGGAGATAAGATGATCTCCTATTTTTAAGATAGCACTTGGAAATGCAGACCTTCCTGTCCCAAGGACTTTGCTTTTGAATTTTCCCACAGCCCATTTAAGCGACCAGCGGGCAACATTACCATAACTAAAAAAGCCTCCATTGATCCCGGCCACAGCCCCAGCTTTTAAGCATATTTGAAACCTTATCCCCCGGAATTCCTTCCTCAATCGGAGCTAATATGACGGGACTAAATTCCTTCGGATCGAAACTTATAGAAGATACCCCTGCTTCAATAGTGTATTTAAGTTTTGTAGAGATCGATTCATCATCGTATCCAAAAAGGTCTTCAGAGATATCGAGCCATTCCGCAAGGACCTTCTTGAGATCTTTAAATAAACCAACGTAACTTTTCTTGATCTGACTTAAAGATGGGTTATCTTGCGATTCTGCCACATAATCTATATACGTTGTGAGCGGAGACATAAGATCAAAAAGAACCTCGTTCTCCCCCCCAACCCCTAAAGCCTCAATCTTCTTAAGAGCATTTTGCACTAACGGGGAAGAGATAATCTTTTTCAGTTCATCTTTATCTTCGGAAAGGTGTTCAGCAAAGTTTTTATAAACCTTTGAGTTTGTGATAATTTCTTTTTCCAAAGAAAATTCGCGGATAACCGTCTCTTTGAAGATGGTATCGAGGTATGACCGTCCCTTATCGAAGGCTAAAATCTCTCCTTTGCTGACTGCAAACTGGCCTGTGTGAGTGTCAAAATTATTGAGAACCAGGTCGGAAATCATGTGGACAAAGAGTTGACAGCGTTGTTCAAAGTTAATGTACTGATATATGTCTTCAAATTTATAGTCAGGGTAGGTACCCTTAAATAGGGATTTAGTTGCATTTTGGTCGAGCGCCATATAAGGATACGCAACACCTACGCCGTGAGCTTTGCCTGCTGGAACTAATCCAGAGGTGATATAGTTTGCAAGGATAGAGCTAGCTGCTTCATGTAGAGGAGCAAAGTTAGGAAGCAATGCTTTGCGATTTGCTGGAGAAAACAGGGACCGCTCTTCATAAGTAAAGAACTTAATAAAAAATGTCTGTCCTCTGTTATCCTTAGCAAGGTAAGCGGTGTTCACGCCCTTTTTTTCAAGCTCTTTCAGAGAAACTACCTTGGGAACAAGTTCTTTTACGGCTTCCTGTTCACTTCGATCGAGTTTATCGAACTCGCTCTCAATGAGATCTGGTTGAAATCCCGCCTGCCCGGATTCTTTCACATGACTTCCGGTTAAAGCAGCATCTTCTTTCATATCTTTTTTTTTAACCACACTACATTGGATAAAGGTTAAGATAACCAGACCAGATAAGCCTCCTAAGATTGATTTAGATCTCAACTTATGCATTAAATTGATCTTCTTGTGTTGTTAACTTTTGACCTCTATGACACCCAACCCAGCACTTCTTGAAAAGGATCAGTGCAAATGCCCGTAGGTGCTGCCGTCGCCACGTATATACACCGTTCCAAGGTCTTGAGTGTCTGTGTAGCTTGTTGAGGCACTGACCGTGAACGGCACAAGTTTCTCGGTACCAAGACAATCCAGTTTCATCGTGTAGTCTCCCGGAGGAAGGTAGTCTACCCTGTATAAACCTGATCCGATGTTGTTGAAGAACAATTGAAATTTGTAGTCTGGAAATTGGACCCAGCAGAGATCGACAGGATCGTTCGTTGTTTCCTCACGAAGGGTGAAGAATACCCGCTTCGTATAAGACAGAAACACTTTCCCGAGGCTCACCGTTTGGGATGATACGGAACTGGGTACGGCGAAAGCCTCCCGCTTTCCAATCCGAGTTATGTTAGCGTCCCATTTGAACTCGTTGCCATCAGAATGCACGGTGTGCCACATCACAGCATGGAGAGTCCCTCCAGCCTGTTTCGTCGGAACGGGAATCTGTAAGCGAAAGGTACCGTCGGAGCGTGATTCCGCGTCGACGTCTGGAAAACCTTCTATAAAGACCGTCGATCCAGACAGCAAAGCCCCTGGAGAAATCCCCGATGTAGGCGCCAGGCTTGTGTCCACCGCCAGAGTTCCCACAAGGGTGACTGTTGTTGTATCGGTGTCCTCTTCCCCCCCCTCGCCCGTAAAGGAACTGCAAACGTCTGTAAAGCCCATGTGATGGGTGTCCACGAAATCCACGTCCCCATCCACCGTGGGAATTCTTACTCGCCAGGTGTGATCAGTCTGTGGCGCGTCGCACGTTCCGTTTTCGTTAAAATCCGCGTAGTAGTCGACGAAATACGCTTCCCCCGCTTTCAAAACGCCAGGAAAGGAAAAGGAGAACGCTCCGTCTCTTACAACGGTCTTGTCCTTCTTCAGAATCGCACCGGTGCTCTTGCGAACGATTGCCACCTCCAGCACTTGATCGTTGTGGGGCGTAAAATCTTTGGCGGAGAATTTTAGATCGTAAGACGTGTCTGTCGAAGGATTGCAAGCAAAAGTTAAGAGTGCCATACAAATCGTGACAGAGTATAATCCTCGTAACATGAGCGACTCCAGACCGTTTCTGATTATTTTGTCACGTTTTCAGTGGGAAACCCAGCCCTAGAACATAAATTATAGTATTTGAGAAAGAGAATTTGTGGAGAGGACCTTTTTTGAAAAAAAGTTCCCATCCACGCCTCCCCCCAAAAAACTTTAGATATTGAAGTTTTTGAAAAGGGGCTTGGGGAAATAACTTTTTTCAAAAAGTTTTTCCCAAAATTGATTATCTTGAATACTATATCTTAACTTAAGGAGGAGAAATGAAAACCTTTGCACTGTCCGCTCTATTTATTAGCTCGCTTTCCTTTGGCCAGGGAAAAGCGACAAAAATCGAGGAAACGATTACGATAAAAAGCGGGACAGAGGAAAAACCTTTAAAGGAGACAAAATTTTTCTGCGCCCAAGACAAAAAGGAGGCTGAAAAGCAGTGTGCGTCATGGTTGACTGAGCAGAAAAAGAGTTTAGGCCCGCGTCTTCTGATCTCTCATTGTTCAGATGCCAAATTTCTTTATGGTAAGGAGAAGGAGGGCTGCATGGCTTTCCTTAGTGAAGGCGAAGTGACCTTCGTCATCAAGTAAGATTGTAATACATAACCCCGTTGTGGCAAGGAGGTGGTTTGGAGGAAACTGCGCAGCTGGTTCCTCCAAGAAATTCCTTGAGGGAGCGACGCTTCCCTTTCCCCCCCAAACCCCCCTCTCTCTTTTTTTGCCACAAACAGCTTACTTGTGTTATGAACTGAAGGGTAAAGTGAAACCCGACTTGAGGTGGATTATGAAAATTTTGCAAAGTATGCCCCTTTTCATTGCCATATGCTTTGCCCCTGCGATCCAGGCGGACCAAGCAAGCATTGCAAATTGCACACAGGAACGTATCGAAAAGGGTGAGAGCTCTCGCCTTATTTTCGCTGACCGCCAGAAGCCCGTCGTTTTGGAAGAAGAGCTGCAGAGGATTCGCTTTGGCTATATCAAGTACGTGGGCAAAATGCAGATACCCGGAGAAGATAGTATCTCCTTCGATTATCAGTATTATCAAACCACCTTGGTCAATCCTGGTGAGAAAGCACCCCTTGTCTTCCTTTACGCCAACATATACGGCATTACGCCTCTTGAACAGTCGATTGCCCACTATTTTACCCACAGGGGGATTTCCGTTGTTGTCTCCCATTATATGGATGAAACGAACATGTACGTTCTCGAGAACTACATCCTGAGTCTTCTCAATACGGTGCGTGTTAGTCTTGCCCTTGTCGATCACTTCTCAGAACGCCAGGACGTGGACTCTTCTCAAATGGGTGCCGTAGGCGCAAGTTACGGGGGGATACGAAGTCTGTATCACATGGCAATGGACGCTCGCATCAAAGCTGGCGTGCTCATGGTCGCGGGTGCACCTGTTGAGGAGGTTATGGCTCACTCGGAATTGCCTACGGTCATTCAAATCCGCCACCGACAGATGCAAAGTGCAGGAATTTCCACGATCGAAGACTACCTCAAAATCTTACGATCTCAGATCATCGTGGATATCGGCGATTTGCTCTGCCAGCGAAAAACAGAGGACTTCTACTTGTTCATTGCTAAAAACGACCGTTTTGTCCATTCTCGATACCAGTGGAATCTCTGGGACATCTTGGACCATCCGAAACACGAAAGTCGTCCCTATGGTCATGCGGGCACTGCCATTTGGGCTAGTTTTAAATATCTAGGCAAAGCTCGTCGCTTCCTGCAAAGCCGTTGGCAGGAACGCGTAGAGCTTTCTGACTCTGACTCGTCTACAGAAGAGATGTCACAGTAAGAAGGATCCAACCGCCTAAAAGACTTCCCAATGCTACCCAATGGTTCCAGTACATATGATTTCCATGACCTCTAAGTTTCGATACGTCGTTCAAGGGCGCTTGTGTCCTGGTTGGCGAACTGATCGACCCTTTCTACGAGTTGTAGCAGTTGGTAGTGGACCAGCAAAATTTTTTGAAGACGCAAATGTCTGTCTGGCTCCTTAACACTTTCTCGCAAAAGACCAACGCCTTGAATGGTTGGCATAAGATTGTCGATCCAAGTTCGGATATGCAATTGTGCGTCTTCCTCTTCCATGGAGAGAACTTGGCTAGCCTGCTGTCTCAGGGCAGAAAGTTTTGCGAGATAGCGCCTACTGATGTCACCACATTCGGAGTGGGTATCAAGTTCCTTCAGGTGAGCTTCGTTCCGTTCCAGGATAACGTCGTGAACTTTCAATTTCGCCATGTCGCGCAAAACTTGTTGGCAGAGGACGTTATGGGTTCCCTCCCACGACTCGTAGACAATCGCGTCTCTGTAGAGCCGTGGGAGGACAGAAAATTCTTCGATGGTCCCGTTTCCGCCAAAGACTTCAATCGCCTGACGGATGCGTTTCGTTGCCTGAATTGAGGTCCAGTATTTGTTTGCGTTGACCAGGAAACGAAACTCCTTCCGATCCGCTTCATCTGCTTCACCCGCTGCCATCTTAGCGTCAAGGGCTGCCAGTTGAAAACAAGACGTCAGGACACATGCAGTTTCTGTCTTAAGTTGGCAGAGAGCACGCTTTACAAGAGGGAAGTTAAGGATAGGTTTTCCAAAACAAGATCGTAACCTGGCAAACTGCAGAGCTTCTCCATAGGCCCGTCGGATCATTCCTGCACACCCAAACCCGTTGTAGAGGCGTGATGTATTCAACACGATGTCGACAACGTATTTAAACCCCTCCCCTGACTGGCCCACGGCGTATGCTTCCGTACCTTGGAGGTCGATCTCAGCAGTTGCCATAGAACGCGTACCAAGCTTGGTTTTCAAACGCCTGACTGTGAAATGATTCACAGCTCCCGTCTCAAGATGACGCAGGGCAACGAAAGTGCTTAATCCTCTTGTTCCGTCTGGCGCTCCGTCTTCACGCGCAGTCAAGACCCAAACGTGAGCATCCGCGACTGAGCAGAACCATTTTTCCCCATGCAAGCGCCATCTGCCGTCTTTGTCCCTTACGGCTCGGGTTTGGTTGGCCCCAACATCGGACCCGCCTTGAATTTCCGTCAGGAACTGGGCCGCATGGTAGTGGCTGTCATAACTGGAATCAAGGAGTCGCGGGAGAAACTTTCGGCGCACTTCCTCACTTGCCACACGGGAGATAAGCTTAATCGCACCTGCGGTACACGCCAAAGGACAGCAGTGCCCACTTTCTCCATTGTGAGTAAAGAGGGAATAAAGGGCCATCTGCAAAAGCTCCTGACCTGGCGTGCCATACAGGGACATGATGCCCGACTTGTAGATACGACGTCCCATCTCGTGATAGAGAGGGTGAAACACGACTTCTTCCGTGCGGTTCCCATACGCATCATGAGAACGCAAGCGTGGCAGGTTCTCATCTCGATTCGTTTCGATCGCCCAGCTATTCAGAACTCCTGCCGCTTCCTCCCCCACACCCTCCAGCAATCCCTCATTTTGGGCGAGGACCTCGGGTGAAAGCCAAAACCTCAAGGATGATCGGAGGAGAGGCTCAAATGTGTAGAAATTGCCAAGCCCCTTTTCACGTCCGTTCCTTAGCGAGGATCGTGCCTCTTCAAAAAAATTGCTTTTTGTCACGTTCGAATCTCCTACCACCTATGGTACGCCGATTCCGTCAATCCTCAACAAATCCCTTGGGGAAGCGACGCATCCCTCGCCCCCCCAAACCCCCCTCTCCCTTTTTCAAAAGCGGGTTACGTATTACCGAAGAGTGTATAGAAGTTTTCTGCGCGCGTCTTGTTTTCATGCGCTGTGATCACAAGATACTGACTGGCACGGGTGAGGGCAACGTAAAGCAGTCGTTCGGCTTCTTCCCTGAGAGATCGTCTGTTTGCTTCAAGAAGGGCGTTGAGCTGCACATGCTTGCCCGGTCTTTTCTCGCGAGTACCGACAAAGGCAATGCCTGGGCGTTCCCCCTGCACCTTTGACCAGTAGCGATCGGTCCTGTACCACGGATCGCTGGTCTCTACGAGCACAAGCAAAGGAAATTCCAAACCCTTCGCCTTGTGTATGGTCATTAGCTTGACAGCCTCAAGCCTACCCACCTGGGAGGCTTCTTCATCCTTTTCCGCAAGTGTCTCCAGTTCGGGAAGAAGAAGGGCTAACGAGACACTCCCGTCATTGCATAAACTAATGACAATGTCTTTGAATCTCTGCAAATTGTTGAGTGCTATGTCACCTTCCAAACCCGCTATAGTTGCGTAAGTTTCGCGAACAGAGAAAGAGTTCTCGATTTCTTCCCATAATTTATAGGGAGGAAGTGCGAACGCCTGTAGCATGAAATGTTTGAGTTTGTTCATCAGTTCCGGCAGATCGTTTCCGATGTAATCAAGGATGGCAAGTTCACGTCGTTCTTCTTTCTGTGTCGCGTCCAGGGCACTCAGTATCAAGCTGTCATTTACCCCCAGCATGGGACTTTTTAATATACTCAGAAGCGATACGATATCGCTTGGTGTCAAAAGAAAGCGGAAAAGCGCAAGGCAGTCTAAAATTTCCTGGCGTTTGAAGAAACCTTTCCTTTCTTCCCGGTAGTAGGGAACGTTGTGAGCGCGAAGAGCTTGTTCAAAGCATTCCACATGAAGGCTGGTTCTATAGAGAATGGCACAATCGGACGCTTGCAGGGGGCGAAATTGTCGAGTCAACTTATCGAAGACAGGATGGGGCCTTTCACCATTCAGGGCCTGTCTTAGGAAGGATCCAATAAACTCAGCTTCTTCTTCAATGGCGCTTCGGTTTTCCTTTTCATTCGCCTTGCATTCCTCGTGGACAAGTACATTTCCGCAATCTGGGATGACGGGGGCACCGCTTTCGTCTTTTGCCGTTATATGAACAGGGAAATTCTTATCTATATGCCGTGTAAAAAAGCGATTGACGAAATCGAGAATGACAGATGAAGAACGATAACTTTCGTGTAGAGGAATACTGTGTTTTTCAAACTGAGACAACAACACACTCGTGTGATCCAGCACGGCAGGTTCTGCTTCCCGAAAGCCATAGATTGACTGCTTTTTATCTCCCACGAGAAAAACAGTCCCTGGAAGCCCACCCTGCTCATGGAATTGCCCCGAGAGAACTTCCTCCATCAAGCGACGAAAGATGGACCATTGAAGAAAACTTGTGTCCTGGAATTCGTCGATCAGAATGTGTTGGAACGAGCGCTGAATCTGCCATGTTGCTCCTATGCTCTCGGGATTGTGAAACAGTCGATAGGTTCCCATAGCAAGGTCGTGGAATTCAACGAACCCCATTTTTCGTTTGAGGACCTCTCTCTCGGAAATCCAAGTCTTATAAAGCTGACACAGGGCCTGACCCGTCTTGTTGAGACTGTCCAGTTTTTTTTGTGCCAGGAACTGACCCATTACATCATCCACTTTGGTAATCTGGGGCAAAAGCTTCTCACGCTTGCGCCCCCGAATGAGGTTCCCGCTGACCTCTCCCTCCTGGTTGAAAAACCGTTCTCGAAAAAAAGCTTGCAGGTCCCTACGGGTGAGTGCATCGAGCAATGGCTCTCTTCGACTTGTTTCCCCAATGATGGCATACAGTTCATTTGTGATTAGCCCGAAGACTTGATCAACCGTATATTGAGCACCGAGGTCGTACGAGAGAAGGGCTTCCCCGTGCAATTGTTCTGTTTGCCAGAGGAACGTACAATAACGGAAGAGGTCGAACACATTTTGTTCCCAACCAAGGATCCCCTGAGATGCATTATGTTCCAAAAGAATCCGGCAACTGTTCAACGTAGACGGGGAGTGTTGGGGCAGTGAGAACAGTCGGTCCCATGCGGAACGGTTGATTTCCTGAGTCTGGATTGCGTCCAGAAGCTTAAAAGGAAGCGTGAGTTGATCTTTCCCATCTGCTTTCGCACTTGACTCCCAGGGAAACTTAGCGGTCCATTCGTAGAAGAGAGCATCGATCGTTGAAATCCTCAGAGTTTGTGTAGAGGAAAGGATCCGGTGCGCCGTCTCCCATGCCGAGCGAGGTGGTTTGACAGCCCACTCCTGTGACGTGCGGAACAGTTGAAAATGGGTCGCAAGCTCCGCTTCAAACTGTGCCTGTCGTGTTAGGTCTGCAAGAAGGCGAGCTGCTTCTTTTATAATCCGTTCTTTCATTTCCCCAGCAGCCTTGACCGTGAACGTGATGGTAAGGATCTCCTGGGGATCAGCTCCTGCTCCTACCAGGTTGAGAAAACGTCTGCTCAGCTGATATGTTTTTCCCGTTCCTGCCGATGCTTGCACGGCGAAGCTGTCGTATGGATTTTGCGGATTGAGAGATCGGGTCATGTTTCGCTCTCCGGTATGTGTGAGAACACTATAGTGTTCAAGATAATCAATTTGGGGACAACCTTTTTGAAAAAAGTTATTTCCCCAAGCCCCTTTTCAAAAACTTCAGTATATAAAGTTTTTTGGGGGGAGGCGTGGAGGGGAACTTTTTTTCAAAAAAGGTCCTCTCCACAAATTCTTTTTCCCAAATACTATAGGTCGTTCTTGCGACAAATGCTGGAGAAGCTGCAAGTGTCGCAATGCTTGCCTGGAGTCGGGATGAATGGTTTCTCTTCTTTCAAGAAATTCCGACAAGCTTCTTCCCAAAGTTTTCTCAATTTTTCAGCTTGATGCTTAAGAGAGGGAGTTTGCGTCGTTGCAAGCTTCCTTTCGACAGCCCAGCTCCGTATATTTTCACCCAAGCCTCGCGCATGCCATTGTCCGTCGAGGATGCTCCAGTAGCCCGTCAAACCGTGGTCGAGAGCCGCCTCCCTATCTTTGAGCAGGTCGTGTTCCAGCGCAAGGGCGTAAAGGGGAAGTTGCGGGGATTGTCCGGAGTTAACGTCCTTTACACTGTCGGTCCTTTTCCTTTTATAGTCGGACAGTATGAAGCCTTGTCCGAGGACATTCACACTATCAATTTTTCCCGTTATACGTGTGGAGACGTTTTCATGGTTGAGCAAATGTCGTTCGACGGACAGAGGATATTCCTTGTAGTATCGGGAAAGGTTGAGCTGCGAAGTTTCCTGACCGCACGGTTCGAAAAACTTTCGCCAGTGTTCGGCAAATCTTGGCCAAGCAAAGTGTACGAGGTGCAGGTAGAAGGGGGTCTGCCTGACGTTCTCGGGAAGGATGAGTTTGCTCAACGTCTCTAGTCTTTCCTGAGCGAAGCTGAGAATCGAGTCGTTCGCGAGGCGAAGAGGAAGGGGTAGTGGATCCATGAGTGCTTTCTCCTCCGTGCTGCCGGTGAAGAAAGCCTCGAGGATCTGATGCAGCCATCGCCCCTCCCACAGTGCGGGTGGATCGTCTCCCCTCTCCTTGACCCCCAGCTTGGAGAGGAGGAAGCGGTACGGACAACTAAACAAGTTCTCCAGGGAACTTGCAGACACTGTTGCAAAAAGCGAGCGCCTTTCAGGCTTGAAGTCTCCAGCTTCACTGCTTGAGAAGGGTTGGGGTCTGTCAAAACTTCGCAGCTGCACCTCAAGGGTCATGCTCGGGTCGCTGTTGACCGCGGGAGTGCTACCCCGTCGGTCTCGTGGTCCCGAGTGGCATGTGGGTTTGGGATAACAAGGGTGGGTGGGCAAGGGGGGGGGCCCAGGGGAGTCGCTCGGACGGCCGGAAAGAGTGGGGAGGAACGAAGCCTGGTCGATGGTAAGCAGGCGCTCAAGGAAGCGGGAGCGAGACGATGCATCCGCACGGTTGTACAGGAACGCATAATGCTGGGCCTGGGTACAAAGCAGATGGAACGTGGTGTCTTCCAACGCTTCTATATAACGCCAACCCGACAGCCCAGCCTTTACCTTCAACGAATCGTCGATCAAGCGATCACTTGGCAAACCTTTGGGAAAGCGTCCTTCGTTGCAACCGAGGACTATGATAACCTCGAAAGGTACGTAACGAGCTTCGACGATATTCAAAATCTGCACACCAGTATGGGGAAACCCTATCGTGTGTGTCTCTAAGTTTTTGATTTTATCTGCAACGGCCTTGAAAAATTCCTGACACGTCACTTTATCATTCCAAAGTGTCCCCCATTGCTGCAGCGAATCAAAAAGCTCCTTGCATGCCTTCTGCTCCGCAGGTGAAACGGATGGGTACACCAGGATCAATCTATTTACGAGAGCATCGGAAGTTATTTCTTCCGCTTCTCTGCTTGGCGCCTCAGCGCTCGCCGTTCCAGTTTTCAGAAGTTCCATACCAAGCTTCTGAAACTCTAATTGCCACTCGGTAACGGTTCGCCTCTTGTTCTCAAAAACAGGGTGAAGAAGTTCCTTCAAATGTTTGAAAAGATTCAACAGGCGCAAGTCTTCGAAAATTTGTTCTCTCCAAAGAATGGTGAACGACAGTGCAGCATTGATTGTCACCATGTAATCAAACATGTCCTCCGACTCTTCGTCGCTCATTATCTTTAATGCTTCTTTTGACAGGGGGTGGAACAGTACCTGTTTCAAGAAACTGTTGTCTTCAGGATGTTCCAGCATCTTGCATAGAGCTAAAAGCCATGAGCCAGGGCTTGTATGAGGAAAGGTGCTCGTTACAGCAAGATTGACGGGAAGGTTTCGCTTAGCAAGAGCGTGTTCTATGTAGGGTCCATAGGCTCTTTCGTCGCTTACCAGTAGGCCGATGCGAGCAGGAGGGATGCCTTTTTCGATGCAGGAATCCAACATCGAAAAGGCAATGTCCGTTTCCGATGAAAGAGAATCTGCCTCAAACACAAGACATTGCTCTTTCACAAGACAGGGTTGAGCAGATGCTCCCCGTTCGCCGCTCGTCTCGGAACTCTTCTGCATCCCTCCCAGACTATCCAGGAAATCTTTCAATGGATTTACAGTACCTACAAAAACAGGTGGGTCAGAAAGCAAAAACTGAACGTTCTTTTTCCGCGCAAGGAAGCGAAGAAATTTTTTCTGATTTGTTCTAGCCGTTGTGAAGCCGGCAAAAAAGACTTTATACCAGGGAAGTCGGTCACTGTCCGTCCACCTTTCTGTCAGGGATTCCATCGCTATCATTGTTCTCTGACCTGTCGTCAGAATGTTTCGCTTTTCCAAAGCCGAATAAAAACGCTCGCAAAGCGTGGCAAGCTCATCAACACGTTCCCAAAGGCTATCGACGTATTGCTCGTCTCTATACACATCAGTTCTTATAATATTCTTGAGACTATCAAAAAAATCGTACTTCGACCCTCCATCCTCCAATTGAGAAAACAGTTCACAGATTTCATGAGCATGTCCTTTCTGAATATGACGAAAGCGGCACTCACTTATCAAAGACGACATCACCCATTCGCTGATATGCGGCAGAAGGACTACGTCATTTTTACCGGTTTGTGAGAATCTACTAATAAAACTATCCAGCGTGACGACAGTCGGGGGAACAAGCAGGTTTTCTCTCTTCAACAATTCCAGAAGGTATTGAGAAAGGCGCTGTGTCGGCAAGATAACGATGCTTTCACTGACTTGATCGTTTCCCAAAGCACTCAGCTCTTCACGCAGGAGGGTTAAGAGGCATTCACTTTTCTTTACTATTTTTATACTCATGGGAACCTAAACCGATTAGTAAGAAGGAGATTTATATCAAATCTATAGGCTCTAAGCCTTTCTTAGAACGCCGTCAAGTTTATGTTGAAAAGTCTAAAATGCCAGCTATATATGTGCATTTATTTTGAGCTAAGCATTCGTAATCACGTTCAAAAAACGTTTCCAAAACGATTCGATATTATGTAAGGTTGGTGCATGGATGATAGATCCTGTCGGTTATGCAGTAATGGCACAGTTGATTCAGTTTGACGGAGGTTCCCATGGATGCTGCAGTTAAAAATAGGGAAGCGTTGGATGAAGGGATCGCAGGGTCCGACATTTTCTCACCGACGGAGCTTTTGTGGTTCAAGAGTCGCTTGCTGGAAAAGAAAAGCGAGATCATTGACCAGGAAAAAGTGACAATCGGATCGAACCGCATCAAGCTTGATGCGAATGAAATGAAGGATGACGTTGACATAGCAAGTGTGTCGATAGAGCAGGACTTAACCTTTCGTTTACTCGATCGGTCTCGAAAATTGCTCAGAGAAATCGATCATGCCTTGAAGAAGATTCACACGGGTGACTACGGTTATTGCGAAGGCACAGGTGAGATCATTCCCAAAAAGCGGCTTGAACTGACACCATGGGTTAGGCACAGTGTCGAGCACAAGAGCATTCTTGAAAAACACAAAAAGCTTTTAAAATCGAAACCAGAAGATCAATACGCTTTTTTCAAATAGTGAGGAATCTTCCTCAGTCTTCCTGGAGACTTTCTCCATATTGATCACGAAGCGCTTTGAAACGATCATCCTCGCTGAACGCTTCAATAAACTTGATATTCTCTTCTCTAAAAAGCAGTTTATTGAACACGTAGTACTCGTATTGAGCAGGGTTAAGCTCAAGTCCCTGTTTTCTTGTGCGCGGCCCGTTCACCCAAAACCCACCCTGAAGGTAACGAAGGATCATGGCAAGCATCCCTGTGCGATGGCGTCCCCCCTGGCAATGAATCAATACGGGCTGGTTTGCTGGATTCAGGACTACATCTAAAACATTCAACACAGTTTGCAGGCCCCCATCGACTCCGTCATCACGCAGTTCGAAATAGCGCCGCGCTTCCTTGCCAAGCACTGATGCCGTATCTATGTCGTCCTTCGGGTAGTATGGGTTGTCTCCATCCACGTATGTGCGCAGATCCCCGAAGGGATGATGAAAGGTAAACCCGTAATCGTTACTCTTGAAATACTCCTGCAAGGCAAAATACTGAGGGAACGCGTAACCATCCTTGTTCATGTAAATAATGGTCTTGGGAAAGGGGAGATCGTTCGCATTCATATACCAGCTCAATAGCTTCAACCCACTTGAGCCGAGAGCAGCACTCCGATAGATGGTATAGTTTTCATTCCTGACGACTACTCCAAAATTCAGATGAAATAATTTTGGAGCTTCGATTTGTCTTAGCACATCCTTAGCGGCAATTTTTGGGTTCAGCAAAAGGACACCAAGGATCACGAATAGTGCAAACTCATTACCTTTCATGACGTGACTCCTCCTGATAAAGGCTCTGCATATTTCAGCCAGCTGACTATCGGTAGGAGATCGAAAGGATTAAGTTTTAATTGAAAGTTTTTTGTAGTCTTAAAGATTTGCTAGGAAAATCTAAAATTCATGTGGAAGCGATGCGTTTGGCCAGTGATTTTAAGCGTTCATTTGCCTCCGTCAGTGCTTCCTTATAGGTTTGGGAACTTACGATACTCTGAGCAAATTCTCCTTCCCTTCCCAGCCATTGCCCTGCGACCATCATCCTATGAATGGCGGGAGTCGAATCATTGAAAGCGACCGCACGCAGACTATGAGCCGGCCAAAACGTAGGATGTTCCAAGTCCCATACGATAAAGTTGGCAAGGGCCCCGCTGTCCAGGGTTCCTGTGCGGACCTGGGGGTGAAGTTTCCCCGGAGTGTCCCAGATTTTCGAGAGAAGGAAACTTGAATCGCGAAAAGGTCCGCTGTCGTCCCATATCTTCCTACGCTGACGGGTCAGTGTTCCCAGATCGTTTTGCCCGGTACGAAAGCCTGCATAGTTTGGTGAGTAGGATAGTTCCTGTAGAGGAAATCCGGAAACCATGCGAAGTTCCTTTTGTACATTGAAAGAGTCGTTGCTGGGTGTGCAATCCGTTGCTACTGCCCACGCGATCTTCTTCCTTTCCCATTCACAGATATTTGCTGGAAAATCGAATATGATTTGCGAGAATGGGCATGAGACGAGGCTTGCGTTCGGCTGGGAAGCAAGAAACGACAGATCCCTATCGTGCAGATAAATTCCATGAGCCAGCATCGCTGGTCTCTCTTCCGAAAACATACCTAGTCGTGCAAGGAATTGGAGGGGAGAACATTGTTCACGCGACCAAATGCTTTGAAACTCTTCCCGTGATTGAGCCAGGTGAGCATGGAACGGTAGTCCGGAGCCTGTCTCGCGTATCATCTTCCAAAGAGAAGGGCTGACAGTATCCGTAGCGTGGGGGCCCCAGGCCGCGACGATTCCTTTCTCCGCGAGATGACGGGAACTCGCAACGGCCTCGGTATTACGCCATTCCCGCTCCCAGTGTTCAGCACCGGGCCCCTGCAAATCTTGCAAGGTAGGCGCGACGACTCCACTTAACCCCACATCTTCGAGCGCCTGGGCAAGCGCCTCTCCGTGGTAGTAGTGGTCCCAGACAAAACCGACGCCAAACAGCAGGCTCTCGTATGCTCCCATGCGAGCGAAGGCGCGTACATCTTCAGGCGCGAGCCTCGATTCTACTTGGAAGTAAAAATCGGTCACCATGTTCCCACTCGCTGATTCCCCTATGGAGAGCGCTCTGAAGAAGTTCATGGCAAGATGAGTGTGGGCGTTGACAAACGCCGGGGTCAGCATTTTTCCTTTGAGGTTGATAGTGTCGTCTGGAAGCTCCTTGCTGCTCCCTTTTGTAACGGCTCTGATGTGCGCATGATCTATTTCCACAAGAGCCGGGTAAAGACCCCACTTGCCATCGGGTTGAAGCAAAGCCGTGTGTTCGCAATAAAGTTTCATATCAAATTCCTTAGAAATTCTAGAAAATAGGAGTTTGCCCTTTTTTCTCACGATAGCGAGGGATTTCAAACCGGTAAGGATCGCGTTGTTCCAAACAAGATGAGAGCAGTTCACGGTTCGCATACAGCGAGTGTGTAGGGAAATGGAAATACCGATTAGCCGTCACCAATCCGTGGAAAATCACGCTCAGCCCCACCACGACTTGAAAGAAAAGCCTGCGGCCTCGGCTGTCTCCCACAAAATGGTCAATGCTGTAGAACATACACCAAAGCATGAGTGGAACCAGCAGGTACAAGTTACGCGATACAGGAGGGCGTGAACTTACGACAAACGTCAAACTAGCCGCCACCCATGAAAACAGGAACAAGAAAAATGTAAGCCGCACTTTGGAAGCTTGTCTCCCCCAATGTCGCAAGTAGGAGTAGAAAAAGTACGACACTTGCCCAACCGTTAGGATGGATGCCCCTGCGACGAAGGGAAGCAGATACACGCCTGCGGTGATAAACTCTTTTTTTTCCTGAAACGTTTCCCCTAAAAAGAGATACGATTCATAGCTCGCATAGCACAGCAAGCGCACCAGGTTATGGAAAACGAATGTCAGGTTGGAGAGATTCCACCCCGATTGTTCGCCTATCTGGAAGACACTCTGGGTGCCGTATGTAACGATCGTGGGTATGATGAGAAGAGACGGAAGGGCAAGGCCAAGAAGAAAAAGCAGACCTTGTTTCAGGGTTGCTTGCCAGTCTTTCCTTAAAAACCAGCCCGACAAAAGGACAAACGGCAATAGCAGTGGCCAAGATAAGTGAAGCTGTGCAATCGTTCCGATCGCTAATCCCATGAGGAAAAAAGCGAGCCAGCCTCTTATCCACCCTTGTCGGAAGAGGGGGACGCTTTCAAAAAAGCTCAGAAAAAAGATCACAGACGGCAAAAGAAGGTAGGACGGATTATAAACATGAGTGGAAATTTCCAAAGTCCAGGGAAGACTGGAAATCCATGCGACAAGAGTTAGGAGGCTATACTTACTGTAGTGCTTCTTCAGATACGAAGCAAAAAGAAGAATGGCTGCAAAGGAAAGAAGGTTTAGAAGGACAAAGGGTGCTTCGGGAATTTTCGCCACAAAAAAAGGCAGTCCAACGAGCAGCCCCTGCAAAGCTCCTGGAATTTGAGTCCCGTTATGAACAATATCCGCACCCCAGTAAGGCCAGCGTTCGAAGCTTAGAAGCTCCAGCCCCAAAAGGTAGACATGTCGTTCATCGTCATTCCAAAAATCAAGGTTAAGGCCATAGAATATCCGAAACCCCAGCAGACCGATTAAAAATAGACTTGTGAAAAATATATGCGAGCGGGGCAATGGGTCTCCTTGATCTGCTTACGTAATGATGGACAAAAATTGACGGAGCAGGGACTGCCCGCCCTCTAGCTGGCCAGGATTCAAGCCGCTATAACCACTTCCTTTACAAAAAAGCTCGGTAGCATCGACGTGAGCCTGAAGGGTCCACAAAGGTAAATCTTTGTGCCTCAATCCTTCAATGGAGACCTCTTGGCTTCTTGCGAAAGACTCAAAATCTCGTGGTACCGATTCAACAATTTCCTTGTGCGAGACAAAGATGCTAAGCCTCTGCGCGTCGATCTTGAGTCGTTTATCCTCACACAATTCCACATCCCGAAACCCGACCGCTTTAAAACCTCGGTTCGTTACAGTACTTCCGTGCATGGCGGCAAAAAGTTGATGCCCGTAGCAGATCCCGAGCATAGGCAGGTCCGGCTTCGCATGTTCTTCAAGCCATCGTTCAAGTTGTCTCTGCCAGCCTGTGTGATCGTTGACACTGGCCATGCTTCCCAGGACCACAACACCGGCGGGGGTGGCTTCGTTGTCAAGCTGCAGAAGAGTGCCCATCCCGCCCAAAGCGGGGAGGTGATAGCTTGCAGTGAGTCCACACATGCGCGCGATCAAATTGAAAGATTCTTGCCCTGGAACGCGAACCCCAGGGTCAATGACGATCAGCTCTCTCTGTTTTCGCATCGTTGCCCCTATGATTTCGTTAGCTTGGGGGCGAGGCTATCTTTAAAGTAACATTCCTTACTACGCATTGGGCTGAGATCGGTGAGTTTGATAAGGTTCTCATCCCGGAGAAGTTTCGCAGGTGGGTGGTTCTCCTTTTTGAAAACGACTGCGTTACAATGAAGGCAACGAATTTCAACATTCGGCTCCTTCCCCTGCTCATCGTCAAAACTGATATGAAAACGTCGTTTACAGGTCAGATTATCGACCAGAATTTTCTGATAAGCCATGTCTCCCTTTCCCTCAAGATGCGCCGTAATGTTATAATATGGGAAGCCACTTGGGGCAAATAGGGAGAGGGGGGTTTGGGGGGGCGAGGGAACCGTCGCTCCCCCAAGGGATTTCTTGGAGGAACCAGCTGCGCAGTTTCCTCCAAACCACCTCCTTGCCACAAGCGGGTTACGTATTAAGTTCCCAATAGAAGGAGGCTGACGTGACGGAAGAAATTACGGTCTTTGATCGAATTAAAAGCAAGGAAATTCCTGCTAAGATTATTTATGAAGATGAGGTTGTTTTAGCATTTCAAGATATCAACCCTCAGGCACCTGTGCATGTTCTCGTCATCCCACAGAATAAGATAGTAGGGTTCCCTGACATCTTGGATTTAGACCAAAAGGACTTGGGCGCTTTTTTGCAAGGTGTCGCACGTGTCGCCAAACAGCTAGGACTGGAAGCGCAAGGTTACCGCGTGATTTTCAACTACGGTAAAAATGGGCAGCAGACGGTCGAATACGTCCATGCTCACATCCTCGGCGGACGCCAAATGAAATGGCCCCCAGGCTGATGATGGCAAAGTCCGGATTAACAGATCGCCCTGTCGCCCTTGCCCCGGATAACTTCACCCCGCGCCTACGCACTCCTTGGGGGGGAACTTATATAAGCCGGCATTTGAAGGAAAATTTAAATCCGGACGCTGTGGGGTTGGTGATAGGCGAGTCTTGGGAGTTTTCCTGCGAGCCGTCCTTTCCTTCGAAGCTTGTTGGGGAGGACCAAACCCTTGCAGAGTTTGTGGCAAGCGCTCCTGACGACATCCTTTCTCCCAGCTTGGCGGCGAAGAGTGCTGTGCCAAGTTGCGAGATTCTAGTCAAAATCATTGATGCTCAGGACAAGCTTTCTCTGCAGGTTCATCCTCACGATCACGACTCGTTTTTGAAGGCAAACGAGTGTGGCAAACCCGAGTCGTGGTACGTTCTAGCCGCGGCAAAGGGTGCGGGTGTCTACCTCGGCTTTCGCGAAGCGATGACCAAGGAAAAACTAAACGATCTCCTGCTGAGCGGTGAAAATTTGGAAGCACACTTGCAATTCGTCCCCTTGAAACCTGGCGACTATCTGGAAATTCCTCCGGGTATTTGCCATGCTGTAGGGAAAGGAATCACACTTGTAGAACCACAACGTATCGTTCCTGGAAAAATGGGGAGAACCTACCGCATGTGGGACTGGGGGCGCACATACAATGAACAAGGACAACTTGACCCTCATGGTAAACCGAGAGATTTACATATCAAGGAATCACTTGCCCTTGTGGATCCCACTCAAGATTGGGGACCAGCGTTGATAGAACAGCTTTACTGCAAGCCAGTTCGTTCCCAAGGGGCAGGCTACGATGTTCTAAGCTTTGGTACCAATCCCTACTATCGTTCTCACCTTGTCAGTCTTGAGGAGAACGCCATGCTCACCGTTGAAGTCAAAGACGCTTATGCAGCGATGCTCTCCTTAGCCGGAGAGTTTTCCCTCACCACTCCGACGCAAAACGAAACGAGATGGCAAAAAGGTCAGCCTGCCCTTTTGCCGCACAAGGCCTTTCCCCTGTCCGTGCGTGGGATCAAAGCCTCACAACTTTTTCTCGTCACGCCAGGGAGCGGGACATGCCTGTTTTCACAAGGGGGACAGCACCGATGAAATTATGTCGCACTCTTGTTCTTGCGTCATTGTTGTTTCCCCGCTCGCTTGGCGCCGAAACGATCGTCATCGACCGCATGATCCTAAAAATCAATGAAACTGCCTTCACACAGCGAGAGGTGGAAACTTATTTTCTTGTCAAGGCAGTCACAAGCGCGGACTATAACCTGCTTCCTAACGAACAGACATGGGGAAAGGTGTTGACGGAGTTTAAAAACGACATACTTCTTTACGAGGAATCTCAAAAACTTCGTCATGTCTCTCCCACTCCTCAGGCAGACTTGGATAAAACGATGAATCTCCTGAGGGAGAAAACGAAGCATGGACTGCCTGGCGCTTTCGCCGAGCGCTTGGCTCTCAAGGAGCAAGATTTGCTTACAGCCTTGCAAATCTTTTTGAAGGTAGAAAAGGTGCGAGATCAGAAGGCCACCCCCATCGGAAGTCACAAACGAAGTTCTGACGGACGGCTGGCGATCTCAGACCTGGAGCAAAAGAACTATGTACGGTTTTTCGATGATGCCGAAGTCTATAAGCTCATCCAACCAAACGCATTTTCACCTTCCCAACAATGAGCAATTAGGATGGAATTTTCGCTCATTCAACGTGGGGAGGATGTCCCCAAAGCCTTCCGATTACTCACCGAAACGTGGGGGCACTGGCCATGGCGGGAGGTGGAATCGTCTTTACAGCAGGGCAGCTATCTTCTAATTTTAGCCGGTGATGCTAAAAACATCGCCGGCGCATTGTTCGTAAACCTGCACCACCAGGGTTGCGACATTATTTATATTTTCACGCAGCCGTCAAAGAGGCGGGCGAAACTTGCGACAACGCTCCTCGCTCATCTGGAAGTGTACCTGAAACATATAAAGCGACCGCAAAAGATATTCCTGGAAGTGCATGAAGCCAATCTCTCAGCACGCAAGCTTTACGATAGTTTTGGCATGCACGTGATCAACGTTCGGAAGAAATATTACGACGATGGGGCTGACGCCCTTATTTATATGAAGGAAGTGTTCCCCTCATGAGAAAGATTCCCTCCGCCAATCAATTGAGCGATATCGTTTGGTTACAGACGGCTTTCATAGGCGATATCGTTTTGACCACAGGGGCCATCAACCTTGTAAGGAAGGAGTTTCCTCACATCAGGCAGCACATCATAACAACGCCCGAAGGTTGGGAACTTTTGAAAGGCATGCCAGCCTTGGAAACTCGTCTGGTCTATGCAAAAAGTAGAACCGGGCTCATGGGATTTTCGAAAATTAGGACAGCCTTGCGAGAACTCTCTCTCGAAAAAGCGTCGACTCTTATCATTCAACCCCACAGAAGCGTGCGTTCATCCCTCCTCTGCCGCTTCCTTGGCTTTCCTACACTTACTTACACGGAAAGCAGTTTCAGTTTTCTGGCAACTCAGACCATTCCTCGCATTTCAGTGTTCCACGAGGTTCAGCGGATCGCTCTTCTTCTTGAGCCGTTGGGCGTCGAGAGAGAGACGGTGTTAGCTGCGCGTCCCCTCCTGCAAGCCCTCCCCTTAGTGCCCGATGTGCCATGGCAGAGGGAGCTTGCTAATTTCACGGGTGAACTCGTTGGTCTTGCCGTCGGTACCCAGTGGGGGACCAAACGCTGGCCCTTGGAATCTTACACCGAGCTGGCAAAACGACTCGGGGCCAGACCCAAGACAGGTCTTGTCCTCATAGGCAGCAAAGGTGAGAAAGGATGGGCCGACTCCCTCGCATCCGCGTTGCAACGAAGTTCAAACGTCCCTCTATGGAACCTCGCAGGGTTAACGAGTTTCGACGATCTGCGACGCTTGTTTCCACGTCTGAGTCTTCTTATAAGCAACGATAGCTCGCCTGTTCATTTTGCGTCCGCCTTTCACGTGAGAAGTCTGGTCGTTTTTGGATCCACGACGCCGTCCCTGGGCTTTGGCCCCCTTGCCAAACATTCTCAGGTGGTCGAGCACAGTTTGTCCTGTCGCCCCTGTAGCGACCACGGTCCCCAGCTTTGCCCCCTTGGGCATTTTGCCTGCATGAAGAACATCAGCGTTGAAAAAATGACCCAACGGGCTTTAGCAGTTCTGTAATCGCCTGTAATTTAAAGTTTAATCTCCTCTCTCCAAGTTTTTCATATTTCACCTAAATTCAAATGTCCAATCCCCGATAAAGGATTAAGCTAGAAAATGCACGACACTAGAGACGCTTTCCATGACTATGGAACAGAAATCAAAGCATTATGTAATCAAGGAAGAAACACGTAAGCGCTGCAAAGTCTTTAAGATCGACGAAACTAGTTTCAAACGCTTTCGCAAATTGAATCACGAGCAATTTCCTGTCTTGAAGGAAGCCGGAAGTATTAACTTTCCCATATATTTCCGTGCCGGTGACGAAATGATCGAGTTCATACGGCCGGAAGAGTTTTCCCCTCTGCTGATTGATCAAATCAAGACCACGTTGGAAAAACCGTTGGGGCAAATAGATGTCTTCGTCCTCGTAGCAGATTATCCCAAATACCAGAACGCGATCACAAGCGTCAGGCAGAAAAAATACAAGCATGTGTTGGAGCTTGACCCCACCCTTGACCCAAAAGTTATGGAAGTATTTGAAGACCTGTCCGCCGCAAGTCAGATGATTGTAAAGGGAGGGATCAATAACCTTGTCGTGACCAAAGCCAAGGAAGCCGTCTCTAAGCTCATGGAGTCGCAACTAGAAAGCGCTGTATCGATCGGAACCCTCAGTCGCATGATCCTCTGCGACTCAACGCTTTACGACCATAGCGCTTCTGTGGCTATGCTTGCGGGTATTATTGCCACCCAGCTTATAAAGACACCCCTCTCCAAGGAAGAGGTTGAGCTAGTCAGTCAAGGGGGGCTCTATCATGATGCGGGAAAAACATGCGTTCCTAACGATATTCTAAACAAGCCTGGGAAATTTTCTCCTGAAGAATATGACGTCATGAAAACCCACACCACACTTGGAAACGAAGAACTCATCAAAGCCATTACAAAAGGAGCACCAATCGACCGCTTGGTAGCCAAAGTCGCGTTGGAACACCATGAGCGTTGGGACGGACACGGCTACCCCTTTGGGAAGAAGGGGCGACTGGAAGACGATCCCCACGGCATCCACCTCTATGCTCGCATCGTTATGATCGCTGACGTCTACTCGGCACTCATCATGAAGAGGGTGTACAAAGAGGCTTATACCCCGCAGAAGGCAATAGCAATCATGAAAGACCTGGCTCCCACGGATTACGACATGGAAATCTTCGAACCTTTCCGTAACATGATTGACAAAAGCATCAAGCTCTACGAGGAGAAGGAAAAGCAACTCGACAAATCACATCTCATCATCCTAGGTGAAAAAGACAGTTTTGCAAATGCCTTAAGAAAGCTATCTCATAAATAAGGAAGGCTGCTGTTGGATCCCGCGGTCAAGCCGCGGGATGACGTGGGAAAAAAGTTCCTCTTGGACCAGTCTGTCATCCCGCGGCTTGCCCGCGGGGGATCCAACTTTTTCAAGGAAGGCTGCCGTTGGATCCCGCGGTCAAGCCGCGGGATGACGTGGGAAAAAAGTTCCTCTTGGACCAATCTGTCATCCCGCGGCTTGACCGCGGGGGATCCAACTTTTTCAAGGAAGGCTGCTG
>JACPKR010000049.1 GCA_016186945.1 Deltaproteobacteria bacterium | reverse complement strand
TTGGGCCATCTTAAGTTTTTTGATAAGTTCATCGACCGTCGGATTATTATTGCGCACTTTGGCGAATTCCTGTGATTCGAAGACAGGCCAAGGTTTCTGCTCCGTGGGAAAATACTGATCGACGACCTTTCCCGACTCCTTATCTACGATGAGCGTAGGCTTGATGTCCTCGAACGACTTCCCCCGTAACTGAGAAGCCCGACCCGGCAAAGCAATGATTTGCTCCGCGTACTCCCTGACAATCAAGCTCTGAGGGAAAAAATATCGAGAGGCTGCCTGCCCAACTCCCTTGATGTAGGTGTCGAAGATCATCAGAAAGCCAGATTCGGCGGCCTGACGTAAGGCCCTGGCAATGGTCGTCGTGCTGAGACCCAGCTCAGACGCCAACTTGGCTTGTGAAATCGAAAGCCCGTCCAAGCTGTCCTGGTCGTAGTGGTCAAACAAAGTTTTCAAAACTTTGATCGTGGTGGCGGCCAGCGGCAAACTTTCGATGTCAGCGTGGGAGATTCTTCTTGTAAGCGGATGCGTGAATGATACTGTCTTCATCAGACGACTCCTAGCACTTTAGGTTGTTGTTTAGAGGTGCAAATGTTGTTCCGCAACTTTGCGCCTCGCCTTTATTGAATAGCCTATCGAAAAAAGCCCATCCATGCAAGGAGGTGGTTTGGAGGAAACTGCGCAGCTGGTTCCTCCAAGAAGCTCGTTTAGAGGTGCTTAGTGGCTTACGCAATTAGTGTAAGTTGAGAATCGATTGTCTTCCTGAATTCAGGCAAACACCTTTCCCAACTAAGCAAGTCTATTTTGAAAGGAAGGTCGGAGTCCTCAAATTCTCCTTCAATATGAGAAACAATGTTGTCGGGGATGGACTCCTTGTAACACAAATCGAGGTCAGAGAATTTTTTCGCATTGCCAGTGACTCGGGAACCAAAAGCGTAAAATTTGTAAGGGTATTTCGACAGAATGTTTCTAACAATTTGTAGATGTCGCTCTTCCATTAAAATCATTTGACGGCCTTTAACTTCCGCACCAAATCGTCTAATTCTTCGGAAAATCGTGGTAATATGTTGACTAGCTCATCCATCACTTCAATATTGTAAGTATGTACCGTAGAGTTTCTCTTTTTTTGAAAATCAAACCAAACTTCAGGATCGCCAATAAGCCCGGAACGAGCGCCTTCCCGAAAGGAGTCTCGCGGAGAGGCGACTTCAACGCCTTTTTGTGCGAGTACCTTTTTTATCATGCGCCATGCCAATTCGTAGCAAAACTCAAAAGACTGAATGGCACCGGCCTTTTCCTGCTCACTGCCGAGGTTCTTTCGAAACCCTTCGAAAACAGCCTGAGCCTTTATTAATGGATAAATGTTGATCGCCCCGAGAACTACATAAGATTCTGACATGGGTTCCCTGACACTGGCTGTGTTTGTTTTTCTCATCGGTCCTCAATTTTAACACGCAATGAATTTTTAAAGATATTGAAGTTTTTAAAAAGGGGCTTGGGGAAAGAACTTTTTTCAAAAAGTTTTTCCCCAAATTGATTATTTTGAACACTATAGATTGAACTCCTAATTATTTTCTTAAATTGACCATGCTAATTTGACCCAACTAAAGATTGGGGAGGTTTTTATGCGTTACTGGTTAACCCTTTTATTTTTCTTCAATCACTGCCAAGCATACGCTGCGGACGAATTTGCTCCGCTGGTAGACGAAACTGAATTTGCTGAGGCTCCAGCCCCTGATCCCATCAACCCAGAAGCGCGAAAAGCCATACTACAAATGAGAAAAAAAGCGGCCGAGGCCCAAGAAGTTCTGGTCTATACTTGGTACATGAACGACGACGGCACACTAACGTTCGTGAACCCAGGAGTGAAAAATATACCTGTTGCCCGCACTCAGGGAAGCCAGGATCATCTTTGCCATTTTTTCTTGAATTCCCCACGGGCTTTGACTCCCAAACCTGAGAAAGTGCTATGGGAGGGTAGCAATTACCCTTACGTTGTGATAAAAGGTGGCGCCTTTGATCAAATTGAGGCGGTCGCGTACAACAATCCTGATGCGAACTACGTTGCAATCGTCACCCGTTTCGACTGCCGAATTCAGGGATTGGGAACACCTATAAGCTCCCGATACAGAACAAAGGAAACCCTTTGGAGAGGCCTAGGACAGGAAGAAATCGTCCTTATAAGGGCACCAGCATTTGATTGGCATCAGACTACGTATACGATTAGTGCGGACAGTGACCTTTCTGGCGTCTGCAAGCTATACGGCTATAATACTTATTCAAACGCCCAACCGGCAAAGTCCCTAAATCCATTTGCAAAAAGCGTCAAACTCGACGTCAATGGCCGTTATGTGACAAAACAAGGACGTGCCTATGGATATCTCGAATCCATCCAGTGCAGGAACTGACCTTGAGCAAAGCCACTTGAGGCAAGGAGCTTGGGGCAAGGACAAAAGCCCCGGATCACGGGCAAAGCCGCAGTCATGAACTCCAAGGACCACAGGGTGAGCATCATACCGTCGTAACATACAGTTCAGGTACGAAGTCGTCCGAGAGTGACCCAGACGAAGCAGAGTACCTAAAAAGAAAGATCGCAGACAATTGGGGCGCCATAGCAGGACTAGCAATGGAGGAAACTACGCAGCTGGTTCCCCCAATAGAGAAAAGAAGGCGGGTGTCTTGTTGTTTTCTATCGCCCAACTTTGCTAAACTAAGGCAATCATACTGTAGAGGAAATGGCTCGTGCGTTTTTTTTTCACGAAGCATTGTTTGGAAAGAATGTCTCAAGATGGGGCTGTAGTCCATGTGATTACAGTCTACGAACCAAACCCACAGGTGTGGGATAAGCACTTTCGAAAGAGAAAGAAAAAATGAACTGTCCAGCATGTAAAGCTATGATGTCCGTTGGGGTGACCGATTTGGTTTTTAGGAGGGAACGAAGCGTTATCGTTATTGAAAACGTTCCTGCATTAGTCTGCGTTCAGTGTGGGGAAAGTTCCGTTGAGTCCAAAATAGCTCAAATTGCCTTCGATATGGCCCAAAAGGAAATTGCAAAGGGAGTATCTCTTGAATTTTGTAATTTTAAGGTGGCCTAACCCCGAATCAGGGTCCCGTCGCCCCCCCTCTGCAAGAAGGTGGTTTGGAGGAAACTGCGCAGCTATAGTATTCAAGATAATCAATTTGGGGAAAAACTTTTTGGAAAAAGTTCTTTCCCCAAGCCCCTTTTTAAAAACTTCAATATTTAAAGTTTTTTTTGGGGGGGGGTGGGGGTTGCATTTGAGTAGGAGGTATCTCCAGGTTTGTGTCGTTATGACAACTTTTTTCTTCTTTTCGCCAAACTCGATTTTGTTGGCAGATGCAAAGACGAAAAGAAAAGTGCCTATGAATGAAAATCACACCACGCGGATTAATTACATTCAGGGTCGATTGGGGATCATTGGAGTCGGATTCGAACTTGGCGTTGTGAGGATGGATAGGCAGTATTTTGCACTTATAGAGCAAGAAGCACTCCCTTTAGTCGGTGATTTTTTCAACATTCTTGCGGGAACTAAATTTTCATTATCAGAATCGTTTCTATTAAAGGTAGCAGCTGGGTATCACTACGATCCTGCGATATCAGGGGACAAAAGTGGCCTCATACTCTCAGCAATGACGACATGGCAGTTTCACAATGATTTGAACATGAGCCTCGAATTTCTGGGAGGTGCTTTGACTCTATATCCTCGTGAACGAGCCGGCTATGTATTTCCCCATATTCCTAAAGTTACGTTCAATTATGAGCTGGATTAATAGATGAGACGATTTCATTTTTTGCTAATATTAATTTCTTTTGCTTCGTGCAAAGATCGGCCAACATCGCGGTTAAGCTTCGTGGAGTTAAAACCTTTGCCTGCCACTGATCCTTTGTGGGGTACTTGCTCGGAAATAGCAGAAACAAAAATTAAAGAGAGTACTATTTACAAGGTAGCAGGGAGAGATTATTTATTGGGGGAAAAGTTAGGAGAAGGCGGGGAAGGTATCGTTTACCTTCTACAAACAAGCAAGGAAACACCCTACCCTCACTCATTAGTCATCAAGTTTATGCGAAGTTCTGAACAACGGGGTTATTACGATGACTTGATCTTACATAGCACATTGATGATCCTGGGAATTCCTACAACTAAGGCTGGGCTTGGGTTTATCGACAGAGGAAATACAAAAGAATATGTCCTGATCAAGGAGGCGGTGGAGGGAGAATCATTCGATGAAAGAAATGTAAGGAGAAGTTTTTTGTCCATAAACTTTTTAGACCCAAAAGCTAGGGCTGAAGCAAGGAGTCAATCGTACGATATGGCTAGAATCATTTCTAGAATGATCAACTCGGGCCTTTGGATTGAAGACCTACACTCCAGAAACGTCCTGATATCAGATAAAAACGGGGAATTGATCGTTGTCGATGGAACAATTCATAAGGACAATTATGATAACAAACCGGACCCTAGTAGTCCCTTTGGAGGATCTATTGGATTTCCAGAAAATGTTGGTAATGTCATTTTTTGGAAACGTTACTATATAGAAAATGAACCACCACCATCTCCAGATGCGGTATCGAGAGCCAAAGAACGGTTGAAAAAGTACTTTGCCGAAGAACCTGTCCCTTGCGAAACAATCCCTCCTAATGAAGCAGGGTTTCCCCTCGACGTTCATAAAATCTTTAATTAAAGATTGGCACTTCTAACGAGCTTACAGTATTACAAAGCGTCCGTAATTTTTACCGCGGCAGGAAGGGTAAAACTCTCTTGTTTTAAAGCGGAAAATTGGGGACTGGAGAAGCGAAATGTACTGTGATTTCCACCGGGGAAATGCATCGTGATGTCGGTCAAATATCGCTTTTCCAGGTCCAAGTTTAGATCGACCTTTTCTATGTCACCCTTTTCGTTGGGGGTGAGGGACAAAAACACGCGAGTTCCCTCTTTATATGCCTCTGTGACCTTGTACTTCTGCAGAAGCTTGTCGAAGTTGAGAACCATGTCGACAAGTTCCCGAAGACTTCTCCCCTTTGTGGCTTCGGCTTTGTAGCGATGAGCGTATCCTTTTTTTGGGAAATAGTGGATCAGATTCCAACCATCAAAAAGCCACTCTTCCTGCTCTGGTTCATTAAATACCCATCGAAAATAGTGAGGCTTCTTGAAAATTGCCTGCCCCGAGTTTTTCGTGGTGCGTTTGCGAAGCTGTTTAAAAACTGACTGTTCAAATTTTAGACTCAAGTCCTGATAACCCTGTAGCTTCTGCTGAATGCTCTTCAGTTCCGTCAGATCAACGCTCACCTTTTTTGCTGCAGTGGCTGTTCCCCAAGTTCCTATTTGCAATGAAATGAGAAACATCTCCAGAAACTTCATACGTTACTCTTCACTATGTTTAGAAGTTTTTTTAGGACGATTTCCACTGTCTGCTTACGAATGGAGTTACGGTCACCTTTTAAACCGAGGCACTCACTCGTCGTTCTTCCTTTATCACTGATCGCCCACCAGACTGTTCCGACCGGCTTCTCCTTCGTCCCGCCTCCCGGTCCGGCTATGCCCGTTATGGCAATCCCGTAACGGGTGTTAAGCTTGGCCCTCACCGACTGTGCCATTGCGACGGCGACTTCCTGCGACACTGCTCCGACTGTAGACAACAGGGTACCGTCGATTCCCAACAGCCTCTGCTTCGCGTAGTTGGAATAGGCCGTCACGCCTCCTTCGTAGAAGTTCGAGCTTCCTGGAACGTCCGTCAAGACTGTTGCCAAAAGCCCTCCCGTGCAACTTTCCGCGCTGGAGACAAGCTCCTTTTTCTTTTCAAGGATGGAGAAAATTTCTTCGACAGTCTTTTGCGTTTTCATAGCCAAATCGGAAGCCACAGAACGTTTTCCAAGCCGAGGTCCGTCTAGTCAGTGTAGCAGCAATTGCAGCAAGAGCAAGCTTAGCCCTCAGGGGAATTTCTTGGAGGAACCAGCTGCGCAGTTTCCTCCAAACCACCTCCTTGCTACAACTTGCTTCCTTGCTACCTCAAAAGAGACAAGACCAGCTCAGGAATTGCGTTCGCATGAGACTGAACCGACACTCCTGCCTGGGTAAGAATCCGGGCACGAGCGAAGTTCGCAGTCTCCTGCGCGTAGTCAACATCTACGATGCGGCTCCTTGTTGCCGCAAGATTTTCCGTAGAAACGTCGATACTCGCCACAGCACTATCCAAGCGCGCTTGCACGGATCCCAACGTGGAACGATACGACGCGACGGTGTCCAGAGCAGAGTCTAGGCGTGCCATCAGGTCTTGCGTTCCCGATGGACCAAGGTCCTGTGCCCCATCTTCCGCACTGGATGGCAGGATGCTGATGTCTTCCTCAACCACCGATGCCATTTTCTCGGAAAGCTCCTCCAAGTCTGACAAATCAATACGAATGACATCCGGATCCTCGTCTCCAAAGTCGGGGAGGTTTCCCTCAATGTCCTCACCTCTCTGCGACGCTCCGACAAAAATGTCGATAGGCCGTTCCGCAACATCTGAAGTAAGAACTTTCTTCCCGTTAAACTCTGTCGAAACCATGATCCGTTTCGCTTCCTGACGAAGTTGTTGAAACTCCCTGTCCAGGAACGAACGTTCCCGTTGACCAAGAGTGTCAGTCGCAGCTTGAGTCGTAAGCTCTCGCATACGTATGACGATGTTGGCAACTTCGTTCAATCCGCCTTCTGCGGTTTGAATATAGCTCACAGCGTCACTAGCGTTGCGTTTCGCTACGTCCAAGCCGCGGATCCTTGCGCGAATCCTTTCTGACACAGCTAGACCCGCTGCGTCATCGGCTGACCGGTTGATGCGAAGTCCCGAAGATAAACGTTCAATGGAATGTTTAAGCTCCTCATGACTTTTTGTCACCTGCCGGCTGGCCTGCATAGACGAAATATTTGATTTTATTTCTAAGGCCATGATACATCCTCCTTGATGCTAAAGTCGTTTACCGTTCCTTACCTTAAAAGCGTCAGTGCCATCTCTGGTATCTGATTCGCTTGAGCCAGAACGGAAAGACTCGCCTGCGAGAGGATTTGGTTTTTAGCCAGGTTCGCTGTCTCTGCCGCAAAGTCAGTATCTGTGATACGACTTTTCGCTGCACCCAGATTTTCAACCGACGTCGACAGATTGTTGATGGTCGTGTCAAATCGACTTTGCAGAGCACCCAAATTCGCTCTCTCTTTTGCAATCATTCCCAGAGACGTGTCTATTACAGAAAGCTTGTTTGCAATTTCATCTCTCATTGGACCTTCGGTTCCTTCGAGCGGTCCGATTTCCGACTCCTTTCCCAAACCGAGCGTTTCCGTATTGAACCGTAGCCCTTCCAGATTGATACCGATTGTATCCACTCCCGTCTCATCCCAGTTCGTGCCTACCTGGATGGTGTACTTGTCAAGCGAGTTTTCGGACACGAAAAACTTTCTCCCGTTGAACTCCGTAGTCGCCGCAATGCGATCAATCTCGTCAGCAAGCTGCGTATACTCCCGGTTTAGAAACCCACGCTCGGCGTCACCAACTGTATCCGTTGCCGCCTGCACCGTAAGCTCGCGCATACGGATGAGAAGGTTGGTCATTTCTGCCATCCCCCCCTCTGCAACTTGCAACATGGATACAGCATCAGATGCATTGCGCTTGGCCTGGTCCAAGCCCCGCATCCTCCCTCGCATGGTTTCCGAGATCGCGAGACCTGCGGAATCATCCTTGGAACGGTTGATGCGCTGACCCGAGGCCAACTTCTCAACGCTCTCACCCACATTGTTACTGTTGTTTGTCAGGTGTCTTTGAGCTACAAGGCTCATGACATTGGTGCGGATTCGCATTCCCATGGGAAGCCTCCTCTCCTTGGATTTTCTCTGCCTCCGGTTACCCAGAAGGCCAAGTTCCACCCTGGAACTTGCGAACTCACCATCGAAGCTTTGGCAAAAAACTTAAGAACAAATATTGCGACAAAAAAAATTCACCCCGATCTAATAAAAAATCAAGGGTTACCCAATTGCCTTGCAAAATGACACAATTAGAAAACCTTGTTTCCAAGCAGCTTGCTGAGATTTCCAAGCATTTTAAGCAGCTTACGGTTTCATGCTCAGGAGGGCTGGATTCCGTTGTCCTTTTTCACTTTCTTTTACGAATTACCAAGAATGAAAATAATTTTCGTTTGGCAATTCTTCACTTCAATTTTGGGTTGAGAGGAAAAGAAAGTGAGCGTGACGAAAAGTTTGTGCAAAAACTGGCTGAGGAACACAAGGTTCCCTTCATTCTACGGAAAATAAGCACGGAGGAGCGTGAAACCAGGTCCGTCCGAAACACCCAGGCGTGGGCCAGAAACGTCAGGCGCCAGAAATTCCAGGAGCTTGCTGAGAAAGGCCACCTCATCGCACTCGCTCACCATGAAGACGACCTTGCAGAAAATATCCTCATGCGATTAGCACGCGGCGCTGGCCCAGGACAACTTATGGGGATGAAGACCTGGGCACCCCCCTACTGGCGCCCCTTTCTGACCCTTGCTAAGAATGATCTGCAGGTATGGGCCTCCCGGCACAATTTACCGCACGTACACGATTCCAGTAATGATAAGATGATTTACAGCCGTAATGTAATTCGCAAGCAAATCCTCCCTGCGCTGGAGAGACTGTACCCAGGCGCACGCGCTCGCATTGCACGATGCGGGAGAAATATTCAGGACTTCGTTGATTTTTCCCGAACCCAATGGGAAGAAGGCAAAAAAAACAACTTGGACAGTAAGGCCATCATCATGCAAGGAACTTTGCAAGAACTGCCGCCAGGCGTTACTTACGACATCCTCTCTACATCCCTTGGGCACGTGACAGGGGGGCTTTCCTATAGGACCCTGGAAAAAACTGTCGAACATACTCTCGCAAATAAGTCATCCCAACTCAAAATGACCCTCCCCCACAATAAAGGAACCCTCCTCAGCAAAAATGGTGCGATTTACTTTGAAAAAGAGGCCCCGCTCCCTTCCAAACCTCGCAGCTTTCAACATTGGTCCGCTATCGTGAAGGAGAAAAAGGTGGCAGTTTTAAGCCCTCAGTGCGCGGTCACATTTTTCCCTGTTCAAACCGGCTCACAGGCGCCCTCCGGCTTGCAAATTGAAAACATGTCGGCATTCCCGGCCATCTACAGCCTGTTTACAGGGAAAAAGGTTAAACATAAAGGACCGTTCAGCCAAGTTCACCTTGTTAATTTGGGAAAAAAACTTAAATTATGGTGGAGCAGTAATGGGTAAGCTACTTGGGGCAAATAGGGAGAGGGGGTTTGGGGGGGCGAGGGAAGCGTCGCCTCCCCCAAGGGATCTCTTGGAGGAACCAGCTGCGCAGTTTCCTCCAAACCACCTCCTTGCCCCAAGTGGCTTCACAAGTGCTAGGATGGCATCAATTCAACATTAACTCTTGGGAGCATTAAACTCATATGGCAGCACCATCACCGAAAAGCAATCAACCCCGCATCCTTTTCCTCATCATTGCCGTAATCGTGATGGTAGGATTCTTGGCTAGCATTATTTCTTCTAACCACGAAGCAGTTACTGAGCTTAAGTACTCAGAATTCAAGGTGTTGATCGAAAAACCTCCCAGCGAAAACGATCGCGTGGTGGAGGCAATTTTCAAAGATAACCACCTGACAGGGATCCGTGCCGACCGCAGTAAAGTTCGAACCTACGTTCCCAACGACGAAGCAACGAGGAAATACCTTGAAAGCCATGGGATAACCTTAAGCTTCGAGGAGCCGGAAGCTGACAACCTCCTCAAGTCGGTCCTTATCAACCTGATCCCTATGATCATTATCCTCGTGTTCATTTTCATCATCATGCGCTCCATACAGGCCGGAGGTGGGAAAGCGATGTCTTTCGGGAAAAGCCGGGCAAAGCTGGTGAACGACCTCAAGCCCAGAGTCACCTTCAAAGACATAGCGGGTATTGACGAAGCCAAATATGAACTTCAAGAAATTATCGAGTTTTTGAAAGAGCCAAAGAAATTCACTCGTCTTGGCGGACGCATTCCAAAAGGCGTCCTTTTGATTGGCCCTCCGGGAACAGGAAAGACCATCCTGGCAAAAGGCGTCGCGGGTGAAGCAGGCGTACCGTTCTTCAGTATTTCGGGGTCCGACTTTGTGGAAATGTTTGTAGGTGTCGGAGCGAGCAGGGTTAGAGACCTTTTCGATCAGGCTAAGAAAAATTCCCCCTGCATTGTCTTTATAGACGAAATCGACGCCGTTGGTCGCCACCGCGGAGCAGGTTTGGGGGGGGGACATGACGAACGCGAACAGACACTCAACCAGCTTCTTGTTGAAATGGACGGTTTCGAGGCAAACGAGGGCGTTATCATTATTGCCGCTACCAACCGCCCGGATGTGCTCGATCCTGCTCTTCTACGCCCTGGACGCTTCGACCGTCGGGTCCACGTCCCCACGCCTGACATCAAGGGACGAAAAGCAATCTTGCAAGTTCACAGCCGCAAGTCACCACTCGCAGACAACGTTGACCTCGCCATCATCGCGCAAGCGACTCCAGGGTTCACAGGTGCCGATCTTGAGAACTTGATCAACGAAGCCGCCCTGATCGCCGCACGTGACAACTGTGACCAAATCACGATGAATCACTGTGAGAGAGCAAAGGACAAAGTCATCATGGGTGCCGAGCGGCGAAGTATGATTATGAGCGAAAAAGAAAAAACGAATACCGCCTACCACGAAGCAGGACATGCCCTCGTTGGCCTGCTTGATGAAACCTGTGACCCCGTGCACAAAGTGACCATCATCCCCCGAGGGAGGGCACTGGGGGTTACTGTCATGCTACCGACAGAAGATCGATTTACAATGACCAGGGAATACGCCACAGGATTGATTCAATATGCGATGGGGGGACGAGCTGCCGAAGAACTCATTTTTGACACCAAAACTTCCGGCGCTGGGGACGATATCTACAAAGCAACAGAAATAGCCCGAAAGATGGTCTGTAATTGGGGTATGAGCGAAAAAATTGGCCCACTATCGGTGGGGAAAAAAGAGGATGAAGAAATCTTCATCGGCCGTGGTTACAACCCCTCGGCTTCCTTCTCAGATAAGGTGGCACAGACAATCGACGACGAAATTCACAGGATTGTCAACGAAGGCTACCAGAAAGCACTCGCTCTCCTTAAGGGAAATAGAGAAAAACTGGTAGCTATTGCAGAAGCTCTCCTCGTGAAAGAAACACTGAACGCGGAAGAAATGCGACGCATCATCGCCGGTGAAAATATCGTTACCGAAGATGAAATCCAAGCCTACAACAAAAGAAAAGAAGTCGCGAAAAACTGGAACAAAGATATCGAAACTTACGCCGAAGAAGCGTCAGAAGAAACCAATTACGCACAGTCTGGGAAAAATGCAGTAGCTAGCACCTGATGGCACACCCTGCCACCAAAATCATCACCCGTGGAACTTTGACGACTCATGGAAATCTTTACACAGTTCAATTGGTGGTCAGTCCTCGACATCCTTTTGATCGCCGCCATTGTGTATCAAGTACTCGTCTTGATACGTGGAACTCGAACTGCCCAAATGCTTACCGGTATACTCGTTGTAATCCTTGCCTTTCAAGCTTCGTCATTCGTTCCGCTTACAACATTTAATTGGCTAATGAGCAAGTTCTACTCGTCCATCGTGCTCATCATTATCATCCTGTTTCAAGACGATATTCGGAACGCTTTGAGCAGGATTGGTAAAAAGTCGATTCTCTCCAGTACCGAGGCCATAGTTTCCCACTACGTCCTTGATGAACTAACCCGAGCTGCTTTCGCCCTGGCATCACGCAAAATAGGTGCCTTGCTCGTGATTGAACGCAACATCATCCTGTCACGCTATGTTGAAATAGGTATCCCTCTCGACTCGAAAATGTCGAAAGAAATCATACTCTCCATTTTCAATACCTATTCGCCCATCCACGACGGTGCAGTTATCATACGACAAGGACGCATCGCTGCTGCCGGATGTTTCCTCCCCCTCACAAGGGAAGAAAACCTAAAACCAGAAATGGGAACACGACATCGAGCTGCGATTGGCATAAGTCAGGAAACCGACGCGATCGTGATCCTCGTCTCTGAAGAAAAGGGGACCGTCTCTCTCGTCATCGAGGGAAAAGTCGCAGTCGCCCCAGACCCTGCACAATTACGAAAGTCACTGAGAAAACAACTCATTGGGAAACCCCAGTATGTAAAATCAGTCCTGGTAAGCGAGGGACCCACCCCAAAAGCGAAAGAAAAAGGAAGCTAATTTGACGTCCATCCTAAGACTCCTACTCCACAACCTCGGCTACAAGATCATCGCTGTCCTGCTGGCGATTGCCTTTTGGTACATAGTCCAAAGCGAACAGGTCATGGAAATCAACAGAAAGATTGAGGTTGAACTGATTCCGCCGGAAGGACTCGTGGTAAAGGGCGAACGTATCGTCTACAAAGATGCAACACTGAGGGGAACTCGCTCCCTTTTGAACGAGATCTCCATGGACCCTATCGTCGCGCGCATCAAACTATTTTCCAACAAACCTCAAACTATGCGTGTTCGCGTTGATAAACAGTACATCAAAGGATGGGATGAGCGGATTCAACTGACAGTGCATGACGCCTATATCAACAGCACTCTGGATAAGGAAGGAGAAAAAGAACTGCCCGTTAAAGAAAACCTTATGGGTCTACCCCTAGACGGCTTCATCATAGAAAAGACAATCGTTCACCCTGAAAAAATCACTGTTAGAGGCCCCGTATCCGAGCTTCTAAATATGGAATCGGTCGTTACGGAACCCATAGAAATCAATCAACTGTCAGAATCGAAAAGTTTCGAAGTGCAGATCATGACCGTTAGCGAGATGCTGCAAACTTCCCATAAAAAGGTTCGTGTTTCACTTATCATCGGAGAGAAGAAGATTAACAGAACGTTCGCAAACGTCCCCGTGGAGGTGGAAGACTCGGAATACCAGACCAAAATAAAACCTTCGACTGTTTCCATTGTCCTCCAGGGAACACCCACCGTATTATCACAAGTCAGTAATTACGACCTGCGCGCTTTCCTTAATCTCAAAGATCAGGGACCCGGCGTGTACCAGCAAAAAATCATGACACAGATCCCCTCCGACACCGTTCTAATTGAGACTAGTCCTGAGCATGCAATTATTGAGATTTACAAAAGAAAAAGGAACTTCTAGCTTTTCCTTCCAATCCCCGCTAGCTTAGCTAGTAATGCGTAAGCTACTTGGGGCAAGGAGGTGGTTTGGAGGAAACTGCGCAGCTGGTTCCTCCAAAAAATCCCTTGGGGGAGGCGACGCTTCACTCGCCCCCCCAACCCCCCCTCTCCCTATTTGCCCCAAGTGGCTTACGCATTACCTTAGCTATAAGGATCAACAACCAAGTAACGGTTCAGGAAACAGCAAGACATGAATCCACCGCCAATAGACACTCTGCCTAATGGAAACAAACTTTTTGGTACGGACGGGATCCGCGGAAGAGCCAACGTTTTTCCCATCTCGCCAGACTTGGTTTTACGCCTAGGGCAAGCTGTAGGGCTTTACTTCAAGAAACATTACGCGCAACCAAAAATCCTGATCGGCAAGGATACTAGAATCAGCGGCTACATGTTGGAACAAGCCCTCTCATCAGGAATTTGCAGCACGGGCGTTGACACTCTCTTCCTTGGTCCCTTGCCAACACCAGGAATTGCCTACCTAACAAGGGGTATGCGGGCAAATGCAGGAATCGTTCTCTCAGCTTCACATAACCCTTATCATGACAACGGGCTGAAAATTTTCTCTTCTACCGGTTTTAAAGTTCCCGATGATGTGGAGCATGAAATCGAATCGCTCGTTTTTTCCCACCTGGACCCAAGCTATCTACCGACTGGAGATGAAATAGGAAAAACCTCCCGCGTTGATGACGCCGTTGGACAATACGCAGTATTTCTAAAGGAGCAATTCCCCAAAAACCTTAGCCTCGAAGGTCTGCACATCATCCTGGACTGTGCAAACGGTGCGGCGTATAAGGTGGCCCCCAAAGTCTTCCGAGAACTTGGAGCCGAAGTTGAAGTCATAGGGGCGTCCCCAAATGGGACGAACATCAACGAAGGTTACGGTGCTCTTCATCCTCAAAAACTGCGTGAGCTTGTCACACACCGCAACGCCGACATCGGCATAGCTTTCGACGGAGACGCCGACCGCGTCGTCGTCGTTGACGAAAAGGGAGAACTTCTCGACGGGGACGAGCTACTGGCCATCTTTGCCCAAAGCATGCTGGCAAAAGATAAACTGAGACACAAGACAGTCGTCTCCACAGTGATGAGTAATATGGGGCTTGAACTCGCCCTTAGGAAAATGGGAGCTTCGCTGGTCCGCACGAAGATCGGAGACCGATACGTCGTCGAAATGATGCGGAGCAAACAATACAGCTTGGGAGGAGAACAGTCTGGCCACCTTATTTTCGGAGATATTGCTACAACCGGAGATGGGATTTTGGCCGCTCTTCGGCTTCTGGAACTTGTCCTCGTACAGGGGAAAACAGTCCATCAACTTAAAAAAGTCATGGTCAAATGCCCCCAAGCCCTCAAAAATATCGACGTTCCTCGGAGGGTGCCATTGAATGAGCTCCCCGACCTGTCGCGACATATCCACCTCGTTCAGGAGAAACTTGGGAACGAAGGCAGGGTACTGTTCCGCTATTCAGGAACTGAACTCAAAGCACGTATCATGGTCGAAGGTGAAATTCAGGAACACATAAGCACCCTTGTTGATGAACTGGCAGAAACCGCCCTCCTCAGTATTGAAAAGCACCTAAACGCCAGACTCTAAAGAATGCTAGTCTCCCACACCATGCGGACCTTGCTCAAAACGTCAGACGTGCCCATCAGGGACACCAAGCTTATCGCTCAAAATATTGCCAAAGAATTAGGCAGTAGGGAGTGGTTCTGCCTGTGGCTAATAGGCGAAATTGGCTCAGGTAAAACCTTTATGACCAGAGAAATCCTGCGTGCTCTTGGATACCCGCCTTCCGTTCCCGTTACGTCCCCAACCTTCACCTACCTCAACGACTACGAGGTGAACGGGAAACGATTCGGCCACCTGGACTTCTACAGAGCTGATGCGAACCTCCCACTTGCCCTGAACATCCTCGACGACTACGATTTTGATGGATTGTTTGTCGAATGGCCGGAAAAAGTGGAAAAGACAGAAGCAAGGATTCGCCCCACACACATTTTGGAACTCCGTAAGAGCAATGACCTCTCAACTCGCGACTATATATTCTTGTGTACAGAGGAAGCTCGGTAAGGGCGGAATTTCGGCATCCCGGTGCTAACCCGTAACTTCATCCCACCCTTAATCTTATGAGGACTGCCAAGAACAGTTTTGTTCAAGGCCCAAATAACGCGCCAATTGTCAGGTGTCCCCAGGGTCTGCTCAGCAAGGCTGGAAAGAGTATCGCCTTCCTTTACAGTCAATGCCTTAGAGGTCGTCTCCCGCATCGTACGGTACGCTGCGGCAAACTCCTGACTGTTCACGTCCACAGTCTTGACTTGTATAACGTCACCCGGAAAAATCATATTGGGGTCTTTCACACTCGGATTACTTGCAGCAATTTCGTTCCATCGGTACATGTCGCCAAAAACTCGCTGAGCTATCTTTGAGAGCGTATCACCTCGCACAACAACATATTCGAAAGAACCCACCGCCACGCCTTCTTTAGCAGGCCCTGCTTCCAGAACTTCCTGATGAACGACCGGAGCTTCCTCTACCGGCTCTACTTCCTGCACCGGAGCTTCTTCTGGAGCCACTTCCTCTGCGAACTCCTGAGGAATGAAGTTTTCCTCACCCTCAACCACTTCAACCATTTTATCTTCTTCCCCAGAACCACCAGTGCAAGCACCGACCAGTCCCAGAGACACTGCGAAAATGAATACGTTAAGCCAATTAGTAATCATCGCCGGTAAACCTTTCGTGCCATTTGTCTGAAGGTTCGGCGAAATGACAAAGTTCTTGAATCAAAAAAAAGTGGGGACAGCTAGGGTGCTGTTTTTTCACAAAAAATTCCTAACCACGAACGATGAGTAAGGGCACCTCAGCATTATGAGCAAGTTTGGTGGAAACACTCCCTAACACAAGCCTGTCGAAAGCACCTTTTCCCTTCGTGCCTACCACGATGAGATCTTTATGGTGTTTGAGGGCGTAATCGTTCAATTCATGAGCCGCATCCTTCGCTTCACCAATAACCTCAAAATTCACCTCAGGCGCATCCTCAAGTTTTTCAAAACTCTGCTTCATAGCAAGGAGGCTCTCCTCAATGCTGGCTTTTTGCTTGGGCCAATATTCCAACGCTGTAAGGGTGTAGCTCATACCGTAGTAAAAATTGAGCTGCAGAGCGGTAAGGAGATCAATTTTTTTAATGGCTTTGAAGTCAAGCTTTTTGACGAACGCACAAGCTTCTTTTGAGGAAATGCTGTCGTCGTATCCGATGACAATATCAAGTTTTTCCTCAGGCTTGCGATCGTAAAGGGAACGATTCTTGTAAGGACGAAACAGCAACACGGAACAGGGGGCATGGCGGATGATTCCGTCTGAGACACTTCCCAGGAATTGGCGTTTGATGGGGTTTAAGCCGCGGGAACCAATAGCGATCAGGTCTGCTTTCTCGGTTTCAGCAAATCTGCAAAGCTCTTTCACAGGATAACCGCGCAAAATTTTTGCTTCCGCAGCGAGACCTTCTTTTTTTAGGAAGCTTTGCGCCTCCTTGACCAATTTTTGGGTATTCTTGAGAACCTCTTCGTTAAATTCGTCGATTGCCTCCCTTGCACTACCTTTGACGGTCGCCGGATATTCAATAACCTGCGCGACCCCTACCAGGGTGACAATACTTTTATGGGTCAGAGGCATGTGGGAAACAAGCTTGCATGCATCAAGGCTGTGTTGTGACCCATCGACGGCAATAATGATCTTCATAGAATCCCCCTTAAAAAGTGGCGCACCCGGAGCGATTCGAACGCCCGACCTCCAGATTCGTAGTCTGATGCTCTATCCAACTGAGCTACGGGTGCTTCCCTAAGAAAGAGACATACGAAAATAATGGAAGAAAGAGGCAATGTCAACGCCATCCCCCCGCCGCTTAAACCCAAAAAATTCGCATATTAAGGCTGCATTAGAACAAAACAGGCTGGTTATTCTGAAACAATGGCCGGACTGGAAACTGGCGAGAATCTAAGCTGTCTACGATCTGTTTTGTATAAGGACCAAAGACAAGGATAACCTTTGGCTTCACATCATCACGAATGGCCCGCTGTATGTCGATAAAGCTAGCTTTTTGACTGAAGAAAAATTTGTCCTCGATATTCGTATAATAGCGAGGAAGGCGTGTTTCCAGATGGTTCTGCACCATATAAACCACCCGCCCCCCTCGCAACATTTTCGGTAGAACGCGAAGATAACGAGAATGGGGCAAAATAATAACAGCCTCTTCGTTAGACCTCCGCCCGAAGCGAGAGTAAGGACCGAGTTTGACTCCACAAGCCTCATAGATTTTATTGACCTGGTAAATAGAGGGATGGACGACGACAGGAATCCCTTCATCGGCAACTATTTGCGTTATTTCCTGGGCCGTGGAGACAGGATGGCATAGAACCGTCAGACGCTTGCCACTACGATAGTCTTTTTTAATTCGCTCTAAAAAACGGCTCACCTCCGCCTCACGTCGCCCCGCTTCTAACATATCTGGCGGGTACGGAGCATTCATAACCATAATCTTCGCTGGCTTTAACTGTATCGAAGGTAGGCCTGGTACCATTCTCGTCTGTAACATCGGTGCGTAGATAAAATTGCTATCGCCTGTCTCCACATACAACGAAGCCCCCCCCAAAACGCCACCCGACGGCAACAACTCCAAATGCAACTTGCCCAGCGAAAATGGTCTGTTATATTGGCAAATTAACGCTTTCGGTCTTCGACGAAACGTCTGTAAAATTCGCTGGGTCTCTTCAGTTGTAATGATAGAAGCGTCGATGTTCTGAAATGGATAGAGAGCTGAAGAAAGGAAGGAAATATGTTTGCTGTGGTAAGAGTCCAGACAAAGGATTGAACCATTGAGCAGCAAACCATCGTCAGTGGAGCGAATTTCTACCATTTTGACTCATTGCAAAAGTTCTCAACATTTATGCTGCATAGTCTTGCCGTTAAATTGGCGCCTGTGCAATCATTTTGTTGTGCTATGATAATTCCTTTCTGACGGGCTATAGTATTCAGGATAATCAATTTTGGGAAAAACTTTTTGAAAAAAGTTATTTCCCCAAGCCCCTTTTCAAAAACTTCAATATCTAAAGTTTTTTGGGGGGAGGTGTGGAGGGGAACTTTTTTTCAAAAAAGGTCCTCTCCACAAATTCTTTTTCCCAAATACTATAGGTGGCAGCAAAGAACCTTTTTATCTACCAAGTACCAGAGAGGGGATTATGACCAATACCATTCGTGTAGCCGTTACGGGCGCAGCTGGACAAATCGGTTACAGTATTCTTTTCCGCATTGCTTCTGGTGAAGTTTTTGGAAAAGGCACGAAAGTTAACCTTAACTTATTGGAAATTCCTGCAGTCGTCAAAGCCGCTGAGGGCGTGGCCATGGAACTCCAAGATTGCGCCTACAAAAACATGGCAAGCGTCAACTGCTACGACGATGCCACAAAAGCGTTCGCAGGTGCCCATTGGGCATTGCTCGTCGGTGCCACGCCCCGAGGGCCAGGCATGGAACGTAGTGACCTCATACGAGAAAATGGCCCCATCTTCGTAGATCAAGGACGTGCCCTAAACAAAGCTGCATCCGACGTACGCATAGTGGTCGTCGGAAACCCATGCAATACGAACGCACTCATTGCGCTGCATAACTGCCAGGAAATTCCAGCAAACAGATTCTCAGCTATGACCGCACTTGATGAAAACCGCGGCCGTGCCCTCCTCTCCCTAAAAGCTAAAGTTCCTGTCGAGGACGTTGACAAGCTCATCGTCTGGGGAAATCATAGCTCAACCATGTTCGCAGATTTCGAAAACGCACGGATTAAGGGGAAAGCCGTCGCTGAGCTAATAAAGGATGAAAATTGGCTGCGAACAGATTTTCTAAAAACCGTGCAACAACGTGGTGCTGAAATTATCAAAGCCCGTGGAAAATCCTCAGCAGCGTCGGCAGCCTCTTCCTGCATAGATCATGTCACGAATCTGCTCAAACCAGGCTCCCTCTTTTCATGCGCTGTCCCCTCCGACGGATCCTCCTATGGAATTCCAAAGGGAATCGTCTTCTCATTCCCCGTGAGAACTAAGGAAAATGGAACCTACGAAATCGATCAGACTTTCAAACTTTCACAGTTTGCTAAGGAGAAGATCAAAACTTCAACCGATGAACTTCTCCAAGAACGGGAACTTATCAAAGACTTGCTGGCGTGAGAACACTTGCTGCGCCTCCACCCCACCGCTATACTTTAAAGTAGTAAACAACTTGATAAAGCACCTGATATGCACCGAAACATCAGCCTCCTGGGAACTGTCATGCTCCTCAGTTCTTGCATTCCTTACGATCGCTTGGAAAAATACAGGACCGAAGGTGCAACGTTAGCACCGCAAACAGTACCTACCGCTAGTCTTTCTATTCAAGAAACGGGCCCATCGTCTTACAAAATTCCGGCAGAGGCACTCCATGTCTGGGATGCCACAGTTGACATTCTCGTGCAAAGTTACAACATTAACCTAACAAACAAAGAAACAGGACTTATCACAACGGAATGGGATAGTTACTACTTGGGAAAAGATGTCTTTCGCAATAAATTGTCAGTGCGCCTCCGCAGCCTATCCCCGTATGAAACCGTTTTGACCGTTCACAATAATGTGGAGTCTCTTTCCCAAGGCAGTCAGCGCAACTATCAACCTGTCTGGCTCCCTGCCGGAGACAAAACCAACGAGGTCAAAAGAATTATAGGGAACTTGGCTCTTCTTCTTAACCTTCCTCAACCCGAAGGGGAATAGGGAGAGGGGGGTTTGGGGGGGCGAGGGAACCGTCGCTCCCCCAAGTGGCTTACGCATTACCTAGCTAGCTAACATTTTCTTGACTTCAAATCCCTTAGTCTTTAGCATCCCCAGGATTTGTTACTGACAAAATGGAGAGATGGCCGAGTGGTTTAAGGCGGCGGTCTTGAAAACCGTTGTGGGGAAACCTACCGGGGGTTCGAATCCCTCTCTCTCCGCCAGAGCAAGATTCAAAAACGACCAGGAGAGATGGCTGAGTGGTCGAAAGCACATCCTTGCTAAGGATGCGACTGGGTAACTGGTCCGTGGGTTCGAATCCCACTCTCTCCGCCATTTTTCACTTTCAAAGCTCTTTTCGAAAAACGAGAAGGGCTTTTTGTATTTATACTTGATACTTCTTCCGTTTAGTGTCGAACAGTATCGAAAATCCTTGAATGCCTTTGGATCCCTGATATGCTCTTGCTCTGTTAAAATGTCCAAGGCAACGCCAGCCACATGAAAAGACGTAATGCGTAAGCCACTTGGGGCAAATAGGGAGAGGGGGGTTTGGGGGGGCGAGGGAACCGTCGCTCCCCCAAGGGATTTCTTGGAGGAACCAGCTGCGCAGTTTCCTCCAAACCACCTCCTTGCCCCAAATGCCTTACGGGTTACTTGAAAAGACAGATATTCTCGTTTATAAACCTTGGATAGTTTATAAAAAACTCTATAAATCCAACCTAATTAGATTTATAAAGAATTTTTCAAACCTATAGTTTGACATTTTCTTTAATAATACCGTATAATAAGATTTATGAAGAATAAATCAAACCAAATAGATCCTGCAAACTCCTGGCTTAACCGTCTGATGTCGCTATGGCAGCCGGGAATGATTCTCACTACCCCTCTGCTGTCCAAGGCCGATATCCCGCCAAAGGCGGCTCATTATCTGCGCACAAGCGGGGTGCTCACTGCGATAGGAGATGGGGCGTATTGCAAGCAAGGGGACAGCTCCCATTGGTGGGGAGTATGCGCTGCTTTGCAATCGCAGCTCGGACTGCCTCTGCATATAAGCGGTAGAAGAGCTTTGGCGTTGCATGGATTTACTCACTATTTAGAAATCGGTCGCCATCAGGTTTGGCTGTTTGCTGATAAAAAACTCGCGTTACCACGTTGGTTTGTAAATTTTTCCTGGGACTTCGACTGGCACTACACCCAAGCAAAGCTGTTTTCTCTGCCTCCCGAGGATCCTTCACTACTGTCAATGGAGTTCCAAGGCTTCCCTTTGCACGTTGCAAGCCGTGAGCGAGCAATACTGGAGATGATACACCTTATCGGAAAACATCACCGCTTTGAAGAGGTGGAGGAAATCTTCGAACTTCTCGTTAGCCTCGACCCCCAAAGGGTTCAGCATCTCTTAACGAACTGCAACTCGATCAAGGTTTGTCGAGTTTTTCTTTACCTTGCCAACAAGTACAAACCGGCCTGGCAGAAGGATATCGACGAGTCAAAGATTAACCTAGGGAAGGGGAAGCGTGAGGTGGTCAAGGGCGGCAAGCTCGATAGCCGCTATTTAATCACGGTGCCAAAAACCGACGAGACATCTGATGTCTAAAGCCCCCAATCGACAAAGATTCCAACAGCAGGTGCAGCTACTTCTTGAGGTACTGCCTTTCGTTACCAGTGATCCCCGCTTTGCCCTCAAAGGGGGCACGGCAATCAATCTTTTTATCCGTGATATGCCCAGACTTTCGGTCGATATCGATCTCACCTATTTATCGATTGAACCCCGTACAGAGTCCTATACGACCATCAACGCTATTCTTAAAAATGCCGCAGAGGAAATAACGCGCCGATTCAAAACTATAAGGGTGACTCCTTCTAAGCCGTTCAATTCGGGAAGTGAGCTAAAGCTGATTGTCGCGAGTAGCGAGGCAACGATTATCGTTGAGCCGAACTATATTTTGCGCGGTTCGGTTTTTCCGCCGGTGGCTCGATCTTTATCCGAAAGCTGTCGCAGAGATTTTGGCGTCGCAGTAACCACCCAAACCTTAAGTTTTGAAGATATCTACGGGGGCAAGATTTGCGCTGCCCTTGATCGCCAGCATCCTCGCGATCTTTTTGATGTTAAGGTGCTGCTCGAGAACGAAGGTATCAGTCGCGAATTAATGACCGCCTTTCTGGTCTACTTGATAAGCCACAATCGCCCAATCAGCGAGGTGCTGTCACCTAACCTAAAGGACCTTAGTGCTATTTACGCTGCTGAATTCTCTGGCATTACGGTGAAAAGTGTAAGCCTCGACGAATTGGTGGCAACACGAGCGCAGCTGATCACAACACTCCACAAGCACCTCACTGATCCCGATCGCGCCTTCTTGCTCGCTTTTAAAGCGGGTAGGCCCGATTGGTCAAGTTTCGATCACCCGCACGTGCAGAATTTCCCAGGGATTCTATGGAAGGTTAAAAACCTTGAGAAGCTTAGCTTTATCAAGCTACGCGAAAGTATCGCCAAGCTAGAAAAAGTTCTCGCTAAATGACCTTAGCGAGGTTCTCGCCTTCAATATGCACAAGCGTCACCCCCCGGCACCAGGTTCTAAACTCGTCCATTTGCTCCCGCCATTTTAGCAAGCCCACACTAACCTGCGTTGACCTCCTTACTTTATTCACTGGATAGACGATAAAGTTTCCAGCTCTGGGAAGCGGGATCGTAAGGAAACCAATGAACTTTCGGCGATGCCTGTTCAAACGCTCTCCCCGCTAACCCCCGTGCGCGACTGATCAGTTTCACAATATTGTGACCAAAAACCTCACGCTGACGAATGGAAACGTTGTTT
>JACPKR010000047.1 GCA_016186945.1 Deltaproteobacteria bacterium | reverse complement strand
GGATGACAGACCAAGCCGCGGGATGACAGACCAAGCCACCGTCATCCCGCGGCTTGACCGCGGGATGACAGACCAAGCCACCGTCATCCCGCGGCTTGACCGCGGGATCCAACGGCAGCCTCCAAACCACCTCCTTGCTGAGGGGGCGCAGTTTCCTCCAAGAAATCCCTGGGGGGAACCGTCGCTTGTGTTATAATGAAATCTCGGAGTATGCCTCCGAACTTTCATGGATAAAACAGAGGCGCCCCCATGACCCATATCCTGCGGTCTGATCTTCTGGAAAGAGTTCGCACCCTAATTTCACAAAACCCAGTCGTAGCCATACTCGGCCCCCGCCAGTGTGGTAAATCTACGCTAGCCAGGGAACTGGCATTTTCCAAGTTTTTTGATCTCGAAAATCCGCGTGACTGGACCCAGATGGACTACGCTCAAACGCTGCTTGAGTCGCAAACTGGGCTTATAGTGATTGATGAAATACAAAGAAGGCCGGAACTATTTGCCCTCTTGCGTTACCTTGTCGATCAAACGCATCCAGCAAACAGAAAATTTTTGCTTTTGGGAAGTGCGTCCCCAGAATTGATTCGCCAATCATCGGAAACTTTGGCGGGAAGGATTGCCTTTGTAGAGATGAAAGGGTTTCATTTAGCCGAGGTCGGGCAGCAGGAGTGGAGAAAATTGTGGTTGCGGGGAGGCTTTCCCCGCTCGTTCCTCGCTCCTACAGACCAGGCAAGTCATGATTGGCGAGAACATTTCATCAGCTCTTATTTAGAACGAGATATCCCGCAGCTTGGGATTCGCATTCCATCGGATACTCTTCGACGCTTTTGGCTGATGCTAAGCCATTACCATGCTCAGATTCTGAATTACTCGGAACTCAGTCGGTCGTTTGGAATGAGTGATAAGACTGTGCGATCCTACATCGATATCCTTCAGGGAACATTCATGATCACTAAATTAACACCATGGTTTGAAAATCTCGGGAAACGACTCGTCAAGCAGCCGAAACTCTATCTAACAGATTCCGGCATTTTTCATGCCTTGCATGACATAGAAAGTACGGAGCAGCTTCTGTCCTCTCCAAAACTGGGAGCCTCCTGGGAAGGTTTTGCATTGTCACAATTCGTGTCGTCTCACAAAATCCGTCTGAAGAACGCTTTTTTTTGGTCCACCCATGGAGGAGCCGAAATTGACCTCCTGTGGAAAGAGGGAGGACGGAATTTCGGCGCCGAATTCAAGTTTGTGGATGCTCCGAAAGTTACCAAAAGCCTGCGTATCGCCATGGCCGACCTGAAATTGGAAGCCGTCTGGATCATCCACCCGGGGAAAGATAGCTACCCTCTCGACAAAAACATCTTCGTGCAATCCATCTATAACTGAAATCCCCCCAGCAAGGAGGTGGTTGGGAGGAAACTGCGCAGCTGGCAAAATCTTCCTTTCAAAAGTCAAGAAAGGCCACCTACGCAGTCTTGCCATAAAAAAAGGTCAGGCGTATCCTTATCTTTGAAAGGAGGATGCGCATGAAAAGGAAACTCAATCTTACTGTCTCTCCTGAGCTTCTTGACGTCGCAAGAAAAATCAGCCTGCAAAGAAACCTGTCGATTTCTCAAATGTTCGAGCAGTGGCTCATGACTCTCCAGGAAAAGGAGTTGGGGGACTCATGGCTCGACAAATTTCATCAGCGGAATAAACGTCACCTCGATAAGTTGACGGATGAAGACGTTGCAAAGCTGAGAGAACGCAGAGGAGAACGATGGAGATGTGTGGTGGCTAGTGCGTTGCGGGCGGGATATACAAGTATCGCAACGCGGAATGCGCGAGATTTCAAAGGCTCCCCTATAACTGTTCTCACTCCAGAGACGATTCTAGAAAACTTTTCTCTCGGAATGTGACTCCGAACTAACCCGCCCAAATGTCGCAAGGAGGTGGTGTGGAGGAAACTGCGCGACCGGTTCCTCCAAACCACCTCCTTGCTGAGGGGGGGCGGAGGGGGCGCAGTTTCCTCCACACCTCTTTCAAAAAGTTTTTCCCCAAATTGATTATTTTGAATACTATAGGAAGAGCGGGATTTGATTTCATGAGCTACGGGTGCTGTCATGGGCGAAGACGTTATCATTCTTGGACATTTGGTCATCACACCACTGTTACGAGCAAGGACCGCGTTAGACGATGTTTTGAAACAGCCAACGGATTTGTACACACGCGATGCTGCTATTCAGCGTTTTGAATTTTGTTTCGAGCTGAGTTGGAAAACTATGAAACGAATTCTTGATTATCGCGGGATTCGTGTGAATTCTCCACGAGAAGTATTTCGTGAAGCTGCACGAGAAGGGTTGGTGGATGACCCCAAGCTTTGGTTTGAGTTTCTTGACAGCCGAAACGAGACCGTTCACACATACAACGAAGCTACAGCGGAAGCAATTTTCCGCGTCCTCCCGAACTTTCTTAACGCGATGACTCAATTCATTGCGGCCATACGAAACTTATGAACGACCTTGGTTTAACAAAGGAAGACAGGGAGATCCTTACGTCGATCCTCCGGGGACCTTTCGAGGTCCTGGTTTTTGGTTCTCGAACAAAGGGAACCCACAAGCCTTTTTCCGATATCGACATTTGTCTCAAGGGTGCGCAAGCTCTTCCTCGCAGCCTGCTTGCAGATTTAAGGGGACAGTTAGAAGAGTGTGACTTGCCGTACAAGGTTGATCTCATCGACTATCATCAGGTTTCCGACGGATTCCGGACACTCATTGACCGAACGGCTATGCAAGTTGGCAAGGAAGGGTTTTAATTGGAGGAACCAGCTGCGCAGTTTCCTCCAAACCACCTCCTTGCTGCAAGCGTTCTTGGAGGAACCTCCTCCTTGCTGCAAGCAGTCTTGGAGGAACCAGCTGCGCAGTTTCCTCCAAACCACCTCCTTGCTAGGATCACCTCCTTGCATATACACTCAACGCAAAGGCAAAATTAGAATCATCTCGGTAAGAAAATCACGTCCGAAGGAGAAGTCCTACTATGGCAAATATTTCGAATAAAGAACTAGATATGCGTTTCGATGCTGGCGAGGATATCATGCGATACAAGAAGAAGGGAACCGAAACTATTTTTAAAACAGCAGTTAAAAAAGTCAATGTCGGTTTTCCTATCTGGATGATAGAAGCGCTAGACCGAGAAGCGAAACGCATCGGAGTTACACGCCAAGCCCTGATTAAGACCATCCTTGACATGGAGTTGACGAACCGAAATGCTGCCTAGGCCGCCCCGCAAGGAATTTCTTGGAGAAACCAGCTGCGCAGTTTCCTCCAAACCTCCTCCTTGCTACAAGCGGTCTTGGAGCAGGGTATGTTCATATGAGAATGGAATGAGAAAAAATAACGTCATTGCGAGAAGGGCGAAGCCCGACGAAGCAATCCAGGTTGTCTGCCGCTTACAAGGTGGGCAAATTTCAGCCTGGATTGCTTCGCTTTCGCTCGCAATG
>JACPKR010000050.1 GCA_016186945.1 Deltaproteobacteria bacterium | reverse complement strand
CTCTTTACCGCGAGGTAGTGGAGAAGATAGGATTAACCTTGTGTATGGGTTCTCACTTACTCCCCGAGTAAGTGGGACCTTCTTCTCTAACTCAATTTTTCAATAAAGATCCCTTAGAGTTCTTTCTATAAAACCTCCCTACATATTTCTTTGTAAAAAATTCCTAATCTTGAGAATAGATGTATACTTTTACTTAAGTCAACAATTTGAGTGTGGGTGAAACATGGCGAGAAAGAGAATTATGGGGAGACCACCAGCTTCATGGATGTACGAGCTAGCGGCTGGCAAGCATCTACCAAAAAAAAATGTGCTGAGTTTAGAAGAGATCGCCGAATGCTTTAAAGTCTCGCGACAAGCTGTAGATGCATTTTGCAGGAAAGCCAAGTTAAGAGGTGATTTTAATATTCGAGGTCGATTCGCAGTCATAACATTTAAAGCGAAAGAATTGCAAGAAGCCGCCCATAAATATGTTTTGCTTTATCAAGGAGTAACAAAATCTCATCTCGTACCTAAGGTTCAATGAGTAACCGCATTCACCCAATCGGGACATTTGTCACACTTGTCACACCTGAGACACTTCGAGGTGTTCCAAGAAAAAAGCAATGATTTCATCCTTGTCACACCTGGAACACCTGGAACACCTAAAAACAACAGTAGCCAAGCTCTGCTATGTCTCTAACATCACAGGTTCAGCAATGGGCGAAGCACTTCTGACCCACCAAGGAACTCTCTGGAGTTATGTGGGGAAATCCCAGAACAAGCCAGCCGATTAAGGAAGCATGCTTCGCATGCTACTTGCTAGGAGGAGGCTTGGACCTCCCCCTAGCGAACGCGTATCGAGCCATAGCTTCGCAATGGCTGACGCGCTTTTTCGGCCTAAAGGCCGAGGTCTGGACCACTGAGGAGGTCTAGAAAAATTCTCCACGAATTTTTCGTCGAGCAGCTGTTCAATCAGGTCTGAACTTCTGAATTTCGGTGTGGCTTGGAAAACAAAGCTCTTGCGTCGGAAAGATTCTGTTTCTGAAGGATGGGGAATCTTTTTTCGGTGAGACGGGGGAGAAGGTCCGAGGGGATCTTCCCCAGGATTTCCATTTCGTACTCCAACCACACACCGAATGTTTGCCAGACGAGTTCCCGCATACGAAGCGAGAGTTGCAGGATATCACGACTCGTAGCTTTGTTTTTGTTATAGATAAAATTGGCGTGCTGACCGCTTACTTCTGCTCCGCCTTCCCTCAAACCTTTGGCTCCAGCGATTTCCAAAAGTAAACCACTGGGGACGGAGACATCTGTGCTGTAGTCGTTTTTAAACACACAACCGCATGAGGGGTATAAAAACTGGCCTTTCGACTCGCGATCTTTTTCACAGAAATCCATTTTTGCAGCAATGGTTGCTCTGTCCCCAGACTTCAGCTTAAAAGATACGCCCGCGATCAATAGATGGGGAGCCTTCATGAAGAGAGTGTCCTTATATCCGAGAAATGGGTACCCCCTTATTTTTTTCATAACGTCACACACGCCGGACAGACTGACATAGTGGACTTCATGCACCACTTGGCTAATTTCACCACCATAGCAGCGCGCGTTCATGCGGACCGTTCCCCCCACCTGACCGGGTAAGCGATACATCCAGGCGACGCCTTCGAGGCTGTGTTGGTAGGCAAACATCGAGAGAAAGGTGTTACTCACTCCCGCACCGCAATGAAGAAAATCGCCAATCTTTTCAAGAAGAGTCATCCTTCGGAAACTTATGACTGCCCCCTCCCAAGGCTCGTCCATAAGTAGCGAGTTTGACCCCCCTCCTAAAAGGTAGACGGGGAGCTTTTTGTCCCGTATTTCCTGGAGACTCCCCTGCAATTCCTTGCTTGACGAAGGTTCGTAAAAATAGGAACAGCTACCACCAGTACCGTAGTAACTCAGATTCGATAGTGAAAAGGAAGATTCATTCATAGTGTCCAAAAGCCTATAATAGGATCTCGCTTGTGGCAAGGAGGTGGTTTGGAGGAAACTGCGCAGCTGGTTCCTCCAAGAAATCCGGGGGAGGCGACGCTTCACTCGCCCCCCCAAGCCCCCCTCTCCCTTTTTGCATCCCCCGATAGAGGCGATTATCAGTAAAAAAAACGCAGGCTTATACCTTCACATTCCTTTTTGCCGTTTCATGTGCCATTACTGCGACTTTCCAAAAACAGCCAATTGGGATCGACGGCTTTTGGAAGATTACCTTTCCTCCCTTAGGCGCCATCTTGATGCCTGGCTCGTTCTTAGCCAGGAGCGAGGGCTGACGTTTGACACTGTCTTTGTTGGTGGCGGAACTCCCGGCCTTTTAACAAGCGAGTTCGGGCCACTTTTTGAACTCCTGAGCGGGTTCGGGGTGAGGGCGGACGAGATCAGTCTGGAAGCCAACCCTGAAAACATAACCCCAGCCCATCTCAAGTCTTGGAAGGCATTGGGTTTCAATCGCTTATCCATCGGTGTACAAAGTTTTCAAGAGAGCGGTCTGCGCCTTCTTACCCGGCAAATCGAAGTTAAGGCCGTCTTGGAAGCTCTGAAAGATGCCTGCGCCGTGTTTGACAATGTCAGCATCGACTTGATTTACGGATGGCCTGGACAAACAGTGGAAGACTGGCAGAAGGATCTTGCTCAAGCACTTCAATTCCCTCTCTCTCACCTCAGCCTCTACTGTCTCATGTTCGAGGAAAAAACCCCTCTAGGTCGTTCCTTTCGACGGGGACAAATAGACGCTTTGAGTGAAGAAACCCAGGTGGCCTTCTATCAGGAGGCTTGTGAAATTTTGGATGCGAGCGGGTTTTCCCATTACGAATGTTCGAACTGGGCTCGTCCCGGGAAAGAATGCCTGCATAACATTAAATATTGGCAGAATGATCCTTATGTCGGAATTGGCGCCGGGGCTTGCGGTTACCTTCCTGACGATTCTGTAGGACTGCGATACAGTTACGGAAGAAACGAGCGTTCTTTCACACACCTTGACCCGATGTCGATTCTTCCAGAGGAAAGAGTCCCCATAGATTGGCTTCGAGAATACGTCGGTTGTGGGCTTCGATACCAGGCCGGACTTGACCTGAATGAAGCTAAAAAACGGGGCTTTGTATTTAGCCCCAGAGGAATCGTGGCAGAAGCCTTGCACGACGGTCGACTTTCGCTGTCAGGAAATTGTCTCACACTTTCCAAAAGCGAATGGCTGAGGGAAACAAGATGGTGCCTGGAAACCTTGGAGTGTTTTTCCCTCGGTGTCACTTCGTAAAAACATCTGTCAAGATACCCCCGAGTATGAGCACAAACCCAATGAGCATGTTGTAGAAAAAAGACTTATTAAAGCGAAGGTGTGAGCGCAAAACCTTGTGGTGTCCCGAAGCCAGGTATCCTACAACCGCCCCCATGAGTGCGCCTATGCCATGGACGGTATTGGCAATGCGGAAGCCAAAGACGCTTAAAATCCAGGATATGACGTAGAACCCAACAAAAAACTGAAACAAATGGTAATCCAGAAAATAACGAGAACCAGGTTTATACCTGTCGTAGACCCACATGAAAAAAAAGAGACCATAAACAACCCCTGACATTCCCCCAAAGAGAGGCCCTGAAACAACATAAAAAGCTAAGTTTGAAGGAACAGCGATCGCCAATACGAGGAAACTCAGAAACCAAGGGCCCGCCTGACTTTCAATTTTTTTTCCGAAGAGCGAAAGCCAATACATATTAAAAAGGATATGAAAAAAGTCTGTGTGAATAAAAATGGGAGTCATCAAACGCCAGACCTCTCCGCTCAATATCTCGCGAAATGCTGAAATCCCTAAGGCGCTAAGGTAGACATCTTCTGAAATCATGAAGATGCGGTACAACCACCTATCACGGTCCACAAATTGGAAGAGGAAAAACAGAATAGAGACAGCCATAAATGCGTAGGTTGCCAAAAAAGACCCTGAGTCCACTGTCCTGCGGAAGATTTGAGTCCGGGCGTTGACCATGATTGGCCTTTTTTTAAGAAGCTCGGTGACTCGTTTTTCCCAACGTTTCTTTCCAACAGTCGCCTTTTCCTCATAGACTTCGATATTCTCCGCATTCTGGAATTTTTCCATCAAAGCACGGGCACGAAACACGTCCTTGTCATGAATGACCCAGATTTCGCAGTCATTTTCCTCCAACTCATCTACCTTCGTATCAATACCTTCGTTAATAAGATACCAACGCAAGATTTTTGCGGAGTCTGCAATCTGTGTTGAGCCGATTTTTCGCATTTTTATTCCTTAATACCCGCCTGTCGCAAGGAGGTATAGTATTCAAGATAATCAATTTGGGGAAAACCTTTTTGAAAAAAGTTCTTTCCCCAAGCCCCTTTTCAAAAACTTCAATGGCGATGCAGAGTTTCACGATGGCTTTGGTAACTATTCTCGTAGCGTTTTGTAGCATAGTTTACGAACTCCTTCTAGCCCAGTGCCTGGCAATAGTCTGGGGAAATACCGTGGTTCGCTACTCCCTCACCATTGGTCTTTACCTCTTCTCGCTGGGTATGGGCGCTCTAGTCTTTGCTTACCGCGGAAAAGAACACTCTCTCTCTTTATTTTTGCAAATTGAAGCGGCTCTGACGGGATTGGGTATTTTGCTACCCTTTATTGTTTTAGGGGCTGATCAGGCTCTGCGGCTGGGTTTTTTAAAATTGGGAGTGGCTCACAGTTCTTGGTTACTTTGGTTACCCAGCTGGATTTTAATGCACTCCGTTATCCTTATTATAGGTTTACTTAGCGGTGCGGAACTTCCTATCCTCATGGACTTAGCCCGAAACGATGGGGGGGAAAAGGCGGCTCACCGTATCCTTGGTATCGACTACTTGGGAACCTTTCTCGGTGCTATCGCCTTTCCCCTTTTTATCTATGATCGACTCGGCATCGTTGCAGGGGCTGCGTTGACGGGTGGTCTGAATGCGGTCGCTGCTTTTCTCGTCCTGAGACGCTTCCGTGCGTATGCGACCGTTTCACGTTATTGCTTCTTCGGGGGAGCGTGCCTCTTATCCCTGGCTTTCGTTCTTGGTGAACAAGAGCTACGCCACCTTCTCGTGGAGTTTCTGTTTGGCTAGATCGAAAGCCTCGGTTTATGGCTTGGCCATGGCTGTGTCTTTTTGCAGCATGGCCTATGAACTGGTTCTTGCCAAAACTTTGGTGTTCCTGACCGACGAGATCATTCTTTGGGAAAGTTTAAGTATAGGGCTTTTCATCGCCGCAATCGGGTGCGGAATTTTTCTCGCCCCTAGGGTGAAGACTGAGTTCTGGGCGGTCGAGCGTGCCTTAACGTTAAGTGGTCTTCTCGCTGTGCCTTTCCTCTTGCTCTTGCACATGTATTACAGGATCTATCTTGCCGACTACCAAACTCACAGGCTGGGAATTTCCTCGCTAGATTGGGTCATGGTCGCCTGCCAAGGTCCCAACGTCTTAATAGGCTTGCTTTCCGGTTTAGAACTGACCCTGCTGTTCAAATTTGCCGAGGAGGGCGACGAGGCGCGTGTAATTGCGTTTTACAACTTTGGCGCACTCCTTGCCTCCGTGATGTTTGCCCTCGTCCCGTTAACCGGACTGGAAAATTCCCAGCTTGCCCTCCTCGCTTCGCTTATCAATGCAGGAATAGCGTTACACTTTGGGAGAGTGGCCACGGACCAACGTTACCTTGCTGCCTTTGTCTCCCTATATTTGGTCTGCTTGCCACTTGGAAAAGTCGTCGAGCAGATACACCGGAAGAACTACTACTTCAACCCCATTACCCTTTCCCTGCGAAGAGGGGCTATTTTTCAAACGGGGCCTCTTCCCATCTCTCGCTTAGCAGATATTTGGCGAATGCCGTCCATCGAACGCATAAACAGTCCCTATCAGGCAATAGACCTCGTGCCCGAGAACGAGGGTCATGAGTTTCGTCTTTTTCTCGACGGTCACTTTCAGTTTACGACCCTACGTGAACGTTACTACCACGAGATCATGGCACATGTGCCTATCATGCTTACCCGATCAGACATAAAGTTCGGGTCTTCCCCTGTCTCCTCACCCCCTTTGAAAGCATTAATTTTGGGAGGCGGAGATGGCATGCTGGCGCGTGAACTCTTGAAATACGGTGACGCCATTCCCTCTATCGACCTGGTCGAGCTTGACCCCCACATGATCGAGCTTGGCAAGTCTTTGAGGTTTGCCCACCGCAATGACAGCTCTCTGAGCCACCCTAATGTGACTGTCATTACCGAAGATGCCTTTACATGGTTGCGACAACAGAAAAAAGTTTACGATGCTGTCTATGTGGATTTTCCCTACCCATTTACGTTCGAAGGTCTGCGCATCTACAGCGTTGAGTTTTTTAAACTCGTAAGCCGGCGCATACGTCGTCATGGTTTTCTCGTGCTGGACACTCCCCTGGAAGATGGCTCACAGACCTTGTTGCACGCTACGCTCGCACTTGCGGGGTTTTCAAAATTTCTGGGGATGCGCCATGACGGGGAAACGTTTCTTTTAGCAAGCCAGGATGACAAGCCCTTTCATCTAAAATTTCGTAGGCTCGGCATACCTCTGAGCGCTCTTGATGCTGAATGGTTCCGGACTCCCGGAAGCCTTTTCGACTTGGGAAACAATCTACCCTCAGAGGAAGCCCCAGTTAACTCTGCTTTGAAACCCAGGAAACTGGCTCTAGGGGACGGATGGAAATAACGCTCCAAAAGCAAACTTGACTAAAGTGACGAAAGGCATTAGAGCTAGCGTCTGAATGAGGTGCAACAACCTGTATTTTCAGTAATATTATGACTTAAGGAGCTGACATGAAAACCATCACTCTATTGTTTCTCGTCTTTTCGGCACAACTTGGGTTTGCGAACCAGAAAGTCATGCTCGACGGTGAGGCTGTTTACTTGAAAATATCTCCCCCCAATAGCGTGAGTCCCTGTATGGACACGATTGAACTTGTCAGGACTAAAGACACACCTCGCAAGGTTAGGATCAACGTTATCTTTGCTTTCGGTTCTTTCCAGCCCGCAAAACTTCTAAGGGCAATCGGCGTGACCGCAGGAGCAGAACTTGGATTGAGCGAAAACGGGGAAACCGTGAAAGGACGAATACTCGATGGTCCTCTTTTTCTTACTGTTGGGAAAATAAATCTGCGGTTTGTCAACGCACCTGCTCTGGAAGATGGCCAGACGGAAAGCTTCGTTGTAAAAATCAGGCAAGACAAGATATCGAGCTTCAAACTTTTCACAGACGTAATTTCCCAACCTGAAGGCTATGCTGCCCGCCACATCAATGCGATAGGACCAAGCAAAAAGCACCTGAAATTCTTCTACAAGTAGAGGCAAGGAGCCTCTTCTACAAGTAGAGGCAAGGAGGTGGTTTGGAGGAAACTGCGCAGCTGGTTCCTCCAAAAAAAAAACATTCCCCCTCCTTCATCTCCTTGACCTCTAAAGTTTTCAAAGCAAATGCCCGATACATACCTACATGAGCGGGAGAGAGGTGGATAAGGACGATGAGTAGCTTGGGAAAATTGAAATTCTGCATTTTCTCGACAGCGCTTTTTGCGCAACTCGCAATTTCTTGCGCTGAGCAAAAAACAGCTCTGCTTAAAAAGGAAAGGCAAAGCCCGACCGCAAGTGAAGTACAAGGGACCGCCGAAGTCATAAAAGCCCCTTCATTTTTCCAACTCGACAATGAAGAAGACAAGGGCGCTGAGGAAAAAAACTTACAACAAAACCATGTTCCCATTTTTTTATTGGACTAGAATTAGGAGAAAGTGATGCGAACCATATCTAACCCCATTTTGATCTCTCTGTTTTTGTCAGCTATGATCTCCAGCCGCGCAGGAGCGGAGACTTACGAAAGATGCGAAGTCAGGAGCCTGAATTTTACTCAGGGAGCAACAGGTCTGGCAGCTATTATGGAATGCTTCAATGTCGAAAAAACTTGGACTCTCCATGAGGGAAGGACGCCGCGATCACTCTCGCTCCCCGAACCCTGCCAGGCCGGAAATGAGACAACTATCAATGCATATAATACAGCGTTTGAAACGATGGCAGCAGTGGCAGGCCGCTGCACGGAAGTCGCTGGGTCGATTGTTCCAGTAACGGTGGGAGGCATCGAGGCAAACCAGACTTTTTTCTATATGGCTCTTAAAGACAATTTGGTGCTCTCAAAGGTAACTATTGAAAGCGGGAATATAACTTCGGCTGAACTTACGCTCTCGGGCAGAATTGCATTCCAGCCCGCGAAAGAGTTTGCCGAGGGACTGTTGCAAGATATGCCGAAACCTTTGTCTGAGATCCCTGGTCTCTTCGCTGCAGCTAGAAGCGAAGAAGGTGGAAGCGCAGGGCAAGAGCGGGGTGAGAAATGCAATAGGGCTGTCGAAAAAATGAGGAAGGAAACCGCATCCTTGGTCAGCAAGACTGCCAAGTATACTGCAGAACGCGACAAATGTGGCAACTGACAGACTTCCGGCTTACGCATTACGTTGGGGGGCAAATAGGGAGAGGGGGGTTTGGGGGGGGCGAGGGAACCGTCGCTCCCCCAAGGGATTTCTTGGAGGAACCAGCTGCGCAGTTTCCTCCAAACCACCTCCTTGCCCCAAGTGGCTTACGCATTACGGCGTCTCTATCAAAGCGCGTTGAACTGCTCAACAAGATGGACATGGGTCAACTGCGAAGCCAAGTCACCATACCGGTCAAGAAGATCAACGATCTCTTGATTCGCGACATCGTTTTCCTCGACAAGCTCGTCTTGATCGTCTTCAGTCAGGGAAAGCTTACCTTTGTCCCGCGTGACATAGCTTACAGCAGCGTACGATGTACCACCTAAAAGAGCGCCCACCGCAATGATCGTCAAACCTGCTACCGCAGGTCTCATCTTCCCCTGGGAGGAAAACGTTTTAGATTCCTGGATCTCCACACGACCCTCTTTCGTCACAAAAGCCTGTTGGATAAGCGGCCGTGTCCTCGATTGATCCACTGTTGGGCCATAGACCTTCCTAGTCGTTTTAGCTGGTAAAAGGTCTGGCTCCACCTTTCCTTCAAATAAGCCTGCTCCCTTAACGATCCCACAGGCATCATAGGTGCAGTTCTTCGAAAAACTTGCATAGCTTCGTGAATAATCAGACTGGGCCACAGTGAATTCCAGATAAAAAGACTTTTGTGTTACCTCGTCATAGACAAGTGTTTCCAACGATCCCAAGGCAACAGGAGTTCCCTTAAGCTGTGTCCATTTCTTAAAAGCAGCGGTTTCTCTTAGTGCGGTTTTTAATGCACCCTTTATCTCGTTGAGGTCGGGAGTGCCCGTGATCAAGGCCCGTACCTGTCGACTGTCAAGATACTCGTGAAACTCGACAGGTACCCCTCGTTCTATCAGAAGTTTTTTTATTTTTGCCAATCCGACTTTGTGGAAAAAATAATCTGCCAGATTAAGTCGATAACCCTTGCTCGGCTCCGTCGTTAAAAACGTCCCTAGCACATCTCCAATTTTTTTTAACTCGAATTCTTCGGGGGGGAGTTTTTTTAGCTTACCTTCTATTTGGCTTTCAACATATTTCTCCCCCAGCTCAGTAGAAGCTCCCCACCTTGCGGTTTCCCACCGATCCCATGTTTCCTTTGTCGCAGCTTGGAACAAAGGACTTCGGCTAAAGGTGTCTAATTGCGTCCGCTCCAATGCTTCCACCTGCTTTTGATTAAGCTCTCCCTTTTCGAAAAATTCAGCGATCAAATGACCTCGTTTCACTCCCATCGAATATTCGCGAGCGTCGGTGAGCAGATCGTCTCTGTTACCCCTTCCCATACGACTGTAATAGAAGGTGGGGGGAATGACTGTACCCCTTTGCTTGATCTGCATACGCCCTTTTTCATCAAACTTAATTTCGGCACCTTGCGGGATGACAAGAATGGAGGTATGAAGAAAATTTCGTCCTGCAAACCAGTAGAGTCCTCTGGAAACTTTCGACCCTCCGTTAACAGGCGTCCAGTTGATCCAGTACATTTTAAATCCCCCCTCGGCAAGACCGAGGCCGCCCCCGGAGGAACGATGGACGAGTGCAGCGGATTCAGCCCCTTGGACTTCTTCCACGAGCGGTTGTTCATAGGAGGGATCAGCTTCCTTGACGAGTTGCTCTGTGAATTCGTCTTGGGAAAATTGGTTGACGTACGCCTTCGTATCCCACAAGAGGTGCTCTTGCTCCTCCCCCTCCTCCTCGGGAACCTCCATGAGAGTTCCACTGCCATCAGGAAGTTTTTGATAAGCAAGGTAAAGCTCAGCCGCGACTTCACGAATTTCTCCCTGAAGCTCCTGTTTTTTCGATTGTATGGCTGAACTCTGGTCCGAACCTATGTCAGAAGGTACTATCGCTTGACGTCTATGCGGACTCGCGCATGAAAAAAAAAGAATCAAACTTAGAAGCAGGGATTGTCTCGCCATGCTAATCAGTCTCCCCATGTTATTGACGGGAAAGGATCTGACACTCCCTATTTTCCTTGTCAGATTCGCCCCTAAACTGTGACACTCTACCTTTGTTCCAGTATAACACGACATCGTCACTGAAGCGCACCCCGGAGGCTGCCCTTAAGCGGGGAAGCGTGTAGGTTTTGTCCTTCTGCGTAAGGCGCACGAACTCCAACGAATGATCAGAAAGTACAAAATGAGTGACCTTCAGATTTTCTCCATCAGGGAGGACACATTCGTAGGCATTTCCCGTGCGAACTTCGAGACTGTTTTCATGAGAGCGAAACGATGAACAAGAACCAAGAATAAGGATGACAGGTAGCAGGGCTGATGCAAACTCGTGGCGTGACTTATACGAGACAATACTGTGAGACTGGATTGCTTCGTCGGGCTTCTCTCTCCTTGCAATGACGTGTTCCATGACTTTGTTCCTACTTCTCTTTGGCAGCCGCAGCAGCTGCGGCTGCTGCCCTGCGTAACATCAGGGGATTTAAACTGATTGCCTGAAAAGCCTCTTGCATCTTCTCAAGACTATAAATGTGAGCTTGGAGGCAAACCAAGAGTGCTAGTTTTTCTTCCCGAGAACGTCGACCGAGGTCCGCAAGAAAAACTTCTCGACGCTCCTGAAGACTTGTCACAAGAGCATTTACAGTCTTAAGCATGTCATTTCTAACAAAGGCTTTTGGTATGTTATCTGTCTCTTGAATGCCGAGACTGTGCAGCAGCTCCCTGCGTAATACCTGGTAAACCTCAAGCGGATAGCTCCTTTCAGGGGACATAGGGGGAACAAGGCCGACCCCCTCCTCTTCACCTTCTTCTTCTTCACCTTCTTCTTCTGGTGGCAAAAGGAAAAATTTTTGTTCCGCGGTAAATGTCACCTTTTTTTTACCTTTACCGTCAGTCGCTGGTCCCTCGTCCGCGGCTTTTGCGGGGCGACTGAACACAACAATCACTAGCAATATTAGATTCTTACAATTCATGTTTCGTCCTTTCTAGGGAATCAACCGTGTTTTATTGAAGCATAAGAAAGGCTGCCCCTCGATGAGGCATAGGCATCTCATCCACTGGGCCGGCCGTGGGTACGCCCTGGTTTCGCAAGACCCACAGCATGCGCAGTCTGGGAAACAGTGGTAGATATCCGATCATTCGTTGTCGATCCTCAGCTCTCATCTGTTGCAAGAGTTCAAGTACGGTTGGAAACGGCAGTTCTCGCACAAAACCTTGTACCAACTGCACGTGGCGCAATCCTGCCAGGACAGGTCCGGCTCTGGTTCGAAGTTCCCTATCTTCAATCATGGCTCGCACGAAGACAGTGAGTATTGCGATATGTGCGTCCATAACGTCAGTATTGAACATTTCTATTATTCTTTCTGTCCTCATATGGGGCAGCAACCCAATGCCTCCGTCAATATTCATAAAAAAGAGGATCATCGCAACTCGCTCTGGTCTACCCGCGGGCAGAAGACGAGCTGCAAATGCCGGTGGAAGTTCCCCTAAGACATGAGCAATTCGATGCCAGTCCATACCGTCTGTGAAAGCATCCGCCAATTGCACCCCATGGATTCGATCCCTTCCAAAAATACGAAAGATCTGGACGACTCTCTCTATGGGAACGTGTAAAAGAACGCGAGCACGTGCTCGGGGCGCCATTTGTCCCAAAATAGCAATCATTCTCTCATTATCAAACTGGACAAGGATCAGTGCCGGGTTAAATTCAACAGTATGGCCCAGTACTTCGGCAAGTCTTGCATACTCCCATCCATGAATCAAGGGAACCGCTCGGTCAAGGGGCAAGATGGCTAGCAGTCGCCTTAACACGCCAGGACCGACAACTTGCAACAGGGATTGACGCTTTGGTTCATCCAATCTGCCGAGGTAATCCCAAAACCTGTGTGTATTCATACGATCGAAAATTGCTGGGAGGAGTGCTGCATCCAGTTGGCTTTCCAATGCAAGCAAATTTTCTATAGGCAGATTTCCCAAAAGCAGCCCAAGAAGAAGTGGGGGCATGTTCCCAAGGATCTCGTGACGTCGTGCTTCAGGCATTTGAACAAGAAGGGCAGCTACAAATCTAACCGTATTCTCATCTCCATCTCTGATAAAATGAGATAGGTTTTCCACAGCCCTTGCAATTTCAGTCTTGCAGAGGGCCTTACAGATCCGATCGTAATATTCCAACTTACCAAATTCGACACCGAGCGATGCACCCAACGAGGGAGCCACCGTTGAGAAAAAAACTCCGTCCCGATTTCCACATTGTGGGCATCCATGTTGCTTGCCCCATCGTTCATGACATTCGGCACAGACCACAAAACCGCAACACGTAAGTTTATCAAGGGATTCGGGGGAGGTGAGGCAGACACTACATTCAGAGGCGCCCTGAGCACTACCAGCAGCACCAGAGTCTTCGCTAGCGGCACTAGCTGCCTGGTTGAAAGCCAATAGGATCAAAAGAATACACGTTCTGGCGATGATCGTCATAGTTCCTCATGGCATCGGTTACTGGCACACTTCTTCATATCTAACATAGCGTAAATTAACAAGATATTTTGTTTTCTTGGAGAAACCAGCTACGCAGTTTCCTCCATACCACCTTCTTGCCCTCAAATCATTTCCATCGCTTCCATTGGCCATGCTATGGATCATCCCTTATACTAATAATAAAGACCCTGAAGATTTAACAAACTTCTCTACGAGAGCGGCTCTCTCTGATGATCCTCAGCATCGAGACGCTCCCGGCAAGGAAAGAGGGCCTATGATCGACTTCATTTACAAAGTGAACGAACTCCTTCCTGTTTGGCCAGTTGACGAAAAGTGGACGCCTCATAAGATCGCTGAGGAAACCGACACGTCATTACCCCATGTTCTACAGTACCTCAATGAAGGGTTAGGGAAAGAAATTGAGCTTGGCACAACGATAAGTAATAACGATATTCACGAAGCGGTCGGCCTTCTAAAAAAAAGATACCGGGATTTAATAGAAGAGCGCGAAAAACGAAAGGCTGAACGCCAACAAAAAGCGATCCGAGCTTTCGACATTGTGATGGGAAAAGTTCGCGTCATGCAGTCCTACTCAAAGTGGAACCATGCCTATAAAACACTTTGTTATTTTGCAGGTCAATATGAGAGCGAGTTACCAAGGGAATATCTGACGACTGTGTGTAGTGACATTATCCGCATGGGAATCAAGGCACGAGTCAACATTCAGGAAATCAGTCGCTGGCTCCAAAAAGGTGTTTCAATAGCCATGAGTCATCAGAACAGGGATGGCATTGCGGAAGCTTTAGACTTCATCGACGCTTACGGTGAGTATTTCCTAAACGAGGACACGGGAAAAGGGGCGCTCCTGCTTGGAAATATACTCGCTGTAGTCGAGGAACCTTCCGCACGCCACGAACTGTGGGAAGAGTACAAAGGCCTGGTAAACCAACTTTATCCAATCACATAGACACGGGGGTGCGGCGTGACTATCAAAAAAAAAACCGACGAGAGCAAATCAAACCATTGAGACCTTCCCAGGTCTTCACTCCTTGCCCGATTGAACTCCTTCCGTTCAAAAGCACCAAAAATGTGAAGACGACAGAAGAGATTATTTCCCAAAAACGAGCCATTCGCGCCATTGATGTAGGTCTAGGGATCAGTCGACCTGGATACAACATCTATATTTCGGGCTATCAAGGAAGCGGTAGGTCGGGTGTCATACGCACCCTACTTGAAAAGTTTGGCAAAAACCTCCCTCCCCCCAGTGATTGGGTCTACGTCTATGACTTTCAGAAGAAAGACACTCCCAAAGCCATTCGTCTCATAGCCGGGGAAGGTTGTAAGTTTGAAAAGCTCATGAGCGGTTTTGTGGAAGACCTCAAGCGTGACATACCAGCCGCCTTGCAAAGTGAAGATTACGAAAAAACAGTGAACGCGATTGTGTCTCAGTTCAATGACTTGCAGGCAAAGAAATACGCTGAGCTTGAGAAAATTGCCAAGCGAATTAACTTTCAAATCAAATCGACTTCCATTGGCATTGAGACCATTCCTCTAAAAGACAATCGACCCGTGACGGAAAAAGAATACAGCAAGCTCTCGGCGAAAGAAAAAGAAAGGGTCGAAGAAAAACGTTCGCACCTTGAACCGATTGTCTTGCGCTATGCCAGAAAAATCAGATCCATCGAAACCAAGATGAAAGAAACTCTTCACGAGCTAGAAAAGAACGTGGGGAAAAAAGTGGTCGATGCTGCTTTAGACCCCTTGTTAAGGTTCTACAGGAAAGAACAGAATGTCATGGCCTACCTCGGGCAAGTTCGCGAGTATCTCATTGAAAACCTTGCGGACTTCAACCCCCAAGAAGAGAGCACGAACGAAGGAGAAACTCCTCACGTTTTTCCACATGAGCGCGATCCGTTTTTAAAATACAAGATCAACGTGTTCGTCGATAACCAGAAGCTAAAAAACGCACCGGTTGTGACTGAATCGAACCCCACCTACTACAATTTATTTGGAAAGGTCGAACGAACAGTTGAACATGGGATGTACGTTACGGACTTTACAAAAATCAAGGCTGGCTCTCTGCATAAGGCAAACGGTGGTTTTCTTCTGCTTGACATCAACGACGTATTGAAAACTCCTTACGTTTGGGATGCCTTGAAGCGTGTTCTTCGTAACAGAGCTGCGTTTATCGAAGAATTGGATGAGCACCTCGCTCTTATCCCTGCCTCAGCTTTACGGCCTGAGCCTCTGCCACTTGACTTGAAGGTTGTACTTATTGGCTCGGAGGAATTCTATCACCTCCTTCTGACTATGGATGATGACTTTGCCAAGATTTTCAAAATAAAGGCGGATTTTGATTACACCATGGAGCGAAACAAGGAGAACATAAAGGCTTATTCCGCGTTCATTGCGACACGCTGTCATAAGGAAGGTTTACAGCACTTCGATCGCTCTGGGGTTGCCGCTGTCGTCGAATACGGTTCGCGTCTTGCGGAAGACCAGAATAAGCTGTCCGCTGGTTTTACCGACATCAAGAACCTCGTCATCGAGGCGGATTTCATTTCACGCGAGCAGGGACATCGGGCAATCAATCGTTCGCACGTTGAGAAAGCGCTCGAACAGCAATTCTTCCGTGTGAATCTTTTCGAGCGACACCTGATGGATCTTATTAGAACACGAGACCTTATGATATCCATCGACGGTCGACGGATCGGTCAGGTGAACGGACTGACTGTTTACGACATGGGGGACTATAGTTTTGGACGCATATGCAGGATCACCTGCACGACCTCGATCAGTGACAATGGTATTTTCAATATTGATAGAGCCTCCAAGCTTTCCGGAAAAATCCACGACAAGGGCATGTTTATCCTGACGGGATATATTTCAGCCTTACTTGCCCGCCATGAATCATTGGGCGTCTCTGCCAGTTTATGCTTCGAGCAGTCTTATGACATGATCGACGGGGACAGCGCCTCGGCGTCGGAACTGACAGCAATCATCAGTGCCCTTGCAAAAATTCCCGTCCGCCAAAACGTGGCCATTACGGGCAGTCTAAACCAATTGGGCGACATCCAACCTGTGGGAGGTATCAATGAGAAGATCGAGGGTTTCTACAAGACTTGCAAATTGTTAGGAAAAGGCAGGTCCTACCACGTTATCATTCCCTTCCAGAATCGGGAGAACCTGATGCTTCACAAGGAAGCTCGGCAAGCCATTTCTCAGGGCTTTCTAAAAGTTTATCTCGTGCACCATTTCTGGGAAGTGTTCGACATCGCGACCGGCATCCCACTAGGTGCCAAGACTGTCCACGAGTATAAATTCCCGGCGGGGTCAGCCTTGGACATCATTAGCAAAAAACTTGAAAAGCTCCACAAAAAGAAAGATGATAGTCGATCCAAAAAAAATAAAGGAGACCTTGGCCCACAGGTTGAGGAAGCTGCCATGGCCTCAGAAAATTATGCCAAACCTAAAAAACATCGTTCTAGCTCGACACGCGTTAAAATCAGCCATTCGTGAGTTTTTTCTACAACGAGCCTATCTTGAAATCGACACCCCTATTCTTGTGAAATGCCCCGGGACCGAACTCCACCTTGGCTACTTCAAGACGGATTGGGTAGACCATCGTGGGTTACCTCATCGGCTCTGGCTACGCTCAAGCCCTGAGCTAGCTATGAAACGCACTCTCTGTGAAGGTCTGGAGGCTGTCTTTCAGCTGGCCCCGAGTTTTCGTAACTACGGAGACTTAGGCCTCTGGCATCAGCCTGAATTTACGATGTTGGAGTGGTACCAGGTGGGGAGCAGCTTTGACGAGTACCTGTCACTGACGGAGGACTTGTTCCGTTTCTGCCTTGCAAAGATGCAGGAACGTTTCACCTGCCCCCTTATCCTTCCCTCGCAACTTGCACGTTGGACGGTGCGAGACGCTTTTGAAGAGTTCGCAGGGGTTCATCTGACAGACCACGACCCAGACCTTGCACGACAAGCACGGGAGAAAGGCGTTCTGTCGGTCGGGAAGCAGGATGATTTTGAGACAGCCTTTTTCAAAATTCTGCTGGAAAAAGTTGAGCCAGCATTTGAACAGCTAGGTTTTGTCCTTCTCTACGACTACCCACCTTCGCAAGCGGCTCTCGCTCGGGTGGACAACGGGGTCGCTAAGCGTTTCGAATTCTATATAAAAGGTATCGAGCTAAGCAACGGCTTCTGGGAACTTTGCGACCCTGAAGAGAATGAGAGAAGGGTTCGGGACGTTCATCGACAGAGAGCCTTGCTTGGAAAGGACGTTCCCGAGGAAGATCGGGAGTTCTATGCTGCACTCGCCAAGGGTTTGCCTGACTGCTTCGGTAACGCTTTGGGGTTTGACAGACTTCTAGCTCTCATTCTTGGGAAAGGGTCGATTGCCGATGTGATGATCTATCCCTTTTAGGGAGAGAAAATAACGTCATTGCGAGAAGGGCGAAGCCCGACGAAGCAATCCAGGTTGTCTGCCGCTTACAAGGTGGGCAAATTTCAGCCTGGATTGCTTCGCTTTCGCTCGCAATGACGGAAATTCTCTTAACCTTTTCTCATATGAACAGGCCCTGGGGTTTGGGGGGGCGAGGGAAGCGTCGCCTCCCACAAGGGAAAAGTCGCTATTTTTGTGGAAGTCCTTTTCCGAACGTTTCCTTCATCTTTTCATCCGCGAGTTTGTTCCCTTGGGCGATCGCGTCGTCAGCCAGAACGACTCGCTGGTCGATTTCATTCATTTCCGCTAGAGCTTGCTGCATACGTTGAATGTCTCTTTCGATGAGTCCGCTTTCGTTGATTTCATCCTGGGGGTTATAGTCCGTTTTGGATAATTCATTCAGTCGTTCCAGGATATCAGGGACACTGTAGTGCTTGTTGAGTTCTCGATAAGCGACGATGGCACGGTCTCGGTCTTTCTCCTTGAGCATGCCTGTCTGCGCCTGTTGCTTAAGGTTTTCAGCATGCTTCTCTTCACTAATGAGGCAGGTATTCATTTGGGGTCCCAAGTTGAGTTTTTGGGTCAGGACCGAGGATGTGGCCATCATAGTAAATTGTCCCAACATGACGCCCATATTAGGCCCACCGAAGGAAGAACCTATAGCGTATCCTAGACCCCCTGAACCGAGCATGATCATTCCGACTTTCCATTGTTTTTCTGTTTCTGTCGTTGCGTAGTAATTTTCGCAATAGCGGATGCGCAGTTCCAGGAGATCGGCAAGGTTTCGGACCTCCTCGATCTTTGCCATAAGGGCTGCCTGGATGCGCGAAATTTCGACTGCTTTATCTCGCAAATCTTTCTCGAACAGGTTTTCAAAACCAAAGGGGTCTGACATTTCCAGACGGTAACTACAGGCTTCCTTGTTGGTTTTAGATTTCAATGCGTTCAGACAGGGGTTGATGATGTAGTAGTAATCCCCGCTCGGGGCTGCCAGGTCCTGGTAGACAGGTTCGGAAACATAGTCTGCGACTATCTTACAATTACGGTAGTCGTTGATCGCTTGGAGCCATGCGTCCTTCATGTCTTGAAGTTCGGATGGTTTTCCCTTTATCTGGTCTAAGCTCTGCCCGGTCAGTGTTGTGAATTTGTAAGAGTTGTTGCATCGCAGGAGCTGGATGAAACCAGCAGATGTTTTGGTAATCGCCACCTCGGGAAATGTATAGTTTGGGTTGTTGAAAACGTCCGAGGGTGAGTAAGTGATTTCTTTTGCAATCGTCGCTCTTGCTGTTGAGGGGTCCATGCGAATGTCTGTGGGAATGTCTTCAATGTCCTTGCCACCTTCCACCGCTGTTTTCGACTGGGAAGCTTGTTCTGTTAGAGCTTCCTGATCGGCAAGGGGAGGAAGACCCTCCTTCTTTGTCAGCCTGGCTGGAGGTGCTTGTTGGGGCGAGCAGGCTGCGACTAGAACGAAGACGGCAAGAAGAATGGAAAGATACCTACTCATCGCTTCCCTCCTCTCCTGGAGGCGTGTTCAACGGGGGCATTTGCGGACCTTCGGGTGCGCCCTGCTGTTGAAGCCCGGGACTGACGCCCTCTCCTGCTGCTGCTTCCTGCCCCGCAGCAGCAAGGCGGGCACGCAGGACAGCGTTGTGATAGCGCACGATTGCGTCTGACAGGGAATTTGTCACTGCGGCAGTTTCCTTATCCAGACGAATACATCGAGCACAGGCCCTGGGAATATCTTCACTTCGAGCACCGAGCTGCATAAACATGGCATCGAAGGTAAAGCCGCCCATTGCTTGAGAAAGCTGAAAAATGTTCATGGCTACTGATTTCCAACCCCATCCTTGACCGACCCATGTATAGATTTCCAGGCTGATGTCCGCAGTTACCGCTATCGCGTGCACTATAGCGTCTTTCTTTTCTTTCCCGACGGCCTTCTGGAATTCGTCTTCTCCGTAATCCTTAAATGCTTCCGAATATTCCGTGGCAGAACGTTGTAAGGACCGAAAGAGAGCATCGACTTCTGACGAGATCTTGTTGGCTTCGGCAAGGTATTTGTTTTCCGCATCTTTCCTCTTATTGACGTAGTCTTTCAGCGGAGATGAGACTGCTATCTGTCGGGAACATTGGTCAGTGATGAGATTTTCCGTTCCTGACAATCTCTCCTGCCCGACACACGCGCGGACGAGGTAGCGGTAATTACCCGTAGGGGCCCACGAGTCGAAGAAGGTCGTTTTTATTGTGCCTGTGGAAACTTCAGTGCAAGCAGCATCGTCGGCATGGAGGAAAAAGTTGTTGTTGCGATAGAGTCTGTCCTTTTCTGAAGCGCTCATGTCGGAAAGTTCGATGTCTTCAAGCTTGATCGTGTCCACTTCCCCGGCGATGGAAGCGTCTGTGGGGCAACGCTTGATCTGTACGAAATCTGTATCGGCGGGTAGGTCGAATTTCAACACCGGGCTTTCGGAATTCATGAAAGTCTGGAGACCAATGGTGACGCGGTGAACCAAGAACTTGCTATCGTTGAGTTCGAATGCCGATACTTTGCCGGAGCGTTCAAAGCGCCCTCTTTTGCTTGTCGTCTCCTGTTTTTTTGCCAGCTCCGGGCTAAGGGAACCTGTAAGTTCACTTGCCCCCGGTCGCTCAGTTTTCTGCACAGGTGGAGCCTGGGGGGAACAGGCGAAACACATTGCTGTAATCCAGCATAATAACAACGCTTTTTTACTTTTCCCGGAATTCATCAAGACCACCAGGTGCTTGCCCAACTTTCCAGCGTCTTTGTCGGCTATTGGGGGGCAAAGGTTTAGGCGAAGGGCAAGGAGGTGGTTTGGAGGAAACTGCGCAGCTGGTTCCTCCAAGAAACTCATTAAAAGTCTCCTTTTCATTCCGCAAGTCTTGTGGCATGAATAGGCCTCAATATACGGCAGACAAATATTGATGCTTTCGAGGGTGTTTCAAAAGGTCGGTGAAAAGCAAAATGGGGGGCCTTCCTGGCTTAACCCATTAAAGAATCTCGGCAATTTTTTTGGCTCCATGGAGCGGAGGCATTTTCGTTTTCTCGCTACCTTGGCTGTTTTCTTCCTTATTTCTTTCAATTACGACATCCTACATTCGGTAAAGATCGCTGTTGTGGTCTCGGCTCAGTCATCCGGTGCCGAAATCATCCCTTTTCTGAAAATCTGGGGAATTTTGCCGGGCGCCTTCCTTCTTACCTTTCTTTTCACCTTCCTATCTAAAAGGATGGGGTCGGAGAGAGTTTTCTACGCAATGGTCTCTGTGTTCCTCTTGTTTTTCCTTTTCTTTATTGCGGTGCTCTACCCCTTACGTGAATCCCTGGAACTCACCGCTTTATCTGAAGTGATTCAGAGTCACCTTCCCGAGGGTGCGAAGGGTTTTGTTGCGATGGTACGGTATTGGCACTACACCCTCTTTTACTTATTCGGGGAGCTTTGGGGCAACATTGTCCTTATCATGCTCTTCTGGGGGTTTGTGAACGAGACGACTCTGTTTGAGAATGCGAAACGTTACTACTCGATCTTTGCTATGAGTGCCAACCTTGCTCCCGTTTTGGCGGGGCGCTACTGCCTAACCTTCAAAAAAGTGAACTGGGACGACTCATTTCAACTCTTTGTTTCGACGGTATTGTTGTGTGGTCTGCTGATCATGGCGTTATTCTATTTTATCAACCGCTCTTTGGAAAAAGAGGCGGCGGTAGAAACAAGGAAAGATAAAAAGGAGGAGACGGAGCATTTTACGCTGAGGGAATGTTTTTCTTTTGTCCGCAGGTCACCGTACCTCCGGTATATCGGCATTGTCGTGCTTGGCTACTACCTCGTGTACAACTTGACTGATGTGCTCTGGACCGCACAGGTGGACAAGAAATTCCGAGGAGATGTAGGGGCCTTTACTGCCTATTTAAATAATGTCTCGATAGCGAAGGGAATATTGGCGACGGTAATGGCGCTATTCGTGTCCGGTAATTTGATTCGAAAGTTAGGGTGGTACAGTGCCGCAGTGGTGACGCCTCTTATTTTCGCGTTAACTTGTCTTTTCTTTTTCCCTTTGATTTTGATTGATCAGGAATTTTTGAGCAGTGTTTTCCTTCAGTTTTTTTCCTCCCCCTTTATTAATATTGTCGTCCTTATAGGCGCCATGCAGAATTGTTTGACGAGGGCGTCGAAATACACGGTTTTTGATGCGACCAAAGAGATGGCTTTCATTCCTCTGAACCGCACAAGTCAGAGGATGGGGAAGGCTGTGATTGATGGCATCGGGTCACGGATGGGAAAAACGGGGGGGGCGCTGATTCTGCAGTTCCTTCTTTACTACCTTGGCAATCTTGCGGCTACGATTCCTTATGTGGCTGCCATTACGGTTCTGATCATCATTGCTTGGTTTTATGCAATTCACAGGCTGGACCGCGAAATCAAGAAGATTACTTAGGATGCTCCTGTTTCAACCCACGTAATGCCATGAGTATTTGTTCGATGTCAGATACCCATTTGGAGAGAGCCCTTGGTTGAAGAATCATAGGCATTTTTTCTGGGTCCAGTCCGTAGAAATCCTCACTGAGGGACGACTTCATTACCATTGATAGAATTCCTCTTTCTCGAAAGGTCTGGGCCATCCGTTCCGGTGTTTTGGAAAGGATCAGTGTTGCGATTTTGCGAACTTCCTGAGAATATTTGAATCGTTTCAGTTTGAAGTCCACGGGAACGTATAAGTGGAGAATCTGCTGCTCTTCTACCTTTTTGGTCTCGGCGTCTTGCGGCTCGCTGTCTTTTTTTGCACCCTCACTATCGTCACTTGGTTCTTTTTTATCCTCAGGTTGCTCCACACTTGCAGGGGTCTCTTTTTCAGATTCCTTTGCAAGAATTGTCAAGATGGCTTCTTTTGCTTTTTCTTTTGCGGCGTCAAGAGTCAGAAATTCATCTGTTTTCAGTTTCAACATAGCATTGTCGAGTTGTGTCAATTTTTCATTTTTTGGAACCGACAATTCAAGAGAATAGATTCCTCGGACAATATCCTCCCCTTCTGTGGCGAAGAGGACGTCCTTAACTTGAGACGTCAGGAACGGTACAAATTCGTCAGCAAGTGTATCCCCTCTTTGATTAAGCGGAACGTCTGATATATCGGGAAGCAGAGCGAGTTGCACGACGGCAAGTTCGTTGAAAGCCTGAACGAACGTGCGATAGAAGTTCTCGATACTTTTGTCCAAGTCCTCCCAGTGTACGGAGGGAAGCAAGCCTTCCGCAACGAGTTCCTGGCCTTGAACTTCCAGTATGCGTTTTGTTTTTGCCGTCGCCGTGTCGACGAAGTTAGGAGCGAGTGCAGCAAGCGCTTTCTTCCACCCCCCCACGTTTTTAAGTTCGGAGAACGTTGTAAGTGCATTGATCATCTCTATCTCTTCCGCCGACAGCGAAGTCGCCCCGGGGTGTCGGGCAATCGAAAGGCGCCTGGTGCCTTTTCTAACGGATTCCAATGCAAGCCAACGCTCTCGCAGGACACGGGCCGCTAGCGGATAGGTATCGGGAAATTTGACGCGCCCCGCGGGTTCGCTGACCCCGAGTTCTGAGGTGCGAAACTGTTCCAGAATGTAGCGACTCATCATAAAGGGAAATGCATGAATAAATTCATCTGCACTCTGGGCTGCATGAGTAAAGGCATTTTCTCCAGTTCTCCAGCGATTGCAGTCGATGAAGGCCCCCACATCTTCATCCGTACAGAAGAGAGCTAGTCCTGAGCGCGAATAATTGGCTCCGAAATATAGCCCCTGGATCGCTTGTTCGTCGTATACGTTCGCCTTGCTTTCCGTTTTAAGCAGGGACCCAGCGATTACGGATTCCTTGAGGGCGAGGTAGTCCATGACGGAACTAGTGACGACTGTCCCCCCGGTGTTTCCATCAAGGTAACGTTGAAACGTGGCCTGCCTGTCTTTTGCTCCAAAATTTGCTGCCAGGTTACCGGCAAAATTGTGGCGCAGACCGAGCACATGGCCCACTTCATGAGCGATGGTTTTTCTCAAATCATCGTGTGCCAAGCGAGCGATCTGCTTGTCGTCCCCTACCTGTGAAAGCATGGCAGCCCTTTCCAAGGCTGTCCGGTCCTCATGAAAACAATGGCCTGCCATCAATTTTCCGTTTGTGCCGGAATCGTCCCCACGAAGGAGGGCGTGAAGGCGCCCCTGTTCCCAGAAAGTTTGAGGGGAGTATAAGTCCCTGTCTGGGCCGGAGCTTCGCTCAGCTTCATCAAGAAGGGCGACAGCCTGCTTTTTTGTTCCTACAGAAAAAGCACTGGGGATGTAGATTTGCGAGTTAAGAACCTCACCGGTTCGAGGATCCATTTGTGCATCGGCATAGGCCAAACGTGCTTCGTCCCAATCCACCCACTGGATCAGGTTCATTTGGTAGTTGGGTGCGGTGACCCCTTTGGGAGCGATTTTGACTTGTAGTATGTCTTTGCCAAAGGCTTTGTTCCAGTAGAGCACTCCTTCGGTAATGGTCTGACGGTACTCCTCGGGAGTATTTGATGTAAGGTAGAAGATGACGGGTTTGGAAATGTCGAACTTCGCAACCCAGGTTTTCAACCCCCTAGCTGCTCGCTGTGCGTGGACCTTGAAAAAACCGAAGTGTTTTTGAGCATCGGACGCAAGAGGCTGAAAATTCGGATTGGGTTTATAGGGGTCCAAGTGATAGCGAATCTCGACAGGGTGATTCCGTCCTTCTTCCCTCACTTGCGCGACTTGCTGAATGTCCAGCCCGTCCGCATCTTGAACAATGGATTTTAGGAACGACATGGTGAGTTCTCTAGCTTCGAAACTTTCCTCCGTCGCCAGTTCCCCATGATGATTAAAGTCCCAGTCCCTCTGGACATACACTTGATTCATGCCTTTGTTAAAATCAAAACTGATCGACGCATCGCTCTCCTCAATAATGGGAAATCGTGCCAAAATAAAAGACTGCTCAAACTCATCATGGAGCTGATACTCATTTGAAGATTCTATGAGGAAAAGCTGCTTGCCTTCCTGCTGGAATCGGATAATCCTGCTTTTCAATCCACTAAAGAAAACTGTCGACCCTCCACTAAGAACATTTGTTCGCAGCAGAAATTCCTTATTAAGGTAGCTCCTCTGAATCGCCAGTGTTTGTTCTTTTTCCCTTGTTTTTGGAATGATAAACGGATGCGAACCCGAGGGTTCATCGCTTGGATTCCGTTCAGAACCACAGGAGGTCAGGATTTGTAGCCCGTACGCGACAACAAGAATCCCAAGGCCGAACAACTTCATAGGCTCCTCACTGCATGGGAATTTTTCTATTTACTCATTATTATCAGTAGCTTATACATGCTGGGGAGTCAAATGATTTTTACTTCTTCTTGAGGGAAACCAGCTGCGCAGTTTTCCCTCAAACTCCCTTCCTTGCTAGGGAGTCAGGGAATTGGCTTTTTGGAGGATTTGGTCTTTGGTCATGTCTTTGAAGAACAGGTTCTTGTCCTTGGTATTTTCGTCCCATTCATTGGCTAGTTTTCTTAAAGCGTGGGAGGCTTTTTTCTGAGCCTCTTCTTTCAATTCCAAGTTTTCTGGGTAGTGTTCCAGGATCTTCAGATAACGATAGGCGCAGGAATGCCAGATGCCCTGCTTGCAGTAGAATCGTGCCGCAAAACGTTCCGACTCTGCAATTCGTCGTCGTCCTTCAGTCATGAAGCCACGAGCCTCGGCAGCGTAGGAAGTTTGGGGGTGTTCCTTGAGCAGACGTTCCCATTTTTCGAGGGCGAGTTTGGTAAATTCCTGCTCTCTGTCGATCTCTTCCGGAGCGTCTTTCCAGTAGGACATGCCAATACGGAAGAGTGCAAGCTCAAGCTCAGGATGTTTCGGGTGCAGCTTGACAAAATGTTCGTAGGCAACGGACGCTTCTGCGTATTTTCCCATTTCAAAGTAAGAGTGAGCTATGAGAAGCTCCGCCTCTGTCGCAAACCGACTGTAGGGGAAGCGGCTTTTATACTCCCCCAATTTTTTCACGGCGATCTCGTAGTTCTCATCATCGTACGGTTCCCGCGCCATGGCAAAAGAACCCTGCGGGTCGTCGGGATTGAACTGTTTTTCCGCACATGACACAAAATGCAGGGAGAGGATAAGCAAAATACTAAAATAATTAGACAATTTACCGCCCTTTGAAAAAGTTGTATTCCGTAAGACATTTTGACCGATAGGTCTAAATGGGCCAATGTAGTAACTAGAGAGAATTACATACACACAATCCGGATTTTGCAGGAAAAGATGGCCCAAAGCAAGTGGGCAGGGACTTTAGGGTAACGATTTATGCTGGAGACTTTACAAAAACGTGAACCACCCAACCGCGAGCTTTGGTTTTGGGCCAGCGCAGTTATTGTCTCGCTGCTGTTGCACGTTATTGTAGTTTTCTCTCTGACGAAGCATGACTTTCATAAGAAAAGAGAGGAAGTTCCCGAAGGCTATGTAAAACTCGACCTGCTGGACAAAATTCCACCCGCAGACCAGGAAGTGAATAGAATACTCGAAGCGCCCCTGAAGAAAACAGAAGCCCCGCAACAAGCAGACTACCTTGGGCTGCAGGATCACATTGCCAAGAAAAAGATGAAGGTCAACGACAGCATCCCGCGACCTAAAATGGCAGACCCGGGGCAGACTTTGAAAAAGCAGTCGAAAGGGACAAGTCCTTCCTCGATTGCTGAACAAGCCAAGCAAGAACATAAAGCGGCAAAAGACGGCGGTGGTTTTCTAGAAGAAAAAAAGGTTTACAACAAAAGAAACAGCTACGAAAACTTGCTAGCGTATTCCCTTGACCAACTGGCGGACCAGCAACTGAAAACTGGCTATCTCGACTACATCGACGATCTGGCCGAGGACGGAGATGCCATCGACCTGAACACACAGGAATATCGCTACATCGGTTACTTCACAGGCTTACGCAAAGCCATTGAGCTGGTATGGGTTTACCCATCAGATGCAGTGCGCAGGGGTTTAGACGGCAGGGTGAAGGTGAAGTTCATCATCCAGGAAAATGGCAAAGTCAGCAAAGTGGCTGTCATGGAATCGTCAGGACATATTATCCTTGACGAGGCCATCGTCAGTGCCATTAAGTTGGCAGCTCCCTTCTCGCCTCTTCCCAAGGGCTTCAGCAAAGCACAGCTTGTTGTCAAAGGGAATTTCTCCTACATACTGAGTGCAAGTGCGGGCAGTTATTGACGCGCTCTATTCTTGAGGCCGGCGAGAACGTTCTTGAACTCAGGTACAAACTTTTTCACCACACGCTCATATATGTCTTTCGCAACGTCTTCCTGATAAGTGTGAGTCGTTAGGTTCCTGGCCTCAAGGACATCAAGCCAGATCTTTTCCTCCCTTATAACTCCAAGCTGGAAGCCTGCCTTAAACGCACTTCTTGGGGATGGCGCACTAAGGCCCTGGTCTTCCGCATAAGCTTTGAGGGCACGCCAAATGAGTTCATAACTATATTCAAACGCTTGGATAATCCCGGCGCGCTCGACTTCTGATGGTTTTTCGATACCAGTGAAGCGCACCAAACTGGCGAGACCTTTTTCAAGGTTTGCTAATTTATTATCGACTTTTGGCATAGATCTCCAACCCCTCTTTTAGGATCCTGTGAAGGAAATCAGTAGAAATCTTGTTGGTATTGACTAAATCCAAATGCAAAAGTGTAGGTATATTTTCATCAACTTCTGCGCAGAACTCAGGCCACATTGATTCGAAGGCTCGCGGGAAAAAAAATGCGATGTCTACATCTGAATTTTGACTTTGGTCGCCACGAGCACGCGATCCAAAGACCACAACTCGCTCGACATGCAACAACTCATGTGCCTTGTCCGTCAACCGGTAGAGAAAAGGCAATTCATTTAAAATTTGTTGAGGATTTCTTCCTGACACTCTTTGGACTTTCTTTGTCATTGAGTCTATAAGTGAGCTTTCTTTTGTCAAGCTACTTCGCCATTCTCGAGGTAATGCGTAAGCCACTTGGGCAAATAGGGACGCATTACGCTCTTGCAATATTGCTTGTTGCCAGATTCTAAATTGTTATGATAACAAAAGGGCCAATTTTGAAAGAAAATAGCTATGTTAGATCTGGTTTCCTTTTTCAAGCTAGCCATTGCCTTTTTCATCATATCTAGCTGTGCAACCTTTCAGACGGAAAGGGAGTCTACACCCGAGGGAAATGATCAAAACGAAACGTCCTTCCTTGAAAAAACAGACGCCATCTATGACGCCTTTTCACGCAATTCCGACAAGGGTCTTCCGGTTTACGAACCCATTCCCATAGAAAGCAACCCCCGTGTCGACAAGTGGATGAGGTACTACCAAACGAACGGACGCAAAACGTTCGAAACATGGCTAAACCGCGGTGAAACAATCAAAGGCTTGATCATATCCGCTCTCCAGGAAGAAGGACTGCCTCCGGAACTCTACTTCATGTCCCTTATAGAATCTGGCTTCAATTACCACGCTCGTTCCCCCAAAAAAGCGACGGGACCGTGGCAATTTGTCGCAGGTACGGCAAAAATGTATGGCCTCAAGGTAAACGACTGGGTGGATGAACGCCGAGATCCCGTGAAGTCCACTCGTGCTGCTGCTGCTTACATCCGTGATCTCAAAACCCAGTTTGGGGATTGGTACCTCGCCTTGGCTGCTTATAACGCGGGTCCTGGTACTATTTATCGTGCGATCAAGAAAGCAAAGAGCCGCGATTACTGGACCTTATCAAAGGATCGCATTATAAGACGAGAGACGAAGGACTACATTCCCAAACTTATAGCGGCAATCACCTTAGGTTCTGATCCCGAAACCTACGGTTTCAACATTGCGGGAGGGACCCAGCACTACCCTTCCACTTCCATCACGATCGAACGACCGGTCAAGCTTGATCAGGTGGCGCAGGCCCTCGACATACCTTTTGCGGTGCTTCGACAGTGGAACCCCGAGCTTATACGGCACATCACACCCCCTCCCCAATGGATTCCTGAGGACGGTTATGCGTTACGATTGTCCGACGAGCATGCGGCAAGATTTGATGAAATCGAGCCAAGTTTACCTTATTTGAAGGTCCGAGATGTCATGATTCACAAAATTCGGAAGGGGGAAACATTGTCCTCCCTGGCGCGCCTTTACAAAGTGTCCATAAAGCGCATTCTCTCCCTCAATCCGCAACTCAAACCTAGGCTGCTCAGCATTGGCAGTAAGGTTGCTGTCCCTGTCCCCGAAGTCGTAGAAGCTGTCTAGGAGGGCCCCTTTTCAAAAACTTCAATATCTAAAGTTTTTTGGGGGGAGGTGTGGAGGGGAACTTTTTTTCAAAAAAGGTCCTCTCCACAAATTCTTTTTCTCAAATACTATAGATTCCAAAGGAGTCTAATGGACGGATGGGTCGTGATAGTCGAAGGTAATGTGGAGAAAAGATCCCGCCACCAACGCCTGGAAGTAAGCTAAAACCCCAGCGTGTTCCTGAAAAAAGCGCCCGCCCGCCATAAATCCGCCCAGGGTAGAGATCCCCAATAATGCAAGGACAAGGTAAGACAGATAGCGCCGGTCTGCAAAAAAAGCACAGATCAACATACCATCCGGCAAGCGATGCAAGATCACAGCAAGAGGGAGAGAATTCCCCATAGAAGCGGGAGTCGCAAGGGCGACTCCATCCATCGCTCCGTGCAAGAGAAGTCCGATAAGCCCCACTCCTACGGATGTCAGATGAACCGTTTCTGCTCCCCTCTTCCAAGCGCGTTCCAATAGGCCCGGCAAAAAAAGGCCAAAAAACGCCAGGCCAAGAGCCGGCCAACCGATCTGCGCTATGCTTTCCGGAAGAAGATGTAAGACCACTAAGGCGGAGATGAGAATATTGACCAGTTTTTGCATGGCTCCCCAGAACTTTTTCATCTCCAGTAATGCCCTATATACAAAGGGAGCGACAAGGAGGAGCACAATACTTATAGTGAGTGCGATCATATTTTAGATTCTAATCTAATGAAAAGGTAACGCGAAATGGATACCAGTTATTTTGTTAGAAGACGGCTGTTTTGCCCAGGGCCAACCCCGATCCCCTTACGATCTCTCATGACTTCTGTAGAAAATAACCCTTATCACAGGACCGATTTTTTTTACAGTCTCATAAGCAACTGCCACGACTTCCTCAAGCCGTTCTTCGGCACTTCCGGTACTCCTCTCATCCTCACATCCTCAGGTACCGGGGCGATGGAGGCAGCGATGGTGAACCTGACGGATCCCGAGGATAAGGTTCTCATGATACACGCTGGACGCTTTGGAGAGCGTTGGGCGGAAATGGCTATGTCCTACGGATGTCAAACGGTACGGCTTGATATTCCATGGGGGCAAGTGCCGGATCCTGACGACCTTGTCAAAGTTCTGGCAAAAGAAAAAGCTTTCAAGGCAGTGTTCTTCCATGGCGTGGAAACTTCCACTGGCGTTTACTTTCCCGTTGCGGAGTTAACGAAGGTCATCCGCGCAAACAGCGATGCACTCGTCGTCGTGGATGCGGTCTCGTCGCTCGTTTGTCACGAGATGAACATGGATGATTGGGGGGTAGACTGTGTGGTTGCCGCAAGTCAAAAAGGGTTTGGCACAGCTCCCGGCCTGAGTTTTATAAGCCTCTCCGAGCGTGCCTGGCAGAGGCTTTCCAAGCGACCCCGATTTTACTTCGATCTTCGTACGGAGAAAAAGGAGCAGAGCGAGGGAAAAACCGCATGGACTCCGGGCACTCAACTGGTCCTGTCTCTTCATTCCTCACTCCAAACCTTGCTCGCCATAGGTCGCCCCAATCTTTATGACTTTCACGCTCGGATTACGGAAGGTGTACGAGCAGCCTTGCGAGCGATGGGTTTAGAACTGTATGTTCCCCAGGATTACGCCCACTCGGTGACGCCTTTCAAAGTTCCTCAGTCCATCCGTGCCGGTGATTTGAACAAAGAACTGGTCAACAAATACAACATGATCTTTGCTGGGGGACAGAATCAGTTGCAGGGGAAAGTCCTTCGCATTGCCCACATTGGCTTTGTCGACCCTTTCGATATTCACGCTGCACTTGCAGGCTTGGAACTTTCACTCAAGACGCATGGGATTGATGTCGTTGGGAAGGGAAGCGGTGAATTTCTACGATCGGCTGCGTTTGCGTAACCACTTGGAGCAAGGACGTGGTCCCCCAAGGGGCTTGTCTTGGAGGAACCAGCTGCGCAGTTTCCTCCAAACCACCTCCTTGCTCCAAGTGGTCCTTGCTCCAACCCCCTATTTCTGCTAAGTTAACGGGACAAAAACCATTCAAAGGGGAGGACCGCTTGAAAATCCTTGTCATGCTGAAGCAAACCCCAGACACAGAGTCGGAGATTGTCATTTCTGGTGACAAAAAAACCATCGACCATTCCCAGACAAAATTCATCATCAACCCTTACGACGAGTTCGCGATCGAAGAAGCCTTGCGTGTTAAGGAAAAGCAGGCTCAGTGCGAAGTTGTCCTTGCCAGTTTTGCTAGCCCCGACGCGAAGGAGCGCCTTATCAAGGGCCTTGCGATGGGCGCTGATCGGGGGCTTCTGGTGAGCAATCAAGGTTGGGGGGGAGCAGACTCTCTGGTCGTCGCTCAGGTCATGGCCGCAGTCATCAAGGCTGAGGCTCCCTCGCTCGTTTTCTGTGGGCGGCAGGGGATTGATACAGACAACATGCATGTGGGAGTTATGGTCGCAGAACTGCTAGGCTGGCCACATGTCAATATCGTGACAAAAATGACCATCAACGGAGAATCCTTAGTGGTGGAACGCGAGGTGGAAGGGGGCCAGGTGGAAGTCTACGAGACAAGAATGCCCGTCGTCCTTGGGACCCATAAGTCGCTCAACACCCCTCGCTATGCTTCCCTACCCGGCATTATGAAAGCAAAGAAAAAGCCACTCGACACGAAAACACCACAGGACTTCGGCCTGGACAATGCCTCCCTGCAGGCGTTGAATCAAACTGAGGTGGAAGCTTTTTCCTACCCACCGGAAAAACCACGGGGGAAAATTTTCAAAGGAGAAGCAGTCGACATCATGGTGGATAAAGTTGTGAAACTGCTTCGTGAAGAAGCCAAAGTGATTTGAGGAGCGGAAGGTCAACCACCCCTCCCTAAATTCCCTCCCTAACGGCAGGGAATTTTGAGGAAGGGGCTTGTTTCTAGCAAGCTCCTGAGTTGACCAGATTCAGAACAGAAAGGCGTGTTTCGATTTGTTCTACGTTACCCCAGAAATAGGTACCAAGGGATGCCGGCCCAGTCCCTTGCTCTACGGTGTGTCGTTAAACAGGTTTACAGGGGTTAAGCTAGTGCGGCACACGCAAA
>JACPKR010000064.1 GCA_016186945.1 Deltaproteobacteria bacterium | reverse complement strand
GCAGTGCTTCCACTGCTACCTTTGCTTTAAACTGGGCTGTATGCCGTTTCCTCTGCGCCATATGAATCCCTCCTTGGCGATGTTTTAATATACCGGAGGGTCTTACTTAGCAAGCTGTCCAGTTTTCGGGGTCCACTATAGACGCGCTTTTTCGGCCTAAAGGCCGTCTGGACAACTTAGGAGGTCTAGAAAAATTCTCCACAAATTTTTCGTCGAGCAGCTGATCAAATTATTTCGCACCAGTAACGCTGCCCCTTCGGCTTCGCCCAGGCCGTGCTTTTCCCTATTTCGCGGGAGTTTGTTTGAGAATTTTGGCCACAGATCCCACGCTTATGTCAAGCTCTTGGGCTATCTCTCGCATGGTTTTCCCCTGGTCCCGCAGGGAAAAAACCGCGGATTGGCGCTCGTTGTCGATCTTGCGGGGGGGGCCAAGCACCACACCTCGCTTTTTGGCGGCATTTAGGCCTGCCACAACGCGGGCGACGATTGTTTCCCTTTCTAACTCTGCTATTTCCGCAAATGCCGCCAGCATGGTACGCCGGAACGGGTTTTCATGGCCCAGGTTAAGCACTGGCTGAGTGACGGAAACAAAGGCCACCCCTGCCTCGTCCAAATTTAGGAGCAGTCTGATGGCGGTTGTGGCGTGGCGACTGAAGCGGTCAAGGCGGTAGACAACGATAGTGTCTATTTTTCCCCCATAAGCCGCGTCGAGGAGCCTTTGGAACTCCGGACGCTTGCTTGTTTTTCCCGAAATTCCCTCGTCGGTAAAGGTGTATACGGTTTTCGGCTTTTTTTCCGGCGAAAGACTATCGAGCCAGGCTTGAACCGCGTTTTGCTGACTGGCAATGTCTTGTTTGTCTGTCGATACGCGGTAATATAGAGCAACGTTTTTCATGGGACCCTTTAAAATTTGTCAGAAACAAAGCCGAATGAGATTATATTATAGTCTTTGAGAAAAAGAATTTGTGGAGAGGACCTTTTTTGAAAAAAAGTTCCCCTCCACGCCTCCCCCCAAAAAACTTTAAATATTGAAGTTTTTAAAAAGGGGCTTGGGGAAATAATTTTTTTCAAAAAATTTGTCCCCAAATTGATTATCTTGAATACTATAAGAAAAGTAGGAGGAACCTATGGAAGAAAAAGATAAAACTATGCTGGAGAATGTGATGCAGGAAGTCAGAAAGTCGGAAAAGTGGCTGAGAGCGCTCTACATGATCCTTTTCATCGTCATCGTGGAGTTAACAAAGACCTTACTTTTCGCTATCGTGGTCCTACAGTTCATACTTGTTCTTTTTACCAACCGACAGAATTCAAATTTGTTGAAATTTAGCAAAGCCTTGTCCCGATATGTTTACGAAATTTACTTGTATCTAACTTACAACGCCGAAACGAAGCCCTTCCCCTTCGGGGATTGGCCGAAGGTGTCTTAGGGCTTGGCTTGTGCGGAATTTGGAGGAACCAGCTGCACAGTTTCCTCCAAACCACCTCCTTGCCACAAGGGGGCTACAAAAATCGTTGCCAAGTTCCTGAAAATCTAATATCCCTCCTTTAAGTTGAGCGTATTTCGCCCTAATTCCTATGAAAAATTGAAGACATGAAAAATATCGTCACCAGTTGGTGTTTGATGTCATTGCTGTGCATCCTCCAGTTTACCCTTCAGGGTTCGGTGGGGATTTTTGCCCAGGGCATGAAGGAAAGTTTGAAACTCGATGCAGCAGCGATTGGTTTTTTGTCATCGAGTTTCTTCTATGCCTACCTGGCGGCGCAGGTCCCCGTGGGGATGATCTACGATCGCTTTGGGATCCGAAACATCGCGAGTGGGGCGACCATCCTTATTGCGTTGTCGTGCCTGCTTCTAAGTTTCGCTCAGTCCTTGGAAGTCGCCATTCTTTATCGTCTCTTGATGGGGTTTGCTTGCGCATTTGGGTTTATCGGTGTCTTGACGGGCATCAAACAATGGTTCCCTCCTCAGTCTTTTGCTTTTGTAACGTCTCTAACAGAAACACTTGCCCTTCTCGGCGTTGCGCTCATGAACACTGCCCTTTCCAAGCTTGTGATCGCCTACAGTTGGAGGGTCGCTCTTGTCGTCTGCGCAATATTAGCGGCACTCCTTGGCTTGTCCCTTCGAGCCTTTGTAAAACGGGGGGTGCCTGTCGAAGCGTTTGAGGCGCCAGCGCCCTTTTGGGTTTCGTTTCGCCTCCTCCTGACGTCGAAAAAGATTTGGCTGAGCGGACTCTATGGCTTTGGGGTCTTCTGCGTCATGTCGATATTCGCGGCTTTGTGGGGAATTCCCTACCTGATGCGCTGCTACGGACTGGATCTCGTAACAGCGACGTCGGTTGTGTCTATGGTTTATGTCGGCGCCGCTCTTAGCAGCCCACTCTACGGGTGCTTGGTAGGCTTTATCCGGTGCTCCTCTTTCATGGTGCTCGGGGCAAGTCTGACATTGCTGACGGTACTTTTGTTGTTCTACGGCCCCACTCTTTCACTGACCGGTCTTTATATTGTGACGTTTCTTATTGGCTTCTTCTGTTCTGCCTACCAGCTCGGCTTTACAATTGTTAGCCGCTCGGTACCTAGGAGGGTACAGGCAACAGCGATGGGATTGACAAACATGATTGTAATGATGGGGGCTCTTCTTTTTCAGCCTCTTGTCGGTTTGATCCTGTCTTATTCTGCGGACGGTGCCGTCATGGACGGGTTTGAGGTCTATAGCGCTTCTGCCTACGAGAAAGCCATGAGTATCATTCCGCTTCTACTGGCTATTTCCGTCCTTCTGGCTTATTGGTTGGCTGAGGAAGGAACGGTACCGCTTCGGCGTTGGATTTGGCAAAAAATTCGCCATGCATCGCGTGCGACGCTCGTCACCCCAGAAAGACATCGTAAATTCTGAGTAAGCCACTTGGGGCAAGGAGGTGGTTTGGAGGAAACTGCGCAGCTGGTTCCTCCAAGAAATCCCTTGGGGGAGTCCCCCACCTCCTTGCCACAAGCCTTAAGTGAATTTTTACTGTATAGTAACAATTCATTTAAGTCGGAGGAATCATGAACCTTAAGAAACTCAAGCGACTATTGGAAAACGATAACCACGACTATCGCGAGAAACTTAAGCTCCTCATGAGTGACCCCATATTCACCCCCCGCTTCGAACTCTCGCTTAAAGAGCAACGAAACCTTGCCTTCACCCGTTTGCAAAAACTGTTTCGCTCGGGCATGGTCGATCTGCACGATTTTGAAACAGACCACAGACGTATTTTTGCTTTGCATGATATTTGCGGCCTAATTGACGGTTCTCTTGCCACAAAACTCACCGTTCAACTCAACTTATTCAGTGGGACCGTATTAAAATTCGGCAACCGTGAACGTTGGCAGAGACTGAGAGAGCAAGCGAACAGACTAGAGGCGGTTGGATGTTTTGCACTCACCGAGCTAGGCTATGGAAACAACGCTGTAGCGATGGAGACAGAGGCTGTCTATAACCACAGTCTGAAGTGTTTCGTTATCAACACGCCCAGTACCTTAGCGCAAAAGTACTGGATCACTAACGGTTACTGCCATGCCCATTGGGCCGTGGTGTTTGCCCAATTAAAGGTGAAAGGCCAATCACAAGGTGTCCATGGTTTTCTTGTCCGCATCCGCAACGAAGATTTGAGTCCAGTCGAAGGGGTAACGATTCAGGACATGGGAATGAAGATGGGCCTGAACGGGGTGGACAATGCTCGCCTATGGTTTGAGCAGGTCATGGTGCCTAGGGATAACTTACTCGACGCTTTTTCCACCATTGATGACGAGGGTAATTTTCATTCGAAGGTTGAGGGAAAACGGAACCGTTTTCTTAAAATGGCTGATCAACTGCTAAGTGGTCGCCTCTGCATCGCCTCGATGATGATGGCGGCAACGAAAATGTCTCTTTTGATCGCCTTACGTTACAGTCAGAAGAGAAAAGCCGTAGGGACAGATGGAGAGAGCAGTTGGCCTCTTCTGAACTTTGAACTCCAAAGGCGCGCGTTGATCCCCTTACTCGCTCGCACCTATGCACTTTCATTCGCTCTCAACAGGGCGAAAAACGAGTTCTCCTTCGTAGAAAACTCAAGGGAACAGATTATCAATTGCTGTGCCATGAAGGCTCTTGTCACTTGGCATGCGGAACACACCGTGAGCGTGTGTCGCGAGCGTTGCGGCGGCCAAGGGTATCTGGCTGCCAATATGTTTGCAGAATTCCTCGCTGGTGCCCACGCTGGCGAAACCGCGGAAGGAGACAATAGCGTTCTTATGCAGAAAGTCGCAAAGGAACTCCTCTCGGGCATAAGTTCCGTCGATCTCTTGCGAATGAAAAGCAAGCAATATATAGGTTTCAAGGCGTCCAAACTTACAAAAACTGAAGAGGTTCTCCGATTGCTGCATAAAAGAGAGGACATTCTTAAAGCCCACCTTGCTCTTAAAATGCAGAAAGCATCCCGGGGTGGGAAAGAAGAAGGCTTCCGCGTCTGGATGATGGAGGAATCAGAGACTGTTCAAGGGCTGGCTAAGGCATACGGAGAACATTTCGCCTTGCAGTCCTTTCTCAACATCCTCCAGGAAGGGGGAGATGATCCAGTCCTGGCTAAACTTGCACAACTCTTTGCGTTTCAGTGTCTAGAAGATAACCTTACTCTTTTCTGGGAGCAGGGGCTGATCACCAGAAGCCTAGCAAAATCCGTTCACATGCAAGTGTCAAAACTATCTGCAGAGCTTGTACCGTACGTTTCGTATCTTTTGGACGGTTTCAATATCCCCGAGTACTTGATTCATGCCCCCATTGCGCGCGACTTCATCGTTTTCAACCAATGTCAAAATGACAATCAAGGGGAGACCTATCAATTTTCTGCAGGAAAGGGGACGATGCCGGAAATACTTTCCCGTCCTCAATTATCTTATAGTATTTGAGAAAAAGAATTTGTGGAGAGGACCTTTTTTGAAAAAAAGTTCCCCTCCACGCCTCCCCCCAAAAAACTTTAGATATTGAAGTTTTTAAAAAGGGGCTTGGGGAAATAACTTTTTTCAAAAAGTTTTTCCCCAAATTGATTATCTTGAATACTATATCTTAGCTTGGCGTAAAAATAGGAGGATATACCTTGAAAGATTTAAAACAATTCTCAGCAATCGTGGAAGATCAGGTTAAGAAATGGTCCGGTCTCAAACAAGGCCAACGACCAGTTTGGCCGGTGATTTCTCTTTCCCGAGACTATGGTACGGGGGGAGGGGCCATAGCTAAAGCTGTCGCCGAACGGCTTCATTTTGCCTTCTGGGACCAGGAGCTTGTCCAGGCCATTGCAGAGAATACAGGTATTGGCAAAAACCTGCTCCGCTCTCTTGATGAACATTCCCGCAGCACCATTGAGGACCTCATCTCCGGCGTGCTTCTTGGCCGTGGTGGGACCGAAGTGGAATATGTAAGTCAACTCTACCGCATTATTCATACGATCGAAAAACACGGTAGCGGAGTGATTGTGGGACGCGGAGCACAGTTTGTCTTGAAGAACGAAAGTTCCCTCAAGGTGAAAATCGTTGCAGACTTTCCCCGACGCGTCTCCTGGGTAATGCAGAGAGAAAAACTCGACCAGAAAGAGGCGGAAAAGAAAGTAAGAAAGATCGACAAAGACCGTAGCGATTTCCACCTTCGCTACTACTACAAAGATGCGAATAATCCCGTCTACTACGATCTGATCGTCAATACCGAAGGATTACATCACGACAACGCCGTGAACATTATCGTGCAGGCTTTCAAGGAAAAGTTCGGCACTATACCCAGCTGACGACTATTGAACCCGCACTGCGGGAACCCGCACTGCGGGAACCCGCACTGCGGCATCGCAAAACACCCCGCTTTCAAACGGCTTGCTTGGTTCGTATGGGTGTTTGTACTTGACGTAAATCTTGCCTTCGCGTTGATTTGCACATATTTGCGTAATAGGCACCCCTGTGCTTCCGTTCCCATTTTCAAGAACCGTACCACAGATGGCAGCACCGTCAAAAAAAGTCTGTTTCAGCTTCGCGACCTGGTAGATATGAAAGGTTCCCTGGCCGTCTTTTACTTTCATATACAGAAAGCCATTTCCATTTTCCGTCTGGTTGTACTGAACATTTTTGTCGTCATTGCAAACCGCAACCCACGTCTTTGCCATAGCGACATTCGCGAACAAGAATCCTGACAAAATGATCCCGCTGATCAATTTCATAAAGCCTCCGAATTAGGGATGTCTTGGCTTTTACTCTACACATTTCACGGGATAAGAAAATATGTCAGATTGACAGAGAAGCAATCCGTAAGCAACTTGGGGCAAATAGGGAGAGGGGGGTTTGGGGGGGCGAGTGAAGCGTCGCCTCCCCCGGATTTCTTGGAGGAACCAGCTGCGCAGTTTCCTCCAAACCACCTCCTTGCCCCAAATGCCTTACGGGTTACGGCAGAGAATTTATTTTATTGTTAAGACCATCAATTCCAGATCGTAGTTCCTTTGCATCCAAAAACGCTTGCAATATTTTATCTGCATGTTCCTTGATAGTCGGACACGGATGGTCCGCAGTAAGAAACATGTCTTGGAAAAATGCAGCTGTCAAACTAGCGGGATCCAAATTCATACTGTAGATTGCATATCCTACCAGCCCCACAATTGCAGCTGATCCCAAACCTATAAGCACGTTCCGTTTCCAAGGCGAAATGGCCTGTCCCATGCCCCCAACCCGACTGCTGACGGCAGTTCCAAATTTTCTCAAAAGAATGGGAGCGAGGATTGCAGCAGCACCTATCGTTATGGATCTTGAAAGGTTTTTGGTATCCGAAGGAGAGCCAGTCTCAACAACGATCCGTGTATCACCTCCGGAAGCACTAAGCTCGATAGCAGCGTCAGGTTCCAGCAGACCCAACCCGATGAGATCAGGACCCAGTTCCACGAATCCCTTTAATTTTTTCCTCGGAATTTTGCTTGTGATGGTCTTGTCGTTACAGTTGGGAAGGTTTTCTAAAATTTTTGATGCCGAGTCGAAAATGACTTTACCAAGTGCTACGACATCCTGTTCAAGTTTGACTTTTTTAGCCAGGAGGGCATCCAGCTTCTTATCTTGGTTTTCTTTTTGAAGGTAATAAGTTTCTGTGTAAGGACCGCAGGCTTCTTCTGTCAGCTTCAAAGTATGGTTCGGATTTAAGCAGGATCGCACCCTCATTCTGTAAAGTCCAGACGCAAGGCCAGGTAGGAGAGCGGCAGCTAGTGAGCTTGTACCGTCCCTACAAGTGCCTCCTTGGCGACAAGCTTGATATTCTACAAAGTCGGCCTGAGAATCTGCGGTGTATCTTATAACAGGGAACTGATTTCCTTTTTCCTCAAGAGTATCTATGACGAGGTCTGTGGTTCGAAGGGCTTTCCCGTCCAATTTTTTTTCTTCCGCCGAGAGGATTTCGTAATTTGCCAGGGTTTCTCGATTTTTCACTTCGGGCGGTGTTTTTCGTTCGACTGTCTTACAGCTTGCACAAAGGATGAGTAAAACGATGCACCGCTTCATAAACGTGTCTCCGATTTGGTTTCTGGTATATTGTAACACTGAGGTAACCCGTAAGCCGCCTGGGGCAAAAAGGGAGGGGGGGGGACTCCCCCAAGGGATTTCTTGGAGGAACCAGCTGCGCAGTTTCCTCCAAACCACCTCCTTGCCCCAAGTACGGAGAAATTATGTCAGAAACAGTGAATCCCCAATTTCTTATTCAAAAGGGAAATGTCTGTGCTTTTAGAATTTTCGATCTAGGCTCGGAAATTAACCTGAAAAAAGCGGCTCAGATTCTTGAGAAACATAAGACTCTCGCTCCCTTCGGCCTTAAAAAGACGACTCGTTCGATCTTGATAGCGGAACGTCCCCTTGTGGTCTCCCTTGAACCTTGGGGGGAGCTGATTGGCCGCGATCAGTTTGAAGTCCGTTCTGTCGCCAAACTTTGGAGCTTCGGTGCTCTTTCTCTCCAACTGGAGCTGACACTTACCCGAGACTATTCCATTGATGATCTTTTCGAGGTGGGACACTTCCTAGAAAATAACGAAAACTTCCACGCGAGAGTTGAGGCTCAGGCCCGACAATTGATGTTCATCCTGGCGCCATCCATCGAGAAACCTGCCTTTTGGGATCAATACGAAGATTACCTCGTATTCAATTTTAAAAAAACCACTGCGACAGATCGAGAGTCTGTTAAGACGCTTTTGACAGATAAAGTCAGCGCCTTGATTATGGGGGAAAAAGCAGGGATAAGTGTGAAACATTCTTTCAAGGACATGGAGGAAAGTACATTCCAATATTCAAGCAGCGACTTAACCATACTGCATTGGAATGGTGCGGTGATCTATGACATTGATGATGCAGATGACATTATGTTGACACTGGAATTTGCCCTTTGCTCGCTTTTCGAACTGCGTTACTACGACGAGCTTCTGGACAAGCAACTTGCGGCCCTCTACCAGCAGATTGGTGAAAAACGAACGAGAGTCTTTGCAAACCCATACAAGCGTTTATCGAAAAAAGCATCGCTCCAGTATATTGAAATCAGTGAAATTGTAGATCGTATCAGCAATGCCTTTAAAGTGTTGGGTGACTATTATTATGCTACGATTTTCCGGGCAGCGATTCGGAAATTTTACGTCAATGATTGGAAGCGAAGCGTAAACAGCAAGCTGAATCATCTGGCCGAAGTTTCCAAGCTCTTCCAGACAGAGATTGACGAACGACGTAACCAGTTGATGGAGATGATCATCATCCTTCTCATTACCTTTGAAGTCATTCCCTTCCTTGTCGAACTCATGATGCGACGTTAGATTTTCTTAGTGGACGAGAAAGCTCCGAGATCTGCCACTGTAAGGATAGGTTCTCCTCGTCCAGAAATCCTTAGAGTATCCCTGGTGTAATATGCGATAGGTTCCTGGGGATACACCGAGGGGAATTGCCCAAGTGATTAAAATTTCCGAGTAAGAGACCCCCCTGCGCTTCCATGTAATCGTTGTTTCAGGATCCCAATCGTGTGCCACGTCGATCCAGCCATCGGGTGTGAGCAATTGAATTTTGAGGTAGCTGTTTTCTATGAACAATTCGTTATTGAGGTGGGCACCCCAAAAAGAAACATGGGCAGTTTGACCGGGTGTGTAATCTGTTTTTGTATCCTCGATGACGTCTCCGAAGTCCTGTCCGGGAGGTGTCTCATCGAACCATACTCCCAAGTGGAAAGACTTTTGCCGCGTACTTAGATCCTCAGGCTCTGGCCCCGGGTCAACTGGCTCGTCGTTTTTCAAAGCACGGGCGACTCTGCTCGCCTCCTGCTGAAAGGCGGCCAGCATCCACGGACCGAAATAGGTCGAACCGCCTTCGTAATGTTGGAGCGAATACTCTTCTCTTGTCGTCATATAGCCGACATAAGCATTCGATAGCCCAGCTATCACTACGTCGGTGATACCGACGGGCCGTAGTTCCTTCGCGACTGTTTCGCGAATGCGTCGACCGCACATGGTCGTACACTCGAAGGGCAATGCCACAAGGGCCAGTGGTCCGATTGTAACAATCTGAATGGGGATGCTTTTCTGCGTCCATAGGGACGTTGGAGAGAGACCCGTAGGAAGTAAAATGATTTTCTCTTTGTGGCATTCTTGCAAATTAGGCCAAGGCAATCTGTCCCACCACTTGGAACGAGACACCATACCTTCTCGAAAAATGGGAAGATGGCTAGGCCCGTCTTCCACACTTCCTGCTGCGAAGGATGCACCCAAAGCAGCTGGGCATGTGCGAACTTCAATGTCCTCACCACTCCATTCTGGTTCTACCGTTACATGCGAAAAATCCACGTAGGAATGGCGATAGTCGATCGTTCCTTTAACGGGAACACTTGCGGATTCGTAGAGAGCTTTCGCCTTTTCAAACTGCTTAATTCCTATGGCTTGAGCGTGTTCATAATCGCTGGTTCCGTCTGGGGGACCCCACAGGTTGGGGGACACGTCTCCCTCATCAGCTTGTGCAAACGCGGCAACGAAGGCATCAGGTGACGAATCGTAATGATTCCCCATCATGGTTTCAAAAAGATAGGAAGCATAGCCCTTGTTGTCAGAGGTGATTAACCTGTTAGCGTTTCCCACATTTGTCGGATGCACGGCAAACCAATTGACCAACCCAATCGGTTTTCCATTGAAGCCTACAAATTTTAGCAGAAGCATTTCCTTATTCGTATCGTCGGGGTAGCGCATCCTTTCGTCCATGGGGTTCATCAGATAAGCCGCCCGCGATCGGTTCATGCTAGCAAATTGAAGCTTGCCCTTATTAAGAAAGAGCTTGGATCTTTGAATATTATGATGCGCATTGACGATGGATTTGTAGATCCCATTGACAATAACCTGGTAGGTTTTTGCATGAAAACCCTTGATTGTAAAATCGTACAATATATGGTGAGAATATCCGCCTGGGCCGCTATGAGTGTGTATAGCACTCAGAAGTATGTTTTGATCCGTGTATAAGTCTCCAAACGTCTCCCGAAGTCTTTGCAAGACTCCCGTCTTGACAGCTTGAAAAATCATGCCCAAGTCAGCACTGACAAAAACAACTCGTTTTTCATTACAAAGGCTTTGCAATATAAAAGCTCGGGACCTGAGCCTCATATGGATGCCTGCTGTCGTCTGCTCCATCATTCCATAGCCCATCATGGGAATTTCAGCAGGTGGGCCTGTGATGTCGGAAATGCCCTGCCCGACAAGAAAATCCTGGTCGCAATAGGGCCTTTCGAGCGGATCAGCGTTGACCGCTTCGGTGAGAAAAAGGAGGAAAAGAAAAAAAAGCGTCAGACACCATTTTTGCGTCATAACCTGCTCCCAAGCAAGGACGGTACCCCTTATCGGTTTCTTTGTTTGTGTCTAAAGCTTTATATATAGTATTTGGGAAAAAGAATTTGTGGAGAGGACCTTTTTTGCACTGTCATCCCGCGGCTTGACCGCGGGATCCAAAGAGGCAGCCTTCCTCGAACAAGTTGGATCCCGCGGTCAAGCCGCGGGATGACAGGCTCGTAAAAGTTTTTCCCAAAATTGATTATCCTGACAATATAGAAAAAAATACGTAGTGTTTATTTCTTTTTCAAAGTTCGGACGACAGATCGCTTATTGGCAGCCAGTTCTTTCTTGCGAAGCCGTATGGATTTCGGTGTGCACTCAATCCATTCATCCTCGTCAATCCACTCGATGCACTGTTCGAGAGACATTTCTCGAATGCCTGCGAGGATGGTGAGGCCGTCAGATGAGACACTGCGCATGTTGGTGAGTTTCTTGGGTCTAACAGGGTTCACATTTATATCGTTCTCTCGGTTGCATTCGCCAATAATCATTCCCTCATAGACTTCCGTCCCGGAGTGGATGAAAAGGATCCCTCGCTCTTCCACATATTTAAGGGCATAGTCTGTGGTTTTACCAGCTCGGTCCGCAACAATTGTACCGTTTTTTCGTACAAGCATGTCCCCTTTGTAGGGTTCGTACCCTTTTAGCTTTGAACTAAAGAGTCCCTCCCCTCGTGTCGCAGTAAGATAGCGACTGCGGATCCCTATAAGTCCTCGTGTAGGGATATCCAATTCAAGACGGATTCTGTCACCTTTGCCGACTTCGTAGGAGGCAAGTAAACCCTTTCGTTCCTGAAACATCTGGGTGACTTCACCACTGTATGGTTCGGGAAGATCAAGGACGGCTCTTTCGACTGGTTCCACCTTCTGACCGTCTTCGTCTTGTTTAAACATGACAACGGGGCGTCCGACCATGAATTCCAGGCCCTCCCGGCGCATGGTCTCTATAAGGATTGCAAATTGCAGTTCTCCCCGCCCCATAAGGTAGAATTGATCGGGAGTGGGTCCATCTTCAAAACCCAATGCGATGTTGGAACGGCATTCACGTAGCAAACGCTCCTTAAGTTTCCTGGACTGAACAGCTTCCCCCTCACGACCTGAGTTAGGACTAGTGTTGATGGTGAAAGTCATCTTGAGAGTTGGCTCGACCACTTTAATGCGTGGAAAAGGTGTGACGTCGGGGCTTCCCGCAAATGTGTCACCAATAAAGACGTCCTTGCATCCGGCGACGGTGCCAATGTCGCCCGCTTGCAATTCTTCAACCTCTACTTGTTTAAGTCCTTCATAGCGAAATAGCTTCGTGACGGCAAACCGGGATGAGACAATTTGCCCTTCGTTGTTGTAACTTAGTCGAAAAATGTTTTGCTGCTTTTGCACCTTTCCCGCAATAATTCGCCCAACGGCCAACTGCCCCACAAAATCTGACCAGGCCAGGTTGAAAAGCTGCATGCAAAGGGGAGCCTCAGGTGCAATCTTGGGCGCAGGTAAAACGTTAAGGATAGAGTCAAGTAAAGGGCGGAGGTCACCTTTTTTTTGTCCCCTTACGAGAGCTGGGATTTCATCAAAATTCGTAGTACACCATGCCTCACGCGCGCATGCATAAAGGATCGGAAAGTCGCATTGCTCTTCCGTCCCCCCCAGCTCTACGAAAAGTTCGAAAACCTGGTCGATCACTTTGTGAATATGAGCAGGATCTTCCATAATCTCTTTGCGGTCGACTTTATTAATGCAAAGGATGATTTTGTGTCCCCGCTTAAGAGCGTTTTCAAGTACAAAACGGGTTTGTGGCAGGGGGCCTTCGACAGCATCGACAAGGAGGACTGCCCCGTCGACCGCTCCCAGGATCCTCTCGACCTCTCCCCCAAAATCGGCATGACCCGGGGTGTCTACAAGGTTAAGTCGGACGCCGTCGACATTGATCGACGCATTTTTGGCAGTGATTGTAATACCCTTCTCACGCTCTAGCTCGTTGGAATCCATCACACGTTCCATCACGGCTTCATGAGAAGCAAAAAGACCGGTTTGGCGTAAAAGCCCATCAATCAAAGTGGTTTTGCCATGGTCTACGTGCGCGATAATACAAAGATTTCTTATGTCAGTGCGGGACTGAGCGGACAAGGTAGCTCCTATTGTCAAGTGGATGGGGAGAACGTATCTGATTTTGGCGATTTAAGCAAGCAGAGCACAATTCCTTGGAGGAACCAGCTGCGCAGTTTCCTCCAAACCACCTCCTTGCAACATTTAAAACCACCTCCTTGCGATCTTTTTTTGTTAAACCCACTGTTTACGACTCTAAAACGGTGGGTTTAACCAGTCTCCTACTTTAAAAATATGGTTATGGTAAGCGACTTTTCGTTATGTATTGAAATTTACTGAGTTTTTGCTACCTTGAATCTAACAAAATCAAATACCCTAGCTAGTAGGAGTGAAAATGAGAGTGAGCTGACTTACGACACGATCCGTGAGAACTGCCAGCTGAAGAATGGAGAAGTGACCGAACGGTTCTCTGGTATCGGTACGAAGCACTTGCGCATCCACCAGATTGCCAGTTTGAAAGAACGAGGCAAAATGATCAATATTTGGACAGTTAACCAAAAATCTGAAATGACAAAATGGTTCCAATTTGATGTAAACTATGTCACCACAGACTTTATTGAAGATTGCTTGGAGATCCTATCCGCTGAAAAAACTTATTAGGATCGAAAAGGTAAGTTCTCCGCAAGATTATTTTCCCCCGACACTGAGATGGTTATGGTAAGCATGACACCACCTCCCAAGCTTAAAGACGCCTATTTTCTCATCAAGTTGCTGGAAAAACATCAGCACGAAGCCAGGCTTGTCGGAGGGTGTGTGCGCGACCGGCTTCTGGGAATCGAACCGCAGGATTACGACCTCGCAGCATCGGCGACGCCGGATGAAATTTTAGAGATTTTTCGAGCTGCGCGAATAAAAACGCTCCTGCATGGGAAAAAACATGGGACCATCACGGCCCTCATGCCTTCCGGACCTATCGAAGTTACAACATTGCGAGAAGATGTGAAGACCTTTGGCCGTCATGCCGAGGTTGCTTTTCAGAAAGATTTTGAGGCTGACGCCCGTCGGCGCGATTTTACAATCAACGCCATGTCGGAAGACAGAGCAGGGACTTTGTTTGACTATTTCGGTGGCAAGCAAGACTTGAAGGAAAGGCGTTTGGTCTTCGTCGGTGACCCTCGGAAACGAATTGAGGAAGACTACCTCCGTATCCTCCGCTTTTTTCGTTTCAAAGCCCGCTTTGGACTAAGTTCCGATACGGTCGCTCTTTCCGCAATCGAGTCTTTAAAAGACAATCTATCCAAAATTAGCAAGGAGCGGATTACCCGTGAGATGACCGAAATCCTGAGCTGCTCATTTATCGAAAGCACACTGCCCGATATGCTAAAGACGGGCGTGCTCGTTTTCATTTTTCCGGAACTTGCCAAGCTCAATCCTTCGCAAATTCAGGAAGCCCTGGATTTTGTGTACCATCTGGAAATTGTTCCGCCCCCGTTTCGCGCGACCGCTCGTATTGCCGCTTTTGTTTTATGCGCCGACCCCAGGCAAGGACACTGGCCACCCACACTTATGCCGAGTAACAAGGACCTTTCCTTGCACCACGCCCTGTTGACGGCAACGCTGACACTCGCAAAGGTCGGACCCTCTGTCGCTGACCATCTTCTCTTTGTCAATTATCAGGAAAGCAAATTGCCAGGAACGTATCTGCTTGTAACCGTACCATTTCTTAAGGTGTACTTTCGCGCGGACTTGTTCCTTCAGGCAAAAAACGAGCAAGTAGCCAGGAGCGAGAGGGACTTCGGTTGGCGAAGAAACGCTTTTCCTCTCGACGGCCGCGACTTAATCAAAGAACTTGGTATACAAGGCGGGCCAGCCTTGGGGAAAATGCTGGAAGACCTTCGTTTTTCATTCCTCAACGGCGAGTGGCAGAGTAAAAGCGAGGGCTTGACGAAAATCAAAAGCAAGAAGTAGCCTATAGCATTTGGGAAAAAGAATTTGTGGAGAGGACCTTTTTTGAAAAATGGATCCCGCGGTCAAGCCGCGGGATGACAAAGTTCCCATCCACGCTTCCCCCCAAAAAACTTTAACTACTGGAAAGAGTTCGTATGCAGATAACTATGGTCGGATCCGGTTATGTGGGCTTAGTCTCGGGTGTTTGTCTCGCGGAAATCGGTCATGAGGTCACCTGTGTCGATATTGACAAGGTGAAAATAGACAAATTAAGGGAAGGTATTTCTCCCATTTACGAACCCGGTATCGAGAAACTTATCCGCCAGAATCAGGAACATGAACGGCTTTTTTTCACAACGGATTTGGCAGGTGCTCTAAAAACTTCTGAAGTCGTTTTTATTGCGGTCGGCACACCTCCCGGGGAAGACGGAGCGGCCGATCTTCAGTACGTCATGGAAGTAGCTGACTCCATCGGCCGTCTTGCTGAAAAAGACTTGCTGATCATCGTCAAATCCACGGTCCCCGTTGGATCATGTGAAAAAGTGGAAGGCGCCATTCAGAAACAACTGCGTTCACGGGGGGTTCCCCATCGTCTCATTGTTGCCTCCAACCCAGAATTCTTGAAAGAAGGCACAGCCATCGCAGATTTCATGAAGCCTGACCGTATTGTGGTCGGATTGAAACACAACGAGGGTGCACAAGAAGTACGCCGATTGTACCGGCCTTTCACTGTCGATGACCCGAGCAGGCTCCTCCTCGTCGATCGCAGGGCAAGTGAAATGACCAAATACACAGCCAATGCAATGCTTGCCACCCGTATTAGTTTCATGAACGAACTGTCTATCCTTTGTGAAAAAATGGGTGTCAACATTGACCAGGTACGCTTGGGTGTCGGGATGGATCCGCGCATCGGTAAGAAATTTCTTTACGCAGGCCCTGGCTATGGCGGGTCGTGCTTTCCCAAGGATATACGCGCCTTGATGAGTTTCGCGAGAGAATACGATTTTGAACTGAAACTCATTCAAGCAGCCCAGGAAGTTAACGAACAGCAAAAGATGTTCGCAGCGAACAAAGTTCGCTCCTATTTCAAAAACCTTGAGGGTAAAACCGTGGCAATCTGGGGCTTAGCTTTCAAACCTGGGACAGATGATGTGCGAGAAGCCCCTGCTAAGACAATTATCCAGGATCTGATCACCCATGGTGCCAAAATCGCGGTGCACGACCCACAAGCGATGGAACGATTCCGACATGAATTTGGCAATCACGAAAGGATTCAATTCGCACGAAATGCGTACCAGGCATTGGAAGGTGCTGATGCCCTTGTTCTTCTCACAGAGTGGTCGGAGTATCGTTGGCCTAATTGGGAAAAAGTAGGGCAGCTGATGAAACAAAGGGTCGTATTTGACCTGAGAAATCAATACGAACCACAGACGCTCATTCAATTGGGTTTCCACTATCAGTGCATTGGTCGCCCGGATTCCACCTACCATTCCTAAAAAGAGGTTGTTTACAATGGCATATAAAAGAAGACAAAAAGTTTTGATCACGGGTGGCGCGGGCTTCATAGGAAGCCACCTCTGCCGGCATTATGTAGAAGAAGGTTGTGATGTAGTCTGCTTGGATAACCTTTACACAGGGACCAAAGACAATATAACAGACCTACTCGACCACCCTTATTTTGAGTTTGTGCGTCACGACCAAATCAAACCATACTGGGGGCACTTCGACCTGATTCTCAATTTTGCCTGTCCGGCAAGTCCTGTTCATTATCAAAGAAACGCCATTTACACCATGAAGACCAACGTGTTGGGTACCCTCAACATGCTGGGGCTTGCGAAACGATGCTCAGCGCGCATTGTGCAGGCCAGCACATCGGAAGTTTACGGAAATCCGGAAGTTCACCCCCAACCTGAGACCTACGTCGGACGAGTGAACCCCATTGGTATTCGCTCCTGCTATGATGAAGGCAAGCGTGCTGCCGAAGCCCTCTGCTTCGACTACAAACGTGTACACAAGGTTGACGTCCGTGTTATTCGCATTTTCAACACCTACGGACCGAACATGGCGGCGAATGACGGACGGGTTGTCAGCAACTTCATCACGCAAGCGTTGCAAGGGGAGCCGATTACCATTTACGGGGACGGTAGCCAGACTCGCTCGCTTTGCTATGTTTCTGACTTAGTCGACGGAATCGTCCGCATCGCCGCAGCGCCCATGGAAACGATCGACGGCGCCTATAATCTTGGCCGAGACGAGGAACTTTCGATGAAAGCCCTGGCGGAGGAGATTCTTCGCCTGACGCAAAGTCCCAGCAAACTCGTATTCGAGGACCTTCCCCAGGATGATCCTGAGATGCGTCGCCCTCAACTCGACAAAACAAGACGTGCCTTCGACTGGAGTCCACAAGTGAGCGTCGAGGATGGTTTGCGGAAGACGATCGCCTATTTTCAAAGCCTGCTCTAGTTCCATTATCCTCTGGGGGAGACGGTTCCCTCGCCCCCCAAACCCCCTCTCCATCTTTGTTACGTATTGTTTTCATTGACTTATTTCTAGATTCTATTTAGCCTTTCTCTTGTAGACAAGGTCCCAACACCGACATAAAGAGGAGGTGGCTTATGGTCGCTCCATCGAATGAACAGTTGCGTCTGCTGAATCGCTGGCGATTTTCGACCGTAATGGTGATGATTATTGGGTACATTGGCTACTACATGTGCCGAGGTAATTTGTCGGCTGCCCTTCCTTTATTGAGCGATACGTTCAAATATTCGAACACCGAACTGGCAGTGATTCTGACAGTTTCCGAACTTGTTTATGCGCTTGGAAAATTTCTGACCGGTCCGTTAGCTGACAAGATCGGCGGTCGCAAGATTTTCCTAACAGGTATGGCGGGAGCAATCGTCTTTAACCTTTTGTTCGTACAGTTTTCAAGCATTCTCATGTTTACCGTTATTTGGAGCATCGTCCGTTTCTTCCTTTCTATGGGGTGGGGGGGCATCATCAAAGTGGTGGGTTCGTGGTTTGAACCTGAACGTAACGGGACCATTATGGGCCTTGTCAGTATCAACTTTCAACTAGGTGGTGGTATAGCGTTTATGTTCTGCAGCTACCTTCTCTACCTCGGATTTGGGTGGAAGGCACTCTTTGTAATTCCTGCTTTCGCCGTGACGATTATTTGGGTTTGGTCCTTTTTCAGCTTTCGTGATTCGCCCCAGGAGATCGTCCCCAATGTCGACTATGCACAAAGTAAATTTGGGCGGACGGATTTGGCAGGCTTCGGCGACCGAGCTGACAAGAAAATCCCGGTGAGGGAAATCATCACCACGCTCCTTGCACAGCCCATGTTCCGATGGTTGTTGGTCTTCAGCTTCCTAACAACTTTCGTGCGTAGTAACTTCATCCTTTGGACAGCAAAATTTCTCGCAGATATAGGCATGGAAAACACGTCCGCTGTATTGAAAGCGGCCTTATTCCCTTTTCTTGGAGTTGTCGGTACGGTCCTTCTTGGGTGGTATACGGATCGCTACTCCAAAGGGGGGAACCGAACACCCGCTATGAGTTGGATGCTGCTTGGCTTAACCTTCTGTTTGCTGGTCATTGCACTCCTTGTACCTTATAGGATGGAGTATCAGAACTGGATTGTGTTTCTTACGGGAGCCAGCGGCTTCTTTCTCATGGGGCCGTACTCTCTTCCCAGTGGCTGCCTGACACTGGACATTGCAGGACCCAAGGGGGGCGGGACGGCTACAGGGCTTCTCGACGGTGTGGGTTACATGGGAGGGTCACTTGCGACGTTAATGACTGGTGCCATCGCTGATTTATTCGGATGGGCCCATGTTTACTATTTCATGTCCTGCTTTGGCGTCCTCACGGTTTTGTGTACATTGCGGATGAACGCTCTCTATCACAAAAAAAAAGAAGTGAAGATGAAGCTTGTCAATGCAGAAGGCTAAAAACAGCACCCACTTAGCGCATCCCCTCGATGTCAAAACTACATGGGTCGGCGCCCCAGGGCTTACGATGTTAAGTTATCAAATTCCCTCAACTTATAGATTCTCCACTAAATTTTTCCAATTTTTGTCCGACAGCCTAAATAAGAACCCGGGGGATGTCCCCTTTCTTCATGAGGCTGACCATGCAAGTAACACCAATCATTACAAGGTCCTTGGGAATATCCCTGTTTCTATTGTTCGTCAGTTGCGGCGAAGAGGACAAAAAACAGGGTGAGGAGGAAATCAATGGAAAGTTCTCAGGTCCCGGCAGCATTGGGACGATTGCGATTTCCACAACGGTTGATTTAAGCGATGCCCTGGGCGTGCTCGTCGTGGAGAATGACACGGCTGCCCTCAACTTAACCGCATCGGAACTCCCCTCTCCTTTACAGAAAATCATTGAAGAAACGGGCGAGATCGTTGATGCGCTCAAGCAGGAGGACGTGACCCCCGAGGAATATCATGGGCCCCCACCCCAAAAACTTCCCAACATCATGACAATCGCACTTGCACCCACTGGAGAAGTTTACCTGCATTTTGAGAGAGGTTTTATCTATCGAGATGCTCCCCAAGATGCCGACCCATGGGATTACAGCAACGGGTACCAGTGCCAGATTTTCAAGGTGAAAGGGGGGACGATCGAAGAACTTCTCGCCAAGACTCCCGAAAAAAACAACCTGGAGTGTCTGGACAACGCCCATTTTATAGACAATTGGCGCAATACCAGCAACAACGTCTTCCAGTTTGATGCTGACGGCAACGTCTATTTCCCTGCCTCTAATCCACAGAATGGCAAAATGGTCGTGTATAAGCGCACTCGTGACGGAAGTAATACGACAGAAGTCATCAACGCAAACATTTGCATCGAAGACTACCTGGTCACAAAAACAGGAGGAGTGTTCTACACAGGGCACACCTGCCAAGACAAGAGCGGTGGAAATGGGACCGGGGGCTTTTTCCGTTATGTTAACCCGACTGGACAGGTCACGGAAATCGCAAGAGATTGGTGGAATTTCATCTTCGATACCAAGGTGGAGACGAACGACAGTGGAAGTTCTGACACCGCTGTGTTCTTTGGACCTGACCCTCGGCAGTCTACGACAGCTTCCTGGAACAGTGCCTGTCTCTTCGATTTCGACCCGACAGGTTCCACACCATCGACGCGTATAGGCGAGGTCATTACATGCGGGAACGACATCTGGCGTTGGATGGACATGCGCAGGACGAACGATGTCACGAGTTACGGAGAAGGGTTTAATAACTACACGGGGACCGATCAATTTTTCAGTCCGTCCCTTGCATGGAAGACGGAGTACAAGCAACGATGTGAGAGTTCCGACCACGTTTTTGCCGGGGGAGGGAGCCAGATTAGCTCTATAAAGCAAGACTCCACAGGGCAAGTGTATGTGATTGGAAATATCCGGAGAAAGATTGCAGGGACACTTTACTGTAACGTTGAAATCAGAGGCCCTCACTGCGTCATAGATGGGCTGCCTGTTATCACCTATACGAGCGGATCCACTTCTGAAACCCTTGACACCCAGACCAAGTGCAACAACCGCAACGGCACGTGGGTTGATAAGGGATACTGTTCAACGAACCTCACCCAAAGCGCGGACTGCCTAAATTACGACCGCACGTGGAATGCGACGACCAATGTCTGCTCCAACACAACTTACACAAACAAGGAAAATTGCACTCCGGAATGGCGAACAGAATCGATTTGGTACCAAAACGTAACGGGGGCCCTTTGTACGTCGTCCGAAACAGGGAGCAGGGCGACCTGGTGGGACTGGGATCATAAAAACAACGTCTTTGCAAAATACGAATCGACCACAGCGTCAGCAAAAACCACTTTGTCTGCGAAGTTTCTCGTCCGCAACTTTTCGTGCTCACCTCAATCCACTTCATCTTCAGGCGATGAATGGACGAACGAGACCCGATCCCTTGCTCGCGTTGATTCAAGCCGAGCCACGCTCATTCCCCTCTCTACGGATAACGAGCAGGCCATCAATCTCTGGATTGCGGGGGATCAGCCCTACTACTCTTCGTTCGATACAAGTTCGGGCAAATATCTGCTCAGCGGTTTGGCAAGTTCGGGAACTTGCGTCAATTCGTCAGTAAGTTCCGAAAGCTCCTGCTCAGGCACTAGCAAAACATGGGAAGGCAGCCGTTGTATCGACGGGAACTACACCACCCAGACAACTTGCGAAGCTGCGTCACTTCTATGGTTGCCCGTCAACCCTTACACCATCATGGAAGACTTCGAGGTTTATAATCTTGCGGAAGGAGCTAGTTCGACAGAACTATTCGCTGATGGACTGGATTTCACCACAAACCAGTACAAGTTTGGCACGATCGACACGACGACGAAGTCTCTCACTCTCAAGACGGGTCTGACTGGGACTGTGCGCACGATCGTCATCTTTCCCAAGTAGAACCGTCGCTGACAAGCCGACCTATAAGGCAAACTTGCTACTCCAGAGGTAAAGCACAGAGTTGCCTTTTACATTTTGAATCTCAGTGCTTTCAGAAATGATCTGCGCTTTTCCCGAGGCAAACTGCCCCACTACTCCGATGGAAACATCGGACTGCTTGGTCTTCCAACCGAAACCAAAGGCTCCCCCCAGGTAGTCTATATGCGGGGCCTGGTTTTTTCCCCCCTCCCGTAGGATGGGATAACCGGAATTGTTGCTGAACACACCCGTGCGAACAATCAAATGCTGCCCAAGCACTCCCTCCATGCCAAGACTATAATTGAAGGTGTCCACAAGGTCGGTGCCACCTTCTGCGTTGTAAGGAGTCGAGATGCCTGGGTGAAACAAAACATCAGCACTTAGAAGAAACGAAGGTGAGGGAATCCAGGCGATCCCTCCCCTAGCGGTGGAAGTTTCCAGCTCGTTGAAATTCCTGATCTCTGTTTCCACCGAGCTAACTTGAGGGTTCTCGAAACCCCCCTCTTCGTTGGGAGTTTGCTTGACGACATCGAAAAAGGCCATCGTTTTGTCTGTCAACGCGTAAAATTGCTTCCATGCCAGACCAAACGCGAAATTCTTCATCCGCACCTGCACTCCAGCCGACGTTGCTCCCCCTTCGTTGCTGGTCGTGTACTTCTGATCGACTGTCTGAACCGCACCACCGTTGAATTGAACGAGCTGGTGGTTAGTCGCCACAATCGACCGTTGATAGTAGAACACCGACATTCCCAAAGAAAAAGACTCTGCAAACATCCACGATGCACCGGCCCCGGCAAGAAGCAGGTTATTGTTCTCCTGATGGGTGCGATGGAAACTGTTAACTTCTCCCACCACATTCGAAATGTCTGTAAATTTATTGTTTTGATCAATATTGCGAGAGTCAAGCGTCATTGCCGCATATGAAAGGGCTAAACGCTTGCCTATCTTCGTGGTCCCTCCCAGGAAGGTGGGAATCACACCGCTTGCCGTTTCCTTGAAGTCTTCACCACGGACCGCTTCCTCGTATACAAGGGTGTTGCTGTAATACGCATTGCCGGATATAGACACTTCCCGTTCCTGACCATGGACAACCCCAGCAGGGTTGAAGTAGGTCCCCGATGGATCGTCGGCGAGTGCTGTATACGCTCCTCCCAAGAGTGTGGCCCGTCCGCCGGGTATGAGGTTGCGTTGCCAGGAGAGAAACTGATTGCCTTGTGCGAAAAGACACTCTGAAAGGAAGCCAAGTGACCCCAATAGAAGAAGATAGAGGAACGCTCTGCTAGAGAGTAAGCAATTCGATGGCATAAGCTAGGACCAATTGCGCGAAGGGGACCGCGTGTTCCGCACGATTATTGGAAACAGAGATTGTGTCTCTCTTTGTATGAATGTTTGGATTGTACTCTCTCATCCGAGACTCGAAGGGAATGGATGCGGGAAAACCGTGGCGATGCCAGGACGCATGATCGGAACACGCATACCCACAGCGGTCTTCCAACACTGTGAAGGTGGGAAGGTAAGTGCTAAGCAAGTTTTTCATGAATTGGTTCTGCCTAGGGTCCGTAAAGTCGGTCATAATCACGATTTCTTTGGGCCGTGTTGTGAAGTTTGTCATGTCGAGCTGAATAACCCCCTTGACTTGAACACCTGACTGCTCAAATTGGGTGGCGATCTCGTTCGACCCCCGCAGACCAACTTCCTCTGCAGCATAAGACATGAACTTGATGGTACGGTCCGGGGCGAAGTTAAGAGCCGACAAGACCCGGATTACCTCAGTTATGGTGGAAATTCCTGAAGCGTTATCATCTGCCCCCGGAGCTTCCACATCCTGGGGAGGATTCCACCCTGCGATGGAATCTCCATGCCCACCGATGACGATCACTTCCTCGGGGGTCTTGACGCCGGGGATGGTTAAAATAACTGACCTCTGTGGATAAGCGGCATGCTCGAAATATTCCAGCCTGACGTTGGGAAGAGAGCTTGCAAGCTCCAACCACGTCTTCCCCACAAACTCCTGAGATTGTACCCCATGAGGCGAATGATAATATCGGTTGCGGAAAGCTGACAGAGCCTCGATCGTCCCCCTTATTTTCTCCTCCCGCACAAGCCCGATCGCTTCCTTCACTCGCTCAGCCTGGTCAATCGTGTAAGCCTCATCGTTGCTGACAAAACGCTCCCGCATAGCACTGAGGGCCGTTTGAAAACTATCCTCGACGAAGAAACCACCGCAACGCCCAAACTTCTCGTGCATAAGATGAGAGAGGAAAGGCAGCTCTTTCTCCGGAACACGGAGGATAGATACGTTCTTTTCCCGGACGAGCAAAGCTTCATCATTCGCAAAATAACCTGCAAGCGCGGGAATGGCATCGCTCCCCACTGAAATGATGACTTGGCCTTCTTGAGTATCCTGGGAGACAACAGGGATGCTGACAAACAAGAGAGGAAAAAGTGAGAAGGGGCGCATGGTTTCCCCCTATTTGAGGTGTTTATCCCATCATAACACGACGGCGGTGTTTTTCTCAGGCGGGTTGGGGGAGGGAAAACTTTCCAGTTCGATTTCAAGCGCTTCTGACGAGTTGAGGAGCTGTCACTAACTCGGCATTTTTTGCAGGCCTTCTCAATTCCCCCCATAATAAGCGCTATAGTATTCAAGATAATCAATTTGGAGAAAAACTTTTTGAAAAAAGTTATTTCCCCAAACCCCTTTTCAAAAACTTCAATATCTAAAGTTTTTTGGGGGGAGGCGTGGAGGGGAACTTTTTTTCAAAAAAGATCCTCTCCACAAATTCTATTTCTCAAAGACTAAAGACTATAGGTTATAATTGTCTGAGAACTACGTTATGGGAGAATAGATGTTTCATTTGAAACCAATTGTAACCATTCTGCTCGTGTGTACACTCAGTAATTGTAAAAAAGAAAAAAAGCAGCAAGAACCGGACATAGTTCCAACAGAAGCTGGTGATTCAAGTGCGGGTCTTGACCTGACGTACAAGCGAATCAGTCCCGATGCAATCAAGCTTGTCGTGGAAGGTCCCTCGCCAGCCCTTCTCTTTGACGACTGGTTCCCGGGCTTTCGGTTTGAAACATCGGAGGGGCTTGTCCCCGATCGGATATTGTACGAGGCATGTTTCGAGGATCCAAAATGTGAAGGGGATCCCATTCTTGGTATGTACAACACTTCTGCATTCATAGTCCCCATTCCGTTGGAAGGTCAATGGTTTATTCGGTTTCGGCCTTGCTTGCATGCCGATCGAACCATAAGTGGGAATGAAGAATGTGCTCAGAAACCGAGCCAGGTTTTTAATTGGAATCAAACTAGCTTGCCCTCTGGCGAATCTTACGAACTCGCGCGTTTGGTAGCGGACCTTCACTGGAATTATCAGGAACTTGGTATCGAGGCGTCCAAATATGCCAATAACTTATACTCCAACCTGGAAAAATGTGATCTCATCAATCATGATGAGACAGCGAGGTTAAAGCTCATATCAGATCTGGGTCCTGACTATTTGAGCATGGCTTTTTGGCGCTATGGGATACCAGAGGCAGAGGAGCTTGTGGGTCTAAGGTTAGTTATTGACCCCGAACCTGGACGTGTACTTGCAGATTTGCCGAGCTATTCGTTTACAAAGACGGAACTGACATTACTTACTGATGTTACGCACCCTGCAGTTTTTGTAGCTGAAAATAAGCCTGCTGAGTTGCTGTAAGCAACAGTTTTACCCTCAAAGCAAAATGATTCATCTTGTGTTTTATTTTCAGGCATTCGAGTTTAAAAACAGCGCAAAT
>JACPKR010000052.1 GCA_016186945.1 Deltaproteobacteria bacterium | reverse complement strand
CATCTCATTGAAAACTTCTTCGCTAAACTGAAACAGTACAGAGCTATTGCAACCAGATATGACAAACTGTCTGGGGTTTTCTTGTCCGCAATTTATATGGCAGGGGTCATGACATGGTTAATTTGACGACACGCCCTAGTATTCAAGATAATCAATTTGGGGAAAAACTTTTTCGAGTCTGTCATCCCGCGGCGTGACCGCGGGATCCAATAGCAGCCCCCCCGGGAAAAAAATGGATCCCGCGGTCACGCCGCGGGATGACATTAAAGGGGCACTTTTTTTCAAAAAAGGTCCTCTCCACAAATTCTATTTCTCAAAGACTATAGCCTAGTCCTGTTCTTCGTCGGCCAGTCCGCGTCCGACTTTATGGCGTTTTTCAAGCTGTTCCTTGTGTTTCACGCTATAGCGGGTCCAGGGGGTGAGTTCCAGGCGGCGCTTTGAAATCGGCTCGCCAGTTCCTTCGCAGTAACCAAAGTCGCCGTGTTTGATCTTCATCAAGGCATGTTCCACCTCGGCCAGTAGCCTTCGCTCCCGGTCAAGAAGGCGAAACGTCAGGTCCTGCTCCACGGTCGCAGAGGCGAGATCAACTTCATCCATCATCTCGTTGGCGTCGAGTTGGATGCTTCCTGTCTTGACCGCTTCCTTTGCTTTAGCCAGCAGCGTCTCTCTTTCCTTTTGGAGCATTTCGCGAAACTTCAAAAGCTCTTCTTCAGAGAAAAGATCTGATTTAGCAATATCTTTAACGGAATTTTTTTTAGATGCACTCATGGACTCTACCTGCCTTGTTAAGACTTCCCACAATTATAAACCAATCAGTTTAAATTTTGGAATAAAGAAAGTCCATCCGGAAATAAGCTTTTTGTGGGTGTCTTATTGAGGATGGTTTTCAATTCGTTCAGCATGTTTAAGGCTTGAAGGGGCGTAATTTGATGGATCGAGATTTTTTCCAGTGCCTGGACGATTTTCTGAAGGTTTTGGGGTACACGCTCGGGTTGGGCGCTTGCTATTGTTTCCGTCTTCTTCGGCGAGATGGCGAGGAAGGTTTTTGCCCGCTCGATCACGTCAGGGGGGACGCCTGCCAATTGAGCGACATCAATGCCGTAGGAAGTTCCACTGGTACCGGCAATCAGGCGGTGGGTAAACTTTATGCCCTCGCTCGTCTTCATGACTTCAGTTTGAAAATTGTCGATAATGTCGAACTGTTGGGAAAAGGGGCCGAGTTCATGATAATGCGTAGCAAAGAGGGTCCAGCATTTGATTCTGCGAGCCAAGGTTTCAAGAACGGCGGAGGCGATAGCCAGTCCGTCTTCTGTGGATGTACCCCTTCCCACCTCGTCTAGGATGACAAGGCTACGGTCCGTTGCCTGCCGAAGGATGTAAGCTGTCTCGGTCATTTCCACCATGAATGTCGATAGACCTCCTACGAGATCATCGGACGCTCCCACTCTCGTGAAGACTTGATCAAACACAGGCAGGCGTGCTTTCCGTGCGGGCACATAGCAGCCTACTTGGTTCAGGATCGCACATATAGCGACCGTCCTCATGACAGTCGATTTCCCAGCCATGTTAGGGCCGGTGATCAGCATCTGCTTTTTAGAGTTCCCCAGAAAAATGTCGTTGGGGACGAAATTGTGGGTTCCCAGGAACGTCTCCACTGTGGGGTGGCGGGCCTCCCGCAATTCAATCTCCGTACCATTCTCTGCGCGGGTATACTGTTTTTCTATCGCTGTTGTGGCAAATGACTGCAAGATGTCGAGAAAGGCTGTCGCTTCGCAGACGTTCCTCATCTGCTCCTTGTAAGTTGCACACTGGTCAAGCACTTGCATATAGAGTTCTGCTTCTCGCACGGTCGCGTGTTCCCTTGCGTTGAGCAGGTCGTCGTTCAACTCCTGTAGGTCGATCGTTACGAAGCGTTCACCGTTCACCATTGTCTGTCGTCGTACAAAGTGAGCAGGGACTTTTCCAAGGTTTGTCTTCGTGATTTCAATCAGCAGACCGAAGGTTTTATGATGCTTGATTTTCAAACTGTTGATATTGGTCTCTTGGCGGAGTTTCTCCTGGTACTGCTCAACTCGTGCTTCTCCATTGTGTGAAAGAGAATTCTTAGTGTCCAGCGCCTCATCAAACCCTTGGCGAAAGATTTGGTCGCCTTCTCCAAGCTCGCCTACCTCGTCTCGCAAGGCCCGAGATAAAAGGCCAAGGGGGGCTTCGCAAACTTGCAAGTGACGGAGAAGTGGCTCGTAAGGTGAGCCTGTTAGTAAGCTTTGCACCGATTCCGAAAGGCTGCGAGTTTTTGCAAGGCTTTGCAAAACCTGCGCAAGCTCCCTGGGTCGGGCAGTTCTGGAAACGACACGGGTGGAAAGCCTCTCTAAATCTCCGAAATGGCTCAGCGCAGACCTTAGGTCATTCAGAGCATTTTTACCAAGAGACAGCAGCCTGGACACGAAGTCATGGCGCTCTTTAATTTCTTCAATGTTCAAAAGGGGATGAGCTAATTCCCAACGCAAGAGCCTCGACCCCATCGGAGTCAGGCAACGATTGATCTCTCCAAACAAGGAACCTTTCTGCTGACGCCTCCGTGTTGTGAGGAAAATTTCCAGATCGTTGATGACGTTGTCCTCCAAACGCATTCTCTGCGCTTGCTTGAGAGGTCGAATGCTGAGGAACTGCTGATGTCCGATTTTAAGCTGTTGAAGGTATACGACTAATGCCGCAAGAATCGGGGCTGAGCCTGCCACGGTTCCACAGGGCTGTTGCGACAGATCTGTACTCCCTAACAAGTTCTCCAGGATTTTCACCTGCTCCTGTGGGTCGCGTAGTATGCCTTCGGGGAGGGCACTGATGAGAAGCTTTTCCTGAGTAAGGAAATGCGAGAGCTTTTCTTTCAGCGTGGGGTGGAAAAAGCGACGGGCCAGGACTTCCTTTGGCTTGAAACGTTCGACTGCTTTGATGACGCTGGGCAGATCCTTTTCCTCCCCCAGCCGTAAGTCTCCGGTCGAAACATCTGCAATGCAAACTGCCCATGTTTTCGTGTCTGGCTCTTCGTAAATAAGCATGAGGTAGTTAGGCTTGTCCGTGGAAAGCCCCTCCAACTCATCTATACAGCCAGGGGTGATGATTTTCGTAATCTCTCGTTTAACAAGACCTTTCGCCGCGGTAGCATCTTCCATCTGATCCGCAATGGCGATCTTGTAATTCAATTTGAGCAGCTTGAGCCAATACGTGCGAGCGCTGTGGTGAGGCACGCCACAAAACTTAATGGGTGTCTTGTCACCTTTGTCACGACTTGTCAGGACGATGTTGAGCAGTGGGGCGACTTTCTCCGCGTCCTCTCCAAACATTTCGTAGAAGTCACCCATTCTGAAAAAAAGGATAGCGTCGTCGCACTGCTCTTTTAGTTCAAAATATTGCCGAATCATCGGCGTCATTCTGGGGTCTTGTGGCGCCAAAGGGTCTCCTGTTGAGTTAACGTTTGATTTACCAAACCCGTCGTGAGGCACGAGGGAAGGCGAGGACGTCCTTTATGTTCTTCATTCCAGTGAGATACATGAGCATCCGTTCAAATCCCAGACCGAAGCCTGAATGGGGGGCAGATCCCCACAATCTGGTTTCGAGATACCAGCGGAGGTCATCGTTCATATTCTGGTCTTTCATTGTCTTTAGAAGACGATCGTAACGTTCCTCCCTCTGGCTTCCTCCGACAATTTCCCCAACTTGGGGGACGAGAAGGTCCATGCAGGCGACCGTCTTCCCATCTTCATTTTGGCGCATGTAGAAGGGTTTAAACACTTTCGGGTAATGTGTTACGAAGAGGGGTTTTTTGAAAACTTCGTCAACGAGGTAGCGCTCATGCTCAGTGGCAAGGTCCTTTTCAGGATCTGGCGTAACTTCAAAGGTCTTCCCACTTTTTCGCAGAAGCTCTTGGGCTTCGTAGAAAGTGATCTGCCCAAAATCTTGTTCCATGATTGTTGAGTAGCGGGCTGTAAGATCTGGTTCGATGAACTTGTTGAAGAATTGAATCTCCGTCTGACAGGATTTCCACACTGTCTCTGTGATGCCCTTGATGAAGGCAGCCACAAGGTCCCTCAGGTCCTCAAAATCATAGAAAGCCATTTCGGGTTCGACCATCCAGAATTCAGAAGCATGGCGTGTTGTCTCAGACGGGTCAGCTCGGAACGTGGGGGCGAATGTGTAAACTTCCCCGAACGCAAGGGCCATGGCTTCGGCCTCTAGTTGTCCGCTGACACTCAGGAAAACAGGTTGACCGAATAGGTCTTCTTTCCAGTCGAATTGTTTCCCTGCCTCTGCAATCTTCTTTGGGTCGAGTGCGGTTACCAGGAACGTTTCCCCTCCTCCTTCGCAATCGCTCTTTGTCAGAATGGGGGAGTGAACATATTTAAATCCCCTTGCTTGGAAGAATCCGTGAATTGCCGTAGCGAGCGTGTTTCTCATAAAGCCAAGAGCCAGGTGTGTATTGGTGCGCGGTCGGAGGTGTGCGATTTCACGGAGAAACTCTTGTGAATGACGTTTCTTCTGGAGCGGGAAGCGTTCATCGGCGGCAGAAACGATAGAGAGTTCCCGCACCTGGACTTCGAATTTCTGGATGCCGGGTGAAGTGACTACCTGACCTTTCGCACGAACACAGCTTCCCGTCAGAAGCTGACCTTTATCCAGGTCAAAAGAGTAAGCGACAACCAGTTGCAAGCTGTCAAAACATGAGCCGTCGTTCACGCTGATAAACGAAACAGTTTTGCTGAAACGAGACGTCCGGATCCATCCCCAGACTTCTACTTCTTTGTCTGTTAATGAGCCTGACAAAATGTCACGAATGCGGGAGCGTCGTTGGTTGATCATAGTGTGTCCCTGTGTTACATAGCCCGTCGGTATTTACCCCCTACTTCATACAGGGTTTCCGTGATTTCGCCAAGACTGCAATAACGGACGGTATTCATGAGTTCGGCGAAGACGTTCCTTCCTTCCAGAACCGTCCGACGCAGGGAGAGCAAGGCTTGCTCCTTTTTTCCTCGGTTGCGTTCTTGAAACCCCTCCAAGCGGCGCAGTTGGTCATCCTTCTCCTCATAGCTTGCCCGGGTGAGAAGGACACCTTGTCGGCTCCCCAAATCGTGGGCTTTGGGATCGACAAAGGTATTCACACCGACGATAGGGATGTCTCCGGTATGTTTGAGGTGTTCGTAGTAGATGCTTTCTTCCTGAATTTTCAGCCGCTGGTATTGAGTCTCCATCGCCCCCAGCACTCCCCCTCGACGTGAAAGCGCTTCAAACTCTTTCAGCACCGCCTCCTCCACGAGGTCGCTAAGAAGTTCCAGAAAGTAAGAACCTTGGTTCACATTCTCGCACTGGTTCAGCCCCAGCTCCCTGTTGATGATGAGCTGGATCGCCATGGCCCGGCGGACGCTTTCTTCGGTTGGTGTGGTGAGGGCTTCATCGTAGGCGTTCGTGTGAAGGGAGTTGCAGTTGTCGTAAAGGGCCATGAGGGCTTGAAGTGTCGTCCGGATATCGTTGAACGCCATCTCTTGCGCATGCAGGGAACGACCAGACGTTTGCACGTGATACTTCAGTTTTTGAGCGCGCTCGTTTGCTCCGTAAACGTCTCGCATGGCAATGGCCCAAATCCTCCTTGCTACTCGGCCGATGACGGCATATTCCGCATCAATCCCGTTGGAAAAGAAGAAGGAAAGATTGGGAGCAAACTTATCAATGTCTAAACCTCTACCCAGGTAGTATTCAACATAGGTAAAACCGTTTGCCAGTGTGAAAGCCAATTGCGATATCGGGTTCGCACCAGCCTCCGCTATGTGGTAGCCAGAGATTGAGACTGCGTAGTAGTTTTGAACCTTCCTGTCGACGAAGAATTCTTGAATGTCCCCCATAAGTTTCAACGCAAACTCAGTTGAGAAAATACATGTATTTTGCGCCTGATCTTCTTTCAAGATATCGGCCTGAACTGTACCTCTTACCGTTTGTAGGGTTTGTTGAACGATCTTGTTGTGAGTCTCGGGGTCGGGTGCCTTAGCATGTTTCTCGATATATTTATCAATCTCTTGGTCGATAGCAGCATTAAAGAACATAGCTAATATCATGGGTGCGGGGCCGTTGATGGTCATAGACACGCTGGTCGAAGGTGCGCAAAGGTCGAAGCCTTTGTAGAGCAGCTTCAAATCATCGAGGTGGGCGATGGAAACGCCCGACTCTCCGATTTTTCCGTAAATATCGGGTCGCTGGTCGGGGTTGGAACCGTAAAGGGTTATACTGTCGAAGGCGGTGCTTAAGCGTTTCGCAGGATCATGATTTGCCAGGTAGTGAAATCGTTCGTTTGTGCGTTTGGGTCCACCCTCTCCTGCAAACTGACGTTTCGGTTCTTCTTCTTTTCTTCGGAAAGGGAAAATTCCCCCTGTGTAGGGAAATTGGCCCGGCAGGTTTTCCTTCCACAGAAAGGCTGCAATCTCGGCTTTGCTGCGATAGGGGGGGAGAGCAATTTTCGGAAGGCTTTTATGCGACAGGGTGCGGAAAGAAGCAGGAACTTGAATATCCTTACCCCTCACTTGGAACGTGTACTGCTCAGAGCTGTATTGCTTCTTTGTGTCTTCCCATGTTTCTAACTGCTTGCGTAGGTCGTGGTCAAGTTCTTCCCAAAGAGTGTGGGCTTTGTCTTGAAGTTCGGTAGCGAGAGGCTTTTCGTCCTTCACTGCGCCTGCGGAAATTTCCAAGGCTTCTGCTTCCCGAATGATCGCGCACTGCTGTTCCCCGTGTTTATGGTATGTGCGCACCGCCTCGGCAATTTCACTCAGGTAATTGCTGCGCGAATGCGGGACGAGGGCCTCGCGATGACTGGAGACGGGTGCAGATTTTCTCTCTCTTTTCTTCAGGGCAAAGGAGGGATATTTTTCCGCAAGTTTGTCAATGATGGCGTAATACAGCCCCGTCACTCCGTCATCATTGAAGCGACTCGCGATGGTACCGAAGATGGGAAGTTTCTCCAGGTCGACGCGTTCCCCACCGAGTCGGCTTCTTCTCAAGACAGCTCGGACTTGATCGACTGCATCGACACCTTGGGGGCGCTCGAATTTGTTGATCACGACAAAATCAGCGAAGTCGAGCATGTCAATTTTTTCAAGCTGTGTCTGTGCTCCATATTCGGGGGTCATTACATAGAGGGAGAGGTCGGAAACTTCTACAATTGCCGTGTTACCCTGGCCAATGCCGCTTGTTTCGACGATGACAAGATCAAAACCCTGAGCTTTCAGTACACGGATGGCATCTTTGCAAATCTTCGTCAGTTCCCCTCCTGAACCGCGTGTGGCGAAACTACGGAGGTAGATTTGCGGATACTGACAACTGTTGATCCGGACACGATCCCCGAGGAGCGCACCCCCGGTCTTCTTCTTCGATGGGTCGATGCAGATAATCCCAACGCGAAGCTTCGGAAAATCCGTTTGAAGGCGGATCAGAACCTCGTCCAGTAGTGAACTTTTCCCGGCTCCCCCCGTTCCTGTGAAACCTAGGACCGGGGTTTCCTCATTGGGTGCAGGCAAGGAGAGTTTTTCGAATGTTTCGACCCCGTTTTCCAGAAGTGTCAGCGCCCTTGCTGTCGCGTTTGCCTTGCGGTTATCTTGTCCCCAGTTGGCAAAGCTAAAGTCGGAGTTGAAAAGCATGTGACCGATGATACCGTCGAGTCCAATTTTCTGACCATCTTCGGGACTGTAGATTTTATAGGTTCCCTTGCTTTCTATGGTCTTGATTTCATCAGGGGAGATGACACCGCCTCCGCCTCCGAAGATTTTGACATCGTTACAAGCTTGAGCGTCAAGGAGTTCCCGAAGGTAAGGGAACAACTCACTATGCCCCCCCTGGTAACAGGAGACAGCCACACCTTGGACGTCTTCCTGGACGGCAGCTTCGACGATTTCTTGAGCCGAGCGGTTGTGCCCAAGATGGATGATTTCGGCCCCTCTGGCTTGAAGGAGACGACGCATGATGTTGATACTCGCATCATGGCCGTCGAAAATAGAAGTGGCCGTGACGAAACGAATCTTGTTCCGGGGTTTGTAAGCCTTAAGCGTATCCACAGCCTGCTTGCTGAGGTTCAGAAGATCTTTCGAAGTGCATTCGTAATTGACAGGGCTTTTAACTTCCACGAGATCGTCTCCAGAGAAGGAAAAACAGGGAACCCACCACGCTACCGTTTAAAGTCAGAGTCAGGAGGGACGTTTGTTTCAGAGACAAATTTACTATAAGAAATTCCTGAGAGAGAGCAAGAATCCAATGCTGGGCCAAGGCGCTTAGCACAAGACCAAGAAACAGAAGAGCGAGGTTACGGAGCCATTTAGGCTTATCCCAGAGAAGCTTTTCTTTCCTCAATCCCGCAAGAAGGATCAGCGCGTTGAGACTTAATACAACAGATGTTGTCATAGCAAGGCCGCTGTGACCATAGACGTTGACGAGAAAGTAATTGGCAAGGGCGTTCACCCCAATACTGAAAAGACTGGTGCGCATCGCAAAGCCTGTGCGTTCGACCGCATAGTAGAAGGATGTGAGGACCTTCATCAGTCCATAACCGATCAAGGAAAAACTATAGAAGTAGAGAGCGTCCGCAGTAGCTAAGGTAGCACCTGACCCAAATTGTCCGTGTTGGTAAACGAACTGCACGGAGGGGAGGGAATTCATTAGGAAAAACGAGAAGCAGGGGATGACAAGCCATAAAACAAGGGTGAGCGCATCTTGAAGCTTCTCCGCTATAAGTCGCTTGTCATGCGTTGTGACAACTTTTGACAAAGCAGGAAGGGCGACGACACCTACACCGACCGCAAACATTCCGATGGGAAGCTGCAAGAGTCGAAAGGCAAAGTTAAGCCAGGTGACAGCGCCTTCGGCAAGAGACGTAGCAAAGTTTGTGTTGATGAGAACGTTCACCTGCCCGGCACTTCCCGCTACGATCATGGGAAACATGAGGACACAGACTTTCTTCACATCTGCCGACCAGGGGAAGGTGGTGATAGGTTTCTGCCCCCGCACTTCTGTTCTCCAGATGCCTGCGATTTGAATCACCATCTGAACGAGGCCACCCACCAAGACACCGACCGCTAAACCTGTGATCGTCTTTTCGGCGATGTAGAGGTCGACCCACTCCGGGCCATACCGCACGAGGACCTGGGCAAAGACAAGAGCACCAAGGATATAACCGCAATTCAGTGCAACGGACGAAATGGCACTCAAGAAAAAGCGGCCATTATGATGCAAAACACCGGATGCAATCGCACCGATCGTCATGAAGGAGATAAAGGGAAACAATAAACGGGTCAGTCCAACAGTATCGTGGAAAAACTGTTGTCTGGCTTCTGTCTGCTCCATAAAGAGGGTCATGACTTTCACAAGTTCCGGGGAGAAAACCATACCTAGAACACAGACAAGTATGATCAGCGAGCTGAAGAACACGAACGACTGAAAGAGAAAGGTTCTAGCCCGCACAGGGTCCGTCTCTTTCAATGAGCTGAAAACTTTCGTGAACGATGCTCCTAACGCACCTTCAGCAAGCAGTTCCCTCAGAAGGTTGGGGATACGGTTCGCCACGAGGAAAGCGTCCAGCAAAAGCCCGGCGCCGAAAACCCCTGCGAGGACGGATTCACGCAATACTCCCGTAAGCCGACTCAGGAGTGTGCCAGTAGCAAAGAGGAAACTTGACTTGAAGAGGGACACTGCTCACCTTAGCTGACATGAGTTTTGTAGGCGTTGAAGCAGTTTGTCAGTAAAGCTGCGATGGTCATGGGGCCTACACCTCCTGGGACCGGAGTGATCCAGGAAGCTTTTTCTTTTACACGATCAAAATCGACATCTCCGCAAATTTTGTCATCGACACGATGAATGCCGACGTCGATGACGACAGCATCTTTTTTCACCCATTTCTCATCGACCAGCTTGGGAACCCCCGCCGCAACGACGAGAAGGTCTGCCGTCGATGTGAATTCCCACGGATTTTTTGTCCTTGAGTGAACCGTGGTGACGGTTGCATGGTGATGAGTAAGAAGTTTGGCAATAGGAGAACCGACGAGGGCACTGCGGCCAACGACGGCAGCATGGACGCCTTTCATTTCAAAGTCGATCGCCTTGATGAGTTTTATAATGCCTTTCGGAGTGCAGGGAATGTGATGAGCGCGGTTCAACGCGAGAAGTCCCTGGCTGTGGGGAGTTAGCCCGTCGATATCTTTATGGGGAGAAAGTTCATTGAACACACGCAGGAAATCCATATGCTCCGGCAAGGGAAGTTGCACTAGGATGCCATCGACGTTGGGGTTGTTGTTGAACTCGCGGATCTGCTGGATGACCTCGTCCTCGGGAACATCCTCGTCAAAGCGGATGGTCGTGGTGTCGAATCCGACCTCCCTGCAGGCTGTTTCTTTCCGACCTACATATATTTTGCTGGCGGGGTTGTCCCCAATGAGGATGACGCCAAGAAATGGCTTGCGATGACCGGCGTCGGTCATGTCTTTTACCTCGCGTGCGACCCATTCGGTGATTTTCTTGGAAACCAACTTGCCGTCGATCATCTTTGCCATTGTTCATCCCCCTTAAATGAAAGATTAGACTTTGATCGTAGAACATGCTGCCAGAAGTGACTTGATCAAGTTTTGATCCGGGTCATAACTCGACCCATAGCTGTCTCCACAGAAAGCAAGATGCGGACGGTTGAAATGGGCAAAGTCAAATCCTTCGACGAACTTTCGTCCACCCGCTCGCGTGTCCTGTGCCCACCCTACAGGCCGCAATGCTAGGAACTCATCCTTCGCGTCCCCTAGTCCCAGATATCTGCAAATTTTCTTGCGGGCACGTTTGAGACGTTTGACAGCAGAAACCACTCCTGGCGCGTCTAAAAACGTTTCAAAATCAATGATAACCTGCATGCAAAGCTCGCGCTCGGTAATTTTTAGAACCTGTACGCCATCCTTTGGCAGAACTAAGCGCGGAGGACATGACACGGCGTCGTCAAAACGCAAGGAAAGTGTTAGCAGACTGACAGGCGAATGTTTGAGAGCCAGGGATAGAAAGCTGGGTGGGCAGTCTTCCCTTTGAAGCCAGGAAGTGGCCTCCCAAGGCGGCTGCGCGACGAGAAGGGCCTTGCTTGTGAAAGTGCCTTTCCCGGTCCGCAAGTTCCACAGTCCGTCTGAATACGAGCTAGCGATGATGGTCTGCTCGCTTTGAAACTCAAGCGTATGTTGGGCTAAAAGGGTCTCGATGCTTTTTTTCCAGGGGGCTGGGTGGAGCCCTTTTGCAAAGTAACGCGAGCGGTCAATGAGGCTAGCGATGCTTGTCTCGCGGATGTCGACTATACCGAGGGGAAAACTCGACGCTTCGAGGACGTCCCAGAAGGGGTCTTTCTTTCCTATAGGGAGAGCTTTTCCCAGGGCTGTGAAATTTTTCTCATCCTCCCAAAACGAAGCAAGCTCTTTCCACTGTTTGGCAGCGACAGCTCCGCCGAGGATGCGCGCGGTTTCCTCCGAAAAAAGATTCTGACCTGAAAGTGATCGAAGTTCCTGACCCAAGAGAAGGCCCACAGCTTCTAGTGTTGGTGCCGCCGGGACCTCATCCTCTCCCGTAAAAGAGCGGGCGAAAAATTCCTGTAGGTCGGGTGTGACATAGCCAAGCCCGGGTCCCCATTCGCAGTCCTCTTCAGAAGCGCGGAGTCTTCCACCTGCTTGCTTTTCTTTTTCCAAAAGGAGCAGCGAGGCGCTGGGGAAAGCCTGCCTTAGCCGCGCAGCAGCCAGCAGACCCGCAAGGCCCGCACCGGCTATGATGATGGAATGGGGCTGTGTTTTTTCAGAACTCATCGGGAAAAAGAACTTTCATATTTTGTAGAAAATTATAGCATGGTTTGCCGTCCGACCTGAGACGCTCAGGTTACAGTCTGCCCCCCATTCAAAAAGCGGTTTATGAACACTAGGGAAAGCACATTTCTATTACAAGCGGAAAACCTTGTGAAACGTTACAGCACTACCTTGGCGGTGGACCATGTCAGTCTTTACGTCCGGCCGGGGGAGTGTGTGGCCCTGCTCGGACCCAACGGAGCAGGGAAAACGAGTACCTGCGAGATGCTGGAAGGCTTGCTGACCCCTGACGAAGGAACGATCAGCATTTGTGGGCTGGGATATGCCAGGAACCGTCGGGAGATCCTCGAATTGATAGGCGTCCAGCTCCAAGAAACCCAACTGTATAAAAAGGCGACCGTTCGGGAGACTTTGCAGCTTTTCGCAAGTTTTTATCGTAGCAGCGAAGATCTAAATGGGCTTCTGTCAGCAACTCATCTGAACAACCTGGAAAACAGACGCCTGGAAGCTTTGTCAGGAGGACAAAAGCAGGCACTCTACATAGCATGTTCTCTGATAAATAGGCCGCGCCTCCTTTTTTTGGACGAACCCTCTGCTGGCCTTGATCCTGAAGCCAGGCGACGCATCTGGGCACTTATAGGCCAGGTTAAGCAAAGCGAGCGAGGTATTTTCCTCACGACCCACTATTTGGAAGAAGCGGAAAAACTTGCGGATCGGGTGGCCATCATGTTCGAAGGTCGCTTGGCGGCTCAGGATTCGCCCGCAGGACTGATAAGAACCTATTGCCCAGGGGCAGTTTGGGGATTTTCGCTTGATGCTTCGGCAGAGACGTTGTCGGCACAAAGAGACTATCTCAAGTTGCACCTTCCCTGGCTTCATCATGGGGTTGAAACACAGGGTGGCTGTGAGCTTAATTCGTTGGAAGCAAGTAAGCAGATACAGGAATTGACAGTTGTAGCAAGGCAGAAGTCGATCGGCGTGCACTCGCTCTATTTGAGACAGAGTACCTTAGAGGATGTCTTTTTGAAGCTAACAGGGAGGAGACTTGATGAAACTCACCAGCGTCATTGAGCTGACAAAATGTCGGTGGAGGGAATTTCGACGGGAACCCTCGGCTTTTCTCTTTGTACTCGCAATGCCGCTTTTCTGGATGCTGATCCTTGGTTTTGCATTTTCTGAAGATGCATTCGAACATTATAAAATCGGCATGCTCGCGGGAAAAACAGAATTGTCCCACCAAATGGAAAGTCTATTAGCCCACCAGAAGGGACTTGAACTCGTCGTCGGTGATGAGGAATCCTTAGTTTCCCTCCTGCACAGAAACGAGATCCCTCTGTTTTTGAAAACCGAGGGTCATGGTTTGAGCCTCACATTGAATGGTACCCACCCCGATGGGGAGAAGGCCCGCCGCTTGGTTGACGAAACGCTTCAGACGTTTTTCGGACATGTGGAGACCATTCCCATGCGTGTTGAGCGTCTGCACTTACCTCATGCGCGCTACATTGATTTTTTAATCCCGGGCTTGCTGGCGTTGAGTCTCTTCTCAACGTCGTTGTTTGGCACAGGAATGGTTTTAGTATCGAGTCGAAGGGAAAACCTTCTCAAACGTTTTGCCGCTACTCCCATGGGAAGTTTAGATTACATAGTTTCCCACATATTAGGTCGCTATTTGATTTTTGTGCTGGAGTTCTTGGTCGTGTTGTTGGGAGGGAGCCTGCTGTTCAGCTTTCGGGTCGAGGGGTCCTTTCTAAGTTATTTACTCGTGAGTATTTTTGGGGTCGCAACCTTTACCTCTCTAGGCATCTTATGTGGCTCACGAGCGAGGAATACGGGAGCCTACAACGGCTTGGTCAACCTATTGCTACTGTCGACCATGATGCTGTCAGGCATTTGGTTTCCTCGCCATCATTTCCCTTTGTGGATGCAGAGGCTGAGCGAGGGCTTGCCCCTGACCGCCCTAGTTGATGCCCTTCGCGCAATCGCCATAGAAGGTGCTGGTTTGACTTCTCAAATCCCCCAACTTATCATCCTCGCAACTTACACCGTTGTTTGTACAGTAAGTGCGAAAATCCTTTTCAGATGGTACTGAAAAATCCGCCTTCAAACCTTGTTGACGTTCGAGAGACCGGCAGCTAAAGTTTGTATCCTCTTCCCATTCGGGGCGTAGCGCAGTTGGTAGCGCGCGTGCTTTGGGAGCATGAGGTCGCAAGTTCGAATCTTGTCGCCCCGACCAGCAAACTTAACATACTGAAATAACACAGAAAAAGCTTTGTTTTTTTTCAGGATGCCATGAGCATCCTTTGTGGTAAAAAAGCTCTTTCAAAACTTCAAAGGCCGTGGATTTTTTGTGGCCTTCTTCTTGGCGTTTCGCACAATCGCTTGGTACACATGGATGTAACGTTCGAGGATTTCCTGCTTCTTATGACCAAGCCACATGCGGGTTAGGAGAAAATCTCCTGTTTGCCCGATCAGAAGCGTTGCGCGCGTATGCCGAAGACAATGCCAACTACGGTAGCGAAGCTGAAGTTTCATGAAAGCGCGATAAAGGACAGAGCTGGATGTCGAATTGATTGTAGGAAAGAGAAGATAGTTTTTTAGGTCTTCTCCCCATAGCTTTTGCTTATGTTGTAAAAGAGTCTCGTTATATAGGATCACCAAGTCTTTCCACAATTGCTCGTCAATGACCGGAATGATTCTGGCTGATTTCTCGTCGATCTTCTTGCGACCCTTTAGTGGCTTGCGGCGAAGATGGCCATCTTGATCCCTGATTCCCCAACGCTTAGCCGGTTGAGAGTCGATCACAAGATAACCTTGGTAACGAGGTTTTTCGAAGTTTTTGCGAAAGTCAGCTTTGTACTTCTGGATTTTTTCCTGTGCTTTGTCCAAGGCAGTGAGTTGCGAGAGAAAGGCTCGTATGGGAGCGCCATAATAACGCAAGGCATTGAATCTAAGATGTTCTGCAAATTCTGAGGAAGAGGCGAAATCATGGATATTCTCGAAAACTCCTAACTGATTGCCCACATCGGCATCGATACTAAGTAAGCGTATTTGCTGACCGGCCTGCACACGTAGCCCCTCGCTCTCCAGATGGGTTACAAGATCGATCTCACCCGCTGAAAGAAAAACGAGACGCCATTCTGCCGGTTCCCGCAAACGACCGTCGCGATCGCCTCTTGCT
>JACPKR010000019.1 GCA_016186945.1 Deltaproteobacteria bacterium | reverse complement strand
ATGCCGCGGGATCCAGCTTCCGTCATCCCGCGGCTTGACCGCGGGATCCAGCTTCCGTCATCCCGCGGCTTGACCGCGGGATCCAGCTTCCGTCATCCCGCGGCTTGACCGCGGGATCTAGCTTCCGTCATCCCGCGGCTTGACCGCGGGATCTAGCCAACAGCAGTTTCCTCCAAACCACCTCCTTGCCACAAATTACGCTCTCTGATAAAAATTAAGTTCAAACTTAATGACAAAAGCGAAAGGTTGCCACATGGATAGGAATTTTGCACTGGAGTTTGTACGAGTCAGTGAAGCGGCTGCGCTTTCAGCGGCAAGGCTGATGGGGCGGGGGAACGAAAAGGCTGCAGACCATGCCGCGGTGGAAGCAATGCGCAAGGCCTTTGACACGATCGCCTTCGATGGAACGGTGAAAATTGGGGAAGGGGAAAGGGATGAAGCGCCGATGCTTTTCATCGGAGAGAAGGTGGGGAACCGTAAGGAAGGCTCGACGAAGCTAGACCTGGCCCTCGACCCTCTGGAAGGCACGACGATTACAGCTAAAGGCGGTGCCAATGCCCTGTCTGTCATTGCCGTAGCCGAAGAGGGTAAGTTCCTCCACGCACCCGACACCTACATGAAGAAAATCGCGGTTGGGTTCGACGCCCGAGACGCCATCGACCTCAATGCAAGCGCTACCGAGAATCTGCGGAACATAGCTCGGGCCAAGAAGTGTGACGTTCGGGATTTGACAGTCGTCGTCATGGACCGCCCGCGACATGAAGACCTCATCACGGAAATTCGGGAAGCTGGAGCCCGCATCTGGATGATCGGCGATGGTGATGTTCAAGCCGCTATCGCCACAAGCCTACCTGACACAGGGGTCGACGTGCTCATGGGCGTAGGAGGAGCACCCGAGGGAGTGATCGCAGCAGCCGCCCTAAAATGTGTGGGGGGAAATTTCCAGGGCCAGCTTGTTTTCCGCAAGGATGATGAACGGGAACGAGCAAGTAAAATGGGCATCAAGGATTTTGACAGAGTCTACACGATGGAAGAACTGGCCGGAGCTAACGTCATGTTTTGCGCCACGGGGGTCACCGATGGTTCTATGCTAAAAGGAGTGAAATTCTTCGGAGGTGGAGCTAAAACACATTCCGTTGTCATGCGCTCAGAAACGGGGACCATCCGTTTCATCGAAACCCATCACGATTTCTCCAAGAAAATAAAGGTGTAGTGGGAATCCTCCGTAATGCGTAAGCCACTTGGGGCAAGGAGGTGGTTTGGAGGAAACTGCGCAGCTGGTTCCTCCATGAAATCCCGGGGGAGGCGACGCTTCACTCGCCCCCCCAAACCCCCCTCTCCCTATTTGCCCCAAGTGGCTTACGCATTACAATCCTCCCTAGTCCTTCTTATTCCCTTTTTCTTCCGGGTCTTCAGGTTTGAAATAGCGGAGGTTGTGCAGATCGTCGAAGATGCATTTGCCGGTTAGCTTCTTCTTCTCGATCTCCTTTTGTATTCCCGAAACGGGAATCTGAAAGTGTTGAATGGAGAGCATGATCTTTTCAACATCGTAGTAGAACATCTTCAGCATGTTGTAAATATGCGCTTTCTCCTGCTCGCTAAGGGAAGCAACCTTTTCCGACTCATGCAAGCTAATGGCTAGCTCAACTTTTTCCATAAGCTCTTTCAGTTCAAAAGGCTTTTCGAGAATATTGTAAGCCCCTGCGTGCAAAGCATCGGAGGCTAACTGGTCTTCCAGGTTACCGGTAACAAGGATGAAGGGAATATTCAAATGCTTCTTGTTAAACTCACCAATCAGCTTTAGTCCATCCAAATAGGGCATAAAAACATCGCATATAACGACGTCGTAGTTTTCTTTCTTTACCATATGGAGCGCGGAAAATCCATCCGGTGCGTAATCGAGATCTGCTTGCTCACCTAGGCCTAACTTAATCATTTTGAAAAAATCGTAGTTGTCATCCACCAGCAAAAGGCGGCGTTTACGAGCTAGCTTTTTCAATGCGGAAGATGGGGTCATCGTTTCCAACTTTCGTATCGTTAAGACACTGGGTCCTCCATGAAATCCGGGGGAGCCACAAGCGGCTTGTCAGACAAAGGAATTAGCGAAATCTCGATGGCCCGCAAATTTCTTGACCATGGCCTCAACGTCTTTCTGACTCAGCTTGAAAACCTCGCAAGCTTTTTCAAATAGAGGGTTTTCCATACGGTGAGGTCTATCGAGGATGAGGTGACTGAGCTGGTGCGCAAGGATCACGACATCAATCAAACCTGGGTTTGCCCAGTCGCTTTCATCAGTTTGGCTATACCAGTCGTGATGGTGGCCTATCGTTTCTGAGACAAAGCGCGGTAAGGACCAAAAGGCTGCCGCGATTTCGCCCAGGATCGTGTGAGAGGGAGCCCCCAAACGTTTCTCAGCTTCCTGCCATGTTGTCTGATTAACGATCGTTTCTTCATAGATCATGTCCAGCTGCTCAGGCATACAAAGTGCTGCTACCAGCTTCCCATTGTTAGACAAACATCCTCCCACGTAGGCAACGTCCGTCCCAAGTGGCAGGGAAAGTTCCTTGACGATGGATTCGGAAACTAGCCCGATGAGGAAAGCTTCCTGCCAGAACATTTCCAGAGTGAATGCATGAGTATTGAATTTCAGTTCTTTCAGATAAGCCGCAGTCACGAGATCGCGCAAGGTGCGCCGCCCTACGTACATGATGGCATGTTCCAGCTTATTGATCTCGGCAGAATTCTCTCGTCGAACATGATTGGCAAGTTTCAAGAGATCTGCTGCCAAGAGTGGCTCCCCTTTCAGTTCCCTTGCTATGTCCTTCGCTTCGCTGTCCGGCTGCTCTAGCAAATTCTGAATCCGCTCGATCGAAGTGCGGATACGAGGCAGATGAGTGCTCAACGCAAGGTCATTGAAAATGGTCTTCGCCCGATCACTTAGCAACTTGTAAGGGTCGAACCACTCAAACTGGCCGGCTTTCAAGATCAGCGTAGACCCACAAGAACACGAAAACCACATTTCCTTGTTATTATGTGTACGCCATTCATACGTGTTTATAAGAAAGTCGTGTTCACTCTTGTAAACTCTATCGCATGTTTTACAGACTTTCATGCTGCCACCTTTTTTTCTTTGGAGACGATTCGTTTCTTAGCTCGTTCCATCATCGGTTTTATGCGTTCATCGTGAACTTCCTGAAAGAAAAACACAAGATAAAGGCAAAGATCGCCTTTCTGAAGATCAATGTTATTGATGTAATCCTGGATCAAAACATCATCCTTCGGCACTTCAAACGATGTATCGTCATCTTCGTTCGCTTTTGCAACCAACTCGGCATCGTCGTGACTGAAGTGAATCGCTTTTCCCGAAGCAATACTTCCTTTGATCTTCTTAACGAGGGAGGCGACCTTCTTTTTCAGTCCTTCTTCCTCCGGTTTGATGAGGTTCAAAACAGCAAGGGACTCTTCCTTCGCCCCTTGTCGTGCATGGGCGAGTCCGAGATTGTAGGAGACGACAGCCTTAAGCTGCTTGTCGTGTTCAGGAAGTGTTTTAAGTGTCCGTTCATAGAGAGCAATGCCGTCTCCAAAACGTCCCGCCCGGGCTAAAGCTATGGCCCGGTTGTTCATATACGAAACGATTTTTCGGTTCGATTCCAGTTGATCCAGGATCTTTCGCGCTGTGTTTTCGTCGTTGGTCTCGATTGCAAGTTTAGCTTCCACTTCGCTCACTTGCTCTGCTTCAGGGTCCAACGATTTTGCTGTTTCAACCGCCTCGGTTGCCTTGTCGAAGTTATCCAATTGCATTTCCGCATCAGCAATGTTGACCACACGTTCAATATTGAGGGGGCAATGCTCGTGAGCTTTGTCTAGGAACAGTAGGGCCTCGTCAAACATTTTCAGCTTCATCAGGCAATTGCCAAGCAGGTTCATCAGGTAGACGGTTTCTTTCCCTCTCCTCATCGCTTTAATGGCAAGTTCCTTCGCTTTCTTGTAGTGGCCCTTATAGTATTCGTATTCAGCCTGGATGGCGAGTTTTGCTTCAGGGATGATCAAGGGATCTTCTATGAATTTACGTACAAGCCAGTAGGCTTCCTTGACCTTGCCGATGCGAAGAAGTTTGCGTATGCGCAACTCCAGGGAAACTTGATCCTTCGGAAGACGATTCCTTTGGATGGTCTGGACGATTCCCTTATAGAAAGACCGATTGTCGAATGGTTTGCGCAAGACATGATCAACTCCGATTTCTTTCAGAAGGGCGACCTCATTGTCTTTAACGAGGGAGCTTATAACAACAATCGGGACCATTCCGTACCCCCGATTGCGAATTCTCTGAATAAGAATGGGGCCTGTCACTTCGGGAATCCTCCATTCCATGATGATCATGTCCGGTTCTTTGTTTGCCTTAACCCATTCCCATGCATCCTTACCCTTCTCGAAAGCGTGAACGTCTCCGACTCCTGTGTTCTTAAGAAGCTCGACTACGTGTTGCAAGACCATCGAATCGGGTTCTATCGCTACACAGGTTTGCACACCAAAAACCGAGGAAAGGTTTGTGGGGGAAGATGTTTTTTCCTCTTGGCCCTCATTTTTTGGCGCTTCCTGCGTCTCTTTGGGGGGAGCCTCCTGCTTTTCCTGGGGAGGACTTGCCCCTCCTTCCGATTCAGTTTTGGGGAGGGACGCTGCGTTCACAAATCGATCTTGAATTGCCTTGCACTGGGGGGCCATCTTCTCATTCAGAAGGATGACCTGATTAAGTGTCTGGTTTCCATCTTCGGTCAAGCTATTGAGGAATTGCGCTTGCGCCAGAGATAGCATTATGTTGGGCATTGCAGGATACAGTTCGAGAAGGTTTCGTTCGAATGCCAGGCGAGACAGGTTGTAGGTTTTTTCATCCAGGTAGCTCCTCAGATATTCCGCAGCCACTAAAGTCGGGTCATAGTTGTTGACCTTGAGAAGGCTAAACAGCTCAGTGAGATCTGCGGAAAATTCCTCCTGCGATTTTGTGCGCTTATGCCATGACATGAGACCTAACTCAAAGGATGCGGGGAGACAGTAAGCTTCCTCATCCGCATTCACGACAAGAGAAACTTTTGTATTTCTCAAGCGTGGATTTTGCACAATTGTCGACAGGAAGGTCAGGCAGCTGTATTCGTCCTCAGCAAGAGGGGGCATAATGATCCACCCCGGAGTTTCCTGTTCAAGATACACAAGGGCGGAACGCGTCTCTTCAAACGCCAGGGTCTCCTTGAACTTGAATGATTTAACCACATCGGCGATCATAGTCCGAATCGCTGTGACAGGGTCAATCACCAGCACAATCATATTTTTGTTGAGGCCGAAACTCATGCTGCGTTCTAACTCCCTTTAGCCTTCTTCCCAAGAGGGATGAAGGGGATGATCTCATGATGCCTTAAAACATCCACAAGTCGCTTGGCATGGACAGGATTGACACCAAGGAACCGAATTCCCAACCCGTCTCGTCGCAAATCAGAAGGCCGGTTCCTCACCCATTCGACGACGCCGACAAAGTCTAGTTTTTGAATCTCACCTTTCTCAAATGCCATCTCAAATTTGATGACGTCGCCTTTTTTCGCCTGCATTTGATTGTGAGGAAGGAAAAGCCCCCCGCGGCCCAAGACCACACCATTGCTAGATTCGTCTGTGGCAAGTCCCCGAAATTTCAGAGACTGAATACTCATGGAAAGGTCCTGAACGCTGTCAGGCTCCCACTCATTCTGATGCCCCTCCAGATACTTCCTTGCTTCCCTAATCAACTCAGAAGGATCAAAAGGTTTGGCAAAAACCATTTCTGCACCCTTCGCAAAGATCTCGTCAGAGCTGACATCTGAAAATGCAGTTAGAAGGAAAACATGGGGGAAAAGGGGGTTCTTTTGTTTCAACTTGGTCAGTAAGTCTGTGCCACTACCGTGTGGCATACGAATGTCCGTGATCACAAGATGGATCGTCTGCTGGGAGAGTATTTCAAAAGCTTCTTCCCCTGACTGAGCGCCGAAGACGTTGTATCCTTCTTCCTCAAATTCAAACATGATCGCATCCCGCAAATGCGAAACGTCGTCAACGATGAGAATGTTCTTACCTTTTCCTGGCATTCGACCCCCCACAAGTAAGGCCTTCTGTTTTTCAATTCGGCATTTATAGGATTTTTTTTAGAAGAGTCAGGGATTTTGCTGTTGAAAATCTTTCTGCATTGCTTTAAATATCCTTTAGATACAGTTGGTTAAGCGCCGAATCCTCTGGTAGTGGAGATTTGTTATGAGAATGTTCCCCCTGTATGCCCTTACCTTCTTGTCATTGACGTCAGCCTGTGGCCGAGGACCTGGATCTTCTACCCAGAAAGAGCGGTGGGACGCGCGCAACGATCCCGGCCTCATGGAGTCGATGGTTGAACAGTACCGTTATGTCCAGGAATTCGACCAGCTACCATTGGAAGGTACCCTAGAAAAAATCCCTTGGACCGGCGACTATTGGCCCACTTTTAAAGGAGGCATCACCTACCGGTGGAATGATGAAGCGAGTGAGGAACTTGATCGTTATGCATACGACCTCATACCTTTCAGTCAGCTCAATGAGTCTCAGATCCCCATTCTTTCCGCCGCGGAAAAGTTTGACCTTTACCTCGGGCGTGAAGATTACCCTTTCACCCGTTGGGAAAGGCAGCGTACTGAGATTTTGAAAACAGTTGAAAGACTTGACGAATACGAGAAAGGCTACACAATTCCCACCTGGGAAGGACTTTGCCACGCTTGGGCACCGGCGGCACTGCTCTTTGACGAACCTAACCCCGTCGTTATGACAGGGAAAACGGGGCAGAAGATTGCCTTTGGAAGCGGGGACATAAAAGCTCTACTCGTTTACTTCCTTCACGATACGAAAGCAGATACTAATTTCCTGGGGACCCGCTGCAACGTCGATATCAAGGATCTGGTCAAAAAGTATAGAAATCACGAAATTTCCTATCGCTACTATCAGGATCAGTTGGCTGCGTGTTCCAACGTGAACGCCGGAGCCTTTCACGTGGTCTTAGCTAACCAGATTGGACGTTTGAAAGAAGGGTTTATTGCCGATGTCGACAAAGGCCCTCAAGTTTGGAACCATCCTATCTTTGAGTACCAGTCCGAGATAAAGAAAGTTAAGGACGGGGCGACCAAGGGTGCTGCTCCCGGAACGGTTAAAGAAATCGAAGTCATGACTCAGATGACCTACATTGTTGAATATCAATCCTCCTGGGATCGGATGGACGATATTGACGCATCAATGACCAGGAATTACCATTACCGGCTTGAGATCGACAACAACGGAAAGATTATCGGTGGGGCATGGATAGGTCAGGATCATCCAGACTTTCTGTGGAAACAAAGCAAACCAGCTTTCGAGGGATTATACAAGGCTGTCGAGGAAATTTATGAGGCCTCTCTTCGTGGTGCGGAGTCCTAGCAAGGAAGGGAGTTTGAGGGAAAACTGCGCAGCTGGTTTCCCTCAAGGAGCAGAAGGTTCAAGCTTCAGACTGCAACACTCAATCGAAAAAACGCGGTCACTCACACCGTCCCCCATCGTATATTTGGTAGAAATTTTTCTGATCACCTGATTTACACCACACATAGTCATTCCGAAGTTTTTCTGAAATTCATGAAACCCTTCCTTCTTCACACAAGTATCAGCCTTGAGGGAATACTCCCCTTTGGGAGCTGCGATCTGGCAGCATTTTGAAAAATATTGATGATCCCGTCTTGAAAGGGCAGGATCCCAAATTCCTTTCATCCCTCCCAGAAATTCGTTCGACCCACACGTGGAGGAGCCACTTTGTTGAAACACATTATCGGCCTCCATCTTGCATTCCTCAGGGACTTTTTGTAAGGGGACTCCCCCATTGGTTTGAAGGAATGCGCACGCAAAACGAAAACGTCTCCTGCCCCTTCCTAGCTCTTGCTCCTTCGCGTCTTCGTCCTCGTAGGTGTAGTAGTTGGATTGTAGACCGACCAGGAAAGAATCCCCAGGACACCAGAAATCGAAATTGTATCGTATTGCCGGACTGACAAGATCGCCTGTTTTGTTCCTCGTCTTAAGAATCGAAATTCCCGGCCCGGGCTCCCACATCTCATCCTGATGAGACCATCCCGAGTCGTAAATGTCCGGCTTTTGGTTCCGTTGTCGATACTCCACGGTTCCCGATGTAGGAGCGCTAGGCGCAGGGTCTTCCGCCCAGACAGAAGATAAAGGAAACAGGGAAAAAATGACTAAAACCCACTTCATTGCTATCCTTTATCGGAAACTCTCCAAGCCGCTTGAGGCAAAAAGGGAGAGGGGGGTTTGGGGGGGCGAGGGAACCGTCGCTCCCCCAACGAATCCGATTTGTTACTGAAATTTCGTTAAAAACACCTGCCTGCCTTTTGTTGGCTGAATGGGCCTGGCATTATTGGCATAAATGACCTGAAATTGATCAATCTGGTTGCTGGAAATTCTAACGGAATGTTTGAAAATAAACCAGGTCACCCCCTCCGTGCATGGGGGTGTCGTCAGGGAACCCTGGTAAGTGTAGAAGTCTCGTTTCTCGGGCAGTAGGGACGTAATATTCATGTTCACAGCAGGCCCGTGGGAGCCATTCCTCTGAGGGAGTTCCTCCCAGATTTGCTGGAGGTAAGGGTTTTGCTTGTTACTTTCTTCAAAAAAAACAGTCGCGACGACTAGCTCGCCTGCTTGGTTTTCGTGCACCAGATGCATCGAGATGGGGTAAGGTGCCCCGCTTACTTGATGTTCACTGGGGGAATGAAAAAGAAAGTGTTTCAATTCAAATGTTTTCGGCCCAATTTCAATTTTACTGCCAGGTGAATAGTTGCCAACAATCGTATGCCCGTTGTTGATAAGGCTTACGGAACTTTCCCCGTAGCTAATTTTCAATTCCGGAATCTTGGTCGATATTTTCGCAGTCCCCAAGTCAATCGGCGACTGCTGCTGCCCTTTTTTGCATGTAAGGTATTCCTCGCTAAGTTCGCCCCAGTGGCTGGGTCCCTGCGGGCCGTCGTAAGCCCAAGGCGTGCCGTGTCCCATCTCTTGCTTATGTTCATGCGACTCTTCTTCTGGAAGATGGGAAGCTGCTTGTTCCTCTTCTTTCTTAGGTTCTTCTTCCGTTTTTTCTGCCTCTTCCCACAATGCTGCGGCTTTGAGAATCAATTCTTCCCGCGTCGGAAAACGTGTGAGAAAGAAGTAAATACTGCCAAAAAGGAGAAACGATAAAACAACTGCGATAAGCCAGGCGGTGATGGGGTCAATCGCAAATCTTTTCATCAAAAAACTCCGAGCGCCTTAGCGCGAGGATAAAGAAACTCGGTCCTTTAGGGCCGAGTAAAAGACAAATGCGAAGGGGGGAGTCCACACTCCCTCCTGAGCTGTACGAGAAAAATGCTTTAGCATTTTACGAGTTCCTTATTGGTGGTCAAGAAACTCAAGAAGTTAGATAACTCTATTGTAACACAGAGGGAGTGGTTATGAATCGGAGGAACATTCTATTTTGCCTGCTATTTTCAACCCTACAAGGGTCAAGACCTGCTCTTAGCAAGGACGCAGATCAGGAAGGGCTTAAAAAAGAACTGGCCTTCAAAGATCTTATGCCGATGATTGAAACGATTCTGAGCTTGGAGCACCGTTTTACAGAGCAAAGAAAGGAGCTGGAAAAGCGAGCATCTCCCCAAACTGTGCCCTCGCTCAAAGAACACTGGGGCGAAATTGAACAAGCCTTCCGTGAAAGCAAACAGTCGCTGAAGGATGCGTTAAAACTGCGAGCGCTCATTGATTCTCAAGCCTTGCAAGAGGATCGGGGGCCTTCGCTTGAAGCTGAGATCGAAAACCTGAAGCAGGAAGTGCACGGGAGCCGATCCTACTCATCGCTTTTTGCCAAGGAGAAAATCGACCTTCGAGATTGGTTCTCTCAGCTTTACGATGCACTTGCCTTTTATGAAGTCGTCAATGATTCCCAATCGAGGGAAGATCGCTTCAGTCGTTCGGCCCTTACAAGATTAAAAAATGAGGTGCGGGACTTGGCACGAGAGGGACTCATCATCCTTGAACCTTAAAGATGTGCGCGGGAATTCCCATCCCCTTCAGGGGATAGGGATGAGAGCGCCTACAGGCCTTGGCATTCATTGATGTACCTGCGAATAATTTCCTGACTAACACTTCCTGCAGTGCCCACGTAGTAAGCTTGAGTCCACAATTGTTTGGTTTCGCATTTTTTCTTGAGCCATGGAAACTCGGCCCTGAGATATCGGGACGTGTATCCTTTCAGATAGCCTACGACTTTTGCAGGACTCCAACGAGGCGGGCATGATGCGAAACAATGGACGTGGTCTTCGTCTGTTTCTAATGCAAGGATTCGAAATCCATGTTTCTCAGCGCACTCATAGATAAGTCGTTTGGTTTCCCGCTGCACGGGACCAAGTAAAACCTTTCGCCTGTACTTTGGAATCCACACAAAATGGTAGGCAATCTGGTAATGACTCCAGCGGGTCGTGCCGTGTGAAGAAATATTTTTAGACTCTTGCATGTATCATCTCCATTCGTTATGATTACTCATAACTTCAAGAGGATGCAATTGGATAGGGTCAAGATTATCCCACTGGGATTTCTTCCACAAAGAGCCTTCCAGGCCATTCGTGACGGAAGCCTAGAGGGTGGCAGAATTTGGAACCAGTGCCGAGATCTTCACCTGGAGGCACGCAGGAAGTATACAAAGTGGCCCACCAAATCCGATCTGCAAAGGGCGACCAAGGGGCGCTATGCGCTCCATAGCCAAACTATTCAGATGATTTGCCATAGTTTTCTCGCCAACGTAGAAGCCACGCGTGATCTTCGGCGTCGGCACCCAGAAATGAAAATGAAGTATCCATGGCGGGATAAAACCTTCCGCCCTCTGGCGTGGCCAGCGCAAGCAGTTCGTTACGAAGTTGGGAAGGTTATACTTCCGATGGGGCGGGGCAGACCATCACTTGTTTTGAGAGCAAAACTTCCAAGCACATTTGGGTCGGTGAAGCTCGTTTGGAATTGTGGTTACGAGTTACACGTGTGTTACGGCTGCGAATCCAACAAGCCACAGACCAAGGCTGACGCATTAGCCACTGTGGACCTGGGCGAGATTCATCAAGCTACGGTGACAACCGACACAGGAAAAAGTTGTATTGTAAGCGGGAGAGGTATTCGCAGCCTCAAGCAAGGTCGCCATAAGGCTCATGGTCGTTTCCAAAAACTTCTGTCTCGTTGTAAGCCGGGATCTAGGCGGCATAAGAAATTATCTCACTGCAAAGCGAAACTTAGAGTCCGTACCGAGCGTAGAATTCGTGACGTTCGCCATAAAGGGACTCGGAAGGTAATAGCGTTCTGTCAGCAGGCAGGTGTGAAACGCTTGTTCGTTGGCAATCCTGACGGGGTGCGTCGTAACCGTTGTGGTCGCAAACACAATCAACGTATGAGTGGTTGGGAATATGGCAAAGACATTCAATATTTGAAGGAGAAGAGCTCCCCATTGCATATCGAGTGCTTCACCGGTGGCGAGCGAGGAACGTCTAGCCGGTGTCCCGAGTGCGATCATAGGCAAAAGGTGAGGGGACGAGAGTGGCGATGTCGTGCTTGTAATTTTTGCGGTCATCGCGATGTTGTCGGCAGCGTCAATATGTTTCCCTTGGCGTATGGTAAGAAGGTGGCATTTCCCGCTTTGGTCACGTATCTACGAGCTGGTTCCGTAAGGAAGCAGCGAGGAGCAAATAACCTCGTTGTAGCGCAAGCTCAGGCCCGTAGTAGTAGGGCAGTCTCGCCCCTCGGCTCTTCGGAGCCGTGTCGTCTAGCTTTGGTTGCGTCGCAAGCAGCATCTTCGGATGTTTTCCTTTCGGGGAATCGCCCACAGCATAGCCCTAGGTTAGAAGCTCATCCCCTTTAGGGGATAGAGAGAGTCACGAGAGTTCTTCTTTTTTGATCAGCTCGATCAGCTCCGCATGCATAGTGAGACTGGTAAAAAAATACTGGCGATCTTCATCTTTCCAGGTGTAAAGGGCGTTGCTTATATCAAAGTTGGAATCAGGATCGTGCATGTGAAACAGGAATTCCAAAACGCAGTCCTGGGACTGGGTAAGTTCGTCATCGTAGTAAAGTTCAAAAAGCTGTTGTAAGTTTACATCCGGGTCGAGACGTTGAAAGCATGGCCACTCTTTCATCAGCGCCATGAATGCCCTGTCTTCATCCTCGGAGAAGATGGCGGTGTCGACAGGCTTGTCATCATTTAACTTGCCGATTTTTTCCTTAACGCTTTGGAATCGCGGAACAGAGCTGCCAGGAAAGTTAATGACCACACCCATGTCTTTCCCTTTGTCAAGGTTCGACAGATGCAGGGAGGAGACGGAACAAACTCCCGCATCTTCGCTATCTTAATACCAGCAATTCCGGTACGGACAAAGTTGAATTTGTCAGGCGGCGACGGTGAGGGACGCCTTCGCAAGGAAGGGAGTTTGAGGGAAAACTGCACAGCTGGTTTCCCTCAGGACGGCAGCTCCTTGCTGCTGATCGGGATTTGTGTTAATCAGAAGATAAAAGGACGCTTGCATGAAAATATATGAATTTCCAAAAAATCCTCAAAAAAAGAAAAACATCAAGCCACCTACCCCCAAAAAACCAGAAGCCCAACGACCGTTTTCCAGATCGCATGACGGTTTCATGATTGAAGAATATTGCGATGATCTTGATATTCGCAAAATCAATCGCATTCTATTTTTCCGCTACATCCGATGGTTCCCTTGCTTCCATCCTTTCAAGTCTGTTATTCACAAATGTGATCTTGCGACGATCTACGAATACTATTGCAGTGAAGACACGTTCTCAGAACCCCAGGAGATCATCTTTGAATTTCTTGTCGAACTCCTTTCCCCCTACGACTGCGGTTTTATGATTAAGGAAATCTACCTTTTCCTCTCACGAGACGATCGTGAGGCCCTCATCCGAGTCCTCGCAGATTTTTCAAAATACGTTCACTGAATGCCATCCCGAAAGTTTTGATGTAGAATAGGTGCATCAATCATTCAGTTTCCTGTCCGGAGGCGTTCCCTATGAGGCTCGGTCTTTTCTTTCTCATCGTCCTGTCCTTGTCATGTCAGACCGCTCGTGAACGACAAGAGAAACAAGCTAAGGAAAAAGTACAGCAGACTAAGGAAAAATTAGTAAAGCTGGAAGGAGCACCTAAAGTCGACCCGGCAGACTTGAAAGTTGGCCTGACAGTGGAACCTTACACGAAAGAAAAGGTTAAGGGCGCTCTCCTGGTACCGAGCCTCGATCCGAGAGCCAATTACCTCTTCTACAGTGCCTGCTCCTTGTCCACCGAAGGGAGGCCATGCGTCGAAGGTAGTATCACCGGGCTGACCCCCGAGTCGAAGTTCGACTTCCCAGAGGGGCGCGTTAAAGTCACCTACAAAGCTTGCGTCATCCCAGAACGTTCGACAACGCCAGGAACAAATTGCAGCAAAGAAGCCTGGACCTACTTTAATCAGAGCGGAGGCAACCCACCCGAAGTCCTGCAACTCCTCCTTGCGGAACAACGATTGTCTGATCAAATCCAGGGCAAGGCACTGGAAGTCAGACTGGCCTTGCTGGACTACAAAGAAAACGCAGAAAGTTTCGGACTGGTCGAAGAAACGGAAGACTTCGACACGATGGTCGATAACCAACTGAAGATGGACCCCCTTGTTATCGGTGCCTACTATGATTCGGAAGACATGGATGAATATATGAGAACCATGAGCAGCGCTGTGGGGCAAGAGCAAGAAGGCTTGCAGCTTGCTGAAAACGTGCCCGTGGTAGCGATAGGCGCAACATTAGTAACCCTAGGGTCCCTTAGTCTCGCTGTCACCCTCTGGACCGCCTGGGCTGCGAAAGTGGGGCGAAAGTGGGGAGGGCTTGAGGGCGGAGTTAGAACAGGTTGGGCACAAACAAAGGCGCGTGCACAGAGATGGGTCCAGGTTCTGCCGACCGAAAGCGTTGCCACGGCGGATATGAAAGCCGATCTCAAAAATAAAATCGGTGAGTTTTCCTCAGCGTGGACCAAGGGCGTAGCCGACGTTACGGGGGTTAAAGGGATGACAAAAGATATCCGGGGGCAAAAGGTCGGGTCTGGTGCCGTCAAGGGCGCTATTGCTTCCGCTGCGGTCATAGTAGCGGGCATCCTCATACAGGTCATTGGACAGCTTGCGCTTGCGGAGGACGATCCCAAGAGAGAGCTTATGCACAAACTTGATGGAATTGGTGCCGACTTGCTTCGTTTGAGAGAGGAGAAAAAGGAAGTTTCACAGCAAATATAGTATTTGAGAAAAAGAATTTGTGGAGAGGGCCTTTTTTGAAAAAAAGTTCCCCTCCACTGTCATCCCGCGGCTTGACCGCGGGATCCAACGGCAGCCTTCCTCGAATAAGTTGGATCCCGCGGTCAAGCCGCGGGATGACAGACTTGTAAAAGTTATCCCCAAATTGATTATCTTGAACACCATAGGGAGCTAGAGAATGACAGTCTGGGACATGATCTACGGAGTTTTTCTTGGGACTTTAGCACCGATGTGGGGGACGTTCTTTACTCTTTTGCTTCTCTACATTGGGTATAAGGGGGCCCCTCTCGTCTTATGGACGCTTTACTTTGCGGTCGTGCTAGTGGGCTTCCGATTTTCAGCACCCGCTATTGTCCTCTTTGCCATCCCTGCGATCTTTTTCAACGTGTCGGTCTTGCGAAGGCAGCTCACCCGGCCGATTATGAACTTTCTTATGAAGTCTGGTTTTGTGCCTAAGGTTTCTGACACGGAAAAAGCAGCTCTTGAGGCAGGGGTGGTGTGGGTGGAGCAGGACATTTTCAGTGGTGCTCCCAATTTTCGTAAGTTGATGAAGATTCCTTTTCCTCAACTCACCAGTGAGGAGCAGGCCTTTCTTGACGGTCCTGTGGAGAAGCTTTGTTCGATGGTGGACGAGTGGCAGGTTTGGCAGGAGAAAGATGTACAAAAGGAAGTCTGGGATTTTCTGAAACGGGAGAAGTTCCTCGGCATCATCATCCCCAAGGAGTACGGAGGGCTTGAGTTTTCCCCGCATGCGCACTCTGAAATTCTAGTGAAGCTTGCCTCGCGATCGGTACCGACAGCTGTCTGCGTCATGGTGCCTAACTCCCTCGGACCTGCTGAACTTCTGGTCCACTACGGGACCGAAGAGCAAAAGAAGCACTATCTCCCTCGCCTTGCTAGTGGGAAGGACATTCCCTGCTTTGCTCTTACCGAACCCACCGCAGGAAGTGATGCGGCTTCCATACAAGCAGAAGGAATCCTGTTTAAGAAGGACGACGGGAACCTTTACATCCGGCTTAATTGGAACAAACGCTGGATTACACTTGCTAACATTTCAACTCTGATAGGCCTTGCGTTTCGATTGAGAGACCCGGAAAACTTGCTGGGCCAGGGTGAAAACGTCGGGATCACGTGTGCGCTGATACCTTCCGACACCCCCGGAGTGGACATAGGGCGGCGTCACGACCCGCTCGGCGTACCCTTTAATAACGCTCCGACGCGGGGTAAGGATGTCGTCGTCGCGGCAGAGAAGAGCATTATCGGAGGCCTTTCCAACGCGGGTCAAGGCTGGCGTATGCTCATGGAGTCTCTCGCTGCGGGGCGTGGTATTTCTCTGCCAGGTCAGAGTAGTGCAACTGCTAAGTTTGTTGCCAGGACGGCGGGAGCACATGCGTCGATTCGCAAGCAGTTCGGTATGCCGATCGGGAAATTCGAAGGCGTGGGGGAAGCTCTCGGCTTCATCGGTGGGTTCACTTATATGATCGACGCTATGCGTTGCCTCACAACGAGTGCCCTTAACCAGGGAATTAAACCTCCCGTCATTACAGCGATTGTGAAATATCATTCAACCGAACTTGCCAGGAAAATCGTTAACCGTGGGATGGACGTCATGGGAGGCGCCGGTATTTCTCTGGGACCGAGGAACTTGATAGCCGGTCACTACATTGGTGCCCCCGTCGCGATTACGGTGGAGGGAGCCAATATTTTGACACGAACGCTCATGATCTTCGGACAGGGAATGTTCCGCGCTCATCCCTTCGCCTACAAAGTGATCAAGTCGTTCGAAAACAAAGACCTGAAGAAATTCGACCAAGCTCTCTGGGGACATGTTGGGCATATTGTGCGCAATCTCTTTCGTGTCCCCCTGCTCAGTATCAGCAGAGGGCGCCTGTACTGGAACTGTCCGAAGGAGGGACGGCACACGTTCCAGAAGCTCGCCTGGGTGTCAGCCAGTTTTTCATTATCCGCTGACATTGCCATGTTCCTCCTTGGCCCCAGTTTGAAAGTGAGGGAACGCATCACGGGGCGCTTTGCAGATATACTCTCCTGGACCTACATCGGCCTTGCGATTATGAGACGGCATGCAGCCGATGGTTATCCGAAGGAAGATACTCCGTTTGTTCACTGGGGGATGAAATTCGTCTTCGCGCACATTCAGAGAGCGTTCGATGGAATTTACGGGAATATCAAGTTTAGAGGCTTGAACTGGTTCCTTCGACTGATGGGCATGTGGTCACGGGCTAATTCTCTCGGAGAAGCCATTCCCGACGACTTGAGTCGGGACGTTGCCAAGTTGCTTCTCAAACCTTCGGCGTCCCGTGATCGTTTGACGTCTGGAATTTTTCTCGGTAACGACAAGGAAGACCCGCTGGGTCGCCTTGAATATGCCTTGAAAATGGTGTCAGCAGCGGAAGATGCAGAGAAAAAGGTCAAGCAGGCTATCCGTGAGAAGAAGCTTCCCAAGCAAAAGGTGGTCAAATTGATCGACAAGGCACTTGAGCTTTCCGTAATCAGTTTGGAAGAGGCTCGTGCGCTGAAAGTTTCCGAGGAAGCGCGGCTCGATGCTATTCAGGTGGACGACTTTTCACCAGAGGAGTACCGAGGAAACCTAACGGCCTCAGTCCTGACTAAGGTCAGGGAGGTCTCATAGCTTGTATGGAAATGCCCTGCCTTTCTTAAATGCTGCGACGCTTTTCATTGCCCTTTCGTGCAAGGAGAAAACAGAAACCATCTCTCACCGAGCGACGACACTCGTCGCATCCCTCCAAGCACAGGAGACGGAGTGCAAGAAAACAAAAGGAGCTGAGTGGAACACTGCCCATCAAGTGTGCGTCAAGCCCTACACACTTGCCATGTGTCGGAAGGCGAATAAAAGCTTTGTGTGGGACGGCATCGGGTGCGTTTCGCAAAACAAGGTGAAGAACTTCTACCGATGGTGCATCGACCTTAGCGCACCAGAGTCTGTCAAGCAGACAGTCCGCATCATCACCCAGAAATTCCAGGGGTCAACGTGTCAGGCAGTGAATACAGCGCTGGTTGAGAAAGAAAGCTTTACTCTTCAGGGTGAGTCGCTGGTCGATCTGACACCGTTCCAGGGCTGGGAAGGTCTCAAACACTTGGACCTCTGGAATAACAAGATCGTAGATGTGTCACCTTTGAAATATCTGCAAAATCTCGAAACCTTGAACCTCGGCCATAACGAAATAAGCGACGCCAGCCCCCTTGCCTCCTTGAAAAAGTTGAAAGAGCTTTACCTCTTTGAAAATGCTCTCTATGACGTCACAGCTTTAGGAACCTTGACCGGTCTTCAGGTCCTTGATTTAAGGAAAAACCGCATTCAAGATTTCAGCCCGGTGGAGGCCCTTGGTGTCAAGAGTTTGATGAAGGAGGGGAATGTGCAACCCATCGACCTCTAGTGGAAAAACATCTTTTTTTCAAGAAATCCAAATTTCAACCGATACCCCTTCGAGACAAAAACGGAGGGCCTTCCTATGGACGATCACCGGACGGTGTCGCTCCACTATCCCAAGCCTGTCGCCCTTAACAGACTGATCGAGGAGGTTGCGCGCTGGTCAGGCTACAGTTTTGTTATGGATCCTTCCCTGAATCGGGAGATTCAGATTTTCTCCCCCCGTCGCTTGCCTCAGGGGGAAGGGTTTGCCGTTCTTATCGCTGCTCTGGAGAATGCAGGTTTGCGCCTTATAGAACTCGATGGGATGATTGTGAAAATAGTGGAAGCAGGTAGTCGGCAATCCAGAAAAGCTTAAATCGACGGTTCTCTCTCCCCCCCGGACCCCCCTCTCCCTATTTCAAGGTTTCTATTTTCAGTGCGTGAATTTCTTTCTTCATCCACTCACCAAGAGCTTTGTAGACCATCTGATGTTGTTCAACGAGGGGTTTGTTAGCGAAGGCTTTACTTTTAATCTTCACCGCCCAATGGTCGCCACCTCCGGTCATGTCGCTGGCTTCCACTGTGGCGTCGGGGAATGATTGTTTCAGTCGGTCTATGATCATTTCTGCTGTCATCTGGTCCTCAAAGTTTGTGGCTTGTCTATAGTGTTCAAGATAATCAATTTGGGGACAAACTTATACGAGTCTGTCATCCCGCGGCTTGACCGCGGGATCCAACTTGTTCGAGGAAGGCTGCCTGATTGGATCCCGCGGTCAAGCCGCGGGATGACAGTGGAGGGGAACTTTTTTTCAAAAAAGATCCTCTCCACAAATTCTTTTTCCCAAATACTATATCTCTTGGAGGAGCGACGGTTCCCTCGCCCCTCCAAACCTCCCTCTCCCTAATCAAACTCCTCTCCCTTTCGGGCAAAGTTTACCTAGCTTAGCGATTAATGGAAACCACGTCTAGTCCGATGAAATATGTGAATTTGGAAACTACGAGAATTCAGCAAGGGAAAGGGAACCATATGCGTCGGCCAAAGCTCACATCAGGAATTTTCTTAATAACGGGCTGCCTTGCCTTGTTTGCTTGCGCAGGAGAAGAGAAGGAAGTCGAAGAAGCCGTGGAAACACAGTCGACGGAACAAGCAGCCGTAGAGCCGGGTGAGGAAGGAGGACTGGATCAAATGTTGAACGAAGACGCGGGAGAGCAGCTTGATCTCCAGCAGGAACAGGAAGCCCCGGCTGTGGCACCAGCTCGGCCTTACAATCCAGCGGAACGTGTCGTCCGCTTTGTGTTAGCTGATCAGACGTCAGCTTACCAGCGGGCGGACATGATGAGTCCTTCGGTGGCTAAGTACAGGAAAGGAGACCCGCTGGTCGTCAAGTTGGAAGGTGACTGGGCACAGCTCACCGACGACTACTTTATCCGCAGTTCCGCCTTATCTCAGAAAGTCGTTCCGCGAAGTCCCAACACCAATGATTGGTTGATTCAGAGTCTTACCCGGATTAGCAGTACTCAATGAACTACTCCACTCAATCCTCAGCTGCTGAACGCAGCTTGCGGTATGAATGGAGTTTCGTGCTTCAGCAAAGACACAAGATAAACACCCTGCACCTTCTCCACACTTAAGGCCAGTTCCTGACCCGATACTTTGCTTAATGCATACTGCAAAATAACAAGGGCTGCATTGACATCGCGGTCGCACTTGAACCCACATTTCATGCAGTGATGAACCCGCTCAAATAATTGCTTCTTCATTTTGTAATGGCACTTCGCACATGTCTGGCTTGGCTTTAGCGTCCGGGTGGGTGCTTCCACATATACAATACCAGCTTCTTCCGCTTTGTATCCCTTCTTTTTCCGGGACAATCACAATCGTCATAAAACGACTTGTTCCCCAGTCCATGCCTATTGCCTCGGTCCCCGATTCTCGAAAAGGTCTCTCTGTCAAAAAAGTTATGGAGGCAAACCATAACTCACCTTTTCTAAAAATCTCCATCGTCTTCGGCTTCACCCATCACCATGCGTCTTGTAGCCCCAACCTTTGAACCTAGACAAAGCCTTGAATCTGGGAAAACCCACTTTCTTTTTTCCCGCTTTAACACGTCCAAAAAAATTTCAAAAGCCAGATCCAAACGTTTTAACGTCACCTGTTCCGATTGAGCATTAAGCCAAGCATACTCCGGATCTTCGCTACGCACTTGAGTCAGGCTCTTGCATTGGTCCTTAAACTTAATATTAACGCCACACTTTTTGTATGCATCTATTCTCTCCTCAAGGGCGCAATTATAAAGTCTCTGATGTAACCGCAAATATTCAAACATCCGATGGTTTTGTTTTACCGACGGATAAATTCTGTAATTCACTTTGCGGTTGATGATCTGCATAAGAAGTATTACAAAAAAACTCTTGGTATTCCTTGAAGAACAGTTTGGAAGGCTTCTTAAAAAATGGGATTGTCACTTACATGAATTCAATGGGGAGAGCGACCACGTTCATCTTTTGATTTCTTTAAACCCGAATGTTCAACCCTCAAAACTCGTTAATAATTTGAAAACCGTGACATCACGCCTGACACGAAAAAATTTTGCCCAACATTTAAAGAAATTTTACTGGAAACCTGTTTTTTGGAGTCGGACTTACTGTCTCGTATCTTGCGGAGGATCCCCATTGACTATCCTAAAGCTATACATTGCCAACCAAGATACTCCCGTTTAGCAGCTCCCCTTTCGCTTTGCTCAAGACTCACTGCCGTCGGCTTTCACCTCCAGCTAAATTTGAAAGCTTCGCAATCAAATTATAGCGGGAGCACTTGCCGACAAATTGGTAGGCAAAGCTTTTCCTATAATTTATAGTGTTTGGGAAAAAGAGTTTGTGGAGAGGACCTTTTTTGAAAAAAATCCCCTCCACTGTCATCCCGCGGCTTGACCGCGGGATCCAATCAGGCAGCCTTCCTCGAACAAGTTGGATCCCGCGGTCAAGCCGCGGGATGACAGACTCGTATAAGTTTGTCCCCAAATTGATTATCTTGAACACTAAGGGGGAGCTGTGACGCTGCTGCTTTCTAAATTCGGCGCTATGGTCTCCTATGTTTTCTCCAGTTTAGGGAGTTATTTCCTTTTCTGTGCGGAGTCCTTCCGACGGATATTCTTTCCCCCTCTCAGCTTCAAGCTTATCTTGCAGCAAATGGAATTTGTGGGAGCGAGGAGTCTGGTCATTATCATCATGGCCGCCATAATGGTCGGGGCTGTTTTTGGTATTCAGTTTGGTCATATTTTCCGCATTTTCGGGGTTGAATCTTTGATCGGTACGGCTGCCTCCTTCTCTCTATCCAAGGAACTTTCGCCAGTCATTGGTTCTTTCCTAGTCACAGGGCGGGCTGGCTCTGCAATGGCGGCGGAGATTGCCAATATGAAGATCAACGAGCAGATTGATGCCATGAAGGTAATGGCGGTAAATCCTGTGGCCTACCTGGCGTCTCCGCGCATCGTGGCTTCGATACTGATGGTACCCCTTTTGGCTGGGTTTTTTACTGTTTTTGGAGTTCTTTCTGCTTATGTTATCGGGGTCTTACTCTTTGATGTCGACACAGGCATTTTCATAGACAAGATTCGTTGGTTGAACAAGCCGAGCGACATAGTCGAAGGTTTGCAAAAGGCGGCAATTTTTGGCGCGATCTATTCGTCGGTAAGCTGCTATAAAGGGTTTCAAGCCAGAGGTGGTGCCCAGGGAGTGGGACGGGCCACGACGGAAGCGGTTGTTATTTCGCTGGTGATCATTTTGGTGAGCGATTATTTTCTAAGCTATTTGCAGATGAGGGGTTTGTTGCAATGAGACTTTTGTTAGGCGTCATGCTTTTTATTTCGAGTCAGGTGGGGGCTATAACTCTCACGTCTGGTGCAAAGCGGGATTTACGACTGGGCTTATCGGTCGGGCAACTTATAGAGGACAAGGTCGGTGCAACGACGAGAACGGTAGTGGGTCCGCTGTTTCGCTATGAGTTTGCTATCAAGCCATCCCTGTCGCTGGGCATTCATGCGGCCTATCGTTATGGAAAAAATGAGCGCAGCCTTCATCAGTTTGTCTACGGGCTAGTCATTCAGCATTACTTAAATGATCGCGAATCTAATTTGCCTCTCTACGTTTCCTACGGTCTTCTGATGCAGGTGATGAAATTGGGTGATGTAAAAGGAGGGGGGACTGCTCATGATACAAGGCTTGCCCTAGGCTTTGATTTCACTTTACTCGAAAGCCCCCATTTCTTTGAAACAGCCTACAATTATTCTCGCCTTCACTATTTCAACGAGAACCAGCGTAACCTTGACCATTGGGAATTTGCTTACGGAGTCAGGTTTTGAAAAAAGTTTTAGAATTTGTGGAGAGGACCTTTTTTGAAAAAAAGTTCCCCTCCACGCCTCCCCCCAAAAAACTTTAGATATTGAAGTTTTTGAAAAGGGGCTTGGGGAAATAACTTTTTTCAAAAAGTTTTTCCCAAATCCTTAAATTCTTTAAATTCTTTTTCTCAAATACAATAGTGTCAACCATGCAGAGCTTTTTCCAGGTAGTGGGCAAGCATCTTGCGTGGGCCTAGGCGGAGGCCGAGTTTGGAGAGGATCGTGTATGTGCCCACCATTTTCCGATCAAGGAAAATGGCTTCACGCGGTGGTGTCCGAAGTTTGAAGGTAAAAATGGCATCTCTTGTAAGTTCCGCCAGACGGTCGAGCAATTTCGTTTCCCCCCATGCGTAAGGGTGGGGGCCTTCCTCTGAACCGTCCCATCGGGGGCTTTCATAGTTTTCTTGAAATCCTTCAATAGCGATGAAACAAATTTTAGCAAATAGCTTACGCACTTTTTCGTTATCGTTTTCTTGCAAAAAGCCTAGTTGCACACCTGCTTGAAAAATAGTCTCCTCGTCACCTTCCATTGCGGCTGCTACAAGACGGGCGAACGGTTCGATGTAGCGCTTGGGAAAAATGCGGACGGCTCCGAAGTCGAGCAAAACAAGGCGCGGCACCCCGTCTTCGATGCGAACTTTGTAGTTACCGAAGTGGGGGTCCGTTTGTACCATGCGCCACTCGAAAATTTCTTGAAACATAAGCTCAGCGATTGAGGCGCATAGCTTGTTTTTCTCCAGCTGGGGCAGGTTCATCACCTCTTGGCTGTCCAGGGCGAGTCCGTCTTCATCACTCAGGGCGAGTACTCTTTTCGTTGTAAATTCCTGGTAGGTTTTGGGCACAATGAAACGTGAGTCTGAGCGAAGTTTTTCACGGTAAGTGTCGACCGATTCGATTTCCCGCAAGTAGTCGACTTCCTTATTCAGCATCATGCGTATCTCACTGAATATCTCATCGAAATCGAAAGAGCCGGAGGGGACAAGATGGGAGATCGAGAAAATAGTTTTCAGAGAGCGCAGGTCGCTATTGATCGCTTTGTCGACACCAGGGTATTGCACTTTGAGGGCCAGGGATTCGCCTGTGGCCTTGATGCGTGCCCGGTAGACTTGCCCTAGGGAGGCCGCCGCGATAGGTTTCTCGTCGATGTCCAGGCGTTGTAATGTCTCCTCGCCCAACTGGGTGACAAGGACTTTTTTCATTTCCGACCAGCTGACGGGGTGAGAGTCGGACTGTAAGGCTTTGAGCACCCGGTTCACCTCCGGAGGGAAGAAGTGTTCCCCGTAGACGGACAGAAGTTGTCCGGCTTTCATGATGCTGCCTTTCAGTTTTCCCAATTCGTTCACCAATACATGGGCCTGGTTCTGGAGGAATTCGTGAAAGCGTTTGTCTTTGTCGGCATGTGTGGCGAAAAAGTCGGTCAATTTCAAGCCTGCGTATTTCGTCCCTGCGGACAAAGTTAGGTTGAGCAGGGAGACGCTTCGAGATAGGACGTTGGTCGGGATTTTTCTAAGCTCTTCGGATTTCTTGTTCATTTTTTTCCCAGGAAAGAGATGATCTTCTCTCGGTCGGTCGCGCCTTCTGCCTGCTCGATCTGTGCGAGTCCGTTGGTGATCTTTTCAGCGATTTCTGGGTTTTCAGCCTGAGAGATAGCCACGGAGTCGCGGAAGTTGTTAAGGATGGTGATGGCATCATCTATCGTCATGGATTGGAGGGCTTCCACGTCAATTTCCCCCGTCGTGGGGTCAGGAATTGCAAACTGGTTCATAAACATAACGGAATACGCACTTTGGTACAACGTCAGTTGCAGGGCTGCACTAGCTCCATAGAAAGTTTCGCCCTTTGTGCGTTCCGACTCTGGCATTTTTATAAGTTGGCCTCGGGCCTTTTCAATGGTTGAAACTTTCTCGCGGTAGCTGCCCAAATCGTTCGGATCGGGAGTAGGAAGAAAAGCCCCGATGGCGTCGAGGAAAGATTCCGTCCCTGCCGCTTTCTGGTCGATTTGTCCTAGCTCAGTTATGTCAAACCCGCCTTGCGCTGCGTAAGTAGCTGCCAACCTTGGGTAGCGAAAGTATTCCTCCGGTTCAAATGCGATGAGGGCTTCCAGTAAAGTTTGCGCCGTGTCATAGTCCCCGGCGTTGAGAGCGATCATTGCTTTCTCATCCTGGGTCTGGTCGACGCATGTGCCCACTTTGGGGTCTTCGCAACTCACCAGACTTTCCTTCCCGCATTGCGTGAAGAGAAGAATCTTGTGGAGAGGACCTTTTTTGAAAAAAAGTTCCCCTCCACGCCTCCCCCCAAAAAACTTTAGATATTGAAGTTTTTGAAAAGGGGCTTGGGGAAATAACTTTTTTCAAAAAGTTTTTCCCAAAATTGATTATCTTGAATACCATAGTTTGGAGAAACACTGATTTGAAAACCCCTTCTAAAAATAAGACCCAAACGCTAACGATAAAATGTAGATCTGTCGGGTATCAACTCCCGGGTGTGCCCCGTATTCTCGGGTGTAAACGCTTGCCGAGAGTTTGAAAAGAAACAAGTCAAGCTCCACTCCGTAACTTGGGTGACCGTGATAAACACCGATTGCTAAGCCGAGAATCTTCACAAGCATCATGCGAGCACCAAGGTAGAAGCGTTTGAAGCTTTCTTCTTCGTAAACATTTGTCACGTCGCGTAAATCTGCGGCAAAGTGTATGGCACTGGTCGTACCATGAAACGTCAGCCCGAGGCCGGCGTTGTAATACTGCTTTAATTCCGGAGCATCGTCTCCACTTAGGCGCACTCCTCCTACATTCATCGCTGTAGCTCCCAGACGCAGGTCGACGTAATTGCCCTGGAAAAACGCGAGAGTTCCTGCGTCGACTCCGTAGCCCCGGGACTTTGCAAATCCTTGGGAAACAAGTTTGTCCTTCGCTTCCGCAATGGCTGCCTTGTCCGTCACCTCGATCGCTGCTCGCTTTTCGTCGACGATCAGATACTTTGCCGTGACACCTACAGAAAGCCAGGGGAAGGTCCTGCGGGCGAAAGAAAGGAGAGCTCCGGAATACGTTTCACTTCGTACAACCAGGGAAGGTGTCCCCGCACCGAACTCTGGGTCCCCTTTGCGCCAGGCCCGGATATCAGGTTCTGTGGAAGCAAAAACTCCCACTCCCATGTTGTTTGTGATGATGCTCAAGGTCTCTGAGAGACCAAAATGCAGGGGAGAATCAAATGCCGTATCGAGGAAATCCTGCACCTCGGAACCTCCCTCCTCCGTGCTTTCACCCCCTCCCAAACCCGACTGAAGGTCCCGAATCAAAGCGATCGAGTCCACGCCCGGGTAAAGGCTCGTGCGAAATCCCAACCAGCGCAAATGTTTCGCACCATAGGGTAGAAGGGCAGGGTTGCTTGCAAGAATGCCGTTCTGCGTCGCTCGCGTGACAACGGCTCCCCCTGCTGCATAGTCAAATGGGTCCATGTAATGCGGCTCGTTGGTGCGCGCAAAAGCTAACGCAGATAGAAAATAGAAACTGATGAGAATCGTGCGCAGGTTCCTGCCTCCAGAGTTCGCAAGCACTTTTTAGCACTTATAAATTCGGAACTTATGTGGACGCGCTCAATAGGCAGAAAAGTTCGACGAACACTCTTTCAGGAAAACTACGGGAGGCAGGGTGTTTCGACTTTTTATTGTGGAACAAGTTCAGTCTGGCAAAGATATGCAACCCAGACCGAAGCCAAAACTTCCTGCCAAACAATACAGGAACCGCAGGCTTTATGAACGCTTCGAGGTGGATCACAAGCACTTGGCATTGATGAACGAACAGGACATTTTTGTCATAAGAGACCTGTCGAAAAGTGGATTCAGTTGCGAAGTGTCGGATCGCAGTTTCTCCCGCATTACGGTGGGAGACGTTTACAAATGTCGAATGCGATATCTGAATGAAATCTATGATATTCATGCCCAACTTGTTTGGAAGGCCAACAAATTTGTCGGCTTTTCCATCCAGGATCCTTCTTCCAAAATCCTTGGCTTTTTGGAACGTGTGCTTGATCCGATTCACGTGGGAAGCTCCCTCAAACTGCAAAATAATGAACGTGCCCCTCGTACAGAAGGGGAACCCATCTGGTTCAAGGCTGAGGGGAGTCAGCTTTTCATCTGGGAGGATGCAGAGGGGAGCCTAAAGTCCTGGCGCCTTGAGTACGACATAAACTATGTAGCCTGGGACCATCGCATGGGACCAGAAACCGGAGTCATCACAGAGCAGGGAGAGCAGGAACGCCCGTGGGACAGGAAACGAGAAAAAGACTACGCAGTAGATAAACAGAAACGACAGTTCGCAGTTGATTCTCTCATGGTTCTGGACTTTGTCGGAGCACAGAAATTGATTCAAACCATTGCTTAGGAAGGTGGCATGAATTTCAAGATCATCAGGGAAGACGATCAGAGTTACCGAGACTATTTCTCAAGTCTAAAAGAAAAAGCACTTGAAAAGGAGGCTCGCATCTGGTCAAACCTCACTCACGAACCCGCTCGTATCGTAAATTTTCTTAAGCGATTTTCGTTAGTTATGGAGAAATGGACGGCAAGTGACGAAAAATTTCCCGAAAAAGGCCTAGACATGCTAAAAAGCAGCATTCAATCGCAGAAAGCTAAACTCTCAACGATTCAAGGACAGGCCGAACTTGACAAACTTCAAGACCTCCTCCCCTAGAGATCAACAAACGTACCCCCTGACAATCGATTCCCTAGCCTTCGGAGGGGATGGACTGGGCCGTCACCAGGGAAAAGTGATCTTCGTGCCCGGCACCGTCCCAGGTGACCGCGTGCTGGTTTCACTGACCCAGGAGCAGAAAGACTACGCTTTTGGAAAAGTCGATAGCTTTGTAGAAAAAAGCCCACTGCGTATCTCGTCCCCCTGTCCTTACGAAGGAACCTGTGGAGGCTGTCACTGGCTCACCCTTCCCTATGAACAACAGAAAGTCTATAAGGAGGCCTTCGTCAGAGATGCATTGCAGCGGGTAGCTCGCCAAGCGATCCCCCCTGTGCAGTTTTTCACTTCGCCCTCTCCTCAAAACTACCGTAGTCGTGTGCTCTTGCGAGGCAAGGTCGACCAAGATGGGGCTATTCATGTCGGTTTTTTTGCCCAGGCCTCACATGAGCAAGTAGCAGTCAAGCAATGTTTGAACGCGAGCGAAGCCATCAACGGACTCATTGATTATCTGATGAAGCAAACGATTGCCGCATCTCCTCAAAAATTTCGCCTGGAAGTCCAGGAACTGGCTTGGGGAGAAAACGGGCAGGCTAGTCTTCTCGTGACCCTGCATGCCTTAGAGGGAAAAAAATCCTTGCGGTCGTTGAAAGAAGCCATCGCACGCTATGACAAGATCGCCTGGGTTGGTTTTCATGATGAAGATGCAAAGAAACCGTTCCTCTTTGAAAACGATGAGGGACTTGAGTTTTATACATGTCCCGGTGCCTTTCAACAGATTCACATCGAACTTAACAAGGCCGTTCGCCAGACCATCAAACGATACGCAGAAGAAAAAAATGTAAAGACGGTCCTGGACCTTTTCTGTGGCTCCGGAAATTTGTCACTCCCCCTCGCCGACGGTAGAAGAACGATTTTCGGTTGCGAACAATCGCAAAAGTCTGTCGATTTGGCGCAGTGGAATGTGGAAAAAAACAAGCTTTCCCAGATAAAATTTGCAGCCGAGTGTTCGGAGAGTTTTTTGGGGAAAAAAGTTTCGGAGCATTTTGAAACCGATTTACTTATCGCGGATCCCCCTCGTCGAGGGATGAAGGAGTGTCTTGAGGCAATACTAAAATTGAGGCCAAGATATATTGCTTATCTAAGCTGCGACCCTATGACACTGGCTCGGGACTTAAGGACCTTGCTTTCGCACTATAGTATCGAAAGTATTTTGGCCTTCGATTTTTTTCCGAACACCTATCATGTTGAAACACTTGTGCTGCTCATCTCCAAGGATTCCCTTGAGGGAAACCAGCTGCGCAGTTTTCCCTCAAACTCCCTTCCTTGCTAAACTACATGTCAATATGACTTATTGATTCTTGTCAATTTCCTTCTTAGAGTCTTTTTAAGAAATAATTTTCAGAAAAAAAAGGAGATTGAGATGAGAAAGCTTTTTGCGGGTCTATTGTTGACTGCGTTCACAGTTCCCGTGTTGGCAGATCATGGCGACGACAGGGGAGATCGAGACGATCGTTATGGTCGGGTGATGTGTGTCGCCAAACGAGGATTTGGCGGCTATCACGGTCGCTACGTAGGTGTGGGCAGAAGCCGTCATGAAGCTGCACGTGAGGCGCTGATGAAGTGTAATCACGGCGATCGTGATGGTTGGAACTTCGATCATCGACGACCAGGACGTGGACGGTGCTACATCGATCATTGCCGACGAGTCGGTGGTGATCATCACGGACCGTTCCCCTTCCCTTTCCCTTTCTCTGAGTAAGTTCGTCAGATCTGGGGAAAATACTCTTGCCAGCGCCTATCGACAAGGCGCTGTGTGGTTTCGTCACAAAGCAATTCCTTGGGATACCAAGGTTTCATGCGAGCATCGACGACGATAGGCCCTGTGTAAGAAAGGTGTTTGCGAATCAACGTGACGTCTTTTGCGTAAATGTCGGCAGCTGGTTCAAAACGAGTGAAGACTGTCCAGAGAAATGAAGATTCAGACTCGGTGGTTTTCTCGCAGTTATCGACCGCCACTATCAACGGCCAGTCGTTGAGGGCATGCTCTCTTGCCAGGTTCTGGACGCACTCCTTATTGTCTTCGTAAGACGGGGTTTCTACAACAAGGCAGCCTGGGCAGAAGACCTTCACCTTCCTAACGAAGCTCGGCAGGTTCGAGGATGAGAAACTTACAGGTAGCTGTCGGATGGCTTCCCCCAGTCCCAGCAAGATCCCTTTACTCCCGTGGTTGATTTCCGGGCCTGTGTAGTCAAGGGAATCCATGGAAAGCTCGGAAATGATGTGCAGGTCCTTGCGCCAGTCAGCACGTTCCAGAATGTGAGTGAGGACACTCCTGAACTTGCGTAAGTCTAACTCTTTATCCACAAGCAGCAGAAATTTTGTAAGTGATAATTGCCCCTCACCCAAGATACGAAAGGCCGCGCTCATCGCTTCGCGTGAATACCGTTCCCTGATAATCGCGGCAGAGAGGGAATGAAAACCGGTCTCTCCGTAACTCCACAATCCTTTCACCTGAGGCATGACCAGAGGAAAGAGGGGAGAAAGAATTTCTTGCAGATAGTCACCGAGGTAAAAATCCTCCTGTCTGGGCTTACCCACCACCGTTGCGGGGAAGATGGGCTTGTCTGCATGATAGATGTGTTCCACCCTGAACACGGGATAGTCATGTGTGAGGGAATAATACCCGTAGTGATCCCCGAAGGGTCCTTCGGGCCTGCGCACATGAGGCGGGACGTGCCCCTGAAGACAAAATTCAAAATCCAGAAACGGGGAAGGAGGTGCGTGTCTGGAACTTCGTCGCAACTTTTTTCCCATGATAAGCGAAGCGAGCATGAATTCCGGTACATTCTCAGGCAAAGGGGCAATCGCTGAAAGAAGGAAAGCGGGCGGCCCTCCCAGATAGACATTGACCGGAAGGGGCCTTCCTTCCTGCTCGGCTTCGTCCAGGTGGAAGCCGCCTCCTTTGCCGATTTGAAAGTGCATGCCGCTTTCTTGCGGGGAAAATATCTGCATGCGATAAATTCCCAAATTTTCGCCCTTCCTTCCCTGTGTATGAACAAGAGGCAGAGTGAGGAAAGGGCCTCCGTCTTCTTGCCAGCTTGTAATGGTGGGGAGTTGTGTAAGATCAGCCCCAGGAATTTCATGGCGAAAAAAGGCAGAACCCCTCTGTTTTTTTGTGCCGATTCCCATACCTTTGAGAAGGGTACGACGGTGCGTCCAAATTTTCCCCAAGCTTGGGGGGACCAGGTCTTCTGCAAGGTGGACAATGTCGCGGATAAACATTTCAGGAGCACTGCCGAATGCCAACTCGACGCGCTTTCTGGTGCCGAACATATTTGTCACGACGGGGAATCTCTTACCTTTCACATTCTGAAACAATAAGGCAGGGCCTTCGTTGGCAATGACCCGCCGATGGATTTCCGCAAGTTCCAGATAAGGATCAACAGGGGCGGTGATCACCGTCAGTTCTTTTTCTCCCTTAAGACGCTGGATGTAACTTTTTAAATTGGGAAAGCTCAGCTCAGACTCCTAGTGGCAAGACGCACTTTTTCCATTGAGGGAAACCAGCTGCGCAGTTTTCCCTCAAACTCCCTTCCTTGCTGGTTCTTCCCAATACTAGAGCTTTTCCACAAATTCAACCGCTCGTTCTTCAGACCAGAGGAGGCCGTTATTTTGGAAGGAGACAAAACCGATGTGGCCGCCGTTCTCTGGAAATTCTCCAAAGAGGTGCGGATTCTGGTTTACGATGCTTGTCGGGAAGCACTCTGCTGTCAACATAGGGTCGTCGTAAGCGTTCAACAGAAGGGAAGGAACACCAAGCTTGGCAAGCAGCGGCTTGGAACTGGCCTTCTGGCGATAATCTTCGAAGTCACGAAAACCGTAGAGAGGGACTGTGTAGGTCTCGTCGAATTCCTTCCATGTTTTTACTTCCCGTAAACTGCTCACATTGATGTGGGAGGCAAGGAGCGAGTGTTTCCTATCGAGAATGGCAAGAAGTTCCTTAAGTAACTTTGCAGAGTATAGGCGATTGGCTGCTAAGTCCATATGGATGCCGCAGGAGACAAGATCGATCGGCGCAGAGATGGCAATGGAAGCTCTGAGTGCAGCCGGAGCACAGGACCCCTCCTCCCCGAGGTATTTCAATAGAATGTTTCCTCCCATGCTGAAGCCAATAATTACGACCTCGGAAAACGATTTCTCCTGAATCACATGATCGACCACAAACCGAAGATCATGGGTGAAACCCATATGGTAATTTTCCTTCTTGACGTTAGGTGTATCGCTCCCCCTTCCTCGCATGTTCCAGGCCAGAACGCTCCAACCTTTTTGCAGAAAAGCTTGCCCCATTCCTCTCATGTAGGAGCATTGCGAATCTCCGGCAATGCCATGAGTAAGGATGACGAGTCGTTTCCCGCTGTTCAATACCCAGTCTAGGTGCAAAAAGTCTCCGTCGGGTGTTACGACATTTTCTCGCTGATATGCCAGGAGCGGAACTTTACGGACGTAGTTGGCGTAAATGGTTTGCAAGTGGGCATTTTTGAAAAATATTGGCGCCACGTACGTTGCGGGAACCAGGGGCATTCCTTTACCTCGCCATGAAGCTTGACTACATTTAGAATCGGAAGCTTTCCGCTTCAGTTAAGGGAAAATTTTTAATAAATTCGGAAATCGTTCCGATGAAAGACTTGAATAGAACGGGACCACCGTTATGTTGTATGGAAAATCTATTATTTTTTACATTTTCAGCTTGGGTTTCCTTGGCTTCCCGACCTACGCCCAAGTCGACGAACGCACGGAAGAGGAGAAGGCTAAAGCGGCGGAAAAGGCACTTTTTTACAAAGACCCTCCCTACCAGCCCATCACTGAGCAGGAGCGGGAGGAAGCTTGTCGTAAATACGACAAGACTAACATAAGTTTCCACGATAACGCTTACTGGGTGAAGGATTGCAAACTCTTTCTCTTGACGACGGAAGAAACTGCCAATCTAACGAAAAAGGGAGTCAGGTTTAAAGAAGTGGAAGGCAGGGTCATTGCTGCTCTCCCCGATGGGGGGGCATTTGCGGCTTCTCAGCAGAAAGTAAGGGATTGTAAGGACTTTAGCAATTCCTATCTCTCTTACTCCCTGACGATGTACTGGGTTGAGAACTGCGTTGTAAGAAAGTTTCCCGACGATGCAACCTTGCAGGATCATCGACGGAAGAATAGGACCTTTGATAAACACATCCTTTTTCCCACCTCACAGGAATTTGCCAAGTTGAAAGATGGAGGCAGCTTCCCGTCTGTGTTTGAAAGTGAACCAAAGGAAGAAGAAGGCTTTATCGAAGTCCTTCCCATCGAAGAAGCCTGTAAGGGGATCGAGGGCCGTCATGTCGCCTACCTCGACTCCATTTATTTCATCGAGAGGTTCCAAAAATCGCAGGGTTGCTGGCGCAGAGCCATAGATTCAGCGGAATTTACAAAAACCCATACCAGGCTAAAGAAGACAGACCTACCGGAACTTAGCTCCAGCCAGGCAGTATCTATTCCCGATCAGAACCCAGAACAGATGAATTGACCTACAAGGACAACAAGACTTCCTGAAGACGTCGGTTCATGAAGGACTTGGACACCCAAAAGATTTCCGCAAGCTGGGTGAGCAGGTCTTTGGCAACGTTGATATTTTTGGTCTCTTTTTTGATCAAAGCAGTCGGGGCCAGCAGTCGAGATGCGAAAAGGTTGCTTTCGACTTCGCACAGCTGCTCTTCTAGGGGTTGCAGTTCCTGGCGTACGCTCCTTGAGGGGAGGAAGTATCCGGCAACTGCCTTGGCAATTTTATATCGGACGTAGGGACGGATTTCAGAACCCGGACGATAAACGATGATGTACTTGTTTTGCTCCTTTTGCACGGTTACCGGAAACGGGGTCGGCTCCGAGCGGTCCATAGAGGGGCTAAGGACGATTGCCGGATAAAACGCCGCTAACTCAGGAAGGTAGAGCGGGGCCTCCCTGAAGTTCAAGCGGTCGTGGATATCGTTCACGATCTTGTCGATTTTTGTCTCGTTAACGAGAAAGGTCTCACGAAATTGTGAATCGAGGTCTCGCGACCAACGGGAGGAATTGAATTTGTAAAACTCTTTTTTGGCGTTTTCCATAAGCTTCGGATCGATGCTTGTTTGGCCATAACCCAAGAATTCGCAGTACGCTTCTTCATCATCAAGCTCACCACATGCCACCTCAGCGACCAATTTGTCGTCCACACCCAAGTGCTGGGCGATCGTATGGATGGAATGGATGGAGTGGATGTTTTTTTTCCCTTTTTTCCAATGGCTACAGTCAGCCGGATCAAACCCCAGTATTTGTCCGATGTCCTGGTCTATCACTCGAATGCCGCTGAATTTATGGTCAAGCACACGACGGCAAAACATAAAAAGACTGGCAGCATGGGGGTACTTGAGGGCGGTCTGCTTTTTCACACGTTCCTCCGTGGCTTCATTTTTCAAAATTTAAAATTATTTACTTATATGATTTAACAAGCTTTTTCGTAATCGTCAACTGCGTGTTGGCAGCAAGGCAGCAAGGAGGTGGTTTGGAGGAAACTGCGCAGCTGGTTCCTCCAAGAAATCGTGCATATGTTGCCCGGTGACCGCAAAGCGGACAGAAACGTATGATGGAATTGTAGGGAACTCATTAGGAAACGTCGATGTCTGCTCTCATCGGTATCTCAGGCATTCTCTATGGATTGTATTTCGTAATTACCTATCCCAAGGTGGGATTTACAGGCTATATCGACGTACCTTCTCTCGTGCTCTTAGGAGTTTTACCACCCTCCATCATGCTTTTGTCCCATACGCTCGGTGATTTCATCACGGGGATCAGGGTACTTCTTCAGTCGATCTTCAACCGCACGAAACGTAAAGAGGCTCGGGTCATCAACGCACTGACAGTGCTTTCCGCAAAAGTTCGGACGCAGGGGGTGGGTTCTCTCGTGTCGGACGTAAACAGGCTCGGCTACGACTTGCTGGTCGATGGCGTTACACTCATTGTCAATAACTTCACGGGCGAGGAGATTAACCACAACCTACGCGCCAAGATTGCGGCACGACAGACCCAGTTGCACCTAGCCACCAATCTTTTCGAAAACATGGCAAAGGTATCACCCGGTGTAGGAATGATCGGAACCTTGCTCGGTTTAATTGCCATGCTTGCTCAAATCGCAGACCCCGCAGCCATTGGAGCCGGAATGGCTCTGGCTTTGATCACAACACTCTACGGCCTCCTGCTGGGGACTCTCCTTTACGCACCTTTCAGCGAAAAGATTGCTATCGAAGCGGAGAAAATCAACAAGCTGGATCAACTTGTTTTGGATGGTGTCATGGCCTTAAAGGGTAAAAAATCAAGTGTGCATTTCAAACACATAATGAAAACTTACGGTATGAAAACCCCCCAGGAAGAAAAGCGGAGACGCTAGATGGCTGCGCCTGGTGAAAAAACTGAGCAGACAGTCCAGGCCTACGAATCCCCAACACCCCCCAAGAGGGTGAAAAAAGATCAGGCTCTCTGGTTATTCTCCTTCTCCGATATGTCGTTGTCGCTCCTTTGCTTTTTCGTCCTTCTTCTTACCACGATGGAACCCAACAAGCAGAAGTTCGACAATGTGAAGTCCGGCATGAGAAAGGAGAGTGTACATGGGAAAGAAGATTCGCTCGATGTTCTCTCGAAAAAAATCAAACAGGTGATTCAGGAAAAAACGTTGACAGAAGCAGCAGATGTCAAATTCGATCGGGATGGCTTACACATTGAATTCAAGGACGGTCTCCTATTTCAATCAGGCTCTGCTGACCCCAACCCGCAAAACGAGCAGGTGGTCGTCGACGTCATGTCGGTCATCGCCGGCATTGGTCCTCAATATAGAATGGTCATAGAAGGTCACACCGACGATGTCCCTCTGCGCCCAGGGGGACGCTTCGACTCTAACTGGGAGTTAAGTGCCTCTCGGGGCTTTTCTCTCATGCGGCAGTTTCACACCCTCGGTGTGCCCCAAGACAAAGTCTCCGTCACCTCCTTTGCTCATACGAATCCCAAGGTGGATATAAAAGGCTTGAAAGGGGCAGCTCTGCAAAAAGCTAGAGCGGCAAATCGGCGGGTTGTGATATGGATTGAATGACGAAAGGTTCCAAGGTCAAAACCCTTAATTGTTTCAGTTTCTTAGTCTAATTGTTCAAGATTTTTGCCAAATTGGCAGATAAAATAGATAAGGGTGGAGTTTGAATTCCCGACGAATGCGTTTATAAGGAGTCAAATAAGGAGGGTGCCCCTTGACAAAACGTCATGAGGTAACATTACAGAAGAGAAAGGATGAAGGACAAGGAGAAGGCGTCACCGCGCTTTTGCCTCGGTCGAAGGTGGAAGTTCGTCGCCCGCGGCTGTACAAAGTGCTTCTGCATAACGATGACTACACACCGATGGAGTTCGTGGTCGAAATTTTGGAAAGCGTCTTTAAAAAAGATAATACAGTCGCCACCAAGATCATGCTCGACGTGCATGAAAAAGGAAAAGGGATTTGCGGGGTTTATCCAGCCGAAATAGCGGAAACAAAGGTTGCTCAAGTGACGGAGAAAGCGCTGAGGTCGAAATTTCCACTGAAATGCAGTATGGAAGAAGAGTAACGAAGGGGGTTTTATGATCATAAGCCCAGAGTTGGAAGTCAGCCTCAACTTGGCCATAGAAGAAGCCAAGAAGTACGGTCATGAATACCTTACCGTCGAGCACCTTCTCTTCGCTCTTCTGCAAGATGCCGCCTATATGAAAGTGATCCTTGCCTGCGGCGGTTCTGTCAAGCAAACCTATGAAGACTTGCGTAATTACTTCGACAGCCATTTGGAAAAAGATATCCTACCCCCCAGTGAGTCACCCCAGCCTACGTTGAGCTTCCAGAGAGTGATCAGGCGAGCCGCACAGCATGTTCTCTCGGCCGGAAAGGAAAAAATTTACGGCGACTCTGTACTAGTCGCCATTTTTGCAGAAAAAGAAACCTACGCGAGTTATTTCCTGGAAAAACAAAATATATCGCAATACGACGTCGTTAACTTTATTTCTCATGGAGTGATCAAGGAGGGTGTAGATCAAGCTCTCGTTGACAATTTGACGGAAAACGCGCTGATTGCTCCCCAGGACTCACCGTACAAGGAACTTAAAGAACGAAGCGTCGAGAAAACGAAAAAGAAAATTGACAAGAACGATGCCCTCTTTCTTTATGCAGAAGACTTAGTGGAAAAAGCAAGGGAAGGAAGAATAGATCCCCTCATAGGCCGAGAAAACGAAATCGAACGCACGATCCAGGTCCTATGCCGACGCAGAAAAAATAACCCGCTCTATGTTGGTGATTCAGGTGTGGGTAAGACCGCTCTTGCAGAAGGTTTAGCCTCACGCATAGCTGAGGATAAGGTACCTGACAGCTTGAAAAATGCTTCCGTCTTCTCTCTTGACATGGGAGCCTTACTGGCAGGGACGAAATATCGCGGAGATTTTGAAGAAAGATTAAAGAAACTCATCCGTTCCGTTAAGAAAATAGACAGGGCCATCCTCTTCATTGACGAAATCCACACCATTGTAGGTGCGGGAGCCGTCAGTGGTGGGACTCTCGATGCGTCGAATATCCTCAAGCCTTTCCTCGCGTCAGGTGAAATCCGTTGCATAGGTTCTACAACTTATAAGGAATTTCGTCAGCACTTCGAAACGGATCATGCCCTCCATAGAAGGTTTCAGAAAATTACAATCGACGAACCTTCCGAAAAGGAAACAGTCAAAATCCTCCATGGATTAAAACGGCATTACGAGAAATTCCACAATGTGTCATACACGAACGAAGCCCTGCGAGGAGCGGTAGAACTTTCGGCACGCTACATAAAGGACCGACAGCTCCCTGATAAGGCTATCGACGTGATCGACGAAGTCGGAGCACACTTTTCCGCAAAAGCTTCTAAAGATACACCGAAACGGGTCATCTCCCTTATCGACGTCAAGAAGATTGTCGCGAAGATTGCCCGAGTCCCTGCGGAATCTGTTACTTCCTCTGACAAACGCGCGTTGAAAGACCTCGACAGGAAGCTGAAAGCCCACGTCTTCGGACAGGACCATGCCATTGAAACCCTTGTCTCTACAATTCGCATGGCTCGCTCGGGGATGGGGAATGATGAAAAACCGATCGGCAATTTCCTCTTCTCCGGCCCAACAGGCGTGGGAAAAACCGAGCTGGCAAAGCAACTGGCACAACAGCTCGGCATTGAATTTCTGCGCTACGATATGAGCGAATATATGGAACGGCACACCGTTTCTCGCTTAATCGGTGCCCCTCCCGGTTATGTAGGATACGATGAAGGAGGACTCTTGACCGATGCCGTTCACAAGTACCCCCACGCGGTGCTGCTTCTCGACGAGATAGAGAAGGCACACCCCGACGTCCATAACATCCTTTTGCAGATTATGGACCACGGGACGCTGACAGATGCCAACGGACGGGAAGCTAATTTCCGAAACGTCATCCTCATCATGACGACCAACGTTGGAGCCAAGGAACTGAGCCAGACTTTGATCGGCTTCGATAGGAATGCGAATAAAGCAGGGGGAGAGAAGATAGCTATACAGAAAGCATTTTCCCCTGAATTTCGAAACCGACTCGACGCAGTTCTCTCGTTCGGTTTCCTACCTGAGGACATTGTCTTAAAAATTGTGGACAAGTTCCTAAAGGAAGTTGAAATAAAACTCAAATCTAAGAAAGTAAAGTGGGAAGTTACAGACGAAGCGCGTCGCTACCTTGCAATAACAGGGTTCGACCCTGCCTTCGGAGCGCGTCCCCTCGCCCGCATCATACAGGAGAAAGTCAAAACTCCCCTGGTCAACGAGTTACTCTTCGGAAACTTGACGAAAGGTGGCTTCGTGAAAGTCGATTGCAAAAATGACCAGCTTAGCTTCGACTACCAAGTTCACGCTCTCGCAGATGCGTGAGCTGCCCCCTCGATCCCAGGTTGGTATAGTATTCAAGATAATCAATTTTGGGAAAAACTTTTTGAAAAAAGTTATTTCCCCAAGCCCCTTTTTAAAAACTTCAATATCTAAAGTTTTTTGGGGGGAGGCGTGGAGGGGAACTTTTTTTCAAAAAAGGTCCTCTCCACAAATTCTTTTTCTCAAAGGCTATATAAAAGATACAGAAGTTTGGGTAGATTGGTCCTCAACACGTAAACTTTGGAAAGCTCTTTTCCTTCAGACGAAACATGAAACGCTGGTCATGTCGCTTTTGCTGGCTTTGTTGTTTGCCTGCCAGCTTTTCACTCCTATGGTTCTCCATCGTTTGCTCACCGAGTTTAGTGAGCCGACACCCGCGTCGTCCTTCCCCTTAGTTCTGTCGTTGGGTCTTGTGACTCTCCAGTTCCTGCAAGTTGCACTCATGCAATCATATTACGTCTTCGCCTTCCGAGGCGTACAGAGGGCGTCGCATTTCGTCACCTGCAATTTGTTCCACAAACTTTACACAATGGGGCAGAAAGAAACGCAAAACATCGCAGGCCCTGTCCAAGTCCATGCGTCGGAAGATGTGGAGAATGTCGCCGATGCTTTCTGGGTGGCCCTGGAACTGGCGCATGGCTTGCTGTTGATTGCGGGAACGCTTCTGATCCTGGCGACACATATCGGTTTGTGGACGGTCGGCTCTTTTCTTGTTCTGCTGATGCTTTTCCCCCTCTACCAGTTTCTATCCCGACGGATGGGACATCTGGAACGGGAAACGCTGCAAAAGAGTGAGAAGCGTCTCACTTTTTTAGCAGACCTAATTAAGGGAGGAGACAAGCAGACGTTGAAAGGGGAACAGCTAAGCACGAAAGCAGCTCAGGTCTTAGACGAAGAAATAGGCTTAAGACGTCGGCTCGCTCTCGCGGAAGCGTTCACCAATATGGCTGGAATGGGGACCAGTTTTTGTCTGGCGGCTACAACATTTGCCTTGCTCTATTTCGCAAATGAAAAACTCGACGCCCCGCTTGTCTTTACCTGCTTGTCATTATTTGTCACGATTGAGCAACCCTTCACAAAATTAGGTTTGCAACTCCGTAACCTGACTGCGTCGAAAGTCAGTGCGCAACGTCTTTACACCTTTTTTTCCGCCATAAATAGGACCGTCGCTAATAATAGGGAGAGGGGGGGCGAGGGAACCATCGCTAATAATAGGGAGAGGGGGGTTCGGGGAGCGAGTGAAGCGTCGCCTCCCCCGAGAGAGCGACAGCGAATCCTCGATTGGCTTTGGGAGGCAAATCACAAAAAAAGAGGTGCTTTTTTCTTGGGAGTGGGCACCGTTCTAGTAACATTAGGCGCGAGTATGCTGCCGATTGGACAACATGGTGTCATCTCACATTTTATTAAGTTGGAGAACGACAGACTCGCCTTAGTTTCCTATTTTGTGCTGGGATTGCTTGCCTTAGGTTTCTTTGGATGGCAGCAGATGGTGTGGAGACATCTGGCGTTGCGAGTCGCTAAGAACGTTTTTACCCGAGCGGTCTCAGGGCTTGTCAACACAAGCGACACGGAGAAAGAGCCGATGGGTGCGCGTCTCAGTCGTTTTTCCTCGGACTTCAATATCGTACTGAACGCTCTTCCTCGCTCGCTCAATGCTTCCGTGCGGTCAGCATTCATAGTGAGCTTATCGTTCTGCGTGGTACTTTATTTTTTTCCGCAACTTCTTTTTTTAATCGTCCCTACTGCCATTTTCTTCCATTTCGCGCAGAAGCGTTACCGTCAGGCTTTGGTCAGGTATCGAAATTTGTACTTCACCTATAAGGCTCAAAGCTTTGCCTCCCTCGCGCATCTTGCGGCCGATGAATTTTACGCAGCATATCGAAACTTCCAGAAAGCACAGTGGGGAATGGTCCTGCTCAACCGGTGGTTTATGCTGCGTATAGCTTTGCTGTCGGGTGCTGTTTCTGTCGCAAGTGTTCTGTACCTTCTGAGTTCTGTTCGCGAGGGGGACTTGGGAGCTGCAGGCGCTGGGCTTGTTCTTGTCTATTCCTTTCAATTCTGGGGAGGCTTGACTTGGAGTGTAAGGCATCTCGGTGAAGCGGAGGCAAAGCTTCCGGCTCTCACACGACTTCAGAGTTTAGCGTCACCTTTGGGGGAAGGAGATTAGGGGACTTTCTGAACGATCCAGTGTTGCGATGTATTGCTCTGGCGGTTTCGCATGACGGCCGCGAAGAAGTCAGTGTCCCAAGCGGTGAGGTAGCGGTTATTGGCTAAGTTTTTTATTTTACCCTTCCAGGGCGAAGCTACTATTGTCTCCGTCTGCCAATACTGTCCGTTCTCGTTAGAACCCGACTGGGACGTCCTTGTCACTACCTTCATAGAGCCGGACAGGTACGCGACGAGCCCCCTGCGATTGAAGTCTATGAGTAGGTTGCCAGCGTATTGCGCAATTGTCTTACGGACGTCGTCGCCGCCGCCGCCGCTTGTCGAATCGAACCACGATTGAGTCCCATCAGTTTGGCTTGAACCACTTAACACAGCTCGGTAATCATGCGAGGAATCCGTCCAAGCATCAAGCCACTTTTTAGAACTTACTTGTTTGAGAGAATACGTGCCATTCAACTGATTATAATTGTGTAGGGTCCATTCGACATGGCTTCCAGATGAGTCGGTGGTTAAATAGACCTGCCACAGGTGGTTGTAATTTTCGTAAGCATCTAAGTAATAACCTGACGCCACCTGTTGAATTTCAAAGGCAGCGGGATTGGTTCCAGCAACGGGAATAAGTTTGAATTTCCTATTAACGGTTGTCCCATCTCTGGTCACAACCAGGTTGTCTCTGCTGTTGATGTGAGCGTCAAGGTATCGGTTCGTCGACACTTGTTTGAGATAGTACGTGTTTTCTTCGTTAGGAACCCACTTCAAATACCAGCGTTGGCTGTTGTCCGAATCGACAGGCGTTCTGGTGAACGCATGGAAAAAATGGAGAGCATCGCCGTCTGTATAAGCCTGAAGATTTCGCATTGTGCTGGATTGCTTGATGGTATAAACGCCCTCTGCCAGATCGTATTTTGGCATACATGAACCAGAGATGGTCCATAAGTTGGAGTTACAACTTGCTTTCAGTCCTTCCCATCTATAGAACTCGTTGATACAATTCCCAGTGATCTCTTCGCCCCATCCAGCCTGCGTAGCGGACCACGAAAGAAATCCCGCTATACCTGACTCAGGGGGATCGTCGCATTTTTTGTCCCCTTGGATACAGGCTCCGGCGACTGTGCCCCAGCCTTGGTTGAAAAGGCAGCTAACGGTGGGGGTTCCTTGATAATCTTGAGTTGCATCACAAGTACCTGTAAGGGATCTTCCCGCTTCGACAGCGGGAGTGCCGGTGTCACTTGACGGCCAGGTCAGACCTGCTTTGACGGGAAGGGATGAAAACGTACAACCTGCCACGCATGGCACCACAATCTCGCTTGGTTCCCAGACTCCGTCTTTACAGGACACAGTTGGATTCGTCTCCCTCCAGAAACCTGGGTTGCATTGGCCCTGTAGGGACTCTCCCCATTCGGCTGTCTGTTTTCCCCAATAACCATTCGTGATGGGTGGTGGGTTCACACATGCTTGTTGTCCGACGGGTGTGCAACCACCTACGATGGAATCTCCCCAAGTTCCATCCTCACAGGAGATGAAAAAACTACCCTGGTAACCTTCTTCTGTCAGACACTGTCCTGGAACGGTTGCGCCTGAATTGGTCGAGTCATCGAGCCACACGCCATGTGCAGGAGGAGGTTTTTTCGCTGCCAGATCGGTGCAATCGTGTGCGCATGTACCATGTATTTCTGACCATGTGCCATCTATACAGGTGACAAAAGGATCTCCATTATATCCTTCATTGCAGGTTCCGTTTATAGTGCCGCCCCAATCTGAACTTTCCATGTTTTTCGGCCATGCGCCGTTGGGAACTTGTCGGGTTTTTGTAAGGTCAACGCACTGTGAGGCGCCTTCTGGGGTACATCCTCCGCTGATGTTGCCCCAAGTTCGATCTTCCTTGCATTGAACAGACGGAGTTCCCTGATACCCAGAGTTACATGTAGCGTTGACAGAGGTGTCTATGCCAGCAAGATTACTTTGCCAGGCTGCGTTGGTGAGAGGCTTGCTGGTGCTCAAGTCGACGCATCCATTGAAGGCGCAAACTCCCGTTATCTCACCCCACCCCTTTTCTGAGCATGTTATGGAAAGGTCTCCGACATAGTCGGTTTTGCAGGAGCCTTGAACTGTTTCTTGGGGGTTGGCTGTTTCTTTCGCCCAAGTCCCGTTCGCGGCAGGCTTGTTCTTTGAAAGATCCGAGCATAGATCTGCCTTTGCTTCTTCGGGTTCCTCTTCTTGCGGCGCAGTTTCTGCCTCTTCTACTTCCTGCTTATCCTCTGGTGTTTGTGTCGGGGTAGGCTGGTCAGGGGCTAATCTTGTTGTATGGACTTTTCCCCGTGTTTCGGGTTTTTCCTCCTTAGCGCAAGAAAAAAGGAGGAGAAAGCAAGCAATTGAAATGAAACGATAAGTCCTCACGGCCCCTCACTTTAAACATTACTCTTGTCGGATCTTCCTATTTGTAACTTAAGGGGTTTTTTCATGTGCTTTCCTGCCTTTTTGAAAAAAATATTTCCCCAACCCCCTTTTCAAAAACTTCAGTATTTAAAGTTTTTTGGGGGGAGGTGTGGAGGGGAACTTTTTTTCAAAAAAGGTCCTCTCCACAAATTCTTTTTCCCAAATACTATAGTTATTGGCAGAAGCCGTCGGAATACGTTTTGCCTTTTCTAATGCACTCACGTTCCCTGAGAACGTCCACTGCGACAGGGTCGGACACGCACTCCCGCTTTTCTTCATCCCATTTTGTGGTTTTCTGGCTTTCGCATTGCTTCTTCTCTCGCTCAAGGATATCCACGCATGTTTCCGAGCTATCACTGAAGTGCATCTTGGGGTCGGCTTCGCATTTTTCTTTTCGCGTCTTGAGAAGCTTCTGTTCTTCTGTGGTGTAAAAGTAGGGTTTGTCCTCTTCCGTCTTTTCCTTGCAGGAAATGGCAAGAAAAAGAACTAGGAGCCAAGATGGTTTCATTTTACGTCCTTTTTTCTGATGTTCTTCCCCATATTCCGCCGCAGTGGGACTGACCTTGATAAAGTTTCCCTTACTGGTATATTTTAGTCTTTTCATTTTAGATCGAGATCGACATTTACGCGACTCGTTCTCAGCCAAGAAAAAGGAAGTTCCATGAAACCCATCCGATGGCGTGCCATTTTTATCACGATCCTCACCCTGGCGGCGGCATACGCCGTTGCCCCTACCATCATCTATTTTTTGCAGCCGATCGCTGTACGCAACGATCAGGATGAATTTCTAAAGCACGTCCCAACGTGGCTTCCTCAAAACCACATCAAGCTAGGGCTGGACTTGCAAGGAGGGGTGCAGCTTGCTCTCGGTGTGAGTACTGAGGGGGCAATTGAAAACCGGCTGGGTCGGGCCGCTGTGGAAGTTACGCGCTGGGCAAAGGATAAGAACCTCGGTGTCGAGACCGCCTTTGTGTCCAAGGAAAAAGGTGTGCTGGTTGTTCGTCTGCTAAGCGAACAGGACGCTGGGGCATTTAATGAAGCTTTACACAATGAATTCCCTTACTTGAATAAATTACATCGCGATGAACTGGAGATGCACTTCGGCTATAGCGAGAAAGAGAAGGAGAAAATCGCCCAGAGTGCTTTGGAACAAGCTGAGCGAGTGATCCGCAGCCGGGTTGACCATTGGGGCGTCACGGAACCCATGATTAATCGCCGAGCGGATGGAAACATACTCGTGCAGCTCCCAGGCTTCCGAAATCCTGAACGTGCTAAGGAGCTTCTGGGCCGAACAGCGCAACTTAAGTTCAAAATCGTGGACGACACCTTCATCGGCTTTGACAAGCTGCGGGGGACGAAGCACCCGGAAGGAATCAGCGACGCCAACAATGAGGGACAGCTCTCCTTTAGTTCCGAAAGTCGGGACGATCTGAGGGCCTATCTTCAAGCACACGTGCCCGATGATCGGGAACTCCTGTTCTCGAAAAAGCAGCTTGGAGAAGGTGCGAAATACTCTTGGACCTCTTATGTTGTCCACGCTGCGACAGAAATCACAGGGGATGACATTCAGGACGCGTCCATCCTTCCCGGGACACAGCTAGATCCCACACCATTTGTAAGTCTGAAACTCAACGCTTCGGGCGGAAAACGCTTTGCTGAAGTTACCGGCGATAATGTCGGGAAAAGGTTGGCGATCATTCTTGATGATGTCGTCGAATCTGCGCCGAATATTCAAGAGCGTATCCCCGGAGGCAACGCGAGGATTACTCTCGGCGGTGGGCGAAGTTATAACGATGTCATGGAGGAAGGCAAAGAACTCAGCCTCATACTTAAGTCTGGTGCTATCCCCGCGACGATCAAGGTTTTGGAAGAGCGACAAGTGGGAGCAACCCTTGGTCCGGAGTTAGCGACGCAAGGTGTCAAAGGGGCATTGGTGGGCCTTCTTCTCGTCCTCTTTTTCATGGTGCTCTATTACCGCCGACCGGGTGCGATAGCGTGTTTTGCCTTAGTGCTGAACGCTCTCTTCCTTCTGGCCTTCATGGCTGGTTTTGGCTTTGCGTTAACATTGCCTGGAATTGCGGGCTTTGTGCTATCCCTTGGTATGGCTGTGGACGCCAACGTGCTCATCAACGAGCGGATACGTCAGGAGTTGCGAGAGGGTAAGCATCCACGCAAAGCAGTCGAGCTGGGTTTCAAGAAAGTCACCTCAACCGTCGTCGACTCTAACCTAACGACATTGATCGCTGCCGTCGTGCTTTTGGAAACCAATACGTCCGGACCTATTAGCGGGTTTGCGATCACCTTGATTCTTGGCCTTCTTGTTTCTATGTTTACCTCGCTTTATTGTTCACGAGTCATGTTTGATATCGTCCTCGGCAAAGTTGCTGAAAAGAACGTAAAAGATTGGCTCGGTGGTATACAGGCGATGAAAGCGAGAATTTTCAGATTCAACTATCTAAACGTGACACGACCTGCGACATGGATCTTCGTCTTCTTGGCTGCGTCGGTGCTGGGGACGGCCGCGTTCAGGGGCATGAATTTTGGAGTTGACTTTGCGGGTGGGACAGAAGTCTTAGTCGGTTTTGCTCAGGATATAGAACCGGACAAGATTCGTGGTCTTGCCGAAGAGGCCAAAATCGACAGCTTGAGCCTTCAAGCTTTGGAAGGCGGAAAGAGGAGCTACCTCCTTCGTTATGAAGAAAGTAAGGAGGATGCAGGGGGAGTGAAAGCCTCTGCCTCCGATACGTTCATTGCATTCAAAACAGCTCTGCTCGAAAAGCTTCAGTCCTTCGGGCCTGAGATTCAACAAGTCGGGTTTGTGGGCCCCCAAGTGGGAAAAGACTTGCGCAACCAAGGGATCTTGTCAGTTCTATACGCGATACTCGCTATCCTTATTTATATTGCGTTTCGTTTCGACATGCGATTTGCCCCTGGGGCAATGGTGAAAATGTTCCTCGACGTTTTTGTCATGGCGGGTTTTTACGTATTTTTCTGGGCCTCGTTTGATCTTGTCGCGGTTGCGGCTTTCCTAACCGTCGTCGGTTACTCGGTGAACGATACGATCGTAATTTACGACAGGATACGTGAGAACATCGACGAAAACCCCCGACGAACCCTCAGGGAAAATGTAAACTTTGCACTAAACGAGACACTCACACGCTCCATCAACACATCAATGACTGTGGCTCTGTCCTTGGGTGGTCTCCTTGTTTTCGCAACGGGACAGATATGGGATTTTGCCATGGCTATGACGATCGGGGTTGTCGTCGCAACATTGTCCTCCATTTTCGTAGCTAGCAACTTTGTGATCTGGATGGAAGACTGGAGAAAACGCCGTAAGGAAAATGTTAAGAAAGTTGCTGGATCAACGGTTTAGGATCCCTATAGAAAGTCGAGATCAGTGACGGACACATTTGATATGGTTTCAGAATAATGAATGTCTTTGGTAGGGACGACGTTGTTGCGAAGTCCATTTGTCGAAAATGTTTTTTGATATACGATGCAATTGAAATAGTCGAAGGATCGAGGGAAAGGATGGTGAATACACTCAGTGTTTTTGCTGGCAAGTGGTTTTTTGAACCTTGCATCGGCACCATATCCTCTACCACGCCCCTTTGGTTTTTTCTGTAGGCCTTCGTGATCCTGAAGACGTTTCAATTTAAGGCCACACAAATCTCTAAACTGTAAGGTCTTAGCATCCTTCGTCATCTGTCCGTGACGAACATGATGAGGGCACCGATGACAGCTCATTTTTGTTCCTTATGTTTGTGTTACATCTTAACAGCTGGGTCAGCCGGTGCAATGACAAAAAAATGGGAGGTGGGTCTTGGCTTGGTCAAAGATTAACAAAGCTCCTCTGACGAAGAGTACACGACGAGATATTCCTGGTCTTTGGGTGAAATGTTCAGCGTGTCAGGAAATCATCTATAGAAAAGATTTTGAATCAAACCTAAACGTTTGCTTGAAATGCCAACATCACTTTCCCATTTCACCTTCTGAGCGTCTTCAAAAATTCTTGGATCCTCTAAGTTTTCAACCCTGTGATCAGGATCTTGTCAGTTCTGACCCTTTGAATTTCGTTGCGAAAAAAGCGTATTCCGTGCAACTTGAAAGCTATTTTCTCAGAACACTGCAACGAGACGCGATTCTGTGCGGAGAAGGAACCTTGAAGGGACGGCCCGTACAAGTGGGAGTTTTCGACTTCGCCTTCATGGGAGGTAGTATGGGAAGTGTCGTCGGAGAAAAGATCAAGAGACTCTTCGAGCGCGCAAAGGAAAAAAAGCAGGCTGCGATCATTTTCTCTTCCTCAGGAGGAGCACGCATGCAGGAAGGTTTATTAAGCTTGATGCAGATGGCAAAAACTTGCACGGCGCTTGCACAGTTGCGGCAGGAAGGGGGAGCAATGATTTCCGTGCTGACAGATCCAACAACCGGAGGAGTAGCAGCAAGCTACGCACTTCTCGGTGATGTTAATATCGGAGAACCGGGAGCACTTATCGGCTTCGCAGGTCCCCGGGTTATTCAACAGACGATCGGTCAAAGTTTGCCCGAGGGATTTCAACGCTCGGAATATCTTCTGGAACACGGTATGCTCGATCTGATCTGCCACCGCAGTACCCTGAGAAGTCGTATCGCTCAAATCCTCGATATCCTTCTTCAAAAACATGACCTGCACGTATGATTCCGGATCTTCTAGAACTCTACGCAAATAAAAGTTCGACAAAAATGCGACCAGGACTTTCCAGGATGAGGAGAGCCATGGATGAACTAGCTTTTTTACCTAAACTTCCACCTTGCCTCTTGATAGGTGGGACAAACGGAAAAGGTTCGACAGCAGGATTCCTTGCCAGATTGCTCTCCTTGTCCGGTGTATCGTGCGGCCTTTACACGTCTCCTCATGTCCTGCATTTCAATGAAAGGATCCAGTGTACCCATCATTTTGTCACAATGGACGAACTCCTGGAGGAAATGCAAACTCTCAAGGGAACTTTGTCAGGAGACATTTACCGGGAGCTGACGTTCTTTGAACTGACAACCCTGCTGGCTCTTCAAGTCTTTCTCAAGCATCGCTGCGAATTTTTGGTCATGGAAGTGGGTATGGGTGGACGTTTCGATGCAACGAACGTGGTCGAGCCAATTGCGTCCTGTGTGGTGTCGGTGGACTATGATCACCAGGAATGGCTCGGAAATGACCTGCCTCAGATCATGCGAGAAAAATTGGGGATCGCGCGCAGAGGACGTCCGCTTTTTTGGGGAGAATCCAGAAAAAGTGAAGATGCCAAGGGTTTAGCTACAGCTTTCGCTCAGGAACAGAGGGAGAAGGCATTTCATCTTCGTCGTCAGGGAAATCACTTCGGACTCTCTGGAGAGAAAGGCTTTGTCACGATTGACGGGATTCTTCCTATCGAGTACGAACTGCCCCGGTGGTTGGACAACAAAGCCCCCGCTCTAAAAGACAATTTTGCATTAGCAACAGCCATGTTTTGGGAAGTGTTGACACTTAGGAACGTGCCTGCAAAGGTAGGACTGCGAGCAATAGACGCTTTCGATGAGCAACGGGGATTATGGCCCCCATCCTTCTTGGGGAGATCACAGATCCTACATGTGGAAGGAAAGGACCGCTCCTGGGACCTTCACCTGGACGTTTGTCACAACGTTGCATCGGTGCAGGAGTTCGTGAGATCCCTAAAACTTCAGAGGGTCATTTGCGCGGGAAAACGTATACCCGGTCTTATCTCGATTTTGCGAGATAAGGACGTAAGGCATATGATTGAGCTTTTGCGTGAAGTCATCGATCCCTTTATGATATTTAAGATAGATCATGAGCGATCGATTTCAGAAGACGTACTTCCACGCGACAGGGATATAGTTGTTTTTGAACGGTTCTCGCATCTTTGGGAAAGTGTCGCGAAGTCCTTGCCCTCGCCCATGGCCGTTTGTGGATCGTTTTATGCAGTGGGACAAGTCGTTGACTATTTTCAAGCATACCCAAGCGCATTCGCAGGTGAAAACGTACTGCTGGGTCGCGCTCCTACTTCTTTTGTCTCTCAACGCCAGGCAATTGATCGCTGATGAAAAAAAACCTGTTGCAGAGCAGGAGCTTCCGAAGATTCCCAAGCTTTTCTTCGACGCCAATTCAACCAGTTTTGACAGAGAAGGCAAGGAGCAAATCTTTGATGGCAATGTCGTAGCCATGATGGGTGGTAACCTCGTTTGGGCCGACCACCTTAGCCTGGACCGCACGAAGTCCATCTTCAAAGCAGAAGGCCATGTGTTCGTCGTCAACGCTAGTCAAGTGATGGGAGGTGATGACCTGCTCTACAACTACGACACCGACGACTTCCATATCAGCAATGCCTTCCTGATAGCCAACGATCCCAAGAGGGTTCAGGAACTTTCTCAGAAAGTCCTGGGTGTGACCCCGCAAGAAGTGAACTTCGAGGCCGAACGCCAAATACGCATGCAGGAAATCGAAGAAAAAAAGGGGAAGCTTCGAAACTCCTTCCGCGACGGACCCGTTTCTCAACGGAGTACCATCATCGTTCACTACGCTCTGTTGCTGGAGCGAGCCAAACTCATTAGCGCCCAGGAAAACCCCATCCTCGCCCACGCAAGTTCTCAAAAAAGGGAATCCATCCTCAACCGTAGACACTTTTGGGCGGAAAGTCAGAAGGAGGCAGTCAAAGTCAACGCTCCCCTGCCTGGGGGCTACGTGAGCATACGAGGGGAAAAAATCACACGAACAGAAAGAAGCCACTACCAAGCGGAAAAAGCTGTCATGACCCCCTGCTATTGCGAAGAAGATGAGACACCAGCATGGGGTATGCGCGCTCATAAAATCGACACCTTCTCAGGAGGGTACGCAGATCTTTATAACGCGATGATTGAAATTAAGGGCGTTCCCGTTTTCTATCTGCCTTTCCTTAGAATCCCTGTGAAAGGGGAACGACAGTCGGGACTTCTCGTCCCCACCTTCGGGTATAATCAACTCAATGGGTCAGTCTACTCACAACCTGTCTTCTTCGACATGGGGAAAGATCAGGATCTGACGGTAACGTTCGACTTCTTGGAGAAGAGAGGCGCAAGATTAGGAACAGAATATCGAATCCAGCAGCGAACCTACTCCGGTTGGGAAATCCAGGGAGAAGCAATTCGGGATAGTAAATGGCTGGAACTTAAAGATGAACGACGTGAAATTTCAAGATCCTATCAAGATGGACTCCATCAAGCGAGAGCCACCCATCAAGGCCAAACATTGCCATCTGTGCGAGCTTCGCAATACACTTCCTCTTTTCTAAACGATCCGAAATGGTGGACAGATATCGGCTGGCAGAAATGCCTTAAGGAAGAAGACTTCGACACCTGTGCCCAAAGACTTGATTCCTATATGTCAAGTCCAGGAAACGATTGGCGTCACAAAATGGAGTGGGGCGGGCAGTCCTTTCTCACCCCACGTCTTTCTTTTGTAAGCAGCGGGCGCCTGCTGTCTGATCATCGTTATATGCAAGACCTCTATTTCGAAAGATTTAAGGAGAGCTTTAAGCCAGATCAACCCAACCTTTTTTCCACCACCCAAGCGCAATTACACATGGATGGCAGCGATTTTTACCTTGGCCTGGGTAGCAGTTGGGGCGATCAGATGACGCTCGAAAACCGTTTTTCCGGCCACCAAATACCCTACTCCGTCCGCATGAGTACGAGGATGTTTACACTCTGGGAAAAACCAAAGCCCTTTTACATGCGAGTGTCCCTCAGTCATAAGAAATTATCTCTGTTCGAAGATTCTGCGTTCGCTAAAGTTCCCGATGACAGACTTTTTGTCAAACTTGACTCCGGGGATTGGACCCAGGTGAAAGGAAATATCATCGCCCCGCTCGTAACGAAACAAATCTTTCGCCTCGATCACTTTACAGAACTGGAACTGCGGGCTGTCAATGCAGGATATAACCTGCGAGGCTTCGAATCTGACTTTGAAAGAGTTCGTGAATCTCCCGGAGACTTCAGTACGATTCGAACTCTGAAGACCGGGCTAGCCTTCCACCTCCCCATCGACGGAAGCATGGAACTTAAATCGCTAGACAATGGGAAGGATGAGGAACGAACCTTTCTAACTCATAAGATGGACTGGGGTATGACCTTGTCCCTGCGTCCTTCGGTTGTCCGAAAAGGTAACTACGGTCATACAAAAGCCATTTACAATCCCTCAGACCAAGGTCTCGTGCCCAAGGGGGATTCACAGTCCCTGGTTTACTTTGATTCGGATAGCCCCGAAACGTTCGATAACGAGCTGCTTCCCGAGGAAGAACGGATGATCCCCCACCAAAGGATCATCTTTGGCACCAGCCATGATTGGGGGACCTACAAAACTTCATGGGCACAGAGCCTTGCGTACCAGGCACCTTCCGGTTCCACCACTGACACCCCTTTTTTTTATAAAAAGCAGGCGGAATGGGAACTCTATCGGAGCCTTTACATGAAACGTTTCAAAAAATCCTCTCTGCCGGCCGACGAAAGCGAAGAACAGGGAGTTTACACTGTAGAACAGTCCCGATCCCAGTTGCTCCATGTGGACGCAAATATGAGCTACGATTATAAGAAGGAAATGCTCCGACGGGAACGTGAGGAAGCTAATGAAAGTGTTACGGGCCTTGCCTTCCAACCCTGGTCCCCCGCGCGTATCAATGCGAGTGTTAGTCTTTTGGGATGGAGTGTGTCATCGTTTTCTAAATACAACATATACGATAAGACTATCAGTGAAATGAACTTCGGACTCGCCCCACCTTCCTTTTTCGGCACCAGTCTTGCCCTCGGCTACCTTATTGAAAAAGAAGTTTCCTACGATACCGAAGGAAGTCAGGCCGTCAATCGGACACTCACACGCAATTACAGTCTATCCACAACCCTCATACCCCGTATTGGCCTTAGTGGGGCGTATGGTATCCGCACTAAATATAACCGGGAACCTCCGAACGAATATGCGGCAGCCTTCACTGCTGAGTACGGATCTCCGTCGCGATGCTGGGCTTTACAACTTTCGTGGAAGAAAGAATTTCCAGAAATTGACTGGAAGGGGACATACTTTCTTTCACTCGTTGTCCAGTTCTTTAATTACAGACAGAATTATGGTAATCTCTTTACTAAGATCAATCAAAGGAATAAGCCGGAGCCAGGAGTTCTGTGACAACCGCATTTGCGATGCTTTCAGACAACTTGGCAAATAAATGTTCTATGCCTTCTTCATTTCTAAGAAAACGGCTCTCAATTGTGGAACGGTTTGAAAACATATTAAACGTATTCCCCATGGGATAACTTTGACTGAGGATGATAGTTTTTTTTCGTAAATCCCAGATTTCCACCTCGACCAGAAAGGAAAGGCTTTGACGTTTGGAAAAAATGTCTGCGGAGTGGAGGTTGAGATATTCTGTTGGGGCGAAAGGTTCCGGCTCAACGTCTTCACTCGTTTCACCCCCGGGAGTTTCTGGAAGTTCTTTCAAAAACATGCTCGGCTTGCGGGCCTTTGAGAACGAATCCCATTCAGATTGCGCAAAACGGGTGCTTGTCAGATGGGCGCGTAAGTATAAGTCAGCTTTTTCCATGGAGCTGACACGTAGGTGGCCGTTAGCAGCAAAGGCTCTCTGTAAGGACTCCCAAAGCAAATTGTGGGGCAAAACAGAACGTCCCGTGTCGAAGATCGCCTCAATAGCGATCGTCTCCGTCCCCGTGGGGATGCGAACGTGCTGGTTGCTGAAACGGTAACTGCACTGAAGTAGGAAACTTAAGGTAAAGAATGCAAGTAAATGTTTCATGAAAGGCTTGGGCATACCATGGATGTTCGACTAAGACCTAAACAACCCGCAGTGGTTTCGCAATTAAGCGCTAAAGTGCAGGTGGACGACTGGACAGAACATAACGCCAATCACTCTATCATAGATGGCGACGGGTTGAAATGGCAAGTTCGGATCAGTTATCATGAAGAAGTTGAGGAAGAGGAAAAAAAGACACTTTACTGGCAGGCGGTAGTCACAGTCGGTGCCGACGCAGGGGTGAAGGAGCTTCTCTCTACAGGAACCCTTGACGAATCGCGTGACGCAAGGCTAATAGGTCTTATAGGAAAGAGGGGCATCCCTTTGGTATTGAAACCGCTTGTTTTTCGCGCTAGTACATCAGAGGGGATTAGAAGCACTGTCTCCGAGGAAGTGGCGAATTTCAGGAGAAAATTGGGAGCCAGTCATCTTTACGAAGTCAAACGGAAACTGATTGGTAGATGGGTGGATGAACAAAGACGTTTTGACAAGCCCTGTCCTTTTTAGGCATCTGCATTATGAACGATAAGAGGAAGGACGATCATGATGGATGTCATACCCGCATTGATTGACGGAGCCGTGGTCGTCAATCTCGTGAATGCCTGTCAGATGCGGACTCGCGAATGTGACGCATGCGCGAATTTACTTATCAAAATTCATAATTGGCTCAAACAAACCGGTCTCGAATACGTCGTATTCGACCTTCTCGACGAGAAGGAAATTTGTCCGACCTTTTTGCACGAAGTGCTGCACCTGCGCAAACGCCTACCCATCCATTTTCTCTTTGCAGGGGTTATGTCCCAGGCCAAACGTGAATTGGAAGCTTTCAACTATGGAGACGTTTTCCCTATTTTTCTAACCCCAGAGGACGCTATTCGCGCTCTGCGTATGCAACACCCCGGAGTCACAGAAGCACCCACCCAGCTGCCAATACAGTTTGGTGAATCCTTATCAAAGTCTATGGACGAACTTCATGTGCAAGCAACCTAGAAGCTATTTCATAAAAGGGAGAGGGGGGTTTGGGGGGGCGAGGGAACCGTCGCTCCCCCAAGAAATATGAGATAGCTTCTAGTCAGAAGTACCTTCGGACGGGCCGTTGTTGAGAAGCTCAAGATTCTTATTAATCACATTCAAATTCTGTTTAACCGTATGAATCTGGTCGGCCTCGGGATAAAGCTTTAGAGCTGTCAGCAAGAACTTGCGAGCATCCCGTAGATAGGCATTCCGTGCTTTCGAGTCGGTTACAGGTATAGCACTCTGGAAAGCGCGAGCCGCTTTCTGACGCAATTCCGCAACAGCTTTGTTGGCTGCTTCCTTAATTTTTTCCTCTGCAGCAGAGTGATGAATGTTGCTAGCATCAATCGTTCTTAGGAGAGCGATTGACTCCTGAAACTTACTCTGGTCAATGTACTCTTGCCCCCGCTTGAGGATGTCTTCACCACTTTTTAGCTCTTCCATAAAGACAGGCAAGGCTGGAGCACTTAACGTATCCCCAGTTTCTTGTATTGCACTCAAGGCACCCTCATGCCATTTTTGGAACGCAATGAGTCGCTCCTGGAATGTGCTCCATGAAGCACGCTTCGTGTCTATCGCTTTGTGAATGCTCATGGCGTAGCTCAAGTTCTCGTTTCCCTTTTCCAACGCACGAAGGGCCAGATCGACTACGACGGGGTTTTCAAGGAAGGGATTGCTGGCCAACTCATCAGCAAACGAAACTTCAAATGCAGCCGCTACGCCTTCCAAGGATTCAAACGTTCCCCAGTCCGCTCCGTCAGAAACCGTACGCTCGGTCAATTCCGCCTGCTGGAATAGCATGGGATCCAACCCTGCATGCAGATAAAAACGCAGGCCAGCAAGCACCAAGATGGCACGGTTCAAAATGCTCGTCTCCTGCAACAGAGGGCGGATCTGCTTGACGTCATCTTGAGTCAAAAGCTCCTGCACACTGAGTAGTTTTACAAAATACCGACTGTCGTCCGAAACAGAGGGGAGAGGAGCCAGCCTCGCTTCTTCCTGCCTGAGAAAGGCGTTTTCATGATCAAGCGGGGTATCAACACTCGAACTCTCCTTCGGGGGTGGAACTAGACGTAGTTCGGAATCCTCCGTGAACGGCTGAGGAACACACGCTGCGAATGCTAGGCTTAAAATGACAATAAGGGCTTTGTTCATGTTTTTAGCTTTATAATGTTTGGGCGTAATGTCTTCCTGAATATATCCTACAAATTGAGGCTTAAGCAAGGCAGGGAAAAAAGGGAGAGGGGGGTTTGGGGGGGCGAGGGAAAAGCCTGCCCTGAGCAAAGCGAAGGGTCGCTCCCCCATAGATTTTTCTTGGAGGAACCAGCTGCGCAGTTTCCTCCAAACCACCTCCTTGCCCCAAGTGGCTTACGCATTACGGACTAAACGGGACTAAAGCTCAAGTGAGAGCGCGAAAAGCGTCCGGCGATCTTCCTTTGATGTTGTTTCTGCGGAAATGTCCTGGCCATAGCTCGCAAATTCCAGGAATACGGGCCCCACCCTTAAGGTTACACCCGTCGTCACAAACCCCTGGCTTACCCCTAACCGGGCAGAAAAAGGGTGGAGAAGTAAGGGATTCCCAATAAATAACTCTATACCGCCGTGTACCGTCTTGATCGGTTCGGCCCCTGGCAGACCATAGTAAGTATCGCCGGAGCTGAGGTAGAGGTGGTGAACATCCACCGCAAAACGTAACGCCACCTTGTGGAAGATCCGAGGCGTAAGGGAGACCCCCACACGGATGTCTGTGGGGTCGACAAGAAAGAGAGACTCTTCGTTGTTGATACTACCTTTAAAGGTCGTACCGCAGATCGTTTCTCGCAATTCGGTGAACGGATTCAGGAAATTCTGACGGCAACCTGTCGGCACATTCAACACAGAAACACCTACCGAGGGGAACCAATAATCGGCAAAGGTCCACATCCAGCCAAGGTCCAGTGCGACTGCTGAGACCGTGTTCCCTTCCGTTAGTATCCTCTTCTGCATTTCGGACGTGTTCGTAAGTGTTTCCAGGTCAACCCGTTCATCGTAGGCGAATCGAAAGATCGGCCGAACTTGTAGCCCGAGGTTATGACGATTTGTATTGTTGGTAAGCCCGATACCAAGAACAGCCCCGGTATCGGAAACCGATTCGACCTGGGCTGAGCTAGTGTCATCCTTATCCACCTGGATTTTTAGCCGCGTGTTGGAAAAAAGGCTAAAAACACCGGGTGTCCCTCGAGTGATTTCCACAAATGCCACCGGATTGATGGCGGCTCGCGCCCAAATGGGTTTGTCGATCGTTGCGGTATTTTCAATAGCTGTCTTTACATTCGCCGCAGCATCGGCGCCACTATTCTCTGCACCTGCAGTCTTAAATGAACCGTAAAACGACTGTGCCTGATCGTTCACCCCTCCTACAAGATTGGGAACCGACAGGAGGTGTAAATGTTTGCGTGAACGGTGCTTGCGAATACGTCCAATGCCGGCGGGGTTCGTCCAGATCGAGTTTTGATCGTTGGCAATCGCCGTGAACGCTCCGCCCATCCCGATAGGCCTGACGGGGAGAAAATGCTCCGGCAACTCCTGTCCTGCCCCACCAAGCGGGAACATTAGGACAGCGAGACAGATCACAAACCGTACCCGTATCTGCATTTTCGCGCCGGGCGGATTCCGCATGAGCTGATCCTCTTATTGCACTCGTCTTCCTAAAGGAGGATCGGTGGAATCCCGTAAAATGTGATGACCCGAATTTGCCTAGGAGCAGTAGTTAAGGTTTTGAATATTCACCCGAAACAAATGAAGAGACGTCGCCTTTTTAAAGGAACGGTATGGCAAAGCCGATTGGTGTTTTTAAAAAAACATTCCATTTTTTTCGCGAAAAAGCTGTCTTAATTCTTATTTGCTCGGTGATTGTGGGTGCCTGCCTGGCTATGCTTTTTCGTCACTATACCGTGGGAGGATCGAAGGAGGACCTGATCACAATTCTGGAAATGAACATTCTCGACTGGCGAGTCACAACTCGTGGTGTCGTCAAACCAAAATCGAAAATTGCCATACTTGCTATTGACGAAAAGTCCATTGAAAAATTCGGCCGCTGGCCTTTTTCTCGAAGCGTCTACGGACAGGCTCTCAGGAATTTGAAAAAGGCAGAAGTCCGTTGGATTGCTTTGGACGCAGTATTCAGTGAGAAGGAAAGGCCAACCCTCGATGACGCTAAACATCTGCTTGTCAAACACTTTGCGGGAAAACGAAAAATCCCCGGTTCACAGGTGAAGGGAGTGATTTCAGAACTCGAAGTATTGCGAGATATCTCACCCGCAGACCGGCAATTTTCTAAGGCGATTGAGGCGTTTGGAAATGTGATCCTGGGTTATTTCTATTTTCTAAGCAAATACGAAATTGAACAGGCAGGAAGGCAAGAGGCTCCCTTTAGAGGGATCGAAGAAATGGAAAGCTCTGAAATCCAGCTTGTCATCTTACCTGAAGGCAGGACCCTGGCAGATTATCCGCAGCTGACGATTCATGGCATAGTCCCTAATATCTCTCCCGTAACAGCTTCGTCCCCCTACCATGCTTTTTTTAGCAACGAAGCTGATTCTGATGCCGTCATGCGATGGGCTACACTTGTACGAATTATTGACGGTCGTCTCATGCCCTCGCTGACCCTTAAACTTGCCGCGGAAATGCTGGAGAGAGACATTCTGGTTGAATTCGATAACATCGGTATTCAAAGCATCGAACTTATCAGCCGGGAAGATGAAACAGACGTCCTTGAAATCCCCATCGACCCTTTGGGTATCGGACGTGCGCTTATCAACCATAGGGGGCCGCGGGAAACTTTTCCCCACATAAGCCTTGCCGACGCCTACGACAACAACTTTGATGTGAAAACAAGAGAACAACTCAAGGATGCCGTCCTTCTCCTAGGAATGACCGCTATCGGAATCAATGATATGCGTCCCAACCCCTTCGACACGACAACCGATGGAGTGGAAGTACACGCGGCTGCTCTCGACAATATCGTCAACAAGGACCTTCTTCAGCGACCCAAGTCCATTTATGTCACCGAATTGCTCATTGTCCTTTTTATTGGACTTCTATTTTCACCGCTCATGATAGCGTCCCACGCACTCGTGTCCGCCTTGCTTACAGCAGCAAGCATCGTCGGTTATTACTTTTTCGATCACTACTACTGGTTCAACAACGGGATCTGGGCCTACATGGGCGTTCCCTTTATCGAGATAACCCTGCTGTTTGTTTCCACAACCCTCTTCAAGTATTTCTCAGAAGAGTACGAGAAACGGAAAGTGAAGGGTGCCTTCTCCCTTTACCTCGCCCCGGAAGTCATCGACCAGGTTCTTGATGAACCCGGGCAACTTCGACTAGGGGGAGAGCGAAAGAAACTTACAATCTTTTTCTCGGACGTCCGCGGTTTCACAACGATCTCGGAAAGCCTCACACCCGAGCAACTCTGTGAATTCATGAACACGTATTTCACACCAATGACGGAAATCATTCTGCGCTCCAAAGGAGTCCTCGACAAATATATCGGTGATGCCATCATGGCCTTCTGGGGGGCACCTCTCTCTCTGCCTGACCACGCCGACCGCGCACTGAACTCCTCGATCGACATGCTCTATGCTCTTGACAAACTACAACGGGAATTCAAGGAGAAAGGATTCCCCCACTGCGATATCGGAATAGGTCTGAACACGGGAGAAGTTTCTGTGGGTAACATGGGATCAAACGAGCGCTTTTGCTACACCGTCATGGGTGATGCCGTGAACCTCGCATCGCGTCTCGAAGGACTGACTAAGGAATATGGTATCCGGCTCATTCTCAGCGAATTCACGGTCGCCACCCTTTCGCAGACAAACCATCTTGTACGTGATCTTGATGACATTCGAGTCAAAGGTAAGAAAGAACCAGTCAAAGTCTATCACTGTTTCCGTCCCGATGACCTTGCGGAAAAAGATTTGAAAGAACTCATCGGAATGTTCGGTGAAGGCCGCAAATTTTATCGCGAACAGGATTGGAAAAAAGCCTCTTCGATATTTGCCGACTGCCTAAAAATTGAAGCTAAGGATGGACCCTCTCTCGTTTACCTAAAGCGCATAGAAGAATTTACCTCGAAACCTTTCATTGAAAACTGGGACGGCGTCTACACCTTTACGCACAAATAACTGTAGTGTTCAATATAATTAATTTGGGGACAAACTTTTTCGAAGTCAGTCATCCCGCGGCCTGACCGCGGGATCCATTTTTTTCCGGGGGAGGCTGCCGTTGGATCCCGCGGTCAAGCCGCGGGATGACTGTGGAGGGGAACTTTTTTTCAAAAAAGGTCCTCTCCACAAATTCTTTTTCCCAAATACTATTCGGCTCTCCATTTTTTTCAAACCTGGCGGAGGAAATCAGGAGAAGCCCACTCTATCTGATTCTTCACCTCGTCGAGAGTGTCGCTCATGATTTCAATTTCCCACGTATCGCCTTTCAGGTGCCGCTTCAGCTCGTCAATCCACTCAAGCTGCTGTTGAAGGAAACTTTCCGCATTTTCTGTGCGGGCGTTTCCAAAATGGCTGGCGAGGATCTGTACCCAATCGGTGACCGGTTTGTCGATAAGATTGACGAGTTGATTCAATTTCCTAGTCGCATCCTCATCCTGCCATCCTCCCGACACCCGAAAGGGGTAGTTTTCGTGATCCGACTTATGGAGCCAGATCTTCGTTCCTGATGAAATTTCCGCCACAACATAATCCGAAGGCGACGCTTCATGAAACCCGTCAGGGCGTTTCCAAATAACCTTCATAAGCTTTCCTCATTCAAGCCAACTCCTTGCCACCGGTGGGTTACGTATGTTAGCCTCAAATTTTGCAAAAAAAAACAAGAAAGCTGCCTATGAGTGATAATCCCGTTTTCCGTTTTCTTCGCAAGTTGTTTCGTATTTTGCGAGCCTTTTTCTTAGGTGTGGGGTTGATTGTTACTCTGACCTTAATTTTCTTTTGGATGAAGTTTCCCTCGGCTACAGAAAAAAAAGATTACAGTGCTAGCGATAAACTCATGCTGCATTGGAAACTAAAGGGCGAAATCGTTGCCAAAGCGCCCGATAGAAGCCTACTCCGCTACTAAAAACCTGGATAACTCTGGGCCATCAGGCTATTAGCTAATTCGCTCTCCGTTAATGTCCGTTTCCGGCGTGTAACTGGAGTCCTGGAGGGGCGGTCATTCTTGGTAGAATTAACTCCTCCGGTGGCGGT
>JACPKR010000048.1 GCA_016186945.1 Deltaproteobacteria bacterium | reverse complement strand
CGTAACGTCAGCCTGCGGATAAGCTTTTAGGGCAATGTCTTTCAATCTCTCGGTGGTCTTCTTGTCCCCAACAAGAAGCATCTTCTGAGGCTGGCTTGAAAGGACACCCTTTCCCACACTGGAGTTGTCAAACTCGATGTAATGATAAGGAGAAAGGGCACTGTCCTGCGGTTCATTCATGATAATTGTCATGCTAGGTACGCTCCTTCGTAAAGATGTCCGGCCCGCTCGTTTGCTGCGTTCGAACTTCTATATTTGGCTCGGTACAAGAGCTTAACGCCTCCAAAGATATGATCGGCGCTATCATCATAGGTTGTGTCAATGCTTATCAGGGCGAGTTCATGAACGATCCCATCGAGTGCATCGCTTTCCCCTATAAGCTTTTTCAAATCATCAGAGAGCTTGTCCAAATCGTCGTCAATGTTTCTGTCTCCAAACCTTACGGCGTGAACCTCAACATCAACGCCGTGCTCAAAGAGAGCGGGCGACTTGCCAATCAATTCAATTGATTCCTTGGGAGTATGGACAAGAACTTTAACATCGTCTGTCCCTTGAGCAAACATACAAGGGTTTGTGTAGACTCCCTCGTATTTTGCACTAAGAACCTTTTTCAAAATCCTTCTAACTTCAGATCGCGTGCAGCTCACATTCCACTCCGTAGTCATTCTCGTTTATCGAGTAAACCTTGTATAACTTGTCTTTCCGACGAACCAGGCAACCTCTGTAAGGTTGATGTTTGAGCGACTTCTTAAAAAAACTCACCTTTGGATTCTTCGCCTTGATGACAGCACCTGTCTCAAGTTCAACCTCGACAGGCTCGTCGTTAAAGATTGCCTGTGTTGTAAAAGTTTCGTTATCCAGGTCCAAGCTCACCTCCTCGCCAAACGCATCTATTGCCCAAGTCCATAAGCCCTCGTTCATTTAAGCCAGACCTCTATTTTCCCAACATCAACACCAACGACGGTGCCGAAAAATGTGTGCTTGGGATCGACGGAAAATTTCCCATCCCCGATATAGAGGGGATTTCCAACCTCAAGCTTGAGATCGCTCGCAAACTCAAAGACCCCACAAGTGCTTATCACCGTTTTCCCTTCAGCGTCTGAGTCCGTTGCGGCCACTCCCACGATGTTTCCGACTATCACCGGATCGCCCGATTTTGTTGGACTCGAAACTATTAACGCTAACTGATCGCCTTTTCTTACGAAGTTTTTCATGTCCAAGCTCCCTGGAAAAATCCTCTGTAGTCGATCGCCTTAGCTCCTACATCCATTCTTGCCTTAACAGCGATCGAGTCGTTTTCAAAGTTTGTTTTCCATTCCACAAAAGGCTCGCGTCTTCCTTCAAGATAGGCCATCTCGATAAGGTCCAAGCCCTGCTCACGAGACGCCGAAAGATACCAAGCCTTTGTGTCTGAAAGCCAAGTAGAGACGATAAGCTTAAAGGCACCTTTGAACGGGTTTACTTCGTTCGGCTTCTGCGGAACGACTTCACGACTTAGGAACTGCTCGGCTTCCGTCTGCAATTCCGGGGGCACAATCAAATATTCTGCCTGGATATCGAGGCACTCGCTTTCTTTTTCATCGACTCCTCTTTGTCTTGCCATAAAAAGCCTTGCGTCGGAAAGAGCCCTGATCGACAAGGTTTGAGACTTGTCAAACTTGTTCTTTTGATTGAAGAGTTGTATTCCCTTCGCTGTTTTTTGGTTTTCGTTAAAGATGCTCCAGAAGAGCTTGCTTTCCAGTTTAGCTGCGGAAGACCCCCAATCTCCCATGTCATCAAAGGCGCCGAGGTCGTCATTGACGATCGTCTGTCGAGTGATGGAGAAAATGCGACCGAAGGTCGTAATCTTGTAACTTTCCTCTTCTTCTGTTTTAGTTGAATAGCTGAAATTCTCGCCCTCTCTGACTTCTTTAAGAGAAGGGGATTCTCCAAGCCTGACTCGCTTGATCTCCTTGAAATCGCCGACGGATACGACTTTGACGAGAGGCCAGAAGTTCTGCTTCTTAGCGAGTGCTTCGTAAGAGGAGAGCAGTCTCTGCTTGGCCACGTTTCCAAGTATAAGAGGAAAGTCGGACGTAGAATGAAAAGCCCGCGAGACAACTTCCTCCTTGCTATATGTTCCGCTCAGCCCGAGGCTTATTCTAGCAAGCTCAACGAGGCTTTGACCGCAGTACGGATAAACGCCCTCTTCTTTTTTTGAAGTAGGGTGTTGTCTATGCAGGATGGCCTTGGCTATGAAGTCACGTCTTGTGTCCCTCTCATCGCGTGTAATCTGAATGGAACGTGTGTTCACCTTTTTTTCCTCTGATTCTCTAGCAAGCTCCTGAAGGATTTTTTCTCTGGCCTGTTCAAGGTTCGCGCCTGAAGAAATGAGACTGTCGCTTACTGCTTGGGGAAGGCGAAACCTGTCTATTAACCTGTTAATCTCAACGACTCTCTTCCTTTCTTCGGAACGCACCTCTTCGACTGATTTTTCTCTCCTGATTTGTGCTTTGCTGTCTGCGGGAATAGCGACAAGGCTTAATTCCTGGGGCTGCCATTTCGTAGCGATAACAGTCTTGTAGTCGTCACCTTCTCTTGTTTCTTCTTTCGTTGCCAGAACTCGGTAGCCGACCGAAACGTTACGGATGATCTTGTTTTTCACGTCTTCGTAGATGGGCTGTACGTCAGATCGTTTTGAAAACCTGACTTTTGCGCGAGCTTCATTTCCCTCAACCCAGGCTCGTTCCACAACACCGATTTGGTTAGAAAGGTCATGTGCCTTATGGGAGTTGAGAAGAGGAGCGCCCCTGTTCAACCGTGAAAGGTCGATGGAATCCGCTGCAAGGGAAAGTTCCTCATAGTAGCGCTCCCCGAAGTCAGACCGTAGAACTCGGGCGCCTGTTGACCACACAAGCTCGACGCTTAAGTCTTCATCGTTGGCCGATTGAGTGGTAAAGCTAGCTTTTCTCGTTGTTAGTTTCATTTTCAATTCCTAGTTTTTTAAGTTGTTTCTTGACGTTTGCAATTTCCTGGTAGGTACTATCTGGATCGTCGCCAAGTTCCCTAACCACGCTGGCATGAGAAATAAAATTTTCTTCAACTCCTATTTTGTAAGCTTGATAGTCCTTTAAGGGATCGACGATATCCTTTTTAGGGGGAACCCATAGACACCTCACCCCGTCACCTCTCAGGCCCCTTAACTCGCAAGCTTCCAAAAACCATTGAAAGACTCGGTCGCAGAATTGTGGAATGAGAATATGGTTCTGAACCTGCTCGATAAGTTTGTAAAAATTAAGCATCGCCATGCGGGCGTTGCTGTAATTGGCTTTGGAAAAATCGCTCGACAAAATCATGTATGGAATGCCAAGACCTGTGGCGATCGTGTACTTGGAATGCTCAATATATTCCCCGAATCCTTCGACAGAGGGAGGGTTGGAAAACTCGACTGTTTTCCCCGGAGGAGCTGGAAACCATGACCCCGGCTCCATTTTCCTCAGGGCCTTCTCGGTTTCTTCAATATCCAGAGGCTCCAAGTCGCGAATGACTCCGACAAACATAGCAGCAATTTTTTGCCGGACAATGTGAGCGTCCTCGTATTCATCCAGGTCGCGCATGCGAACCATGATGGGTGCAAGCCAACTTATGCCTCGTGTCTGACCCGCGAAATCTGTGCGAAAGAGGTGGATAATGTCGCTAGCTGGAATACGCTTTGATTTGGGAACAGAATAACTTTGCTCATTAGGATTGCGCTCGAAGAAATAGTAGGCGGTGACAATCCCCTGGTTATCATACTCGACACCTTGGATGACGTCTCGATTCTGTCCCCGTTCCGTTCGATTTGTGTCAAGAAAGTCCGGGTCAAGCATCCGAAGCTTAAGCGGAAGGAGGTCGTCGGCCATCACTCTTTGCAGAAAAACTTCACCGTCTCTTACGAGGTGTTGCGTTGCTATAGATTGCAAGCCATAGAGAGTATGACGGTTGTTCGCGTCGCAGAGACTTGTATCGGCCCATTGCTTTAGAAACTCTTCATGCGCTTTCGATTTTAGCCCCCTCTGAACGAAAGCATGGGGTGTGATTCCCTTACCCACGGCGTAAGATGCAAATGTGTTCACAGCGCGGTGAGCATAAGGATTGTTTCTGTAGAGGTCTCTTGCTCGTTCTCGAATGGTCTTCGACAAATACGAACTTTTGGCATCCCCGACAGGCTTCCAGTCGCGCAGGCGCTCGGCGTTGGAGGCCGCTTCGTACCAGCGACGTGCGTTAGCGCGACGGTACGCATAGCGAGGTGCGAAAAAAGCTATGCTTCTATCTAGCCAGTTCATGTAAGCCCTTTGCTGCCGAAGCTTCTTGGGATTTTCACCGTTTGCTTTTTTCCAAGCTCCTTTGCCACTCGCTCGATCGCTCGCCGAAGTTCTTCCTCCGAACGATAGACGACTTCGCGTTCCCCAAAGCGGACTCTGAGGGCACCTGAAGCATACGCCTGCATAAGCTTTTCAAGTTGCTCATTTGTAAACTTCAAGTCTCGCCCCCAAATGCCAACAGAAAGTGCACTGTCTATGGAATTTATACGTCAGGGGAAAGAAAGATATAAACCACAGAAATTGTGGTTTGGGTGTTTTTGAATGGCTTAGAGACAATTGAGGGTTGACATTGTACTGCCTTAAGCAGTATCTTATAAAGATGAAAGTTATCTGGGAAAAGAAGGTCGATCGTCAACTATCTAAAATTCCAGACTATATTCAAAAAAAGTTTATGGCTTGGGCTCTAGCCATCGAGAAAGAAGGGATACGGGTGCTTAGAAAAAGCCCTGGGTTTCACGATGAGCCACTTAAGGGACAACGATCTGGACAACGATCGATCAGACTCAGCAAGGCTTACCGAGCAATTTACATCGAAACACGAGATGGACGGATAGAGCTTATCGAAGTCATTGAGGTTAGTAAACATGAGTACTAAAGAAAAATATTATAATTTAAAACAACTTGAAAAAAGGGTGGGACCGTTAACGTTTGCTGAATTTATTAGGTCGTGGCGCCTTTCTGAAGAAATGTCACAAAGAGACTTTGCCGATTTGATAGGTATTTCGCCGGCCAATCTCTGCGATATAGAAAGAGGAAGAAAAGGAGTCAGCCCCCAAAAAGCAGCAGCAATTGCAAAAGCTATAGGCTATCCCCGAGCCACTCTAGTCGAGATTGCCATCAACGACCTTCTTAAAGAAGCTAGCCTGAAATTGAAAGTTACAGTCAAAGAGATACAAAAAAAGGCTAGTTGATTTTGGCCCCCCGAAACTGCTGCATAGCCATGGCGTAAACGAAGCAATCGAGGGCCTCGACCTCGGGATGAATCTTTCGCCAAGTGTATTTCGGGCGACCGTGGGCGTCCGTCGTGAGAGCGCAAGTTTCTCCGGTAAGTTGCTGAAAGTAAGTCTGCCCAAGTTCGGGGAAATGGATGTACTGAGAGGGAAAACCGTTCTTTTCGATCTCCTCCTCTGTTGGAGCAGGCAGGGAAAGGCGGCTGTAGAGATCGCTTTTTATGATAGAAACCCCAAGTCCCCAAAGAAGAAGGGAACGAGAACGTTTCCCTGTCGAGCGAACATAGACACGACGAGGAGTGCCAATGGGAACATCGAGACTATCAAGGCCCCGGATGGCAAGAACGCGAGCCGACGGCTTTTTCTGACAGTACGCGTAAACCGTGCTGGTGTTGTAACCGGAGTCAATCGCCATTCTTCGTATTCTTAGGGTCGACCCATTGGCCTTCTCCCAAGTCTTGGCAAGTAACGCATCAAGTTCGGTCCAACAAGGCGAGTCGATATCTGAAGTGCGCCCAGGAAAAACAATGTGGTCGATGACGAACGCCTCGCTATCTTTCCAACCAATGACCGTGCATTCAAGGCGGTCAGCCTGAACATCGACACCGGCAGTAAGAAGGGTGCAAGCAGCCGGAGCCGTGCCTATTGTGTAGTTTTCCCTGCGACTGTAAAGACTTCGCCACTCGGGGTGTTCGTCAGATTTGTACTGGAACGGAAGCCCGAGCGATGTATTGACCCACACCTTCAACTTCTCAGGATGATCTTTGGAAGCAAGAAAGTCAGAAACAACTTGCGACCATCTTCTCCAGGGAGAATATAGCTCGTTGATGTGAAAACCTTGTCGCTCCAGAACTTCAGGATGTTCGGCAACCCATTTCCCTCGCCTTAGCATGACCTGTTTATTCACCTCTGAAATTCTCCCCTGACAACTTTCGCATTCGTAATAGGCTGTTTCAGGTTTATGAATATCCCCGTCTTTTATCCACTTCACGTTTTTCCACTCAAGCGTCTGATAATGTTCGCAATGAGGGCAGGGGACATGATAACGTTGCTTGTTCGACAATTCCCACTCATCGGCTATGATCGACTCGCCCGAATTCCCAGGTGTCGAAGCAAAGACATGCTTTCTGTTGTAAAACGTCACCGTTCGTTTGGCAGCAATGTGAAGCGGGGAACCTTCCGTTCCCGCCGTAAGAGGCCATCTGTCAACCTCGTCGCAAAGAAGAATGCGAATAGGTCTGGAAGCAAGAGAAGCCGGGGAATTGGCGCCAGAAAGTGTGATGTGTCCCCCTGGAAACGTTTTGTGAAGAACCGTATTGGAACCGTCTTTTGTACGAGCATGCTGCAATTTCCCGTGAAGGATGGGGGTGTCGCGAGCGAGTGGAGAGAGCCTGTCTTTGGAGAACGCCTGTGACATTTGCAATGTCGGTTGCACGAGCAGGATTGGAGAAGGGTCGTAACAAATAAAGTAACCTATGACATTCTCCAGAAGGCAGGACTTGCCAATCTGAGATGCCGTCATTAGGACAATCGTGCGAACTCTAGGGTTGGAGACTGCGTCCATCATGCTTTTTTGATAGGGAGCACGATCTGTTTTCCATTGGCCTGGTTCTGCTGAGGATTCGCGGGAGAGCTTGCGGTAACGGTCAGCCCACTCGCTGATCGTAAGCTTGGGAGGAGGGGCTAGCCTTGATGATGCCTTCGCCCTCAAGGTTTCCTTTAGCATCCGCTAACTCCTGCAATATCTCGTGGATGGAGTCCTTCAGGAACTCTTCCGCATCAAATGCTGCTACATTCTCAAGCTGAGGGGCGAGTTTGAAAGGAAGTGCAAGAAACTTTCCTCGAATCGCAAGAACGAGTTGATCCCATTCCTTTTCAATTTCCTCTATCTTTACGTATTTTCCCTGAGCAAGCTCTAAATCGAACCTCACCTTTGCTGCCTGCGCCTTCGCAAGAGCAGCCCGCTCCTGGGTGAGTTCAAGCTTATCCTGATTGAATTGATCGGCTCCAAGAAAGCTCTTCAAAATCTCGGATAATCTGTAAAGTTGCTTCTGCTGCTCTCCCTTAATGGGATCAAGGTTTGACAAGCGACGTTTGAGAGTCCTGTAAGTGTGACCAGTGAGCCTCTCAAGTTCAGAGATCGTTAGCATCACGTCATTTTTTTCAGATGCAATCACTCACCATCCTTATCGTTTTTGACCTCTAAGAGGCCCTAAAATCTAAAAAAAGTAGGCAGCGGGGTGGCCACTCGGCCAACTCCATCAGGAAGGACCCGCAACAATGTCTGAATTTTTTTACCAACTCTCACGTCAAGAAAAATCTCCTCATACGTCTCAATATAAAGCAAAGCACTGCCCCGTCGAACCACAGATTTTGTGGTTTGAACACATTTTTCAAAAAACTTTCTCCAACTCTTTGCAGACTGTACTCATTAACTTTTTGTGATTGTCATTTCTTGTCAGTATTTCAAAGACCGACGGCCACTTCATCTGTACTGGATTCTTAATCCCTGCGACCCTCTCCAGCAATTTCGCACGACCATCCATTTTCACAAAGAAGGCACGCGGCATTTTCAGTCTTCTGCGTTTCCTCCTTACTACAACCCGAGTTCTAGCTTTTGGGGCAATCCCTTTCTTCTTTGCGGGCTCCTGAACTCCTACCACCGAGTGGCGAACGCTATAGGGAACATCGGAGGCATACAGCGTTGCGGAATTGGAATTTGTCCTGGACCTGATCTTTTTGATCCACGTATTGTCACCAAAGCTCACTCGCTTCGACTCGTCAGGGGCTTTCTCCTGCCTGGATTGCGTCCCCTTCTTCATTCCGTACTCGTAAGCGAGCATCTTCGCACCGAGGTCGTAGGCAGCGCGGATGGCGCGATTATGAGCCTGATTGAGGCTCTTTTTTAGCTCTCGCTCCTCCTTCCGAAGAAAGTCGGCAGTGTGTTTTGTGTCAAGCCTGATCGTGGGTAAACCTCACGAGAAGTCTTTTCGACTCCTGCAAATAGGAAGACAAAGTGTTAAGCCTATCCATATACTGTACTGACGGGATGACTTCTCCGTCTCGAACCCTCAAAAACGTTCTGCGGTCGAACGAAAAAAGCCTCAGTCCCGAAGACAGGGAGCAGCCAAGGTGGTGGAAACTTCCTTCGATGGAACGAGCCATCATCCGAGAATTCGTCATTTGCTTTTCGTTGACGAGTGGGCTTTCCACGTGTTCTCTCCCAAAGTTCCAACGTTATGAGTTGAGCTGCATCGCTCCTGAACGGTGTCCAAGATTTCTCGCAACAATCGCTCATGCGTCTCCAGATCGCTTCTCATGGCGCGAACATCGAGAAGGAGGATGATAAGAACGATCGCTGCAAAGGAAGCAGAACTCGCCAGCCCAAGGTACTTAGTGACGTCATCCATTTTTTCCGTCTTTCTCTCTCTCGAAATCTATCTGCTATATTACACAGCCATTTTCTGCTGCCAGGAATGCAACAACCCCAAAGCCTCATCCACTGAGCGAACGACACCGTAAAGTCCCCCGCATGCATTCACTCTGTCTTCAAAGTGCCTTTGATCGGACTTTTGCCTGCCACTTCCCGTTTTCACTTCGAGCGCGAAGAAAAAACCATCGACCAAGCCGACAATGTCAGAGGAGCCTTTTAGGCCATAAAAGTAAGTGCGTCCTCGGCGCATACTTGCCCCCGTTTCGTTCTTCCATGCGAAGCAATCAGGCATGCTGTTAAGTGTCGCGACGATACGGCGCGTCAGTCTGTTATGCTCCGCTGCACTCATTACCAATCCTCCACGGGGACTGTGGGGCGGGACCCTCCCGTTGGCCGCGCGTCGATATAGACGATATCTTCATATTCCATCTGCTTTCCTTTCAACCTTGCGATTCATCTCTTCTATTTTGCTATTCATCGCAGTTGACCCTCCTATCTCCTTAACTTCATCGTCCGTGTGCATCCCCATAAGCACCTCGGGTGCATGCTTGCGGATGAGAAAAAGTGCCGCTTTGTACGAAAGCATTTGCTCGGGCATCGACAGATATTTCGGATTTTGCTTTGCCCAGCCTTCCTTTTGTGCCATTTCCATGGAGGCTGCGGCGGAAACTTCCTTGCCTGAGTCCTTCATCGTTGCATACGCAGAAACGACAAGCGAAGGCCCCTCACCTTCCGTTCTGAAGTTGATACGCCCCGCAAAGGGGCCTTTCGTGTTGGCAAGCGCAATTGCAAATTGCGAGTAAAAAGACGGCTTGCCCTTCACAACATAAATCCCCTTCATCACCTCAAAAGGACTGACTTTAAGAGTCGCAGCCATCTGAAGAGCGATCAGACAGTCGGACGGCTTGTTTTGAAAGTCATGGGGGATAAAGCTCGCTTTTGAAAGAAAAGTTGCCATCTTCATAGCCTGCTCAAACGACTTCGCGCTGTTAAGTGACTTCGCGTAATCGACATCGTTGTCACTTGTAGCGATCAGTAGATTTTCAACCTGCATGCAGTAGTCCTCCCTCGGTTCGCAATTGTTCAAGCTCCCGTTTTCGCCAATACGTCAATCCAAGCGGTTCGGCTTTCTTGGAATATCCAGGCCAGCACTTGGTTTTTAAACACTCTGCAAAGAGAGTCAGGCTCTTTCTAAAAAAGCACTCCCCCAATTCCATTGCCTCCTCATCCACGAAGTAAACCGCTGTCTCTGGGTTCTTCTCTCCCCTGTTCTCCACACAGAGAAAGACGTAGGCTGAAGGCTTTTTCCCCCTTACTGCCTCCACTCCTGAAAATGTCATCGCAGCACTTAGCCAGTACATGAGATCGTCCGAAGATTTGCGAAAGCCATGAGGCGAAGCGTCGCGAGTCGTCTTTATGTCGATGACAAACTCGGAATCATCCGAGAGAAAGTCAGGACGACACTTGCAACGAACTTGCGTGTGTGGATCAGTCCAAAAAAACGAAGTTTCGGCTTTGCCTTTGAGATCGAGATAGGATTTTGTGCCAGGACTCGTAAGAAGGGCTTGTCCCATGCGATGCACAGACTCCCATTCGTGGCTTGTGAGAAGTATTTGGTCAGGGTTTTCCTTTTTCGCGTTTTGAAACGACTTCGATCTTCGGTCCGTTGCAGGAGAGTGTCCGTAACAACTTGCAAAGGCATCAGGCTCAAGAACGAACGCGTGAACCGCTGACCCTAAGATCATTTCGCGACTGGGGACAGGAAGCTCGCGCTCAGGGTCAAGGTAAGCCTTGAAAAAGTCGCTTGGCTTTGCGAGTACTTTGACCAAACCTGATTTAGAAATGTGAGCTAGGTCATCGTGGTATACCGACATTTCGCGATGATCGACTTCAAGCGATGTTACGGCCTCCCTATTCATGCCAAGTCCTCGCTATGAAGACCTTTGGGAAATTGGAGAGTCCCGATTCTTCCCTCAACCGAGACAAGGAGACTCGCAAAGATAAGGAGAAGAAGAATCCACAGAAAAAGCGCTATCACCTTCATCGCGTCTCCGAGTTCATTCATGCCGTTTTCCCTGTTTGTAAAACTCGGCACCCAACTTGCGAACAAGTGAGTAGTAAAGATACGCCTGCCCAATTCGAATCCAGCGTCGCCACCAGGGCTTTGCAGAGCCTGCTTGCGTCTTCATGTTCCGCAAGAATCGCTCGTCAGCTTCCTCTCTGTGAGCCTCAGACGGAAGGACGTTCGCGCGTGTGTACTCAAAATCGTGAACGCAACAGGATTCGTAGAAAACGTCTGTCGTCATAATCCTGCGCGCAAGTTTTCCAAGAAAGGACAGTTCTTGCAGAAAGCCAGGTCCGCAACCGTTCGTACACGAATTGCGCTCCGACTCACTTAACTTCCAGTATTCCTCGGGTGCTTCGAGATTTGACATGCTTCCTCATTGCGGAAATTCATTGAATTACTTCCAACAATAAGGAGTAGAACATTTTTTCTGGGAACTGACTTGGAGCAATTTGCTCCAAGTTTTTTGGAATTGGCAGGTTACATGGATAGCTTCTCGTTTTGTTGAAACGCTAGGCTGCGGCGTCTTCATAAGGCTCGCTAATAACCTTATCAATTGTGCGATTTCTTTTTTCAGACAGAAGAGACAGGAACACGACCTTGAAAAATTTCCAAAACTGCTTGGAACCAGTACCTTTACCCCGTCGTATTTGGCTTATATGAGCTGAAGTTGTTTCCAAATGCTGAGCAATTTCCGCTGCTTTTTTCCGACAAACGTTGAGAGCGAAGTTAAAAAGGTACAAATCGAACCCCCGGGTCTTGCGAAGGAGATCAAAAGCCAATTTTTAAAGACAAGGTCCCTCCATTTTTCTCAGCGATCGATTCCTGTTCCGGCGCTGTTCCAGCCGGAACAGCCTTGGAACACCTTTGGAACAGGTGTTTTCTAAACAAAAACAGAGAGATAAAGAGAATAGTTCCAAAGTTCCAATAATATTTATTCTTGTCAGATATCTTTTTTCAAAGATGAAATAAGGAAAACAAAAAAAGATTGAGACAAAAATCGATTTTGCCCGGAACTTGGAACTTTATGACTTAACATATTGATATTATATAGATATAAGGTGTTCCAAGGCTGTTCCGGTGGACGGAATACTGGAACATCGCCAGAACAGGTTATGGTTCGAAGCGAGATTGATTAGGAAATTTTGTGGGTATCAGCCCCCAGATTTCCACTGGGCATTATGAGATCGCCTCAACTACAGAAATGCTTCGGACTTCCGCTCCGCCATTACCTTCCTTTCGAAACCACCAGCAGTTAAAGCATCTCTCTCCCGATATCCAAAGAGTGTGAGACCTTTTCTTTTTTCTATACAAAAACCGGGGATGAACTCTCAAAGCATCCTCCAAACGGGTTTGGTCCTTGCCCACAATATAATAATTGGATGACATTACAGCAAGAACCTCCGTCAGCCTTATATAAATGGTGTCCTTGTCTTCGATGAAGTGTCGACCCTTTTTGAGCGGCGAATATTCTCCATCGCTTAGTGCCTCGAAGGCATCGAAAAAAGATTCGGCAAGAGTATTATCATCTGTCAGAGATTCGATTGCCTTCGCTCTAGCGCATTGTACCATAAACTCCAAACAGTCCTTGTAGTGGTCGTCGCCATCGGGGCAAAACCTTGTAAGAAAGCTCGTAAGTCCAGCGAGCAAAATGGCATGGTTTCCGAGTACCCGTGCTTGGTTGATGCCGCTCTCGCGAAGAGTTTGAACTTGGGAGTCGATTTCTTTAAGCCAATTTCCCTCGAAGTATTTCCTGCTTTTTAATATTTGAACTCCGAGGTCACAGCAGTGGTTTGCCATAAAGCGTTTGTAAGCTTGCGACTCTTCTTCATTGAAGACGTTATTTTTCTCGGGAAATTTGATTGAGATAAACCTCTGTTTTGCGCCTGCGCTGGAAAACGGCTCCTGCATTTGTACCATAACTAACCCCGCGTCGAAGGGTAATTTTCTCGTTGTATTGTCCATTGTTCGCTGAGCCGTTGTCTGGGAAGCGTTACGGTTGTAGAGGGCGAGGAGGTCTTCACTGGTGAGGTTCATCCGCCTTTCGTCGTTTCCTTCGAGCATGCAGATGGGAAGGCCATTTCGTTCTGCAAGAACGCGAGCGTATCCTTTTATTGTGTTGGCTCGCGAAAATGCGATCCCTTCCTCTCTTATAAAGGTAAAGGCTTCGTTAAGTTTGGTCGCAAGTGACGACTTGCCACTTCCTCGGGGGCCAAAGATGGAGAGAAACGGATGGTAGCCAAGTTCCTCGAAGTGGATATGGGAAAAGTAAGTGGCAACGTAGTAACCGAGACTTAGCCAGCCTTTAGAACCGAACGATTGCCAGAGGTCTTCCATGAACTGCGGGATGTCGAGCGGTGGAAATTCTCCTTCTATTGCCTCCTTGTTATAGTTGAGAGGTGGCATGATGTTAAGTCCTTCGAAATAGCCATGTTTGTTTGGCTTGATGACGTTTCCAAATGAATCGACAGCGAGTTGTTTAAAGACGAAAGCGTTTGTCTGTCGCTCGTAACCGAATCTTTCGATCTGTCGGACAAGGCACTGGGACTGATAGTCGATATGCTCGTTTAAAAGGCTGGCAAGGTCTTGGCAACTTCCTGAAAAGTTCAGGCGGGCGCGCTCGATCAGAAACTCGTGAAAAGCGTTTCTGTTGCAAAGGTTTTTGGCTGTGGCAAGTGTTCTTGTCTCTTTGCCGTCTGGGGTTTGGAGAACGAGAAAGTTTTCGATCGGCCTGCATTCTTCGATGATGGCGAGTCCTTCTCTTTTTATCGAAAAGGATGCCTTGAGAGTGCCCTTGATAATTTCGCTTGCGCCTTCGAGGAAGGGTTCACCTGTTTCCTTATCCTTTGTCCAGTCGGGACGGCAGGTGACTCCTTGCCATTCAAAGATGTTGGGAACGTGACCGAGTCTTTCGTAATATGCCGTAGCTGCTTCTGAGGGGGACTTAGCGGCGAATAGTGCGCCTTCTAGCTGGCACTTTGCCCAAGTCTTCTCATCAAGTCTTCCATCTTTCCAAAGGCTGTCCCAATCGCCTTCGATGGGTAGAACGATCTCATACGTAAGTTTATGTGTCCTACAGTACTTGGCCCACTTTCTTGTCGCCTCTCGACCTGCGGGGTCATTGTCGAACGCCAGGACGAGTTTTTTGAGTGAAGTTTTGTGTTCGGAAAGCCAAATCGAGTCTTCAGGCTTTGTAGTGGTTGACACGCAGCTTATCGCTTGTTTGCCGAATTCAAGAAGTGCCATTGCTTTTAAGGGAGACTCGGCAACGACGATTTCCTTCGTAAGGTCAAGCTCGACTCTGGGAAGCCAGAGAAGTCCTTTGGTATCCCCCGTGTTATGGTGATTGCGAGGGCCTTTGATAAGTCGCATGTTTTTCGTCGCACCGTCACTAAGAAGAAAGCTCAGAGCTGGGTAGTTTTGCCCCTTTATCACTGCATGTTCATAGCGGCCTCCCCATTTTTCATAATTCGCAATGCCGCGAATGACGACTGCATAAAATCTTTGTGCATAGTGGGGATCATGACGATTTTGTACCTTTTGTTCTTCGTAGAGTTCCTTGAGCATGTTTGGGAAATAGTCGGTATAGGGGACATCGAGGCCGCAGTTGTTTCTACGGTTGCATTTGATGCGAAAGGGTCTTTCGATATAGCAGAAAGCTTCTTTTTTCCCGCAGCGTATACATTTGATGTCCTTGACGTAGGTTTCGGTGATTTCACCTGAGAATTCTTTGCAGAGGGATTTGACAATTCTCTCTTTCAGTAGCTCGTCAATCGAAGCTGTTTGTCCCACCGTTGTCTCCCTTTAAGCGCGTTTTTGGTTTTCAAGTTCTTCCAAAATCTGGTTAATTCGTCCGAGAGCCATGAGGGCTTTTCTGATTCGTTTCTGGTTTTTTTCGTTCGGCTGGCAAAAACCGAGTCTCCAATTGTGAAATGCAGAAAAATGAATGCCTGCTCGTCTGAGAGCGGAGCGAAAGGACAGGCCAGACTTCAAGATTTCCCGTCTTAAATTTCCCAACTCTTCATTCATTAAGCGCACTCCTCTTGTTGGCTGCCGGCTTTTAGGAACGATTGAACCAAAAAAAAGCCGCGCCTTATTCGAAAAATGCCCGAATCGAGACATCTCGAACGGTTCGCTGCGGACGTGGAAAAAAATGTTGCAAGTGGTATTACACACTTGCCGGTAAATTTTATGGAATCTAGGAAGGCTTGCATCGATTTGGCGAAAAATCGACCAAATTCAGGGTGTCCTATATTGCAAACGGGCGAGTGATTAGATAACGTATTCACCGTCAATGGCCTTTCTTAGAGGCTGTTGTTAGCTGCGTTAAGGCTGTTTTTGCCGACATCTTAATGCAGCGCTCTTTTTTAGGAAAACGTTTCCGCCGTCAGGTTGAAACGCCACCACCTTCTGAAGCTTTCATTTTTTCCTCCTTTAAAAATCAAACATCCTTTGCTTATTAAACAATATCGTTTACAACTACGCAACATCGCATTAGAAATGCGTAAAATTTTTATTTTGTAATATTAAAAATTATATTTATAAAAATTAACATTACATTTGTAAACCAAACTATTATCCCATTTCTCTGTTTTTTAGGGCGCTTATGTCACCAGAATTTGCAAATTTAGTGTTGAGCGCAAGAAAGCTCAAATTTCGTTCAGCACGAGCCTGTTATACCGCGAACGAATTTTCTTTTTCCTACCAATGTTATGCGTGTGTTGAAAGAGGCGAGCATCCTAGTTTGGAGGTCGCTGTCGCCATTATCAAAGCACTAAAGCTGAACGAAGAGCAGGCGTTGAAAGCCTGGGTGCGCGATCAATTTCCGCCCATGTACAAACATATTTTTATCGACAGTGAGGAGCGATCCGAGAATACAAAGAAATTCAAATCTAAAGTTCAACAGATGAATCGGATGCAGGTCAAGCTGATAGAAAGGGATCCCCTCTACCTTGATTTACTAATCTTTGTTTCGTGTTATTCCAAGTTCAATCCGGTCTCTGCTGAAGATATTTCGGAAACATTCGGGATCGACCTGGAACAAGCAAAATCGAAACTGGAAAATCTATACGACTATGGAATCGTTGACCGCAAGGGCAATTGTTACACGATGAGTAACTGGGTCATTATTCCTGAAAGAGAAGAGTTCCAGAGAGTCAGGCAGAAGAACTTCCTGCACTCTCTCAGGGATCATAAGCGTGCTGGATTCAACGATTTGACAATCCAATATTCGATAACACGTCTTGTCAACAAGCCCCAGCGGGAGGAATTGAAGGCGAGAATGAAAGCATTAAGGGAGTGGATCATTTCTCTGGAGGATGACCCAGCGGGGGATTTGTTCTCGGTAATTTTGGCAGGCAATAAAAGGAGATTAGGCAATGCCGGAACTTTGGATCAAGAGCAAGATTAGAAATATCTATGCGTTGAAGGGTGTCTATTCAGTTTGGCTTCTTCTTGAGTTCATGGAAGGGATTTTTTGGGCCTTTTGGCTGGTCAACGTCTCTGATCAGAAGCTGACATTTTTTCATATTTGCTTGGCGCTGGCCTCCTTCAAGTTAATTTGCTTTTTCCTTGAAAAGCCAACGGGTCGTCTTGCGGATGTCTTCGGAAGAAAGCTCGTCACATGTACGGGAATCCTTTTACTCTCGCTTGGATTTTTCATGTATGCGTTTGCGGAATTGAAACCACTCCTCTATGTATCCCTTTCCGTTGCAGCTCTGGGTTGGACGTGTCTTAATGGGGCGAAACAGGCATGGTTTCTCAACAGGGGAAATGATGTAATCGCAAACTTCGACAGTCGATTCTTTTTTATCGATCTCGAATTTTCTCGGAGATTGGCTCTGATTCTTGGCGCTATTGTTGGCAAGACTGCGAACGCTATAAGTTACAAACACCCTTGGTATCTTGTCGGTATTGCCGGAATGTTAACGCTTGCCATTGCT
>JACPKR010000018.1 GCA_016186945.1 Deltaproteobacteria bacterium | reverse complement strand
TCACCATCTACCATCGAAGACAAGCCTGTTGCCGTGGTGGGGCCAAAACTGCTAATCAAATAATCAGTGTAAAGCTCAACATCCTGTTTTTTCATCCCTATTGTTTAGCAGAAATATACGGAGTGCGTAACATCAGTTAGTTATTGAAACTGCAAACGTCAAACCTGGTTGGATCATCTATATACGTCAGGCTATGTGCTTAACATTGGCTTTGTTAGCCAAACGTGCAAAGGTTATCACTCAAGTGCTTCACAAAATCGAAAAACGGGAAGCTGAAGGTAAAGTGACACTTGAGACCATGCGAAAAATTGCTTGGGCAATGGACTGCGAATTTATTTATGCTCTTGTCCCCAGGAAAGAAATCAAATTTCTTTTGAAGGAAAAAGCGCTGGAAAAAGCTACCAGACTTATCGAAGAGGCAGATATTCACATGACCCTTGAAGACCAGAAAGTTACTGAGGATTTCAAGACTCGTATTGAGCGGTTAGCTGAAACTCTCTTGAAAAAGGGGGATGTATGGTAACTGAAAATTTTTTTTTCAAAGATCGTGATGGCCAAACCCCTCTACCCAACGAGCTACAAAAAGGACTGAAAATAAAAACTATCCAGACGATGGGTGAACTCGACGAGCACGAGGAAGCAAACATTGTGAAAGGATTGAGTTGGCTTATGCGGCAGAAGGGTGATCCCAGGAATTTGGTGAATGGGTGCGCAGGAACCAAGTGATGCCATGAAAAGAAAAAGCCAAACACGTTTCATTTTATCCTAGCAGCGCGATTGCACTTGCGGAATCAAATTGTTTTGATCACCAAGTCGATGCGTAAGCCACTTGGGGCAAGGAGGTGGTTTGGAGGAAACTGCGCAGCTGGTTCCTCCAAGAAATCCCTTGGGGGAGCGACGGTTCCCTCGCCCCCCCAAACCCCCCTCTCCCTATTTGCCCCAAGTGGCTTACGCATTACGGAGGTTTGGAGGAAACTGCGCAGATGGCTCCTCCACGAAATCCGTTGAACCACTCGGGACATGAGCACGTCTCTTTCTTTTTGAAGCTCCTGAATCCTTCGAATGCTGGAGCTAAGTTTCACAAGAAGCTTCTGCTGGAGTTCAAGACTTCCTACTTCCGTTAATTGGAGTAGTTTTCCCGAAAGAATGCTCGCAAAAGCCATAGCCCCAAGAATGAAAGCCCCGGAGCGCAAATGCTCTGAAAAAGCAATTCCCTTCGAAGAAGATGGCACGCTAATGCTTGGCCTCTTCGTTGTAGAAGAAGCCAAGGGAGAAACATCATACGAAGCTTTAGGATAGGCCTGTTCACCAGACATGGGCAGTATTGTGTCAGGGAATTTTTTATTCAATGCTACCAGCATCTCTGCTCGGTAACCATGGAATCCATCTGGCCGAGCTTGTCTTACCTGCTCGACGGACAAGCCTGAAGCTCTTTGGTCTGCCACCCATGCGGATGCGACACCACAATTGTTAGCACCTTGAAGAAGGTGAGGATTTTTCCCGATTTGAGCAAAGTTTTCTTTTGCAAAAACAGCTCTCAATGGTCGTTTTCTCACTGCTCTCGCAAGGTCACGATAACTCTTGCTCTTAGGGGGATCAATTATCGTGAGTTGAGGAATTGTTATTTCCCACACCTTACCACGAACAGGATGAACTGCCTGTGCCAGTGACACTCTCCTTACGATCTTCTGTCCCAGGCGATTGTATTCGATCTGAAGCTCAGGTTTTCCTAAGCGTCCCTCTTTCGTCCGCGTTTGCCCTGTTGTGATTTGAAAATCTTTAATCTGATACTTGCGGAAATAGGCATCGAGTTCTTTTCTTATTTCGGTATTTGTCGGGCGTATTTCACCTGTTCCAATTATCTCTGTCGTGTATTTAATTTCAGTTTGCTGTTTATCCGATAGAGATTTAACGGAATGCCAAACAGCCTCTTGAATCTGATCGATTTTTTTCCGCCCCGAGGAATCGCTTTGAAGAAAATTCCAGTGTTCAAAGCTCAACTTTTCCCGGTCTGTGCGCAGCGAGTCCAGATCCACAATTACGGTTTCCCAGTGACTTCCACTGGTGTTAATATTTAAACCTATAACGGGAAATTTTTGAGCAGTTGGGTGTGCTGTAAAGTAAGCATGTATCCTTTTTCTAATATTTAGTTTTAGGTCTTCCACCTCACCAGGAGAAAGAGTTGAATTTCCACGGACTCGTTCCTCCACAGGCATAGCTATTAAATGAGGATGACGTTGCCCGAGAATCTCACCGAAATGGGTCATGTTGTCCGATATTAAAAGACTATCTCTGGCTGCAGCGATTCCGTCCACTTGGGCAATACTGCGAGTGACATCGCGATAAGCGTCTATGCGCTGGATCTCGTATGTAGTGCGGCCTTGAGTTTGATCAAAGCTGTAGCTAACAAAGGACGCAAAACCCATGCCTACAGAAAGAATTCCGAGCATATATCCCGTGTAAAGAAGCCCCTGTGCGAGAGCATCTTTGTCCAGAGACAATTCTTCTTGTTTAGAATCATCATTGGCAGCGGTATCGAGCTGGCCTTGCTTGTCATCAGAAGTATCTTCTCTAAGCTCCGAGTCTTCTAGTGCATATTCACTTTGTTCAATTTCGTTTTTGGAATCTTCCGATGTTATAAAAGAAAAACGATCAAAATCCGAAAATACTACCCTCTTTTGAGCTGGTCCTAGGGAAAGCAGGTAATCGATCCCGGCAATTACCTTGTCCTCTCCCATTTCAACATAGGTCTCCCGTAATTCCGCTAAAATCGTACCGGCATCGACAAGTAGCTTATCGACTTCTTTTTCGATCTCAAGAACTTTGCGTTTGATCTTAGCGGTTTCATCAGAGCTTTCTTCGATTTTTACAGAAGTGGTTCCTTGATAAGTACAGGAATCTTCCCGATCACAAGTATAGACATGGATCACATACTCACCCTTTTCCGCTAAAAGGACTATGTGCCTAAGAGTAGCTACGTTTTCTTCTTCACACTCTTCGGACTGATCCCTGCAAGTTACGATCCGAAAGAAATCGACATTCGCTTGTTTAAGGGTTCTAAGTTCTATTGCAACAGAGTTTTTTTGCACCGAAAAATCCGCTATCTCCTGCAAATTGGTTGGTTCCGCCGCCCGGCTTTCTCTGCGTGGCGCACAGCCTGTGACAAAAATAGAAAAAAAATTGAGCAAAGCGAGGCAAAAAGGGGGGAATAAGCCTGCAAGGAATTTTGGTGAGCAAGGTGGTCTTGCCCCTTGATCAAAGCGCATAGCCAATTCCTAATTCGGAGAGAAATCCGGCAACGGGACGTTCAAAAAGAGGGTCACCTGTAGCTTGTTTAACCTGCTGTTCCACTCCTAGACGTGCTGATAGGATGAGCCGCGTATTAGCAACAAGGAACTTGCTGCGGACGCTTCGCGCCTTCGCCCGTTTTGTTTCTAATAAATCGTACCATATTGGGGGGGGAGAACAATGGTGTTGTCTGCGGAAATGTAATGGGTAAGCTACTTGGGGCAAGGAGGTGGTTTGGAGGAAACTGCGCAGCTGGCTCCTCCAAGAAATCCCTTGGGGGAGCGACGGTTCCCTCGCCCCCCCAAACCCCCCTCTCCCTATTTGCCCCAAGTGGCTTACGCATTACGCGGAAATTCTGGAAAAAGTTCGTTACTGGGCAAGCAGTGAGGTGTTTGATGACCAAACTAGGAAAGAAGTATGCGAAATGATTGAGGAGGGGAACGAGGCGGAGTTGAGCAATCGTTTTTATCGAGACTTGGAGTTTGGAACGGGATGCATGCGGGGGATCATGGGCGCTGGAAGCTACCGGATGAACGTTTACAATATTCGGAAAGCAACCCCGTCCCTGGCTCAGGGGTCGGGTAACCTCTGGGGATTGCTCCCCAGAAGTCCCCTAAGAACCGTGCGTGCGAGTTTCCCCGCACACGGCTCAAGCCTTTCTAAGACATCTCGGTTGAGATTTCCGGTGACAACGTCACTCGTTTCGCGGCCAAT
>JACPKR010000051.1 GCA_016186945.1 Deltaproteobacteria bacterium | reverse complement strand
GGGAGGCGAGAGCCTGTGAAATCTAGCATCTAAGAGAGTGGGTGCTTCCATGCTGAACATTCTCCGTTTCGGGCGTGAAACGCTGTATCTAAAGTGATATAGGAATCCCCCGGCTTTAGCCGTGGGGAGGACGTCAAAAACCATCCTTCGAATAGGTAGAAATTTTCTTGAGGCTCTTCCTGCCAGCAGGTTGATTCCCGAGCGTTTAAGTTTCCTTGCACCGGATCCGCTTAAGGCAAAGAGCAGGCCTTTCTTTTCAATAAATCTGTGTACCTCATTCAACAGGTTGGGCAGACGGTGGATTTCATTTACGACGACCCAGGAGTTGTCAGGTGCAGCTTCCAACACGCCGGCGAAAAGGCAGGGGTCCGCGAGATAGGCTTGAAATTTTCTCTCGTCCAAAAGGTCTACCCAAGTTGCGTTAGGAAACGTTTCCCGCAGCCACGTGGATTTTCCTGTCCCCCTCGGGCCGAAAAGGAAAAAGCTCTTCTCAGGACACTTAATCATTCTCGCATAGTGCATTGTCACCTCTGTGTCATTTTTCCAGGAAATATGACGACGATATGATGTTTTCAACTGCGCAGCTCGTTCCTCCAAGAAATTCAGAGTGTTATTTCCTTCTGATCTGAGAATTTCACGATCATGGGTCCGATGGGAGAGTGGAAATTTGCCTGGCCTTGCCAATGAAGGGGGATGGGTTTGCGTTCAAAGAGAATGCGCCCGAGGACTTGGAGGGTGTTTTGGGTTTGGATGCTAAGGGGGATTTCGATTGTTTTTTTCTCGTAAGCTGCGACTTTGAGTTCATCTTTGTGGATTCCCGAAGCTACATCACTGTCGTGAATATTGACTGAATAGTGCAGGTCGGACAAGACGAGGTCAAAGGCGTTGGGGTTTTCAACCGAAAGGTGAACTTCCAGTTTCAGTTCCTTAAGATCGACCTTTGCGATGCGGATGCTTTCGATCACAACTTTCGGCTTCTGGGCAACAAATCCCAGGGTTTCTTTGAGTATTGTACAACCGAGAATTGAGCTGGTGAAAAGGATGACCGGCAATAGTTTGATTAAGCCACTTGGGGCAAGGAGGTGGTTTGGAGGAAACTGCGCAGCTGGTTCCTCCAAGAAATCCGGGGGAGGCGACGCTTCACTCGCCCCCCAAACCCCCCTCTCCCTATTTGCCCCAAGTGGCTTACGCATTACCTTCTCCTCCCTATTTGGCACGTATTAGAGTAACTCCATCAGTCTTTCTTTGCCAATTTCCTTCAAAAAATTCGGCAGCCGGGGTCCTTGGTCTCTGCCGATCAAAGACCTGTAAATCGTGGTAAAGGTTTGCTTGGCATCACCATTCAAAGCTTTTATGACTTTTTCCCAAATGAGGTTTCCCAAGTCTTGTTCACCGATCGTTTCCAGATCGACAGTACTGACAAGATTGCGCAGGGCGCTTAGGATTTGTTCCTCTTGTGAGGTCAGCCCCTCGGGTTTTTTCTCCTGCAGGTGATAGCGGAAATCTTCCGGAGCGTATTCCGACAGCCAGTGCCACGCACGTAGAGCGCGGAGCATGAAATAGGGTTTCTTGCTTTCCCCCATTTCGTTTTTATAGAATTTCTCCCATGTCCTTTCGGTGTCACCTCCGCAGATTTGCAAGCGGCTGCAGAGTTCACGGAACTTCGGTCGTTGGGGCATTTCACTTGGCAACTTTCCGTCAGGCAGTGACAATTCGTAAGTCCGTCGTAGCAGCGGCCACTTGCCAGGGCGGTGAGGAGCGGGAGCGAGGGCCATGGATTCCGCCTTGTCGAACTCATCGTAGACCTTGAAGACGTCTTCGTCGAAAGCGAGAGCGAAGTCGTGGTTAGGACGATGGTTGGCGAAAATCCAGCGCACGATCTGGGGTTCGTAGACTTCAAGCACCTGGGACAAGGTGTAGAGTTCTCCGGAGGAGGACGACATTTTACCTGCTCCGCCTTTGATCATAACGAAGTCGTATTGAAGGTACTGTGGGGGATCTTTGCCCCAGACTTCCTTGACGATTTGTTTCCCCGAGTCGAAGGAGCCTCCCTCACTGGAGTGGTCTTTGCCCCCTGGCTCGAAGTCCACTCCTTCAAAAGCCCAGCGCATGGGCCAGTCGATACGCCAAGCCAACTTGAGGTTAAGGGTCTTGCGGATATCGACACGTTCTTCCAGCCCGCACGACTTGCATTTGTAGGAATAAGTCCACTCTCCATTGTATCGTTCGTACTCCATTTCATCTTTTTGGCACTTGCTGCAATAAATCGCTGTCGGCAGCCAATCCTCAGACAATGCTTGCGTACGGAAGCGGTCGAGTATCTCTCGGATTTGATCCTTCTTTTCCAAGGCAAAGCGAATGTCTTTTGCATAGGTGCCTGACGAGTAGCGTTGTTCCTGGGAAATGTACTCGGGGCTTATCCCTACTTGCGCCAGTTCTTTCTCGAACAAGGCCATGCGACCTTTGGCATAGGTGGCTTCCAATCCCCAAGGGTCGGGGATACGGGCTATAGGTTTGCGCAGATGGGGTTGAAACGCTTCCGGGTCCGGCAGGTTCTTGGGAACCTTGCGGAACGTGTCGAAGTTATCCCAGCTATAGATGAAGCGGACGTTTTTCCCCAAGCTTCGCAAGGCTCGCACCACCAGGTCGACCGTTATGACTTCTCGAAAATTGCCAACATGCACCGTCCCACTGGGTGTAATTCCACTTGCCGCGGTGTATGTGTCTTTATCCCCCTTGTTCTGAACAACTTGGAAAGCTGCGATGTCGGCCCAATGAGGACTAAACGGTTTTTGCGCATTCATAAAGTTAAGCCTTTGATATTGATATGGAAAATTTCAAAATATTGAGAAACAAGGTATCCATTCCGATCAGAACGTTAATAATACTGAAAGCGTAATCTTGAGCAATGGACAAAACTGTCAGAATATTGGTGATGGAAGGCAGCAGCAAGCAGCTCTCAAGGCTCCTTTCCCAAGATAAACACGGTCTACAACTCACAGTCACTGCCACGGACGATCTTGAAGAAGCGGGTCGACTCGCTAGGGATTCTCTTCCGCAAATTCTTGTCATTGATGCTTCCATATCTTTTGCGGGGATCAAAAAGCTGTGCCGTCAAATCGCTCTGACGCGGGGTGAGCGTGCTTACCTGGGAGTCATTATCGTGCGTGACGAGATCACTCAGCGCGAGACCCTTGCTGCTATTGAGGAGGGAGTGGACGACTTCTGTCTCAGTTCCCGGGTGAAAACCGAGATCCACATCCGTATTCAATCCGTCCTGCGAAGGAAGGAAATTGCGGACTCGCTGCAATTGACAAACTTCAAGCTCAAGCTGGCAAATGAAAAACTAAGCGAGGTGTCAATCACCGACGACCTTACGAAACTTCACAACATGCGTTATTTTAATCGTCGACTCTTGCAGGAATTCTCCCGTTCCAAACGCTACAACGAAACACTTTCCGTAATCATGTTTGACCTGGATCATTTTAAGCTGGTGAACGACAGTTGCGATCACCTTATGGGATCTTATGTTTTGGCGGAAGTGGGAAAGCTTATCCTCGCCTCGACCCGGATTTCAGATGTCGCCGCACGCTATGGCGGCGATGAATTCGTTCTTATGCTTCCTGAAACCCCGCAAGCAGGGGCCAAAGCACTGTCAGAACGAATCCTGCGAGTGCTTGCCGAACATGAGTTCGATAACAGCATGTTTAAGGTGCAGATCATGGCTTCCTTCGGGACGGCTACCTACATCCCGCCCGACCCGAACTTTCCAACAGAGGTGGAACTCATTCGTCAGGCGGATCAAAATCTTTACGTTGCCAAAAGGCGAGGTGGTGGCTGTGTGGTGACGCCCCAGGATTCTTCCCAAGATTCCTTAGAAGCCTCGTAACGCTTTTATCCGTACCTCAAGCGGTGGGTGAGTTGAAAGCAGTTGCAGGAACTTACTTTTCGAGGAGATCTGAAGGGAGGCAAGCTGGCCTTCCTGTTTCTTCTGTGCGACCCATGCATAATCTTTGTGCAAAGCCTCCAGAGCGGCGATCATTTTCTCTCTTCCCGCAAATCGAGCACCGCCCTTGTCCGCACGAAATTCCCTATGACGGGAGAAGTAGGACGTGACCATCTGTCCAATAAGACCAAAAACGGCCTCGAAGAAAAAGACGGTCATGATGTAGCCGAAAAATCCGAGTCCTCCTCCTTCGCGATCCCCACGTAGAAAACTGTCTATCAGGTGTGCCACAATTCTTGCGAAGAACATAACGAAGGCGTTCATGACCCCTTGCAAAAGCGTCATCGTCACCATGTCACCGTTTGCGATGTGGGCAACCTCGTGGCCGACCACACCTTCGACTTCTTCCCGGCTCATCTTGTGAAGCAGCCCTGTGGATACGGCAACCATGGCGTTGTTTTTTGAGGGTCCTGTAGCGAATGCGTTCATTTCCGGCGATTCGTAAATCCCAACCTCGGGCATTTTCTCCAGGTTGGCGCGGCGAGCATATTCATGGATCGTGTTTACCAACCACCCCATATGGCTTGAACGGTCGATGATTTGAACACCGTACATGCTCTTAGCCATCCATTTTGAAATCCAAAGGCTGATGAAAGCACCACCCGTACCCCAGACGAGGCAGAAGAGAAAGAGCGATTCATAGTTGATACCGCTGGCATCCAAATAGGGACGGATGCCTAAAAGATTCAGGATGATGGAAAGCATCAGGATGGTATGAAGTTCTAACTAGAATTTGTGGAGAGGACCTTTTTTGAAAAAAAGTTCCCCTCCACGCCTCCCCCCAAAAAACTTTAGATATTGAAGTTTTTGAAAAGGGGCTTGGGGAAATAACTTTTTTCAAAAAGTTTTTCCCCAAATTGATTATCTTGAATACTATAGTATCAGAGACTCTTGATGGGCAAGTGCCTGACTGATGAGAAACTCGGTCAGTGCCGCGACCACCTCGCGTTTCAGTCCATACTCTGCCCCTGCTTCAAGATTTCTCTTAAGCACCGCCGTTTCCCACTCGCAGTCTTGAAGGGAAAGACCAAGACGTTCCTTAATTTCCCCCAATGCTGCCGCCAGGACAAGCCGTTTGGCAAGACACTTTAAGATCTGCCTATCTAGTTTGGCAATGTCCTCACGCAGTTCGGTGATTCTTTTTGTGTCGTAAGGTTCTGAAATCACAATATTATTTCCAAACTCTCTGCTTTCATGCTAGGTTAGCTCCCAGAAGGAGGTTGCTATGATGAAGTTCATTCTATCATTTCTTTTTCTCGCGCAGTCGGTTACGGGCCTGTCTTTTGTCGATGTCATGAGTTGTAAAACAAAAACAGACGGTCGAAAATACGACCTGAAGGTTTACTCCAAACCGGACCCTGTCTTAGGTCTGAATCTCCCATCCTTTACACAATACCATGTCACGCTCAGTTACAAAGAGAGGGACATCCTTGATCGCCTGGCTGACGAGTTGATGGACAGGGATCATATCCTACTCAACACTATGGGTAAGGGTCTTTCGACTTTTGGTGATTTCCTGGGTGGATTTACGATCCAGCAGGGGAACAAGACCTATAAATTCCGATTCAAGAATAGAAAAAAGACTGCACTTGTTACCATTCAAACAGCGGGTAGGGAAGACAGGGAAGAGCTGGCTTTCAATGACTGTGTGACGACGATAGAGGAAGAACCTTAGAACGACTCGAGAAAGCGGGTGGAAACGTTACCTTTCTGAAAGTGTACGTTCTCCATAAGTTTCAGGTGGAAGTCGATGTTGCTGCGAATGCCTTCGATTTTCATCTCCCGAAGCGCTCGCCTCATGCGGGCGATGCTTTCTGCGCGATCTGCTCCATGCGTCACTAGCTTTGCCACCAGGGAGTCGTACTGGGACGGGACGGTGTAGCCCGTGTAGAGCATGCTATCTACCCGCACTCCCGGTCCTCCTGGTTGGTGGAAGGCGCTTACTTTCCCGGGCCAGGGTGTAAAGGACTGTGGGTCTTCCGCGTTGATTCGGCATTCGATGGCATGGCCATTAGGGGTAATTGTCTCTGGCAAATTAAGTGAGTGTCCTTGAGCAATGCGGATTTGCTCCTTGATGAGGTCGATCCCGGTCACCATTTCCGTGACGGGGTGTTCAACTTGTGCGCGAACGTTCATTTCCATGAAATAAAATTGCTCGTCTTGGAAGAGAAATTCCACAGTTCCGAGGGAACGATAACCGTTTGTCTTGACAAGCCGGACCGCCAGGTCACCGACTTTCTCTCTGAGTGTGCGGTCGAGAACGGGGCAGGGGGATTCTTCGACCAGCTTCTGATGTCGCCGTTGGATGGAGCAGTCGCGTTCACCTAGGTGGCGGATCTTGCCTTCTGCGTCAGCAATGATTTGCACTTCAATGTGGCGAGGGTGTTCCAGGTATTTTTCCAGGAAGCAGTCGGCGTTTCCGAATCCAGCGAGGGCTTCTTTCTGAGCGAGGGGGAGGAGTCGTTTCAGTTCCTCCTTGTTTCGAGCGATTTTCATACCTCGGCCGCCCCCTCCTGCTGCTGCCTTGATGATAACGGGGAAGCCGATTTCGTTGGCAAGTTTAACGGCTTTCGTTTCTTTGATGACGCCCTCGCTTCCCGGGAGAAGGGGGACGTCGGCTTTTATAGCTAGCTGCCTGGCTTTGATTTTGTTTCCCAGGCTATGCATTTGTTGGGGGGTGGGTCCGATGAAGCAAATTCCCGATTTTTCGCAAATTTCCGCAAATTCAGCATTTTCAGCGAGAAAGCCGTAGCCAGGGTGGATGGCATCTACGCCGCTGATTTCCGCCGCGCTCATGATACTTGGCATATAAAGGTAGCTGCGCGCGCTCGCTGCGGGGCCGACGCAAACACTTTCGTCTGCGATCTTTGTATGAAGGGATTCTCGATCTGCTACGGAATGGATGGCGACCGTTTGCAATCCAAGTTCCTGGCAGGCTCGAATGATACGGACGGCGATTTCCCCTCTATTTGCTACCAGAACTTTTTTCACAATGCCCTCCCTTTTTGTCTGAAAACGTTTGTAATGCGTAAGCCACTTGGGGCAAGGAGGTGGTTTGGAGGAAACTGCGCAGCTGGTTCCTCCAAGAAAAATCATGGGGGAGCGACGGTTCCCTCGCCCCCCCAAACCCCCCTCTCCCTTTTTGCCCCAAGTGGCTTACGTATTACAAAACGTTTCCTATTTCATAAGGAAGAGCAGTTGATTGTATTCAATCGGTTGTTCATTCTCGACGAGGATTTCAACGATCGTTCCGTCTCGCTCCGCTTCGATTTCATTCATGAGTTTCATAGCCTCAACGATACAGAGGGTGTCGCCTTTTCGTACCGTTTTGTTGACGGTTACAAAGGGTTCTGCACCCGGTGCTGACGCAAGGTAGAAGGTACCAACGAAAGGAGAGCGCACTTCGAGAAGCTTCTCTTTCGGCTCTTTTTTCTGTACTTCGCTTTCCTGCGTTTTAGAGGGATAGGTCGGCGTCTGGGACACTTCCCTCATGATAGGGGAGGAAGGGGCTTGAGTCAGTCTGACTTTTTTATCCCCCTCCCTCACTTCAAGTTCATGCAGGTCATATTTTTGCATGAGTTTGACCAGGTTTTCGATTTCCTTCAGTTCCATCGGCTATTTAACCTTTTCCACGTAGCGGTTGGTTCGTGTATCAATTTTCAGAACGTCACCGGCGTTGATATGAAAAGGGACGTTAATTGTCAGTCCTGTCTCCATTGTTGCAGGTTTTCCCCCGCCTGACGAGGTATCTCCGCGGATGTTGGGTTGCGTTTCCTTGACGGTGAGTTCGACGAAATTATCGAGGTCGATCGAGACAGGCTTGCCGCGGTAGTACGTTACACGCGCCTGTGAATTTTCGATCAGGTAATACTGCGCATCTCCGACGTCTTCGTTTGTGAGGGAAACTTGATCGTATGTGTTTGTGTCCATGAAGTGGTAGTTTGTGCCGTCGTTGTATAGGTACTGCATTTGTCGGGAAGCGAGGTCGGGAACCCCGACTTTATCCACTCCCGCTTTGAAGGTAACGTCTATGACCTTGCCAGTTTCCAGGTTTTTGATGCGTGTACGGACGAAGGCAGAACCTTTTCCTGGGTTAACATGTTGAAATTCGACAATTTCAAAGGCTTTATTGTCATATTCGATTTTGAGACCTTTGCGAAAATCAGTTGTTTCATACATAAAGTGCCGTCTCCTTGGGGCTGCGTATCGGGAAATAGGCAAATAATTTAGCGCCTTCCCCTGACCTTTGCAATATAACAGTTCGAGTTGGAAATCCGCGATCGCATTCTTTCTGTTAAAATAAGGGGGGAGCGATTTTATGCCGTACAGTTTCGGGAAACAGCTTAGAACCGTCGTCCTCATTGAGCTTCTTATCCTTGCGAATCTCGTCGCCATTGTAGCGAAGTTCTGGTCTGCATACTGTGGCGGGGAGGTCTGTCTGATTCCGGAAGAAATCTCGCGCCTGGAATTTTTCTTCCTTTCTGTAGTCAGGCCGTTCCTCTTTACTCCCATCGACTTTTTTGCCGTCCTGGCAGGAAGTCTTTTCGGCTCCCTGGGAGGAACCGTACTGACTGCGTTGAGCGGGTTGTTCACGTGCGCGGGCCTTTACTGGCTGGCTCGTTTGATCGGCAGACGCTTCATCACCCCGTGGCTGGGGACAAACCTGCCACAGACCTTGCGCTTTATCCGTTCCCAGGATTGGAAGGTCATCGTTGCGACACGGCTCATACCCTTTTTCCCTTACGACATTTTGTCTTTTATATACGGACTCGCTAACTTCCGCTGGTACTACGTTCTTTTATTTTCATTCCTGGCAAGTTTACCGGAACTATACATATTCAGTGAATTCGGCTCGCCCACGGCAACGTTTACAGGGGCAATGTTCAAGACGGTCACGGTCGTGGCACTCTTTTTCCTCACGCCTGGTTTGCTGATTGAATATCTGAGCCGGCAAAAAGGCTCCAGCATGTGGATGCGATTGAAAGCAATGTGGATGGAAATCGTGTTTGAAATCCGTCTCACGAATACAATCATCCGTGAGAGGGTCCACGACCCAAGCAAAACTCCTGTGTTTGTTGTTTACGGCTTCTTCTCATCCCGCAAAACTTTAACGGTGCTCGGTCGTTTTCTTGAAAAACGAGGCTACGAAGTCATTACGTTCAATCTCGGCGGACTCTTCGGAGTTTTCTCGACTCAGAGCGTCACCGAAACTGCGGAACTTATCGACCGCAAACTTACGCGCTACATCCAAACTCACAACATCGACCGACTTAGCATTGTCGCGCATTCCAAGGGTGGCCTGGTAGCCCTATGGTGGCTACTGAAGATGGGAGGACATAAATACTGTGACACACTGATCACCATGGGTACACCTTTCGAGGGAACTTACCTCACCTGGCTCGGTCTCCTGACTCCCCTGGGGCCTGTATGGAAGGATGTCTGGCAAATGAAGCCAGGGTCGGACTTTCTCAAGGAACTCAAGAAGCTTGAAATTCCCCCTCATCTGCAAATCTACAATATTTTCTCAGACCTAGACTATGTGGCTAGAGGACAGAACGGTATTTTCAAGCCTGTCAAGAATAAGGAGCGGGTGCATCCCATCCCCATGCACCATGTTGAGCATATCGACTTCCTCAAGAGGCGCGATGTGGGAGATACACTCGCCTATTTGCTAGGCCCCGCATCTTTAGCAGACCGCAAGGTGCCAGAGAAACTTACCGACAAGAGCACCAAGAAGGAACGAGCTGGGTCGCCTTCTTTTTTAGCGTCCTTCAAAACAGGGGATTCAAAGGTCCCCAAACCTACAAAGTAAGTCCACGGTGTGTCCACAATGCGCGTAAACCCGGCTGTCATGATGGACTGGGTGCGATCCGCATGTATTTTATTGCGCACGTGTAAGATTCCGAACGAACGGAGCAGGGACCACTGATAACCAGCTATGTAAGATTGGTACTCCATAAGACTGCCCTCAGCCGGTGCGGTGAGAACAGCCGTGGATTCGTAGAAGGGTTTGTCAGTCCTGCGATGTTTCAGTGGCCCCTTTTGCCACACGCCCCGCAGGAAGGCACCCTCGTAAGCTGCTTGCAGGGTCACCTTAGCGAAGATCCACTGCACAAGGTCTGTGCAGGTTAGGGTATCTCCGCAAGCTTTGATGCTGAGAGAATCGTAAACGCTATGGCTCCACCTTGCCCCTCCTCCCAGTCCGAGTATGGGCAGGGGGAAAACCTGGACGACAGGCTCTATGATGTTCGTAATACCTGCGGTAAAAAATTCCGCATACGTTTCCAAATACCCGTGCAGAAAACTTTCGTCCTGTTCGGAGGATTCCTTTCCCCAGAGTGGGTAGCGGTACGTAGCATCGCCAAGGATGCCTAGAGTGAGGGTTCGGTTTTTGAACACACCTGCAAGGTTATAGTCCACAGACGTGTTCCTCCCCCATGTAGGGAAAGGGAAAGCCAGGCAAAACATTGCGATCTGCACGAAGCGCACTATTGGTTCCCGAATATAACTTGAAACAAGATCTGTAAGTTCTCCTGCATGCTGGCAGGCTCTTGCTCCAGGGTGTTTGTGAGTTTCTGTACCTCTGCGGGGCTTAAATAGTGGTCGATGGGAATTTGCTTATCCTGTCCGAAGAGCGCGCCTCGGACGCTGTGAGTGCTGAAGAAAAAGAACATGCCGACGCTGCAAGTGACAAAGACCATGATTTTCATCACGACACCTCACCCTTGTGGTTCGGCATTCTTTAGCACACTTTTCTTTGAATTTCAATTACCTACGAGGTTTTTGAAAGTTTGGATCAAGTGCCAATGCTCGGCATCTTTCTTATCAATCAGGTTCATATGCACACGCTGAAGAATGATGATCCTGTCTCCCTCTCTTCGCGCGTGAACATACTCCAGGTTGATTTGGTCAAATGCGACCTCGAATTTGTTGCCAAGGGTATCGAAAGCACGCATGTCAGCAAGGAATCCCTGCCTCATTTTTTCGGGTAGTGCTTTCTCCTCATCTACTTTTTTGGAGAACGGTTTTACGTATATGAATTGCGCCTCTTTGTCCCCCGCGATAACCATATATTGCCCGTCGTCCGGGGCCCAACCCCCACAACAGGTGAAAAGTCCCCAGCCCTCCTTCACATCCGACCCCTCCCACTTGGAAAGAAACACACTCTGCCACTCCTTGCTGACGTTCGGTCCGCCCGTTTTATCGACAATCTTCATTGTCAACTGCTGCTGCTTCTGTGCATGTGTACACTGCGCGTGAAAGCCAAACATGACAATCAGGATGATGGTGTTGACAAGCTTCATCGAAGGTCTCCTTAGATCTCGTTGATTTTGTTAATAGCGTTGCGAAGTTCCCTCGCCCCTTTATTGTGAACGGTGTCGACTAGCTCTCGTTCTTTCTTAAGTGTTGCTAGACTGGCGGGCGAAGCTTCCGACTCGAGGTAATCTATCAATCGTTGCCGTACATATTTCCAGGTATCCATACGATCGGCACTTGCGAAAGTTCTGGTGTCTTCATGCAGTTCTCTAACAGCATTGGAAAATTTGAACTTCGCTAAGATGCCGACCACCGCAATATGCCAGATCGCATAAAGCACGACGGCCACGCCTCCCGCAATGGCTGCCGTGCTAGGTTCGTCAAACTCACCCCAAGGTTTGACAAAATGCGCATAGACTCCCACGAGAGCACCAGCAAAGAGCGAAACGGTAAAACCAAGGAGGGTTAAGCGCCATCGAAAGGCTCTCTGTTCCTTTTCAAAATGGATCAGCTCCTCCAGAAGGTGAGAGAGCCGGCGGCTGTGATATTCCACAAAACTTGCAAGGTGGTCCAGTCTGTGCCGTGGGGCATCGAGGATGACGTTCGTCAATTGATTCCGTTGATTCTCAAGTAGAGTGAGAAATTCATGCACATCCTGCTCACCCTTCGTGTGCGAGACAGAAGGAGAGTAGGTAAGAAGTATGGGGGGAATATCTTTTCGACCTGTCATAAAAGACAAATTCCAGCACAAAGTGCCATAGACACGCAGCAAGTCGTCAAGGTTGGTGCACTCGTCGATCCGGTTAAGGACGAAGATGACTCTGTCGTCAAATGTTTTTTCGGGTAAGGTTTCCTTGAGACTGAAGTGAGATTCCTTAATCGTTCCTGCTTTGTGAGGATCGAAGAGAACGAGAACCAGATCACTCAGAAGTGCAAGGTCTCCGATTGCACCTTGGAAGTTGTAGCTACGGCCCTTTTCGCTCGCCGAGTCGAGCATGCCAGGGGTATCTATGATCGCAAGGTTCTTGAGGAGTTTCGAGTTCACCTTCTTCAGACGGAAATGCGAAGCGAAACGGTCACCGTACTTTTTCAGCAGCTCAAACGGATAGGTTTCGTCATTCAGAAGGACGTTTCCGTCGCGTGTCTCGTACACCGCACCTTCCGGAAGGTGGCTTGTCTTCTCATCATCCTCGTCGCACGTTATGACGGTGAAGGAGTCGTCAGTGGGTGCTTGGCCAGTCGTCTGGATTTTTGCCCCCACAAACTCATTGATCAACGTGGATTTTCCAGAAGAATAATTTCCAAGGACAAGGACGAGGGGCTTCCATTTGATCTTCGACTCAAGGGGAACATCCGCGTAATTGTATTTAAGCGCAATGGGGGAGAGCTTTTTTTCAATGAGGAAAAGCAGCTCCCTTCTCAGCGAGTCGATGTAGGAATCTTTATCCTGCATAGCTTTCCTGTTCCCCTTGATCAAAAATTCGCGAGACGACATTTCTAACCTTTCCCCAGCAAGAACTCTACATTGATTATTTTAGCACGTAATGCGACACCCCATCTTAGGGAGAGGGAGGTTTGGAGGGGCGAGGCCGTCGCCTCCTGCGGGTTTCATGGAGGAACCAGCTGCGCAGTTTCCTCCAAACCACCTCCTTGCCCCGAGTGGCTTACGCAATGCCAAACAAGGAGCTTAGATGTCTGACCACAGCAATCGCATAAAACTTGAAGACCAATGGAAAGCCGTCCTAGGAAACGAGTTTTCCAAACCTTACATGCAGAAACTGCGGAAGTTCCTGCTCGCTGAGAAATCGTCCGGAAAGCAGATTTTCCCCCCTGGCGATGAAATCCTCCAAGCCTTCAATCTCACTCCTTTTGCAAACGTTAAGGCGGTCATCATTGGGCAAGACCCGTACCATGGACCAGGTCAGGCCCATGGCTTGTGTTTTTCCGTCAAACCCGACGTGCGGGTTCCTCCCTCGCTTGTGAACATTTATAAGGAACTGGAAGACGACTTACAGATTCCGCCCCCTTCTCATGGCTACTTGAAAGCATGGGCCGAGCGGGGAGTTCTACTACTCAACGCTGTGCTCACCGTCGAACGCAACAAGCCAGCCTCTCACCAGAACCAGGGCTGGGAAGAGTTCACTGACCAGGCTATCAAAGAGCTGAACGACAGGCGGGAGCATCTTGTCTTCATCTTATGGGGAGCCTACGCGCAACAGAAGGGAAGGGTGATAGACCGCGAGAAACACCTTGTCATCGAAAGCTCGCACCCTTCTCCCTATTCAGCAAACCGAGGATTCTTGGGGTCGAAGCCGTTTTCCAAAACGAATCACTATCTTCAATCGAAAGGGATGGTGCCCATAGATTGGCGACTATAACTTGGGAGAGGTTTTTTAATTTTTATCGCGCCAGACGTTCTTACTGCAAAGGAAACTCGCACAATCGCACGGGAACGACTCACCGCCTCCTTCTTGACACGCTTTTTTGAAATTTTCAGCCTCAGTTGTCAGCTCAGCTTTCTTGCATGTTTTGTCTTTCATCGCATAGCAAGCGCGAGCTTCCCCATAACGGTTGTAACCTGTGAACGATTCTCGCATCGGGGGCGTTTGGCCAAGATCACGACGAGTGGCGCAGGCGCTTAGGGTTAAAACCAGGAGCAGAAACCTCAAATTCACCCCCTTTGCAGTTCAGAACTAAAGAAACCTCACAATCCTCTGCGTGCTTTCCAGATCTTCACCCCTATAGCCACGAATGACCCAAAACTGGCCTCGTTGGACCTTGAAGGAATCGCCTAGGGGGTTGAGGAAAAATTTCCGCCCCGATCTCGAGTGTTCCAGGCGGAGTTCATACGTCGGCCCTTGGCAGATCGCATTCGCACTAACGGCCAAACAAAGCGTAACCTTTTGAATGTCCTCATCAGAGGCTACCGCAATGTCCCACGTGTTGGCATCAGGCACATCCCACGGTTTGAGAAAGGCGATTTTCAACCTCTTCTCTCCCCCGACTCCTCGTAGTAAGAACGGAAATGCTCCCTGCCAATCGTCCTCTCCCCCCCAAGCTTGCGGCAGGCGTCCTTCCGGCCTTCTCCTCAAATCATCGGAAAGCGACGACACCCGGCAGGAGGAAACGGTCAGAAGGCAGCACAGAAAAAATTCTAGACGTTGACCCATGTTAAGATTTTAGCTTAGGCGGAAGGATCTAAGAAGGGCTTCTCAAAAGATGGTGCTCGAGAAATTTTAGAAGTGGTGCTCAGGAAAATTTAGAAGTGGTGGGCCCACACACTCACCGGACTCGTCAAACGTAAATGCGTCGACCACATCATGGGGTTAAAATATCAGGTTTTTTGCGAGGTCAGGGAATG
>JACPKR010000017.1 GCA_016186945.1 Deltaproteobacteria bacterium | reverse complement strand
CCAACCCGTCAACCCTCCCCGCGGTCTGCGACCATACAAAAAAATAAGACATCTTGGAACTTTCCTTGAAAAAACGGATTCTTGTAAAGAAACAAGGCCGTCAGCACCAAGTGTAACGGGCTTTATTTCACTTATTTATCCGTGCTCAAACTTCCTAAAGTGTAGGGCATTGGCGGAAATGAGTCCCTCTGCTCTGGTTCCCAGAGCAGAGGGGCTCTGAAAAGACCGGAGGAAGTCGAGGATGGCGAGCGCAGCCTGTGGATTACAACAGCGGCCTTAGCACTTAAGCACAACGGCACTGATTTTGAGACAGCAGTCAGTCTTATGAGAGAACATGTCTTAGTACTTGTTGGCTTCAGGTCGCTTTGGTTAGAAATAGATCAGATTGTGGTTCGGACTGAGAATGGTTGTTGTAGGTTGGCCAGTTTGGATAGTAATCGTCGGCTTGGTTGCCCCAAGTTGTCCAGCCAGGACGAGATCCACGTGCGAAGAGTTCAAGTCGTGGCACAGGGCTGCATGTTTCGACAAGTTCGTACATCTCGTCTGGTTTACGACTGTGTTCACGCTTCATGCTCCTAATGATATTTACTTGTCTACGACCAGGAGCAAGTGTTCTAGCTTTTTTTCCTTTTACGCCAAACAATATTAGTTCGGTTGTGTTGCGGAAATAAAATCCCACGCCACGACCATCAGGGCCGCCGTCTTTTCTAACCTTGTGCCAAACTAAATTACTTTTGTACTGAAATCCCCACGCTTCTAAAACTCGCAATCCCTCTGGCAAGAGCGCATTTGGTACCCACAAATAGAGGTGAGCTGTATCAGCGGTCAGTCGATCAACAGGTAAAGCAAGAATGTCGTTTAGAACCATCGTCCCATAACGGTTAAGACGCTTATGTTCTGGGGCCATCTTGCCTGTTCTATTTTGAAACTGCCAAGGTGGATCTGCCAATATGGTAGCGAAAGTTTGGCCCGCAGTCCGTGCTAGAAGGTCTGCACCTGCCTCGGAAATCGATTGTTGTTTTGGCTTAGTCATATTAGTCCTCAATATAGAGCTTTTTGGAAATGCCAATAACCAATACAGGACATCCGCCACCACTACCGCCTTCAATGCGAGGCAGCAACTTGCTCATGTGTGTCGTAGATGCGCCGAAACTTGAGCCTCGTCCCAAATCGGTAAAAATTTCCTGCAAGTTGTCGCAGCGGGTGACGATAATACCAACTGACACAGCTCGGAGTTCAAAGAGCAACCGAAAGTTATTCAGATCGCGATCAAAGAACGGATCTTTGTTGTTCCATTCAATTTCTAAAGCAACACGGTTTTTGAAACAATCAACCTGATGGGTAGGGCTTTCAATCCGATGTGTATCAATGACAATTTCAGTATCAAACTGTTTTTCAACCCAGCCGCGTGAATATAATTTGCTATCAATTGCTTCTGATATTTTTGATTTTCGGCCCCCGCCAACCGTTACCCAGCTGCGGCGAAAACGAAACTCTGTAAGGACTTTGATGACATCTTCCCACTCATTGGGAAAGTCTTGTTTGAGGATGGCACATGCATGCTTCCACTCGTGTAACTCATAGTTATCTCGTATGTTTTGTGGCAGTAGTTCTGTTCCCATGGCCTTCAGCTTTCATACCTAGTGCATCATTGTAACAGGGTCAGCTTATCCTCAACACCAACCCCTTGCATAGGTCTTTCACTGGCAAAAGATTCTTGAAGTAGTACTGAAATTTATTCTCCACCGATGTATCACCTTAAAAAAGGAGTCCGGAAAAAAAGTCAAAGTAGGCCGTCTTCTATAGGCAGCTCTTGATTTTTCGGAGTTTCTTCGAGTGTGACTTTAACTTCCATGTTGCCTTTGGTACGTCGAAAAATCGTTAGTTTCAGGGTGTCTTTTGAAGATTTTCGGAGCAAGAGGCTTTCCAGTTGGTTGAGGTCGAAAATTTTCTGATCCCCTACAGTCATGATTACATCGCCGATTTCCATTCCTGCTTTGTGTGCCGGGCCGCCCCCTTCCAACCCGTCAACCCTCCCCGCGGTCTGCGACCATACAAAAAAATAAGACATTCCAACCCGTCAACCCTCCCCGCGGTCTGCGACCATACAAAAAAATAAGACATCTTGGAACTTTCCTTGAAAAAACGGATTCTTGTAAAGAAACAAGGCCGTCAGCACCAAGTGTAACGGGCTTTATTTCACTTATTTATCTACGTAGAAAAATATAGCGAACACACCCCAGAATAGATTTTTGTAACGAAGCGCATGGCCTTTGTCGACATTTCCAACATTGTCTTGCTGCAAACTTTCATCAGTGACTGTGGGCAATGACAATTTTTTAAAGACGAAAACCATTCCAAATAAAAACAAGGCGATTGCAATATAGGGAAAATCGGTGTTTGTCTTAAAAAAAGAGATTGACGAGGGAGACACAGTGCTCAGGATAAGATAGGCTCCAATCGCCGGCGCGATTGTTGTTCCTAATGAATTAAATGCTTGAGCAAAATTGAGACGGGCAGACGCGCTTTCTCTGGGACCAAGGGCTGTTGCGTACGGGTTTGCTGAAACTTGTAATAGGGTAATTCCACATGCCAGAATAAAGAGAGCTGCCAGAAATACACCATAAGAATGGAGCAAACTTGCCGGGTAAAAAGTCAAAGCTCCCACCCCGGCGGTGACTAGGCCAATCATGAGGCCGTTAGGATATCCAAAGCGTTTAACGATATAGCCAGCCGGTAGGGAAAAAAAGAAATAGGCTGAAAAAAAAGCAAACTGCACTAACATTGCATCTGTGTAATTGAGAGAAAAGATGCTTTTGAGATGCGGGATGAGAATGTCATTAAGACATGTGATGAACCCCCAAAGAAAAAAAAGAGCAGTGACCGCAATGAATGCTGTTTGACGGTTTCTCATACTGATTCCACCAAGTTAGGCTTACAATTAAAGCAATCTGTTCATATATACATATTGATATGTCGCAAAAGGTCAAGCCTTAATGGCACCAACTTTATGAGACATGTTAGACTGGATTGCTTCCTCGATCTTCGCCCTCCTCGCAATAATGGAATGGACCCACCTTGTTTCTAAAACGGCATCGATGTGCCAGAATAAATTGTAAAGTAAACCGATTTATTCAGCTCAGAGAAGTCTTCGTCTTCAAATGAAGGAAAGGACAGAGGCGATCCCAAACCAAGAAAATAGAGGAGCAACTAATGAGACGCATTCATTCCGTTTTTCTCTGCTTTTTTGCAATTCAACTTTTGGCGCCCGCGTGTAAAATCAAACGGGAAAAATATGCGACGGAGATACAAGCTGCTGAAATCGCGAGACTTGAGAGCATTTCCTACAAGTTGTCAGCAAATGCGGAAGGGGAAAGCAAAGATTTTGAACTGACAGAGACGGCATCCTATCCTGGATCTTCCCCCCTGGGCACAGTCAACTACGCTCAATTTCTTGCGGCTGAAAAACACAAGTCAGTCGTTCTGGACATACTCCCCAATGGAAAGATGATAGACGCTAGCACAGGAACAATATGGGACGAATCTTGTATCGCTGTCGCTCTCTTTGACAAACTCTCTGGAGCAGCGGTTAGGAGTTTTTATTTCATCTCTAATCTTAAAAAGGAATGGTCTCCGGTCGATGAGCTAGGTCCTGAACTTGTGGTTTTTGAATACTGTGAAGAAGAAGCGAGCCTTGGGTTCAATTTCAAAAAAATGGACAACGCCGGACTGTTTAGAGAGGCTCTGAATGCGAGGGGACTCGAACTTACCGAGCGTGCATCTTTGGGAATGTTCCGAGCGGGCAAACTTGGGGCAGACATCGCTCCTCCTCGTGTGCCTGGGCCGTCTGAAGGTCCTGCTGCGCTTTTTGAAGGATCATCAGGCTCTGCCAAAGGGCTAGGAGAGGGTGCAAGCTACGCTTGGGAGCCAGCGGCCGAAGTTCCTCTATACTCGCAGCCTGTTAGAAGCGAATTATCAGGCTCTGCCAGAGGGCTAGGAGAGGGTGCAGGCCCCGCTTCTCCTCGTGTGCCTAGGTCGCCGTCGCCTGAAGGTGCGGCTGCGGAACCGCGTGTAAGAAGTGAGATTGGAGACGATGGGGTGAAACCCCCCGGTGCTGGAGTCCGGGGGGGTGCCGGCGCTGCTTCAGACCTGCGAGCGAAGGATGCTACGGGCGTTGAAACCTTCAAAGACTTCGATACTCTTTCTCTCGACGTTAGGGTGAGAAGAAATCAATTTGAACGGGAGCTGTTCGAACAATTGAAGGCGAGTAAAGATCGTTATATCGAAGGCCCCGAATTTGCGAGAGGGTCTTCTGCTAAAATGAAGGAGGTTACAATTGACGGGAACAAATATGCTCTCAGGGAGGAAATTCTAACAACTAAAGAAGAAATTGAAGAAGCTGAAAATACTCGAATGATGTTTCTTGTTCAGAACGAATTTGCAATACATTATCCTCATGCTGGCTTTGTGAGAACCTATTTAGCTTTCGTAGATGCCCCCTCCAGGAGATTTTTTTCCATCGTAGAAATTCGAAGTGGAGGTGATGCTAGGAAGGCATTTTTGTCCAGAGATGTTGTTCAGGAAACGAAAAGGCAATTGGTCAATAACCTTCTAGTCCAATTGCAAAGTTATCAAAAGGGTTATCCCGTGACAATTCGGGGGAAACAATATCAACTCAAATTTTTCCATGGAGATATCAAGCCTGCCAATGTGGTTTTGGATCAGGAAGGTACCCGAGCAGCCTTTATCGACTTTGGATTTAGTCGAGTGATTCTTGAGTCGGACGCAGGTGAAATTATGGAGATGAAAGCACTAACAGACCCTGTGACAAAGCAAGTTCGGCAACAGATTATATCTCTAAAGTTTGACAACCCTCGCGGTACAAGCGGCTATTGGTCTCCTGAGATTTTAGCTGAGGCTGAAAAGCCCGGCGGTTACACAGGTATTGAGGCAGCTCAAGCTTTCATGGATGCTGACAGACATTCTATGAACCTATCTCACTAAACAGATTTTTCCGATCCAAAGCATGATGATTGCCAAGGCAACAAATCCGTCAAAGCAGCTCGGAAGTCTTTCCCAACGAACAGCAATTCGTCGAAATTTTCTCTGCAACCATGAAAAGGTT
>JACPKR010000016.1 GCA_016186945.1 Deltaproteobacteria bacterium | reverse complement strand
CAATTCGACCTGGAAGGAACCCTTGGATCCGCTCCCACTGGTCGTCACGCAGTCCATAGCGCCTCATGAGGAAACTCCAAATTTTGGATAAGTTCCCCAGATTTTACATTGTTAAATTGAATTTGACGACACGCCCTAGCCTAATTTTACTCTGGACATTTCGTTGGGATTGCAAAGGTCTCTAACGTAGAAGAGATGATTTCTTTGTAGGCGTCGCAGACTTTCTTAACTTCTTCGGTCTTTTCAGACGTGTCAATATCAGGAAGATCCTCGATATTGTCGATGAAGCTCGTAATAGACGTGTTGAGCTTGTCGACTATTGCTTTATTGAATTGATCTTTTAATGCCGTGGTCTGCGCTCCTAAACTTCCTTTTGCCTCGCCGGCTTGCTCGACAACTTGTTCTATTTTTTCAAAACTCTTTTTCAAGCTATCTGTAATTTCTGTCGGGATACCGTCTATAGCTCCCAAGGCTGCTACAGCCGTACGGAAGTCGACCATTGTGGCAGTCAACATGGAGTCTGAGTTAAGGTTGAAGACGTTATCAATGTTTTTCTTGACTGTAACAATAGCGTCCGCATAATCAGAAATCTCTGCTGCTGTGAACGTTTTCTTGTCCAGTTTGTTTACCCTTTTGAATAGGTTGCTGCTTTGGGAAGAAGTTTGCACAAGCGCCAGATCCCCGGTCTGATAGTTGAGAACCTGGTTAAAGACGAGAGCTTCCACGAGGTGAGTGAGGGCGAAACTCAGGTTGATCTGGGAGTCAAGGTTTTCGGGTGCTTGAACCTTCGTACACTTGTGTCGGGCGTCATCGGAATCGGCTGTTGTCGTTGCGGGAACAAAGGGGCAGAGGACGTCTATCGCCTTGTTGATAAAATGTAGGGGTTTTACTTGGTAGCGAGGACTAGACGTATCAGCCACGCTCCCCGGACTTTTGGGTTCGTACACGTTCAGGTCCGTAAAGAAAGGGTTTGTGGAGCTATCGACGGTTGCCATGACTTCCAGGTCGGCCAGAGTCAGATCGATTGCGTCCGCTAGCTCGTCGAGAACTGAACTCGCGTCTGATTTTGCGTTAGAAGCACTTAAGCGCGATGAAAGTTTCTGTGCCAAGTCGATGATGGAAGCTCCAGCCTCTTCAAGGTAGATGTCGGCAAGGAGTTTCGCGGCAAAGACATTATTCTCGTTCAGAGCATAGGCCTCTTCCGCCATGCGCAGAGCGTCCCCGATTTCCTGACGGTCGAGGTGCATCTGAGCTTTTGCTATCATGCTGTCGATACGGTCTTTGTCATCCTTGGAAACAAAGACGCTGTTAGGATTCCATCCGCATCCTGCCAGAATCAGTAGTGATATAAAATACTTCACACTTCCTCCTAGTCTGCAAAAAACATGATTCGTTCGCCATCTTCCGTGACGTGATACTTGTCTTTGAAAACTTTTTTCGCGTAGCTTTGGGAAGATTTGATTTTATGGATTTCTTCTTCGATGGCTTCCGTTTCTTTTTTGAGCTTTTCAACTGTGTCCGCAAGCCGGTCACGGCTGTCACGCAGAGAAAAGTAATCACGAATCCCGCTGTCACCACGAACAAGTCCTGTGACAAGGACTAGGATGGCAAATCCAAGCCAAAATTTGAACAGTGTCAGAATCATTTCTAATATTCTAACACAGGACCCCCCTGTAGCAAGGAGGTGGTTTGGAGGAAACTGCGCAGCTGCTTCCTCCAATTATGCCTTTTTCAGTTTACGATCTTTGCTAACAGCAACGCCTTCAGCCAGAGGGCCTTCTGGGATTTGGGGAAGGGAGAGGATCCAGCCTTTTTCCAGATAAGCATCAATGACGGTTTGTCGGACCCTGGTATTCTCTGCAGACTCGTCGAGAAGGAACGGTTCGAGATGCTTGGCGACTTCCTGGGCATTTTGGGCGAGGATCACTTCGGTGACGGCGAAGCGAACCCGTTCGTCATGGGCGGAGAGGAAGCGTAGGAGCTTTTTCCCCTGATCAGGCAGTTGAAAATCACGGAGGTAACAAAGGACGTCGTAGTTCTTGTCTACTTTATCGCGGTCGAAGTCGACCTCGCCGAAGTCGAGCGATGCTTCCAGCGCTTCGATGGTCTGGGCTTCTTCCGCCAGACGTTGCAAGATCTTGATAGGCCATGCAATTCGATTTGACTTTGCGAGGTGTTCACGGACAAAAGGTAGGGCAGCGTCCTTGAATCTAAGGATTCCCTCCATCGCCGACTCTTTTTCGCGGGTATCGTTAATGCCGTGGTCAAGGCTGAAATCGAAGCGTTTAAGAAGGGCTGGGACAGCAAGCTGCGGGTCGTCCAGGTTTTTGAAAAATTCGATAGCTGAAGCACGCTCTTCCCTAATCGCCTTCGGATTTTGTATTAGTTTTAAGCTCTTGGCGATCGAACGCTCTCTTCTCTTTTTTTTGAGGTCTCTGTACAGGCTTAAAATTCCCAATTGCTGATCCTTGTCATAAGGGCACGTCGAATCGTGCCAAGGCATTTTAATTCGCTGAAATAGGGAGGTCTATAGTATTTGGGAAAAAGAATTTGTGGAGAGTACCTTTTTTGAAAAAAAGTTCCCCTCCACACCTCCCCCCAAAAAACTTTAAATACTGAAGTTTTTGAAAAGGGGGTTGGGGAAACAACTTTTTTCAAAAAGTTTGTCCCCAAATTGATTATCTTGAACGCTATTAGCGCTTTTGAAATGAAAAGCCTTACGATTTCGATAAAATGGAGGGAGGATCAGGGAAGCTTATGAGAGGGAACATGGTTTTGCCTTTGACAGGATTGATTCTTGCGGCAGGAAAAGGAAAGCGGATGCAGAGTGAGACCCCCAAGGTTCTCCACTCGGTCGCTGGGGAAATCATGTTGGCGCGGGTTTTGGAAGCCTTACGGAATACTCCCTGTCAGAATTACTGCGTGATCCTGGGAGAAGACCTAGCACCGTTTGAAAGTTTCCTTGTTCGCTTTCCCGATCTCGGTGTCTGTGTACAAAAAAATATCAACGGAACGGCAGGTGCAGTAGCGTCTTCCTCCGCTTTTTTTCAGGGTCTGGAGGCTCCCTCCTATGGAACGGGGTACCTGGCCAGGGGGAGTTCTGTGAAACCGGGAAATGTTCTTGTCTGTGCAGGGGACATTCCAGGCCTCGACGGCAGACTGCTGAGAACCTTCATCGCTCACTGCCAGGCGCTAGACTCCCGGCTAGGCGTGCTAGGCATGCGGGTCCCCGATCCCACGGGGTATGGCCGACTCATTTTATCCCACCAGGGGACTTTGGACGGTATAGTGGAGGAAAAGGATGCAGATGCAAACGCTAAGAAAATCACTCTCTGCAATTCGGGAGTGATGTATGCGAACGTCGCATACCTTTTCGAACTTTTAGGAGAGCTTCGTAATGATAATGCGCAAGGTGAATATTACCTTACCGACTGTGTGGCGATTGCTTGTAAAGGACAAAAGGCAAGCGTATTCGTGACAGACCAGTGGCAATCGCTATCGGGTGTCAATAGCATCTGGGAAAAAGAATTTGTGGAGAGGACCTTTTTTGAAAAAAAGTTCCCCTCCACACCTCCCCCCAAAAAACTTTAAATACTGAAGTTTTTAAAAAGGGGTTTGGGGAAATAACTTTTTTCAAAAAGTTTGTCCCCAAATTAATTATCTTGAACACTATAGAGGCATTAAGGCATTAAGGAGAACAAATGTGTGGAGTCATCGGGTATGTTGGAGAAAAGCCTTGTGTGGAGCTTATCTTCAAGGGTTTAAAACTTCTCGAATATCGAGGCTACGACTCGTCCGGAATCGCAGTACTCGAAGATAGTGCGATCAGCGTTATAAAGTCCGAGGGAAAATTGGACAAGTTAGAGCCGCTCCTCTCCGATCTTTCCCAAGATGCAACGCTCGGCATGGGGCATACGCGTTGGGCGACGCATGGGGCACCTACAAAGGTCAATGCACACCCGCACCGTGAACAAGGTCTCGCTGTTATTCATAACGGGATTTTAGAAAATTACCAAGACCTCAAGATCGAACTGCTTGAGAAGGGGGTTCGCTTTCAAAGCGATACAGACACGGAAGTTTTTGTCCATCTGCTTTACCAGGAGCTGGCGTTTGTCCCGGACGTTCGCAAAGCTTTGCTCAAGCTAACTCAGCGCCTCCGCGGTGCTTACGGTCTGGGGATATTGAGCGCCTGCGACCCCGAAGCTCTCTATGTCGTCAAGCAGGGTTCTCCGCTTGTGCTGGGGGTGGGAGACGGCGAAAATTTCTTCGCAAGCGATGCGATTGCGTTGGTTGGACACACCAGGAGAGTTATTTTCCTTGAAGACGGAGAGATGGCTCGGATCAGCAAAGAGGGTGTCCAAGTTTGGAACTTCCAGGGTGAACCTGTTCAGAAAATTCCAATCGTGCTTGATTGGTCCCAAGCACAAGCTGAAAAGCATGGTTTTCGTCACTACATGCTTAAGGAAATCCATGAACAGCCTTCCGTGATTGCCAACACGCTAGACAGGGCAGCAACGGTGCAGAGCGCAGGTCAACTCCTCGACCGCTTGGGAGTAGCTGGTGTTGACTTCTTCAAGTTTGACCGTATTCAAGTGACTGCCTGTGGGACTGCTTTTCTTGCAGGTATGGTGGGCAAGTACGTTCTGGAATCCCTTCTTAAAGTTCCCGTCTCTGTTGATTTGGCAAGCGAACTACGCTATCAGGCTCCCTGTCTTAATGAAAAAACCTTGCTTATAGCGATAACTCAGTCGGGGGAGACCGCTGATACTTTAGCTAGTGTAAAATTAGCCAGGGCTTTTGGATCTCAGGTTCTAAGTGTCTGCAATATGAAGTTCTCCTCGATCGCTCGGGAATCGACTGCTTCCCTTTATATGGAGGCGGGACCGGAAATAGGTGTAGCTTCGACAAAAGCATTCACTGCGATGGTTCTTAATCTCTATCTCCTTGCTTTAGCGGTTGCGCGCTTGAAGGAGCAAATCAGTCAGGAGCAGTTCTCGGGATCTCTTCTCAGTTTGCGCAAACTCCCTCCTCTTGTCGACCAAGCGGTAGCAGGGGAAGCTCGCACGCTTGTCTTAGCTCAAAAAGTTTGTGAAGCTACAAACGCCCTGTTCGTAGGTCGCGGGTGCAGTTATCCGATAGCTTTGGAGGGTGCGCTCAAGCTGAAGGAAATTTCCTACATCCATGCGGAAGGTTATGCGGGAGGGGAGTTGAAACACGGCCCCATAGCACTCATCGACAAGAGCATGCCGGTGATCGCTGTAGTCCCCCGAGATCGACATAGGGAAAAAATGCTGTCGAACGTTGAAGAAATCCGGGCACGTGATGGCTGGATCATCGGTGTGGGAGCGGAAGACGACAACGTTTTCCGGTCTCTGTGTAGCGAGTACCTCCCCTGCCCACAGATTGACGAAGAACCGCTACAGGCGATCCTTTCTATCATTCCCCTACAGCTCTTTGCGTATAATGTCGCTGTGTTGAGAGGTACGGACGTGGATCAGCCCAGGAATCTTGCCAAATCGGTGACTGTCGAATAAACTCCGCTACTAAAAACCTGGATAACTCTGGGCCATCAGGCTATTAGCTAATTCGCTCTCCGTTAATGTCCGTTTCCGGCGTGTAACTGGAGTCCTGGAGGGGCGGTCATTCTTGGTAGAATTAACTCCTCCGGTGGCGGT
>JACPKR010000046.1 GCA_016186945.1 Deltaproteobacteria bacterium | reverse complement strand
TGACGGTAGCCGCGGGATGACGGTAGCCGCGGGATGACGGTAGCCGCGGGATGACGGTAGCCGCGGGATGACGGTAGCCGCGGGATGACGGTAGCCGCGGGATGACGGTAGCCGCGGGATGACAGACTCCCAATTACAATGGCTCTCTTCTCTGTAGGCAAATTTCGCACACTAAGTTCGGCTTTTCTCGTCAGCTTAGGCACCCCTTCTTCTTTCCGACTATAATAAAGAAAGAGCGTTCTGTGAATTTAGGGGGAGTGTATGAGCAGAGAGGACGAGTTGAGCTTTGAGCAGGCTGTTTCGCACGTTAGCAGCCTTCGAGAAAAAATTGCCAGTGTGATTTTCGGTCAGGAAGAGTTGTTAGCGGAGGCGCTGTCATGTTTCCTGTCAGGAGGGCATATTCTGATCACGGGAGCGCCTGGCCTCGCCAAGACGACATTGGTCCGGGTCATTGCTAGAAACTTGGGGCTTCAGTTTGGGCGCGTTCAGTTCACCCCGGACCTTATGCCAAGCGATATCATTGGCGGTGAGATTTTGAACGTCGATCCGGACTCGCAAAAGCGGACGTTTTCCTTTATTCCCGGGCCTGTATTTGCAAACTTTGTCCTGGCAGACGAAATCAATCGAGCATCTCCCCGTACACAGTCCGCCTTGTTGGAAGCCATGCAGGAACGGCGCGTCACTGTAGCAGGTGCCGAGCATCCCTTACCACGGCCTTTTATGGTCTTCGCGACGCAGAACCCTTTCGACGCTGAGGGAACCTTTCCTTTGCCCGAAGCGCAGCTCGACCGTTTCCTCCTTCATGCGATCATGTCCTATCCCGACCAGGATGCTGAGATGAAAATTCTACGCGACCATTCCTCTAACAGGCTGGTGGGCGAAGGAGAGCTTTCCAGGCAAGATTCAGGGGCGTTGACTCCGCAGCTCGTGTCGGGGCTTTTGCGAAATGTACACAAAGTACGGCTTGCGGAAGAGCTGCTGTCAGCCATTCGCGAACTGGTGCGTTCGAGTCGTCCGCATGATCCGAATTGTCCGGAGCATATTGCCGCATCGATGTGGTACGGTGCCGGTCCACGCGCCGGCATTTCTCTTGTCTCGCTAAGTCGTGCCTACGCTTTGCTTGAAGGCAAGGAGGCCGTCAGTTGGCAACACGTTAAACGCATGGCCAAACCTGCCCTGCGTCATCGTGTACGCCTTACGGTTACAGCAAGCAGAGACCGCATGAGTACCGACGATGCGATCGACGAGCTGATTGAAAATTTGGAAGCTCGTCACCATGACCTGGCAAAAGGTGCGGGGGGGTAAGCGCCATGGAGGAACCAACCCTGGCAGCTTTGCACCCGCTGATTCTGTCAGACATTTATTTTTCGAAACTTCATAGCAGCAGGGGTATACACGGCAGTTTTCGATTCAACCTTCCGCGTACCAGTCGGTCCTTGGAATTAAGCAGGGCGTATGCACCTGGCGATTCCGTCCGGCATATTGACTGGAAAATGTACGCCAGAAGCAATCAACTGATCGTCCGCCAGCAACGTGAAGAGGCTTTGGCGAAAGTTATCATCTACTTGGACAGCAGTCCGTCCATGGATTGGCCTAACGAAGGTCTCAAAAACATCGTGGGGAAAGTTCCCAGGAAATTTGAAGTCGCAGCGAGGGTTGCTTTCAACCTTGTCTACAGGCACAAGCGCATGGGCGATCAGACCCAGCTCATCCTTCTTGAATCACAAGACCTTGAGGATAATGTGCTTTGTTTCACCCCCAACAATCCATCCGAAGTCCTTAGCGCTTTCGATTATTGCATGAACGGTAGTTTTCAAATCGAAACGGTGAAAGGTATGCTCAAGGGCGAGCATCCTTATCTCCACAATACGCATCTTATTTACTGGATCGGGGATCTTTGCAGCTTACCCTTTACAGATGAAGTTTTTGAACATACTCACCGCTTCTGTCTGTTTCACCTTCTAAGTCATCTGGAAAAAGACCCGTCGTGGATGGAAGACAAGACGTGTTACTTCGACCAAAGTTCGAAATTCAAGGAATACCTCGGGCAGGACCTGAAAGCGAAAAACAAATATATTCGAAAAATTGAAAAGTGGTGTGAGACAATAGAGCATGAAGTTACCAGAAAAGGTGGGATGTACCTTAGTTTTACGGATAAAAGCAGTCTCCAGAATTACTTTGCAGGTTTGGAAGCCTTAGCAAGTTGGTAGGTCTTTGTGGATATCATGTTTTCCCCCCATTTTGCGCTTTTCATTGCCATGGCGGCGTTCATCGTCGCGTGTGCCATTTGGCTCCTTATCCGAATCCGCAGACAGACGGTGTGGCTTCCTCCCCTAAAAGTGATCGCGATGGAGCCTTCTCGCTTGCGTCGCTTAGTTCTTAAGGTGCCCCCCTGGACTCCGTTTCTTGTGTTTTTTTTGACGGGCATGACGTTTCTTTTCTTTATGTTGCAACCTGCGAATAAAGTTATTTTGCAGATTGCCCCTCAAAGCGACCGAGTCCATTTTTTCATCGACATGAGTCCCTCGCTCAGTCGCTATGTGACACCAGATCAATTAGCTGCGCAAGTTGGCAAAGTCTGGAGCAATTGGGAAGGTGAGGTAAAACTCTCTATCTCCACAAGTCATAGTGGCGAAGTGTTTTATCCGCAGTCGAAAGCAGAGGTAGAGAAACTTGTCGCGTCACTTGGTTTCCACAGGGCTGGAGTGGAGTTAGGCTCTGCCCTTGCTAAGTTGAAAAGCCAACTGGAAGGTGTGTCGTTTCTCTTGATCTTCTCAGATGGTGACCAGGCATCATGGCAGGACTTTAACTGGAAATATTTAGAAGCCGGGATGGATGTTTCCTGGATAGATGTAAAAACTCCTCAGCTTGCGAGTGACAATGTTTACTTCCGTGACATCTTTGTCACCTCTCAACCACAGGACCCTGTGTTGGAGTGGGACGTGGAAATCGAACGTAGCGGAAGGCTTCTTGCACGAGCAGGCAAACTGCGGGGGACTCTACAGGGGAGGAATCTCCTAGAGATCGCCTGGAGCTTGAATGAAGGCCAGAGCAGGCTCACAATCCCCGCAAGTATTCCTATTGAACAAATAGAATCTTCCACACTTCCTGCAGACGCTGCTCTGGTTTGGCAACTGGAATTTCTCCAGCCTGACATGATTTCCCTCGACAACACGTTTCGCACGTTGGTGGGAGGAATGCGGCAGAATGCTCTTCTTGTGGCTCCGGTTGCTGGAGAGCGGATGATCGAAGACCCCTTCTTTCAACTTCAGTCAGCTCTGGAAGTCATCGGTTTCTTGCCTCGACGCTGGGATCGTTATGATGAAAGTGTTTTGGAAACTTCAAAATTCTGGATATTCGGAGTCGATGAGGAAAGACCTCTGGCAGAAACCTGCCCCCTGCCGCTTGCTCAAAGGCGGATCGATCTGCAACGAAGAAAAAGTCAAGCAAGCGATTTTCCCCATGTCTGGTTAGCTCCTCTTGTGGTGGAAACTTCGTATAGGAACCTGTGTCATTGTTTCTATAACCTCATCCGGGCAGAAAGGGTGGAAGCTAAGATTCCTCAGCTCTGTCAGGATGTCTACGATCGCCCATCCCTAAACGCACTTATGCGAGCGTGGGGGGCGTCACGCTTAGGAGGAGGCATTGCGGAAGAGCAGCAGGGGCTTAGTTGGTTTAAGGAAGACAAGGCACTTGGTTTTGCAGTGACGGCTTTCACGCTTCCTCTCAAACCCAGCAAGCTGACTGGCATGGATCATGCTCTGTTTCCTCTGCTTATCAAGAATCTAGTAGGGTGGTATGGCATCCGCGATCTTACAGAAAACAAAAGCGTCTGGCCACGACCTGTCAATCTTGCTCAGGTCGTTCAGTGGGAAAAGGGGGACCTTGATCAGAAGCTTAGGGAAAGCAATGTACCTATGGGTGAAAGCCTGCATTCCCATCTTCAGGCGTCCTTGCTGCCCAAGCGTTGGGGGGGAGAGGGGACCTTAGGTCAGAAGCAGATCAGTCTACAGCGTGAGGAAAAGGACCCCCTACCGTGGCTCTACGTCTGCCTGATCGTCATTCTGTCGATCATGGTACTTGAGTTGCTGTGGCATTTTGGTACGCATGTGAGAAGAAGGTTTTCCCTGCTTCTTCTTGCTGGATGTTTCGGCTACGGAGTCCCGTCGGCGCGGGCAGAAATTCAGGTGTCCGTCCTTTCAAAACAAGTCCGTCCGCTGTCCCTCGATCGTGTGGCACGTGAGATCTCTTCTCGAACCAGCGTCGATGACTTTTTAGGTGAGCCCTATTTTGAGACGAGAGGTGAAAATTTTCGAGGAGAGCCTTGGTACTGGACAGCGTTTCCAGACCGCGACATGCTCGTGGATCGAGACGGTGTTCTAAAGCCAGCGTTTCGTTCTTGGCTGGCAAGAGGTGGGTTCCTGATCCTGCAAGGGTTTGGCAGAGACGTCCTGACTCAGCTTACAGGCAAGGGTTTTTCTATGCAGCGTGACCAGGCCAGGTGGGTGCCGATCCCGCCTGACCATGAGTTGATGCGAAGCTTCTACCTGCTTGAAGCTCTCCCCGCTTGCCAGGGAGAGGTTTGGTATGGCCTGCAATTTGATGGCCGACTTGCGATTCTGGCAATTCCCTATGATTTCCTAGGATCACTTACAAGCCCCACCGCCCCCTCAGGTGCTTGCGAGTCAGTCGTCCCCTGGGAACAGCGGGTTCGTATCTTCGTCAATATCATCAAGGTGGCTCTGACCACGGACTATAAAAAAGACCAGGTTCATATGCGTGAAATTTTAAAACGGTTACGATAATGGAACCATTACTAATGGACCCATTACATCTTATTTGGATCACTGCCATTCTGACAGCGCTATGGGGGCTATCTCTGAAAGCTCAGGTGGGGATCCCTCGCAGTGCTGCGATCGCAGCATGCCGCTTCCTATGGATATTGCCGCTGCTTCTTGCCTTCCATCCTGAGAACGAGCAGCTTTCCCTTCCCAAAACGATCGTGTCCACTCCGGTCAGTGTTTTGATCGATGACTCGCTTAGCATGAAGCACATGTCGGAAGATATCGAAGGCTTCCTCGAAGACTTGCGATCGTTCTGCCTGAAAAGCGGCTGCGAACTTCGCACAAGCAAACTTTCGCAAGAGGACATGCGCACGCAACTTGGCTACTCCCCCATGCGTCGTACCTTGGAGAAATGGCTGCCAGGACTTGAAAACCAACCGTGGCTTCTTTTCACCGACGGGGGAGACTCGCGGCCGTCCCTGTCTTGGCCCCTTAGCTTGCAAAATTTGGGCGCGGGGGAAGGAAAACTGAGTCGTGGTTTCATCGTTGGCGTTGAGCACGAAGCTGAGGATAACGCATGGATCGAGGAAAGCAGGGTCACCCCCTTCGCCTTTGCAGAAACCCCGCTCAGCTCTAGCCTTCTCCTTGTGAGAACCCGTGACGCGCTAGACCCCGAACACCTACAGGTGCAATTGACAGAAGGAGACCAGATCCTTGCTTCTCAAAACGCAAGTTTTCAGGCGGGACAGGACCGTGTCTGGGTCGATCTAAGTGTCCCACCCCTTCCCCGTGGTAACCATTTGCTCAAATTCAAAGTCTTACCCTCACCCGACGAATCCGTCCTCTGGGACAACGAAGTTTTTGAATCTGTCGAAGTTGTCAGCAACACCTTGGGAATCCTCCACCTCTTGGGAAGCCCGAGCTGGGACGGTCGTTTCCTGCGCCGCTACCTGAAGACGGAGCCGAAATATGATTTGGTTAGCTTCTTCATTCTTCGTGACCCTTGGGATAGGCAGGATGTTAACGAAAGGGAAATTTCGCTCATCCCCTTTCCCGTCTCAAGGCTTTTCAACGAAGAATTGATCAACTTCCGTGTAGTGGTATTGCAGAACTTCAACCTCTTGCAGTTTCTGCTTCCCGAGTACCAAAAAAGCCTTGTCGATTTTGTGAAAAATGGAGGGGGGCTGCTCTTTGTCGGAGGAAAACGTGCGCTTTTGACGCAGGACTTGCAAGGTACACCACTGAAGGAACTCCTCCCTTTCGACCTACAGAACTCCAACCCCACTGTTACCCCACCTGGATTGTGGGATGACATGGATTGGCCCGTCGACAAGAAAGGACCTTGGTTCGATCGCGATCTTCGTTTCAAAATCGAGGTCGCTAACCCATCTCCGGAAAAACGAGCACTTGCGACCGTGCTCAACGAATGGGCCCTGCTCTCCCACGACTTGGGGAATTTCCAGGATGGCAAGGGTCTCCACCACATGGAAAATATCGTTTTCCGGGAAGAACAAGCGACCCCTTTGCTGAACGCAATCGCGCCCGACGGAAAACGAATTCCCCTTGCCGTAGCATCCTATCCCGGGAAAGGACGGGCTTTGTGGATTTTCACAGACAGCCTGTGGCGTATGGCTATGGGTAGCAAGGAAGCGTTGCCACGTTCCACCTACAATCAATTTATGGAAAGCGCTTTTACCTGGCTTCTGCGTCATGACTTCAGAAAAAGCCTTGCCATTACTAAGTTCGAAATCGAATCTAAGGATGAAACTGTCAGCACATGGACCGCAAGTCTCTATGGTCCCACCGTCCGCTACTTCCAAGCTACGGAGGATTGGAAACTGAGTGTTTGCGATACCCCCGTCGACATACAAGACGTGATCATCGACAACCCCTCTCCTAATAGAGTCAACATACTGGGCCACTTGCAAGGCAGCTCCCAAAATCTGCGCACCTGCCGTTTCGAAGTCTCCGGTGTCCATCCAGCCTTTGGCTCTGTGAAGGAAACTTTGTCAGTTCAGATCCCCGGAGCATTGAAAGACAGTGTGGTGGGAGGAAGTTCAGCCAAGCTTAAACAACTGAGCAAACTTACGGGCGCGCCCCTATCTTTTTTTAACGGGGATCGGGAAAGAACCAAGAATAACGTACGGGAATGGTTAGCGAATTATGCTTCCCTTCAAGGGCTGGTTTTGCCTGACCGATACGTGCAATTGAAGAGCTATTATTGGGTGATGCACACATGGTGGTTTTTCCTCTTGCTCCTCTTTCTTCCCCTCGAAGTCATCGTGCGACGCTGGCACATCCTGGGGGCGAAAGATTGATACATGAAGCGGGTGAATGTTATGAAGAGAGTTCTGATTCTTGCCTCAATACTGACCGTCTCCCTCGGCTGCCAAAAGACAGGCACGGAAACTGAGCAAAAAGTGAAAGGAAAAGAGATTACTGAAGGGAAATTGTATTTTTCGGCGGACGAAATGCCCCCGTCCGATGACTTGAAATTGAAAGAGGAACAAAATGTGGTCTTTTCCGAACATTTAGGCTTAGTCAATCCTGAAGAAGTGATGAACGAAAAACCTACCTCTTCAGTTGCAAACGTCATCGTAGTCCCTAATTCTCAGACTCGTATTTTTGCCAGCCCTTCGGACGAGGCTCAATTACTCTGTGAAGCAGCGCAAGGGACACAGTTTCTAAGGATCACGAACCTACAAGATTTCGAGCAAGAGTTCGAGCAAGTCAGGTTGGACCGAGTCGTCACAAAATGGGGATGCCCTGAATCAGCTTCGTTTGGCTATTTAAAAGTGAGCGATCTCGTTAGCCCCCCCCAAGGGGAATCTGCCAAACCTTACCTCACGATCCGTTTGACTCAATCCACGCGCGTATTTTCCAACGCTGACAAGGTGGACACTGTCTGCACGATTGAAGCAGGAGCGGAACTTCTCGTCGTTCAGGACTCACCACTCCGCATTCAATTGCCCATCATAGAAGGGTGTCCGCCCCAACTTGAGAATGGCTACATAGTTCTAGAGAAAATTCCAAAGCCAAACACCGAGTAGGCGGAGACCGATGGACCTGTCGATCAAAAACAAGCTGATCGGAATCTTGACCCTCCTCGGCCTTCTTATTTTAAGCTTCTGGCTTCTTTCCCGTAACGTCCTTTCGGAAAGTAAGGAACTTCTCTACCAGTGGAAAGATAGAACACAGCAAATCCTCATCCTCTCAAGAGATAATTTCACGGATTTTAGCCACTTCGAGTCGCAATTGGCTATCGCCTCCACACAGAAAAACGAGTTGCTTCTCCACCATGCCTTGGAAATGCTGGATGACATGTCTGAGAATCTGGAGGAATTAAAAACTTTCGCCTTTTATCCCCATCAGGTGGAAGCTTCGCTCGACCTCGTGGAAACGTTGAAAGCAGGAATCAAGCAAGCTGATGAAAAACAAGGGAGGGAGAACATAGAACGCCTGAACAGTCTGACCGATGAACTTAACGCCTACGCGATCTTAGAATATCAGGAAGCACTCCGAGCGTTTCGAGAGCATCTTTGGGAGGAAGTTTACCTGATGCCCTATCTTGTAAGCCTGTTTATTGCCCTTTTCCTCTTGGGATCTTGGCTCTTGCTTCGCCGCACAGAAGCAAGGAAGGGAGTTTGAGGGAAAACTGCGCAGCTGGTTTCCCTCAAGAAAGTTTCTCAAAAAACCGAACTACTGGTAAAAGCTATCAGAGAAAGGGCAAAGCCATGCCTATTCAGAAACTCAAAGATTTTCTTGATAAACACAAAGTCAGGTATGTGAGTATCAAGCATTCTCCTGTGTACACCACTCAAGAAACCGCCCAAGCTGCCCATATCCCTGCAAAAGATATTGCAAAAGTTGTTATTGTGAAAATCGACGGGGAGTTAGCCATGGTCGTCATGCCTGGGAACATGAGGCTAGACATGAGGGACTTACGTGAGGCCTTGGACTCCTCCGTAAAGCTGGCGACAGAGGATGATTTTCAAGGACGCTTCCCGGGTTGCGAAATCGGTGCGATGCCACCTTTCGGCAACCTCTACGAAATGGACGTGTACACGATGGGAACACTACCTCCCCAGATAGCGTTCAATGCAGGAACTCACCTGGAACTTATACAGCTTGGCTTGAAAGACTACCTTGAACTCGTGCGACCCATCGCGCTGTAAACAGTTCCGCTCCCTCTTAGAACTTAGGACTAGTCTGAGCCTCTTTAGATTTCTGAAGTCTCGTTTTGATGGCGAGTCGGTCCATTCCAAGCATTACTCCCCTGGAGTCTTTCCTTCCAGACCTGTTGCCGTAAACATCAGCTCGTCGTAGCCTCTAAACTCCTTGTCGAGGGCCAGGAGTTCCGTTGACAGGGAGATGAGTTTGGCTTTTGCTTGGTCCAGTTCTCCACTCTTTTGAATTTTAAGAATCTCGCTGGCGAATTCCTCTGCCTTGCTACAGTTCGCTTGGGGAGCGGAACCTGGAGATGCCATGCTTCGGCGGATCAGTGTGGAAATGACGAGGGCACCTGTGAACACTGTTCCTGCAACCAGGAACGGATTTCGGCCCACGAATTGGCCTGTGCGCCGAATAGCCCCGACACCTGTTGCCAGGTGTTTTAACTGCCTGGCTGCCATATAGGTCAAGACCCCGGCCCCACCTGCGCCTGCGACGGTGTAAATGTCACCCATCGCTTGTTCGTACTTTTTGGCGTTTTCTTCACGTTGGAATTGTTCCTGCTCATACTCGAACTTGAGTTGACAGGCTTCCTTGTAAGCTGCCAGGTTTCCGACGAGTCCGTTGAGCCTTGCTACAATTGCGTCGTATGCGCCCTCAGCATCCGCCAACTCAGCTGCCTTTTGCAGGAAGGTATTGGAAAGAGCACTTCTGTACTCAATCACGTCCGTCATTGTCAGGAAGTTTGAGCAGTCTTCCTTGCCGGTCGTTGACATTTCCTTAGAAACGCAGGGGTTGATGACGTAGAAGAAATTGCCGTTGGGTGCAGCTATGTCTTGAAACGTTGTAGCCATGCTTTGAATCGCAGCGATTTTGCAGAATTTGGGGGCACCAAATGCGTCTGCCCACACCCATTTCCGGTCGTCCAGTTTTTTGACGCTCTCGACTTCAACAAGGCGCTCTTCCAGGAAATCACGGTAGCCAGCCTCACACCTCAGAATGCGAACGAAGTTGTTGACCGTGTAAGTGATCTCGAAGGTGGGGCTTTTGAACTTCTCCCCGAAATCTCGTGCTTCTACGGTCACGGGAGAGACACCCACTTTGGCGGTGTTGGGGTCAAACAGATTTAAACTGGGAGCAGGTGCAGAAGGAGCTGGTGCCGGTTCTTTTCTCGTGATTTCCACTCCCTCTTTGCATGATAGAAGCCAGAGGAAGGCAGTGAGGAGCCAAAATTTCATGGACTTTCCTTTGTGGTTTCGGGTTCAGTCCCCGTCCCTGGTTCAGACTCCTGGGGACCTTCGTATTTTCCAAAGATATCTTTCTCCATGCCCATCAGTTGGTCCAATTCTTTTTTCTGATTTTGAATTCTCGTTTGCATGGTGATGGCATGAGAACAGCTGCAGACATTAGAAGCGTGTTTCTTCTCGCCTTTATATTCTTCCAGCGCATCCGCTGCCAGTGTTTCCTCTTTAACACTGTAGCACCGTTCCTCATCTCTGGGGACGACGACCTCTGGTTTTCGTATGAACGCTCGGTCGATGGCATTCGCAAGGTAGGAGGCGAAAAGCCCCCCGACAGCACCTATTGCCATGCCGCTCAAGCCCCCGACGATTCGACCTCCAGGTCTTGCCCGCATGGCACCCACCGCAGTGCCTATGGCAGCCCCTCCCCCGATACCTCCTGCAAAGGTGATGATGTCACGCAAGGCTTCCTTTTGCTCGTTGTCGACCACCTGCTTGCCTTTGCGGTTCTGACAATCAAGGAGCGTCTGCCCGAAGATTTGCGTACCTGCGACGATTTGCCGACTCAAACCGTGCATCCTCTGGCGCAGTCGTGACGCTTTCTGCAAGGCAAGAAGTTCCAGTCGGTCTCGCTCATTCACGTGCTTGTATTCAACGGAACGGGTCACCTGTCGGCTGCAATTGGTGGTCGTGAACGTTTCGAAGCCGATCAAACGCTTGGGGTTTATACACGCTCGCAAGTAGTAGAAGTAAGTCCCCGTCTCCGCGAAACTGTCAGCAAGGAAAGGGTCCGAGTATGATGAGGCCACAAGAATACAACCGGACGTCTGCACGGCCATCTCCCAGAAATTATTCGCCCGGAAAATGCGAGTCTCTTCTTCCGCAGTCATCGCTTTCCGCTCAACGTCCTCCAAAATGTCGGCTCCCCCCATGATGATGCGATCGCTCGGACAGCGCAGGATTTCGACATAATCAGCAATCGCAGGCATCTCGTACGTTAGAACCGGCGTCTTGTATTGCAAGAATACCTGCTCCCCTACGCGCACCCCACTCACGCGAAAGTCGATGTCGTCCAGCTTGATCGCATGCACCATCCGGGGAGCCGACACGTCCTCCTCACTGAGGAGTGCTAGCCCAGCAAGACTTGGCTTTGCGAGTGGCTCTTCGGGAACTTCCATCCGCTTCGTCCGACATGAGATCAAAAGCAGGGCCACCAAAAGAATCGGTGTTTCTGTGTTTCGAAGGGACCCCGGTCTTTTAATTATAGAAACGCCCATGGCTAATGATCTCCGGAAAATGAGTGAAAGCTGGGGGCAAGGAGGTGGTTTGGAGGAACCTGCGCGGCTGGTTCCTCCAAGAATTCCCTGGGGAGCGACGCTTCACTCGCCCCCCCAAACCCCCCTCTCCCTTTTGGCCCCAAAGGGCTTACGGGTTACATTATAAGAATATTTTCACTTGATTCCCGCTAATATAAAAATGAAAAACGAAAAATCCGTTAAGATTGTAGAGAACTCTTTTTTAAAGAAATGACAAAAAATGGCAGAAAATTACGAAACCATAAACACTTCCGAAGGCAAAGTCATCAAGGCTTGGACCCGGGGTGTTCCCTTCGATGAGAATGCCCGACGTCAGGTGGAACATATGGCGAATCTTTCCATAGTCTTTCGTTGGGTTGCCGTCATGCCAGACGTTCACCTGGGGAAAGGAGCGACAGTGGGAAGCGTCATTCCCACCCTCAATGCTATCATCCCCGCGGCTGTCGGAGTGGATATCGGCTGCGGAATGATCGCCCAGAAGACCACTCTGAAGGCCAAAAATCTTCCCGACAACCTTCGCGAACTGCGCCGGGCTATCGAGCGAGCAGTCCCCGTCGGAAGGACAGGACACGGGCACCGTGACCAAGGTGCTTGGGGCAATCCTCCGGAAGATGTTCTGAAGGAGTGGAAAAAACTGTCGCCAGAATTCAAAGCTATCATCGAGAAACACCCGACGGTAGCAAGAGGAAACACCGTCGTGCACCTGGGAACCTTAGGCACGGGAAACCACTTTATCGAAGTCTCACTCGATGAGGATCAAAACGTGTGGATCATGCTACATAGCGGTTCACGAGGAGTGGGAAACCTCATAGGACGCTACTTCATCGACCTAGCAAAAAAAGACATGCAAACCCATTTGAAAGACTTGCCAGACAAAGACCTCGCCTATCTTAGTGAAGGCACCAAACATTTCGCGGACTATGTGGAAGCAGTCCTCTGGGCGCAGACTTTCGCTCGCGTTAACCGTGATCTGATGATGCGACATATCGTGGAAACGTTGAGGCGAGACGGAACTCTTCCTCCCTTTGAAGTTACAGAACAAGCTGTCAACTGCCACCACAACTACGTTCAAAAGGAATTCCACTTCCACCGTGACGTATGGGTTACAAGGAAAGGAGCCGTGAGCGCAAAGTTCGGAGAATTGGGCATCATCCCGGGAAGCATGGGAGCAAAGTCCTACATCGTGCGCGGCCTGGGTAACCCGGAAAGCTTCGCAAGCTGCGCCCACGGTGCCGGCCGCACCATGTCAAGAGGCGAGGCAAAAAGAAGCATCTCGCTGGAAGAGCACGAGCAAGACACGGTAGGTGTCGAATGCCGTAAAGATAAGGGAGTTATCGACGAATCCCCAAGAGCCTACAAGAACATCGACGCCGTCATGACCGCACAAAGCGATCTAGTCGAAATTGTTCATACCTTGAAGCAAATCATTTGTGTTAAAGGTTAGTTAGTGGGTTTTCGCGTAAGCCGCTTGTGGCAAGGAGGTGGTTTGGAGGAAACTGCGCAGCTGGTTCCTCCAAGATTACAAATGCCCAAAAGACTTTGTCGAGACAGCCGTCTTTAAATGATGTAGATTCTCATTGTCATTGAAACAAAGAAGGAACAGATGGCAAGACAGTGGTTCTTAATCATAATAGCAGCCGGTTGGGGATTTTTCACATCGAAACTCATTGCATCCGAATCTACTGAAAAGGCGGGAAAACGCCTTCTAGGCCTCATCGAATATATCCGGGGCGACTACCCTGAGGCGGTAAAAAAAGGGGCTGTCGTCGATAAGGAAGAATTCGCAGAAATGCAGGAATTCTCAGAAGCTGCGGCCAATATCTTCCAGCGGGTGGCGACCCAAAGAAACCTGAATCCACAGGATTCGATCAGCCAAAATCTTCATGCCCTCCGCCTTTGCATTCTGGAGAAATGTGATTACTCCGAGATTCTCCATAGAACCGCTACCCTAAAGGACCTCATCATAGAACGTCTCCAAATTCCGTCCTCACCTCCTTCACACCCAGATCGTACGTTGGGAAAACAGGTTTTCGAAAAAAACTGTGCCGTCTGTCACGGAAACGATGGCCGAGGCGATGGCCCCGGAGCGAGGGGCCTGAAACCACAGCCCCGCAGCTTCCATGACGATGAGTACATGGCCCTGGCCTCCCCCTTCAAGTTTTACAACTCGACAGAAACGGGAATTGAAAACACAGCGATGGTGGGATTCCCTCATTTGTCAGTGCAGGAACTGTGGAGTGTAAGTTTCTACATGCTCGGTCTACGTTATGAAGACTCCTCCCCCGCAGTTTTTCAGGAAATTCCTCCGGCAAACCTGTCCCTCCCTCTTTTGGCAAAGGCTTCCGATCAAGAACTTCACGAGTGGTTGGAAAATAATCTGCCAGCCTACGTGCAGTTCAGCCCAAGCGAACAGAAGACTCACATCGCTTACGCTCGCCTTCTTGCCCCTTATGACCCACGGCTGCCTGTGGAAGAAGGAGGCAAAAAGGAAGTCCCATCAAACGAAGCCAAGTCGCATTGGGATTTTATCTCAGCCAGTGTGCAAAAAGCGAAAGACCAGTTTCACAATGGCTTGACGTCAGAGACGCAGGGGACTTTGCTGGATGCCTACCTGGAAGGTTTTGAACATGTGGAAGTTGCACTGGCGCTTGTGGACAAACAGCTGATGTCGGACATTGAACGAAGCTTTTCCGCTACAAGAGGGTTTGCGGGAAAAGGAGATAGTGCTGCTTTCGATAGAAGCATAGCTGAACTTGAGAGCCTTCTTCAGAAAGCAAACGATAAACTTCACAAGAAATCAGAGACGCCTTCCCTTTTTAACGGTGACTTTCTGAGCGCTCTTCTCATTATTTTACGAGAAGGTCTTGAGGCTTTTCTCATCGTCGTTGCACTTCTCTTGATTGTGAAAAATCTTGGTGCCCACTATGCCCGTAAGTGGATTCACGCAGGGTGGGTGTCTGCAATTTTTACAGGAGTGCTTGCTTACTTTTTGTTTGAACACGTACTTAAAATTTCCGGCGCTGCGAAAGAAACAATCGAAGCGTTTTGCACAGGCTTGGCCGTTGCCATGCTGTTTTACACAGGCTTCTGGTTGCTGAGTCAGTCCGAACAGAAGAAATGGCAGCAGTACATCAGAACAAAAACAAACCATGCCATCAGTTCCCGCAAACTTTGGGTGCTTTTCAGCATGTCCTTCATCGCCGTGTTTCGAGAAGCTGCCGAGACGATACTTTTCTATGCGGCTTTGCTCTCAAGTTCCCACAATGATTGGATGGTGGTCGGTGGCTTTTCCACTGGACTTGTAACCTTGCTCCTGGGTTGTTTTGCCATCCTCAAATTCAATGTGCGCATCCCTCTGAAACAGTTTTTTCGAGTCACCAGCCTTCTCATGATCCTTCTTTCTGTCATCCTAGCTGGTAAGACGGTGAAGGAACTGGTCGAAGCGGGTTACCTCAAAGCAAGTCCGGTCGAATTCCTGCCTTCCTTGGATGTCCTTGGCATCTACCCATTCTGGGAGACTCTCCTGGCGCAAGCTTTGCTGATTGTCGGGGGATGTTTCGTCGCAGCCCTTTTCAAGGTTCGTAGGAGGGAAGCAAAGGAGAGTAAGGCGTAAGCCTTTTGGGGCGGAAAGGGAGGGGAGCTTGTGTTGTCGGATAGTTTACCCTATGCTGTAAAAAATAGGCGTACATTTTACCCTTCCCTATAAAAAGCACGATTTTATGAAACGATACCTTGAGAATCAGGTGCTTAAAGACCTTGAGAAAAAAATGGTGTTTGTGGGCGGGCCGCGCCAGGTGGGCAAAACTACCATGGCCCAGGGCATCAATGCTCAACTTGGGGGCACCTATTTGAATTGGGATGCCTCTCCACATAGGGCAAAGATACTGGAAGAAAAACTCCCCCCGGCTCCTCTTTGGTGTTTCGACGAACTTCACAAGTATACAAACTGGCGAAATTACCTCAAAGGTCTCTATGACCTGCATAAAGGAGCTGTGAAATTTCTTGTGACGGGCAGTGCGAGACTAGACTACTACCGCTTCGGAGGGGATAGTTTGCAAGGTAGATATCATTACCTACGGCTTCACCCGCTTTCTGTTGCTGAGTTGGCAATTTCTGACCAGAAGGATTTTGAGACTCTACTTCGACTGGGTGGTTTTCCAGAGCCTTTCTTCGAGGGATCTGAAACAGCAGCCCGCCGCTGGAATAACGAATATAGACAACGACTGATTGATGAAGACATTCGAAGCATCGAGAACGTAAGAGATATTGGAAACCTCGAATTGCTTTCTATTCGATTGCCAACTCTGGTGGGGAGCCTTCTGTCTGTGAATGCACTGCGAGAAGATCTTCAGGTTAATCATAAAACAGTTGCAAATTGGCTGGATATTCTTGAGAGAATGTACCACATATTCAGAATCTATCCGTGGGGATCCCCTCAAATCAAGGCGATCAAAAAAGAACCTAAGCACTATCAGTGGAACTGGTTTCAGGTGCAAGACGAAGGAGCAAGGTTTGAGAACTTTGTCGCATCTCATCTTTTGAAATGGGTTCATTTCCAATATGACACGTTAGGGCAAGATTACCGCTTGTGCTTTTTTCGGGATCGAGAACAACGCGAGGTGGACTTTATCGTCACGCTTGATGATGCGCCCATTATGGCTGTTGAATGCAAATTGAAGCCAGGACCGATTTCAAAACATCTCATTTACTTCAAGAAGAAATTTGAAACTTGCCGGACCTATCAACTTTGCGGCACACCCGGTGACCCGTACATTAGCAAGGACGGGATTACCGCATGTCATGCAATCGACGTTCTCAAAGATTTGGTGTGAAGGGGCTGAAATCAAGCCATCGTTTTCCGGGGTCGCGCCTCACTCTGAATTTTCTGCTGCAACATTAAAAGCCCTGCTAAAACAGCCTCAGGCGTAGGAGGACATCCGGCAACGTAAATGTCGACCGGCATCACCTGATCCACCCCCTGCAACACATGATAGGCGCGGTAGAACCCTCCACTCGCGGCACAAGCGCCCATCGCCATCACCCACTTGGGTTCTGACATCTGCTCGTAGACCTTTTTTACGACGGGGCCCATCTTCTCACTGATGGTTCCTGCCACGATAAGCAAGTCTGCCTGCCGGGGGGAGAAACGCACGACTTCAGCGCCAAAGCGGGCAGCGTCATGCTTCGGCCCTACGACCGACATGTATTCAATCCCACAACAGGCCGTTCCAAAGACATAAGGCCACAGGGAATTCTTCCGCGCCCAGGCGAGTAAATCCGTGAGCCTCGTGGTGAAAAGTATCTGTTCCAAGGCGCTTGTCTGATGTTTCATGTTTTCCTCGTTACGTAACACATAAGCCACTAAGGGCAAAAAGGGAGAGGGGGGTTTGGGGGGGGGCGAGGGAAGCGTCGCCTCCCCCAACCTGCGAAAAAGAACCTCAAGTCCTCACCTCATTCTACCGAAGTATAGACGAAAACAGAGAGAAGGGTAAACCCGTGAGCATCCGCAAGCAAATCATATTCCTGGCGATTCTCGCCTTTCCGCTCTCCTGCGCTAAGGAAGCTAAGAAACCAGATGTGAAACGCGCTCCCCCCGCGGCACTAACGGGCCAGTGCCCCGTGGCCACAGCAGAAGATGTGGGGAGCACAGAAGCCCCCAAATTAGCCTTGGATGCGCTGACTCTCAAAAAAGAAGATATTGACGTCTCAACGACAAGTTATGGACTGGCTGCCAACACAACGCAGATTTACTTTGACGCTTCCTCTCATGCTCGACACTCAAGTCTAGCGCTGGCAGGGGACGAACCAGTCGATATTCCCGAGATCTTCCTCCTTTGGAAAGCTTGTCAGATAGACGGATCAAACTGTGCGAATGACGGAAAGTGGGCCAAAGTCTACGAATTCACAATCGAGGATATTCCTGACTTTCCCTCGGGGCTCGCAACACTCACCATGCGAGCATGCGTCCATGACATCTCCATCCTCGTCGGAGATGTGAATAGAGAAGTGGAAGCTATTGGAAGTGCGCCCTGCTCCATGACAAAACCCTGCTATTGTGGAAAAGCGATCTCAAAAACCGTTAAATTGGATAGTCTTCCCATCGACCCCCAACTGAAAGCATATGCAAAAACGCTGCAAGAGAAAAAAGCTCAAATGCTTTCTCTTTCTGAAGGCTATGACACCGATGCCAGAGCCTATGTAGCCCTCTGCGAGCAGGAAATGCCAGCATCGTCTGCTGACCTGCAATTTGCCATCAACATTAAAAATACTCAGCCCTCAACAACAGCAAATATCGTCACGCAATTCGGTTACGAAATGCAGGACCTCAGCAATGCAATTCTTGAGGGTGCACAGCAAGAACAGACAGCTTTAGGACTTACAGGAGGGACAGCCTGTCCACCCACTGCCGTTGCAGAAGGTGCTGCACCTGCAGGAGCGGGCGGAGATGACTTCGGAGACCTTTTTGGTGGCAAGGGCGGAGGTGAAGCTTCCAAGGAAGGCAAGACACCCCCCCCCGCAAGTACGCCAGGCACAGGGACTGGTACAGGCACAGGGACTGGTACAGGCACAGGGACTGGTCCCGATACTGGTGATGGGGACGATTCCGTCGACATAAAGCCCGTTGATGAAAAGAAGGATGAAAAAGCTGAGAAGCAAAAACACATCAACATTGGGATTGGTGTATTAGTTGCTGGAGCCGCACTGTTTGCCGCGGGGTTTATTCAAAAAATTACGGGGACTACGCTCAGTTCCAAGGCACGTGGCTTATTAGGGAGCAAGTTTGAATTCGCCAAGAGCGCCGCATACAATGTTAGAGAAATCAATAGTCAGGTCGGGAAAGCAAACCTAGCTTTAGCAAATAATGACGGAGAGAAATTTGCAATAGCTCAGAAAAAAATTAGGGAGACCCTCGGACTCATGGAAACTGACTTCAATCGCCTGCCGGAAGCTGTTCGAAAAGAAAACGCGGAAACTTACAAAAAACAAGTGGACGAAATTGAGAAGCGATACACCAGTTTTGAAAAGTCTGGAGCTGGCATTAAAGTGACAAAGGAGGTTGTTATCGAAGGCGAAACATTCCGCGCAGGGGAAGCCCTAGGCAAAGGAGATATTAAAGAAGGAACGTGGCTTCGATCCCAGAAGGCTACGCTGGTGGTCGATCCAGATATGACCCGACATACACAACTTACTGAGATCGAGACAGAGCTTAGAACGATGATAGCAGAAGGGAAGGGAGCCGAATATGGCGACTCCGTCGCGAAGGGTAACCGACTGGCAGGAGCAATGGACGATGCAGAGACGAAGGCCGGTTGGGAGGCGAGGTTAACGGAGTACGGTAAAATCGAGGCAGATGACACAGGTAAACTGAAGGTAAAAGCGGACCAGGACGTCACGTTGCCAGGTAAACAGGGTGCAGAATATAAGTTGACGAGAGGCACCGCCGTTTCTGAGCTAGGGGACGAGAAGTTAAGTAAATTCAGAGGCGAGGCCCCTGACCCTATCGATCCCCCCAAAGCTACCGCTGATGCTGGCGGAGCGGTGCGTAGAACGTCGGTGGTTCTTCCAGAGGGTGGAATCAGCGGCCGTTATATTCGGGGTGGTGCTGGTATCCCCAAGTTGAAGATGGCGGCAGGTATCATTGCGATGATCATCGGTTCTGCGGTTATAGCCACAGCTGCTCAATCTCTAGCCGGTGGGGCGAGGGAAATTCCCTGCGGGCAGTTTCTAAGCGAGGGTCGGGGCTATTGGGAACCTCAGCTGGTGGATGCTTTGGATGCGCTTACGAGGGCTCAGGCCGACTTCGACACCCGCCTCATCGGTCTTATCGAAGCTGAGGAAGCTGAGTAAACTTAGGCCTGCTTTCGTCTTCTACGTTTAACCCCATCTGAAAGAAATAGTTTGATCAACGCTTGGTATGGGACGTCATACTCTGAACCGAGAGCTTTAATTTCGTTTAGCAGGGTAGTTGGCACTCTTATAGAGACCACCTGGGTCGGGGCCATAGTCGGCAATTCAATACCGATATCCGAAAACTTAAGCGGAGATTTTGGATCAATCATTTTTGATGTATCCAATTTATCGTAATCAGGGATTTCTTTTTTTTTATTTGGCATAAATTTGTCTTTCTTTTTTCGACGCTGGGCGTGCGGTTATCACTCTAATCTTTGAGTTTCTGAGTGTAAATCCTACCATTAAGATTTTATTTTCAATCCCTTTTCCAAATAGAATATATCTTTTTTCAATTGGAGAAGAATGTTTGTTATCCTTAAAAAGTTTGTATTTTGGGTCAAAAAAAGCGCTTTCTGCTTCAAGATGAGACACGCCATGTTTAATTTCATTTTTCTGAATGTTCCATTGATCCCAATCAAATAGTATTTGCTTTGTCATGCGAAACTTTTCGTGTAGTGTTTGGCACTACCTAAACGTAAAGTCATAGTTTAATCGATTATGAGAAGCTTGTCGAGGAGAGGGAGCGTGAATGTCAGTGGTAAAGGCAAAGGCTTGTTAGATACGCTAGCGTCTCTTGAACGTACAATGAACGAGACGAGAGTCCTTGGTGAGCTTGAAAAGAAGATGGAAGTTTCTGAAGATTTTGACGATGTCCTCGATGATTTTCAGGATTATATCCCTCATTCCGCACTTTGGCGGTGTAAGTTTATATCTTAATTCATCTTTAAATTCTTGGTATTATGTCTTTTCTCCCTGTGGATAAGTACCTGAGAGAAATTATTTTTTCAATCCTCTGGGGTCCCCACAACGTTATCTT
>JACPKR010000045.1 GCA_016186945.1 Deltaproteobacteria bacterium | reverse complement strand
ATTTGCGCTGTTTTTAAACTCGAATGCCTGAAAATAAAACACAAGATGAATCATTTTGCTTTGAGGGTAAAACTGTTGCTTACAGCAACTCAGCAGGCTTATTTTCAGCTACAAAAACTGCAGGGTGCGTAACATCAGTAATTTAGTTCTGGAAAGATAAAAAATGAGTGGGTAATGAGTGGGTATGGATAAGGTCACGAAACAGAGGGTACAAAACCAGCTTCGACAGTTTCTCAAGGATTTTCGCAATGGCAACAATTTGAGTGCTGAGCAAGCTGCAGAGCGTTTGGAAGTTGAAATTGCAACCTACAGAATTCTCGAAGGACGAAAACCCGCGAATCGTGTCCTTTCAGTTTTGGAATACCTTGAGAAGATCGCTTCTCTCAACAAAATGTCATTGTCGGCCTTCATTGGGTTTCTGGAACGCACGCAGCGGACGGAAAGCGGGTCGCTCGAAACGAAACGAACCCTTTATGAATGGGAACGAGACGTACTCGACAAGTTTGATTTTGTAGGCATCCCCCTTCGAAATCGCTTCCTGAAGGGCTTCCTGGAAAAATCCAAGGAAGAGGTAAGGGAGATTTTAACTTGCCTGACACGGATCGTGTCGTTGCCCGAAGCAAAGCGTCGGGCACTCTTTAATCTTGTCAAGGAGATGGTGTCTGATGCGTAAGAGAAAAATCATCATCGTTGACGACGATCCGGACTATAAAGACGGACTAAAGGAATTTCTGGCACGCGAAGCTGAGGTTGTCGCCTATGAGTCTCCGGATGATTTTGCTGAGCATGTGAAAAGACAAGATGATCTCCGTGGGGTTTCACTGATTGTGCTTGATTACTGTTTCGACACGTTTAATGCTCTGGACAAGGACTTGCTTGGATTTATACGCGAAGATCTTCAGTACAAGGGAAAGCTTGTTCTTTGGAGTCTGGAGGATGATATTCCACAAGAATATAGGAAACGCTTTGATGGGGTATTGCCGAAAAAGCTACTCAGTTTAGCCGAGATCGACCAATGTTTAGAAACTACTTGTTCATAGGGGTAATGACAATGGCATCCCACCTCGCTTTTGCAAAAGAGGGACATAAGGTGATCGTAGTTGGCGAAAAGGTCATCGAGACGAATCCCTGGCGCAATGACCGGATCAAACGTCAATATACCTTCGCCGCCAAACAAGCGTTACAAGAGCATCATCAACAAAATCCAAAATCAAGTGTGGAATTGGTTATGAGCTTTGACAATGGTCCGAGCGAAGGTTTTGGGCTTGCGGAAAAACGAGACGGTCTCGGGGTGATTGGCTATCTATACTCGACCGAATCCTTTGAAGCCTCCCAAATCGCAATGTCCAAAAGGATTCCCTATTTGTCACCTGTCTCTCCATTAATCTCCGTTCGCAACGATTACTCGTATTCTCTTGCCTCCTCACATGACGATTTAAATAGGGGGTTTTCCGTACTTCAAAAGGAATTCGATCGTCCGTCGTTTGTTGTCATGCCACAGACCTTTTTGACGAATTTTGAATACGCAAGGATATATGAAGAGACCTTTGATGTCGTAGCGACTTTCCGGGGTTCGACGGATCACATTTGGGAGAAGCTGGAAGACCATTTACGCTCCTTCAGCAAAAAGGGGATGGTAAATGTTCTCCTTGCGGGTTTTCTCTTCGAGCAAATGGACCTTGTACAGCTTCTCAGTCAATCTCCCTTCGCCGAAAAGGTGAATCTGATCGCCCATGCGCAGTGGAATTACTGTCCTAGTTTGCTAAGTTCAAGTTTGGCTGGCAAGCAACCCAGACTTTATGTGGTATCGGATTACTTTGACCCACCTATGCTTGCAGCTCACGGGCTTCCTGAGGAGAAGGAAATCATTAACCGATTTGCAAATCTTAAGTTAGCTCTTGGGAGAGAGCCTGAATTGCAGGGCCAATCTTTGGATGAACCCGTCGTCTACGTGCTCAAGGACATGATCTCTATCGCCCTTGATGTTGCAGAACGAAGCGGGAACAGAGAGGAGTTCAACACGAACTACTCCACCTTGACTTTTCGTGGTGCTGCGGCTGTGTACCGTGTGAACGATAAGAAAACCAAGAAGAGGATTTACTTAGGAAAATGGGAAGGCAACGCAATCAAGCCTTTAACAGAACTATAGCTCAGTATATCAGCTCTGAGGTTGCAAAACATGCTGCTATTACGGGGGCACTCCTCTTTTTTATCAGCGTGATGGTATTTTCAGCGTCTGTAAAATTTTCAACAGACAGGTACGCGAGGGGTGTCTGTAGTGAAGTTCTCCCCAGTGTTCGGATTTTGGTTGAAACATCGCGACTGGCTTCTTTCGAGCCTTACTACCAGGACATCGTAGGTAAACTTATTCGTCAACATGAACTGGCGGCTCTTGATGTGGTGAAGGAACTTCCGTCTTATGGATGGCGTCATTATTCCCTCGGTACTTGCTCACTCCATTGGCGATCCAATTTTACAGCGGCTTTTTACTCCCCAACTCATTGGGCGGATGCGACTGTTTATGTTCGTGGCATTGTTCGGCCTAGGTTTATTCGCAGTGACCTCATCATGTTTATGCTTGCGGTGTGTATCGTTTTGGTTATCAGCTACTTTATTAGCACACGTTTTTTACTTGGAAATATAAGGCGTCGTATTTCGGAGCCGATTCATGAAATATGGGAGGGTTTGCGGTCTGGGAAAAAGCCGCCAAACCTGGAACTTAAGGAAATCAATGATCTTTGGATTTCTTTGCTTGAATACAAGGAACTTTTGTCGGTGCGCAATCGGATGCTGATTACCAAGGCATACTATCACGAAGTTAAGTCCCCAGCTTTTTTTCAGTTCAACCAGCTCAAACGTCTTGCTGTGGAAAAAGACCCGGCTAAGCAGAAACGATTGATTTCAAAAACGCTGAAGCGCGCGGATGATCTGATTTCAAAGATGGAAGGTGCTTTGAGAAAGATAGCCAACGACGATTTTGCAAAACATCCGAAGATCATTGATCTGACAAACATGATCAGACAACAGGATAGTAGGGATCACCTTCCAAAGGTGTTCATTGCTGGGGATGAAACTCTCATTCGGACCTTGTTACAGAATCTGTACAACAATGCCATTGACGCCTGTAGCGACAGGACGAGGATAAAAACTTCCCTCTCTGTTGATTCCAGCGAGATTATCCTCTCGATTGAAAATCCCGTGGATGAAGGCGTTGAAGTCGACACGTCTCAGATTTTCAAAAGTGGATTTACCACCAAAGCTGACGGGACGGGGCTTGGATTATGTCTGTGTAGCTATATTGTCGAGCTTCATGCGGGAAAAATTAAAGCTGTTTTTTCAAGAGAACAAAGAACATTTAAGATTATCGTTTATTTCCCACAAATCGAGGAGCCGAAACGTGCATCAGCAGAGCAAGATGCGATACCATGCTAACGGAGTGGGCGTCCATATCGCCAGCATTGTCGTAAACAAAACAGCCCCCACTTTGGTTTTTCTGCCAGGTATGTCGGGCGAGTGTGTTGAGGGTTTTCGCTCTCTTTCCTTTTGCTGTGAAGAGGGATTCAACCTTGCAAGTCTGAGCTTTCGCGGGCGCGGACGCAGCAGCACACCGGATTCGGGTTATACCTTTACCGACCATGCAGCGGATATTGATCTTTTGCTCAGGGATATCGAGTGCAACCGAGTTTTTCTCATCGCTAATAGTATTAGCACAATATATGCGGCTTGGTACTTGCTCAATAGCAAGCCAGGCAATGTATCCGGAGTGGTGTTCGTCGATCATCCTTTGCGTGTTAGAAAGTACTCTGTTGGTTGGGCAGATGAATTTGTAAAGCTAACGATTGATGGAAAATCGGTAACCTTAACAATGCGTAGAGCAGCGATGGATGCTATGGAACGGGAATCTGAGGAAGTCAATTTGTATCCGGAATACGCCGAACTTTGCCTTCCAACTCTTGTCATGGCCGCCCCCATCGGGAAAGGATTGCTAACTGAAGCGGATATGGCTTTGTTTGAGAGACAGAAGGAAACATCGATTGTCGCGTTTAACGAATCGGATCATTTTATTCGGCTACGAGAGCCGGAGAAATTTCGCTCTGAGATTCAAACGTTTGTAAAGAGTCTTTCGTGAGTGAATCAAGCAAAATACTCTTCAATAAGAAAGAAAAAGGGGGGGTCTATCATGGGTTTTTACAAGGGCAAAACCTTAAAAGCCAAGAATGGCGAGAACGTTACTATCCGCAGTGCTTCAAAAGATGACGCGAAGCATCTTATAGACTTGGGGAAAGCGATTGCTGCTGAAAAGATTTATACCATGACAGATGTTGATGAAATCCCTTCTGATCTTTCAGAAGAAATAAAATGGATCGAAAAGTATAGCAGTAATACCAACAACCTCTTACTGGTCGCAGAAACGGACAACAAATTGGTCGGAGTCTGCGATTTTGAAGCTGGATCTCGAAGGAGGATTTCCCATACTGGCCGCTTGGGGTTGGGGGTCGCCAAAGAATTTAGGGGGTTGGGAATCGGGGAATTCTTGCTAACGACTGTAATCGAGTGGGCAACAGATCACAATACAATCGAAAAATTATGTTTGACTGTTCACCACGACAACGATCGCGCTAAAGTGCTTTACGAAAAGCTTGGTTTTGTTGAAGAAGGAATAATAAAACGGGACATAAAGTATTCGGAGAAAAAGTATGTCGATAGCATTCTGATGGCTCTGTTTGTTAAAAAATAGCCTTGAGGATAGCCTAGCGTTGGCAAGGAGGGGTTCAGGGGAAACTTCGCAGATGGTTCCCCTGAAGAAAGCCCTTCGCTGAAGGATTTTGAGAGACACCAACTGCGTAGTTTTCTCTCAAACTCTCTTCCTTGCCCCAACTGGCTTACGCATTACGACTGAATTTCACATTGCGTTTAACACAAGCGTGTTACATGGTACAATTTTGAGAGTATCTCGGTCCTTAGGGCTTCTCTCACCAGAAGCCCTAGACCAATCGTAAGGAGGGGTGAAGGCGGACGATCTCAAAACGTCGGCCTGTGGGTGGGAATATCATTTCTGTTCTCACCCACCCAAAGTTGCGCAGAGTTGTGATCCCACCTTCCAACTCTTCTTGAGTGGCGAGACCCTTCCAACCGTGACGGTAGATGTCTCGGCAACGGTCGAAATCTTTGACGGCGCCAGCCTTGATTTTGGCGAGCAGACACCGGCCAGCAACGATGTCTGGCTCTAGGAATTCCCCATAAGCTTTGCGTGCGTGCTTTTCGAGGAACTCGCACCATTTAATAGCCAGGTCTGTTGACTCCTTACGGAGTTCGCAGGGAAAGTCTCCTTCACATAAACTGTCCGTAACTTCAAAGATCAAAGCGAGGCTAGGCATGAGCGAACGGTATTTCGAGAGGTGAGACTCCAGTACGGGCGAAATCGTACCAGATAGCAAACGGGTTTCCAGGTTTTCGCGCCACCTGTCGGCGATCTCCTGAGCGGATGACGTAAAACGAATGCTTAGGCGTTCAATCTCAGCTTCCTTGCGTCGGGGGAGGGGGAGCTTGGCTAATGCGTTGAAGATGGTTTCCACCTGTTTTGCTGCGTCTGTGTTAGGTGCCCGATCGATCTTCTTCCAGACTTTGCGTTTTTCAGGGCACAGCAGGATTTGAAATCGTTGGAGCAGACCGTCGTCACTTTTACCACCTTTTACCAGTGATGCGACATAAGACTGAAATTTGCTCGGTTGAAGTCCTCCAAGAACCGAAAGGCAGAGACCGTCAACGAAGACGCTTCCCCTGCTGATGCGATCCATCGAGTAAGGTGTGTCACCGTTCCAGGCTTCGAGAAAAAATTCCCGATCCCCTTCGCGGCCTGATTTGTACATCGTTTCGAGCCAACCGCTTAGTTCGTCGCGATAAAGCAGAAGGCCCTGGGGATTCTCCTGGATGATGGTGAGAAGCTTTTCAATCGTTGGATCGTTCATCAGATAACGTCGCTCGGTTATCTGACAGGTTTCATCGAACTTCTTGATTGCGTTCGCAAGAGCTTCTTTTTTCTGTGAGATTGCTGTCTGATTTCCCTGTCTGACCGATGCTTTTAGTGCGTCTTTCAAGGCGTCGATTTCTGCCTTAGCCACGGCTTTTGCAGCTTCAATTCGTTTGCTTTCTTCCAGGAATTCCCCGCGTGCTTTCACTGCGAGATTATGAAGCGGTTTGAGTACAGCAGACATAGCTGGAGATTTCATGGACCCAGGGGGAGCGATCAAGCATCCCCATAAGTTAGGAATCACTTGCCAATCATCTTTTGTTTTTGGGTAGATGACCACTTTTCGACCCAAAAGCGATGCGATCGTAACAATTGCCGGACCGGCTGCGAACTCAAGGGGGACTTGCATGCGCTCGGCAATATCTGAGCACCACGCCTGCAAAGTCGAAGGTAGCATTTCCAGGCTCATTTCCGGAGCGGTAACGACAGAGGGAAGATCGCTTGGTTCTGACCATTCCTTCTCCTCGTAACGACCGACACTTGTGGCAATCTGAAGAACCTCGTCGGCTGACAAAGGGGGATGACATAGGTTTTGGTTCAAGCTTGCCAAAGCTTTGGTGATAGCACCCTGGTCAAGTCCCTTCGACTTAAGAAAGCCTGCAACACTCATGAGCGAACCGTTACGAGTGCCTTCCGAAAACCCAACAGTCAGCAGTTCATTCGCTGATATCGTTTTTGGTGCAGACTTAGCTGGGCTAATCATCAAGCTATGGAGCCATTCGGGAAGGGGCGCAGGTTCCAGGTCTGGCTCAACCCACATGTAGGTCTGAAGATTTGCGTGGGTACTTGGTGGCGCAATGATGTAACCACCGTCGCCTCTAATATCGAGACCGCTACGCAGGTTAGCTTTGTTGGGAATCTTTCCCCCGGGGTGCCGAAAGTAATAATGCCAACCGTTGCCACCAGTCTTGACCTTCAAGGTTTCGGGCAGTCTCCTATTCTCAGATTCTAGCTTTGCAAGTGACTCATCTCCCCCGTGTCTTGGGTCAATATCCAGAACCACAAGCCCGGACTCCTGACCGGTAAGGATGCCGATGTTAGCATTCGGTGTCTCTTCCCACCAGTGCAACACAGTCGCAGCACCTCTGCTCGCGTTTTTCAGTCCGTTTGGTGTCATCGGGTGTTTTGCCGTGCTGGCACATACGGGCTTGCGGCAGCTACATTGGTCTTTTCCGATAGGGTAATGAATGGGGATTACCGGCCAACCTCGCCGAGCAAACAATGTTGCCCATTCTTGGGGGGTTTTGCGTACGTTTTGCATCCTTGCCTCCGCTTTTGATTGTGTTTCTTCAGTTTTGAGTGCGATACTAATGTTGATGGTCGCTCCACTTTCTAAGTGGAGTCAAGCTTCGGATCGCATTTTTTTTTGTTGGGGGGCATGGGATGACGGAACCAGGAAGAATATTTGATGAATACGAAGCGTTGTTGAGGCGAATGGGTGAAAATCTTGCGCGCGTGCGCATGGCAAGAGGAATGACACAAAGGCAGTTGGCGCAGGTCATGGGAAAAAATCAGGGGATTGTCGCAAAGGTTGAGAAGTATCCTTCTCGTGACATCACCTTTCGGTGTCTATATGAGGTTTGCAGGGCACTGCCGGTTTCTATGGGAGATGTGGTTACCGAAGCGGAGAAAGAATTGGAGCTTTACAAACTATCCCGTGCGCCATCTGCTGTAAGTGACAGGATGAAGAACATTACGGGTAGACTAAACAGCCTTCCCGAAGAAGAACAGGTGTGGATGGCTGAAATGATCGAAGGACTTCTGAAACGGACTCGCCTACCTGCAAAAATCACCCGCAGAACTGACAGAAGTCATCTCATGGTGTGATTTGTCTCGTGATATCTGGTTTGTACGAGAATTTTGAGGTTTCAATCGGAAAACTGACAACAGATGACAGAACGTAAACTTCAGTGGACTGGAGAAAATCAAATGAGTTTAGACGCAATTGGAATTGTCAGCGAAAATATACAGGATTCTGTTCGATTCTATGGACTCTTGGGTGTTAGCTTTCAGGAGATTGGAAGTGGCGACCACGTAGAAGGTCAAACCCCAAGCGGAGTTCGGATCATGCTTGATTCAGTTGACTTGGTTAAGAAACTAAATCCGAAATGGAAGAAGCCATCGGGGTCAGGTGTTATTTTGTGTTTCAAGCAAGAAACTCCAACAACGGTCAACAAAGTCTACGCAAACCTAATCGGTGCTGGTTTTAAGGCTGTAAAAGAACCTTGGGATGCTTTCTGGGGACAACGCTACTGTTCCGTGTTGGATCCTGACGGCAATCAGGTCGATATCTTTGCGCTATTGTCGGAATGATGTGAAGAGTCATTTCTTCCAACTGACCCAGGTGACAAAACAAAATCGATCGATTTGCTTTCAAAAATATGGAGTTACAGTGGCCATCGGCTCGACACGCCGCAGTTTTGACAAGCTGCAACAAATTACGAGAGACTTGCAATAAAGCGTACTTAGCGAGTTCTGGCAGTTCTGTCGGTGGAATTGTTTGTTCCTGGTATCCTCACTCATAAGCTTTGGTTTGTCGCCTAGACTTGATTTCAGAGCGTTGCTTTTTTTCCCGAAGGCGCCTTTCTTTGGACGCTTTAGTTGGTTTCGTCTTTTTGCGTTTTTTCGGGGGAGAAGCGATAGCTTCTATTAATTTAACGAGCTTTTCGAGAACATCCTGTTTGTTTCTCAACTGGTCACGGAAACGGCTACTCGTAATCACGACATCACCGTTAGAGGCAACCCGCTTTGCCCATCGCGCTAGGAAACGCTGACGCGCAGCCTCTGACAAGCTGGGGGTGTTTATAACGTTCCACCGCAACACAGCTTTACTATTGATCTTGTTAACGTTCTGACCACCGGCACCCGGGCTTCGAACAAACTGGAAGTCAAATTCGCGATCTGGGATATAAATAGATCCTATTCTCATTACTGACCTAATCCTTGAATTTGTTCAAGGCCCTCGTTAATTCGATAGTATTTGCAAAGTCTCAAAATCTCCTTGCGGGCAAGTTCAGGAATTCTGTGCGTGCCTTTGCACCATTTTCCCACCGTGGCTTTGGATACACCCAATTTGAAAGCAAGCTTCTCTTGGCTTCCAATAGATTTGTAGAGTGGCCCCCATGGTGGGGGCACTGAAACTTTCCTTCCAGACTTTCCCTTGACCCCACTCATTAGCTTTCTCCTTCGAAAAAATGTCGCGCTGCTTTTATTGTACTCGTATCGAAGAAAAAATTCTATTTGGAATAGCTTGCTATTTAAATCTCGTTACTCGTAAAATATAGTCAGAGATTTGGAATTCAAATTTCCAAATCCAAACGAACTTCCAAAATTGGAATTGAATCAGATCAGGAGGTTAAAGTGTCTGGAGCTAGAATTTTGGAATTTGGATCGGATTTTGAATTTGGAAATCTGGATTTTCAAGATCTGAAAAAACAGTTGGAAAAATATCTGGACCGTTCCAATTCTTATACAGATTTGGAAAAGCTCATCGGGTCCCTCAACCCGCTGCTAAGAGACAATAAGTACACAGCCAACGAGCGTCAGTTTCTGAAACGATTCCGGCAGCGTGCTTATGATCGTCGTCGAAGTTCGAAATTCCAAACATCTGGAGCCATCCAAATCTCCAGACCAGACCCAAGTTCCAAATCCGAGCCGACCTCCCAATCCGAAAGTCTGAACCCCCGTCCGTCAGTTGCCACAAACGTCAACTCAAGAAAGGAGAAGCTGAAGGTGTTGAGCGCAGAAGAGACAGGCTCATTTAATTGGTCAACGGGGAGGAACCTGATCGGAGGATTTAAACGGGCCATCGCCGGTGTCGATGGGGAAAGGCTTGCTCGATCGATACCCAAAGCTGTGCTTTCGTTGTTTGGCACACTAATGGCAACAGGACTCTTGTGGCAGCAGTCACTCGGACTCTACGATTCTGCTGGGTTTTCGCAACCTTCGCTTGTCGCCGTTGGCTCAATCCTGATGATGATTGGCTTTTCTGGAATATATGCCGGGTCAAAGTCTAAATTGGCTTTATTACTCTGCCTCTACGCTGGTGTTTATGAAACCTACTTTGTAATTTCAGGTACCTTCGAGGATGAACTCGCATCAAGGTATGAAGCTGCATCAACCAACGTGGAAATGATTTTTCTTCAGGACAAGGCAGATAGGACTCGAGCTTCCTACCTGAACGCAAAATCTCGTTACGAGGACCCTGCTTCGCGTGTTTACAAGAACGAATGGTATAAAAAGAAGCATCTGAACCCCGCCTGGGCCGACAATGAAGATGCAAATAAAGATCTGATGGATAAAAAGGCGGAGCTTCTTGAAAGAGCACAGACAAACCATGTAACGTGGTTAAAAGTGATGTATAGATTAGGTTTGGTCTTTCTGTGCATGATGCTTGTGCACCGGTTGGTGGCAACTTTTAGGACCGAGTCATGAACACTCAATATCGACAACCGAAGATAGATGACGCTGAAGACCTGGCCAAGCTGCATTTGAAAGTTTGGGAGGACACATACACGGGCCTCCTTTCTGACGAAGTTATTCATGGCCGCAGTCTCGAAAGCCGAATTGAGCAGTGGAAGAATACAATAACGAAATGCGATAATCGCCGGTTCATTGAGCTTGCAGTTGTCGATGATCGGATAGCCGGTTTTATCTTCGCATCGACAGATAAACGTGACAACGATATCGAAGCCGATTCAGAAATTTACGCAATCAACATCCTCAAAGAAGTTCAAAAAAAGGGGATCGGCAAAGCACTCCTGAATGATACTTTTAGATGGCTACGATCTCAAGGTTGTCATAGCACCTATCTCTGGGTCTTGGAGGCAAACACGAATGCAATCGGCTTTTATCATCAAGTTGGTGGCGTCAGTTTTCAAAAAAGAAAGAAGCTCGATTGCGAACACATCGCATTGAGGTGGGAACTGGATGGATAACATCAGCGGGCCGACAGGCAAAGCTCAATTCTGACACAGCCAGTAATGTGATCTAGGATAGGATTAACAAAAGGACGGAATAGCTGCTCATGATTATTCGCAAATTCTGTAGCCGCGGCCTGTTGTCCCATGATTGGTGAAAATGAAAGTAATGATGTCGTTCAACGCGACTTCAAGAACCTGTTCATCCAGATTCTGAACATATGATATGCCTAGCTTTTTCTGTAACAAACGAAAGTCAACGCTAAAAACAAACTGATCCCAAAAAAAATCGATATCACCGGTATTCCGTTCCCTTTCTCTCTCCTTAAAAAGAATTTTTCAAAAGAAACATTGGATTCTCGTCGTTGTTCTTCTCTGACCTTCTAATCTCTGTTCGCTAAACTTTGTGTCATCTGAGGTCCGAACTCAAAAAAAGGGACAGTGCGAATGTCCTTCTTTGACGCTCCTTTCCCCGAATCGTTTTTTGTTAATCATGGAGGACAAAAAATCCGAATGAAATAAATTGGGGGTGAGGGTTGAAGGGAAGAAATACACAAGTTGCTAGAATTTATAGGATTCTGTCGATCCTTGAGGGTGCGCCTCAAGGGCTTAGCGCAGGTGATTTAGTGATCCGCCTTCAGGATCGAGGCTTCGACGTTGGAAAGAGAACCGTATACAGGGATCTTGAGGCCCTACGTGCCGCGCGCTTTCCCCTTGAGGAAAAGGGTAAGGATGAAAGCTATGGAGCAAGGTGGACTCTCGAAAAAACGACAAAGCTCAACAATTATCTGATCTTCTCAGCCCGAGAATTGTTGGCTCTTTACTTTGCTCGGAACGTGCTGTCCCCTCTTAAGGATACGCCCTTCTACGCTGACCTGATTTCTACGTTCACAAAAATCGAAGAGAAGATCAGCGGAAGTGGACAAGAATATCTTGATGAGATTGGTCGAGAGCTAATTTTTGAAGCTGGTCCCCGTTGGGGGCTTGGGATCGACCCCGATACTTTAGAGACTGTGCGTTCAGCGTGTGCTGAGAGACAGAAGCTTCGATTTTCTTACAAATCAGTAAACAAACCAGACGGCATGGAACGAACGGTTGGGCCGCAGTTTATTTATTTCGCTAAGGGATCGCTTTATCTCGTAGCGGAGGATTTGGAAAGTGGGACCAACAAGATATACGCAATACCTCGCATGACAGACGCGAAGATGCTTGAAGATCCCTTCGATGGTGTCTTGGAAGACCCCGAAAAATACTTCGAGTCTAGTTTTGGGGTTTATCATGGAGCCAATCCCGTCAGTGTTGTGTTGCAAGCTTCGCAATTGCTGGCCAACTATATCAAGGAAAGAAGGTGGCACCCTTCCCAGCGGGTTATTTCGCGAGGGGATGGCTCCGTTGAGGTGCATTTTGATGTAGCAATCACCCCGGAACTTATCCACTGGATCATGGGATTCGGAGCCGAGATGCTTGTTCTTAAACCAATTGAACTTGTTGATAGAATAAAGGAAGAGACCGAGAAGCTGATCAATCTTTATAAGAAGACGGGATAAGGGCTATATGAAAACAAAGCCGCAATTGTCGAAATCGCTTTTTATGCACGGCGTCCAGTGTCTGAAATCTCTCTATCTTCACGCTTATCAGAAAAAAGACATGGATGAGCGAAGCGAGCATGGTCAATACATCATAGAGACCGGAACCAAGGTGGGAGAACTTGCGCGACAATATTTCGAGGATGGTTTTTTAATCGGGGAGAGCTACTTCGAGCATGATTTGGCTGTTATGAGGACAGCCGAAAAGATAAAAGATCGTTCCGCAAGGCACATTTTCGAAGCTGCATTTACTTTCGACAACATACGAACACGGGTCGACGTCTTGCGAATCAATTCCGATGGGACTGTCGATTTGATTGAGGTGAAGTCATCAACCCAACCCAAGCGCGAGCATATTCCTGACCTTGCGATTCAAGCCCATGTTGTGAAAGGATTGGGTTACGATGTAAGAACTTGTTCACTTATGCACCTTAACCCTGACTATGTGTATCCTGGCGGTGGCTACGACTTGAAGGCTCTATTTGCGATCAGTGATGTTACGGAGGAAGTCGAGAAGAAAATGGCAGAGGTTCCGCATCTGATCGGTAGGATGAAGAAGGTACTTTCCGAGGATACCACGCCCGCAATTCCCATCGGCCCGCAGTGCAAGAACCCACATAAATGCGACTTCTACGGTTTCTGCCGCATTGGACTTCCGGAAGGACATATCACTATGCTTCCTCGGATTTCCGATAAGAAACTTTCGTTATTAAGGCAGAAGGGGATCGAGCGAATTTCTGATATTCCTGTGGATTTCGATCTCACGCCTATTCAAGCACGGATTCGTGATGCGGTAGCGTCGGGGAAAATCTTCAAGAGTTCTGAAATCTCAGATCTCCTCTCCACCCTTGAGTTTCCTCTCTACTTCATGGACTTCGAAACTTGCAACCCTGCCCTTCCGATCTTCCCGGGATCACGTCCCTGGCAGCAAATTCCGTTCCAGTTGTCGGTTCATCGAATGGATAAGAGCGGAAAGCTGGATCACAGGGAGTTTTTGATTGAAGGCATGGAGGATCCCCGTAAAGAATTCGTAACGACATTGCTTGACACTGTCCGGGGCGAAGGAACAATCGTCGTATATTTTGAGAAGTTTGAGAAAGGGATTCTAAGCAGCCTGGCTGAACATTTCCCCGACTTTTCCGTGGAAATTCAGAACCTGAATGCGCGAATTTTCGATCTCTACCGTCTTGTTTGCGATCACCTTTATCACCCGGACTTTAACGGGTCATTTTCGATCAAAAAAGTTCTCCCGGCTCTTGTGCCAACATTGACATACGACGGGATGGAGATTGCCGAAGGCACCGGAGCGTTGCTGGCCTACCTGAAATTACGTGATCCGACGATCAACTCCACGGAAAAGCAGGCACTCAGGAAAAACCTCCGGGAATACTGCAAACTCGACACCCTTGCGATGGTCGAGATTTACCGAGCTTTGCTGGAATAGGGCTACTGTGTTATCCTTGTAAGGAAAAGGCTCCTTTTTCCTTACAAAAATAGGCTTTAGAAATTGACACAATCTGTTGAAAATAAGGTAAAAAGTAGAGTTTATGGCCACAAAAGGGGTTGGGTTTTCTCTCCCGCGGATCTTGCCGATTTAGGTAGTGATATAGCAATTCATACAGCACTTTCACGTCTTACTGAAAAGAAGATCATTCGACGACTCACAAGGGGAATTTACGACTATCCACGGATTCACAAAGCACTTGGAAAATTAGCAGCCCCTCCAGAAGACATAGCTCGTGCACTTGCAAGAAAGGATAAGGCGAAAATTCAGCCGACGGGTGCATATGCTGCGAACATACTCGGATTTTCGAATCAGGTTCCGGCGAAAATTGTGTACTTAACCGATCGCAAAGCCCGAATTGTTAAAGTTGGCAAAATCACGATCGAGCTAAGGAATACAACGCTCCGTAACATGGCAACAGCAGGACGTTTTTCGGGTCTCTTGATTCAGGCTTTACGGTATATAGGTAAAGGGAATATTGGGAAAAAGGAGTTGTCTGGCTTCCGGAAGCGAATTTCGGATGAACAAATCAAACAATTAAGAGCAGATGTCCGGTACGCATCTCCAGCGTGGATCGCTGACATCTTTCGTTATCTTATTAAGAAGAAAGAAAATGATGTTTGAGTTAGCTGCAAAAACAAATCAAGAGAGACAAGTCTATTTTGATCAAGCAAGCCAAGAGTCTGGATTGGGTGTGGCGATGGTGGAAAAGGACTTCTGGGTAACGTTGATCCTCAGGATCCTATTTTCCAAAGCCCCTATGCACGAGTGGTTCACATTTAAGGGTGGTACATCTCTATCGAAGGTCTACAAGCTTATCGATCGCTTTTCCGAGGATATTGATCTTTCGATAGATCGCAAACATCTGGGCTTTGAAGGTTTCAACGACCCTAAGCAGGCAGGATCACGCAGCAAGAGGGAAACAGCGCTCGAGGAACTAAACAGGGTTTGCGCAAAAAGAATCCAGGAGGTCATTCAACCTACATTGAAAACTGAGCTTGACAGAACTCTCGGCGCACAAAAGCGTTGGCAATTGAGGCTTGATTCAAAAGATTCAATGACGCTACTTTTCGAATTTCCCACTACTGGAAAGGGTTGGAGGCGGACATCTTTTCAACCTGCGGTTCGAATCGAATTTGGAGCAAGAGCGGAAACTTGGCCAAGTCAGATCGCTGAGGTCGAAAGTTATCTATCGAAGGCTCTTCAAAAGGGCGTCAAAGACGCTGTTGCAAAAGTCACTGTGCTTAAAGCGGAACGTACTTTTTGGGAAAAAGCCACTATCCTGCATTCCATTTTCTATGGTGGTCAAAAGAGGCTACGTCCCGATCAATCTCGTCACTATTATGACCTTTACATGCTCGCCAAATCCTCATACGGGAAATCGGCTGTTAAACAGATAGAGTTATTAGCTGCCGTAGCTCAACACAAGAATCTTTTTTATCATGCAGCGTGGGCAGAATACGACGAAGCCAAAGTAGGAACGCTGAGGTTGGCCCCAAACAAGGAGCTTTTAGAGAAGCTTGAAGATGACTATGAGAAAATGGGTGATATGTTTTTTGGATCCCGACCCACGTTCACTGAGATTGCAAATGGGCTTGAAAGCCTAGAAAAGCAGATAAATAGCACCTAAACTTTTTCCAATTTTGTCAATTGAATTTTGAAAAAATTTCCTTTGTGACCTCTCCTGACACGCCTTCCTCCGACCCATGATAAAGAGAAAAGGGGGAACCTATGAGTAAATACCTTGGTTCAATGTTCCTCGTTACCGCTTTTGTCCTAATGCCTGCGGCTGTCCTGGCTGAGGGGAACAGTTGTGCGCCTACCGAGTCATCATTTCCCTGTGCGCTCTATGTGAAAAACTACGACGGGGACACCATGACCTTTGATATCCCTGGGGTCCATCCCTTGCTTGGAGACGACATCGCTGTACGGCTCGACGGAGCCGATACTCCTGAAATCAAGACAGGGAGTTCCTGTGAAACGAAACTGGCGACAGTTGCGCGTGACTATGTCAAAGCGCTTCTAACCCGCGCGCGAAGGGTAGACCTCATCGACGTGAAGCGGGATAAGTACTTTAGAATCGTCGCCAAAGTTGTTGCGGATGGCGCCGACCTTTCCGATCTCCTGTTGGCGAAAGGCTATGCAGTCCCCTATGACGGTGGCACAAAGAAAAAGGTCGACTGGTGCAGAATGAAGGGGAGTACGGGACGAGGGAATTGACCAAGGATTCTTGAGAAAAGGAGAGAGCGATGAAAAAGATCATTCTTTCACTGTTAATAATGGCTCTTACCCAGGCGTGTGGGAAGTCCTTTGCCGTTGAGCCGGAGTCCGATGAATACAAGATGTCATGCAGGTACCTCAACACCTGGGACTTCCTCCGATGCGAAAATCAAGAGGTCGTCTGTTACCAGATTGAGGCCACAGGGCTAAGTTGCAAGTGGAAGTGACTTTCCTTCGAACCCTCCAGTTGTAGGGCAATTTATTTTATCCCTAGATCGTTAGCGTAATCTGCCTATTTCTTATTTTCATCAATAATATTGGCGTGTTTTCTATTTAAGGTTAAGAGCATCCTGCCACGCTCCGATTGCATTACCACAAAATGTGGATGGTTTTCCAAGCGGACTGAAGGCCCCGGAACGGATATGAAGGTTGCTTATGAAAGCAAACAAGAAGATAACGGAAAAAGATGCACTCAAGAAAAGTAGAGCGCCTCAGTTTTTGGAATTTTTATCGAGGGTCGCTAACGAAGCTGGTTCATCCAACATTGATCATTACTTTCGGAGCGGGTCTATTGAAAACGACACCTCACTTCGCACTCTGGGCTCAAGCTTTCTGACGTTGGCAATGGGATTTGAGGAAGACGAATTTCTAGTTTATGCGGGTGGTAACGAATCTCCCACTTTTGTTCCTCAAAGTAAGGACTATTATCCATGGGCATTGTTTGTCGTGCCGACTGCGCAGACTGATCTTATGGAAGTCTTTCACAAACAAGCATTGCAGTATCTTCTGTCTGACTCCGCTCTTCAAAAGAAACACGTTGTCATCACCAATCTCAAGTCTCTTATAGCCCTCATTCCGCACTTTGGCGGTGTAAGTTTTTTCTCCCCCGCCGTGTCGTAGGATCTTTATTAGTGGTAGGCGGCAGGTGAGACTTTCAGCAATTCGAGCACCAGCCTCTGCAGGCTGGTTAACTCCTCGGAAAAAGTT